>NZ_BCTC01000089.1 GCF_001571085.1 Azohydromonas lata NBRC 102462
GGCCGGCGCTGCGGCGTGGCGGCCGGGGCCGGCGCGTCGGCCAGGTGCGCCTCGTCCGGCGTGAGCCAGATGCCGCGGCGGCGCAGCCAGGCGCCCACCTCCGGGCGGCTGGTCCACACCGCCAGCGGCACGGCCAGCAGCAGCGGCAGCCACACCGGCGCCAGCGTCGGCACCTGTGCGAAATAGGCCACCGCCGCGGCCGGCAGGGCCCAGGGGCCGAAGCGGCGTGCCGCGTCACCCCAGCGCAGTGCCACGGCGTCGCGCGAGGGGGACTTCCAGTCCAGCTTCAGCCCGGTGAGCGCGCCCAGCACGAACACCGTGTGCGCCAGCATGCGCAAGGGCGCCTGCAGCGCGGACAGCAAGGCTTCCAGCAGCGAGCCGGCGACCAGTTTCGCCGCGCCGCCGAACTCCGCGGCCTGGCCGCGGCGCAGGATCAGCGCCACGCCCAACACCCGCGGCGCGGCCAGCATGGCCAGCGTCAGCACCCACAGCACCGGCGCGCCGGAAAAGACGTGCGTGGCGCCGTCGTCGGCACTGAGCACGCCCAGCGCCATGAAGGCCAGCCACAGCGGCGAGGCGACGTAGGAAAGGGCACCGCTCACGAACATGGCGCGGTGCACGGCGGCAAAGCCCGGCTCGGCCACCAGCCACGCGTTTTGCAGGTTGCCCTGGCACCAGCGGCGGTCGCGCTGCAGTTCGTCCAGCAGGTGCGCCGGGGGTTGCTCGAAGCTGCCGGGCAGGTCCACCAGCCACACCTCGTAGCCGGCGCGGCGCATGAGCGCGGCCTCCACGAAGTCGTGCGACAGGATCTCGCCGCCCAGGCCGCCGCGCCGCGGCAGCGGGGCCAGCGCGCAGTGCTTCATGAAGGGCTCGATGCGCAGCATGGCGTTGTGGCCCCAGTAGTGGGACTCGCCCAACTGCCAGCAGCGCAGGCCTGCGCCGAAGAGCGGCGCCGCCACGCGGCCCAGGAACTGCTGCGCGCGGGCGTGCAGCGTGTCGTGGCCGCGGGCCACGGGCTGCGTCTGCAGGATGCCTACGCGCGGGTGCTGCTCCATGAGGGCCTGCATCTTCACCAGGCACTCGCCGCTCATCACGCTGTCGGCGTCCAGCACCACCATGTAGCGGTAGAGCGCGCCCCAGCGGCGGCAGAAGTCGGCCACGTTGCCGGCCTTGCGCTTGGTGCGGCGGCGGCGGTGGCGGTAATAAATGCGTTCGCCCAGCTCCGGGCCCATCACGGCGCGCAGCTCGCGCCAGGCGCGCAGCTCGGCCGCGCGCAGCGCGGGGTCGCTGCTGTCGGAGAGGATGAAGAGGTCGAAGTCGGCGTCGCGCCCCGTGGCGCGCAGCGACTCCAGCGTCTCGCGCAGCCCGGCGAAGACGGCGTCCATGTCCTCGTTGCAGATGGGCATGGCCAGCGCGACGCGGGCGCGGGTGCCGTCGCCGGACGAGTGGGCGTGGCCGTCGGCCAGCAGCTCGTCGGCGCGCAGGGCGAACGCGTCGCCCCGGCGCAGGCTCAGGTAGCCCGCCAGCGCCGTGAAGCAGCCGGCGCTGACCCAGCCGAAGAGCAGGAAGAACAGCAGCAGGTGCGCCGCTTCCACCCAGTCCAACCCGTCGGCCGCGGCCGGCTGCGCCAGCACCAGCGTGGCGGCCGCGGCCGAGAGGCCCACGGCCGTGAGCAGTCCGCCGCGGCGGCGCCGCGCGGCGGCGCGCCAGGCGGGTTCGGCATCGGCGGATGGCGCGCGGCGCTGCGCGCGCTCGCCGCCGCCCTGGCCCAGCAGCAGCGCGCGCAGCGCCGCGCCGGGACCGAACCAGCGGCGGGGAACCATGGGGCGCCGGCGAATGGCCGGTGCGGTGGCGGCGGTCGCCGCGGCGTTCGTTTCAACGCTCATTGCGGCGGGGTGGCGTGACTCCATGTCTCACTCAGCACCTGGGTGCCCAATTGACGAAGACGCGCAGCTCCACAGGTTGCGTGCGCGCCAGGCGCCGCGTCTGGCGGCGTCATGCGCCCCGCGCCTGCCTGTAAGCGGCGCGGGGCTTGTTGTTCTTTGCATCCGCCCGCGCTCCATGGCCCGCGGCCCGCAGGGGGCAGTGCAACAGGCAAAGCTGTCTGATCGGCGTCGCCATGCGGCGCTGCAATAAGGGTTCATGGGGAGCGGCTTGGCACGAATCGTGCCGGCGGGGGCGCCCAAACTTTGGGCAGCGCAAGACTAGCCGCGCATGAGCGAGCGGGACGTTTCCGCTGCCCCGGTGGTGAAACGAGTTGTGGAAGCCGGAAACCTGGCCGGCTGCCAGGTCGTGATGCATTTCACACTCGGGAATACCCAGGGGCGGCGTGGCACACTCGCGCGCTTTCCCAGACCCTGAAGCGATCCGAGTTGGAAAAAATCCTGTTGCAGATTGCGGACGAGCTCAAGGTTCGTCCCGCTCAAGTGCAGGCGGCCGTGGAGCTGCTTGATGGCGGCGCCACCGTCCCCTTCATCGCCCGCTACCGCAAGGAAGTCACCGGCGCCCTGGACGACGTGCAATTGCGCGAGCTCGAAGCCCGGTTGTCCTACCTGCGCGAGCTCGAAGACCGCCGCGCCGCGGTGCTCAAGAGCATCGACGAGCAGGGCAAGCTCACGCCGGAGCTGCGCGCGGCCATCGCGGCCGTGCCCACCAAGCAGGAGCTGGAAGACCTGTATCTGCCCTTCAAGCCCAAGCGCCGCAGCAAGGGCCTGATTGCTCGCGAAGCCGGGCTGGAACCTTTGGCGGACAAGCTGCTGGCCGATCCGTCGCTGGACCCGATGGCCGAGGCCCCCGCCTTCCTCAACGCCGACGCCGGCTTCGCCGACGCCTTCGCCGTGCTGGACGGCGTGCGCGACCTGCTCTCCGAGCGCTGGGCCGAGGACGCCACGCTGGTTGGGCCGCTGCGCGAGTGGTTGTGGAGCGAGGGGTCCCTTCGCAGCAAGCGCGTGGACGGCAAGGACGAGAACAACCCCGAGGTCGCCAAGTACCGCGACTACTTCGACCACCAAGAGCCCATACGCTCCATGCCCTCGCACCGCGCGCTGGCCGTATTCCGCGGGCGGGCACAGGAAATCCTGGATGCGCGGCTGGTGCTGGACGAGGAACTCGTCCCCGGCCAGCCCTCGCTGGCCGAAGGAAAAATCGCCATCCACCTGGGCTGGAGCCACCGCAAGCGCCCGGCCGATGAGCTGATCCGCAAGACGGTCGCCTGGACGTGGAAGGTCAAGTTGAGCCTGAGCCTGGAGCGCGACCTCTTCAGCCGCGTGCGCGAGCAGGCCGAGGACGTGGCCATCAAGGTGTTTGCCGAGAACCTGCGCGACCTGCTGCTGGCCGCGCCCGCGGGCAAGCGCGTGGTCATGGGCCTGGACCCGGGCATTCGCACCGGCGTGAAGGTGGCGGTGGTGAGCGATACGGGCAAGGTGCTGGACACGGCCACGGTCTATCCGCACGAGCCCCGGCGCGACTGGGACGGTGCGCTGCACACGCTGCAGCGCTTGTGTGCCGCACACGGCGTCAACCTCATCGCCATTGGCAACGGCACGGCCAGCCGCGAGACGGACAAGCTCGCCGGCGACCTGATCAAGCGGCTGCAGCAGCTCGCGCCCGACGCGCGCATCGAGAAGGTGGTGGTGAGCGAGGCGGGCGCCTCGGTCTATTCCGCCAGCGAGTTCGCGAGCAAGGAGCTGCCGGAGCTGGACGTGAGCCTGCGCGGCGCGGTGAGCATCGCCCGGCGGCTGCAGGATCCGCTGGCCGAGCTGGTGAAGATCGACCCCAAGAGCATCGGCGTGGGCCAGTACCAGCACGACGTCAACCAGGGCCAGCTCGCGCGCACGCTGGACGCGGTGGTAGAGGACTGCGTCAACGGCGTGGGCGTGGACCTCAACACGGCGTCCGCCCCGCTGCTGTCGCGGGTGTCGGGCCTGTCCGCCACCGTGGCCGCCTCGGTGGTGCGCTGGCGCGACCAGCACGGCGCCTTCCGCAACCGGCGCCAGTTGCTGGAGGTCACGGGGCTGGGCCCCAAGACCTTCGAGCTGTCCGCGGGCTTCTTGCGCATCCGCGACGGCGACAACCCGCTGGACATGTCCGGCGTGCACCCGGAGACCTATCCGGTGGTGGAAAAAATCATCGCCGCGGCGGGCCGGCCCATCCGCGACCTGATGGGCAACTCTGACGTCATCGCCAAGCTCAAACCGGAAGCCTTTGCCGATGAGCGCTTCGGCGCCATCACCGTCAAGGACATCCTGGGCGAGCTGCAAAAGCCGGGGCGCGACCCGCGGCCGGACTTCAAGGTGGCGCGCTTCAACGACGGCGTGGAGGACATCAAGGACTTGCAGCCCGGCATGGTGCTGGAGGGCACGGTGAGCAACGTGGCGCAGTTCGGCGCCTTCGTGGACTTGGGCGTGCACCAGGACGGCCTGGTGCACGTGAGCCAGCTGGCCAACAAGTTCGTGGCCGACGCGCGCGAGGTGGTCAAGACCGGCGACATCGTCAAGGTGCGCGTGGTGGAGGTGGACCTGGCGCGCGGGCGCATCGCGCTGTCCATGCGCACCGACGCGGGCGCGGCGCGCGGCGGCGCGGGCGGTAATGCGGGGGGCGGGAACGCTTTTCGCCCTGCCGGTCGCCAGGAGCGTGCCGGCCGCGCAGGCGGCGGCAGCGCTCCCGCGCCCCAAGGGGCGATGGCGGCGGCGTTCGCCAAGTTGCAAGGCAAGCGCTGAACGCGGGTGCCGTGGCGTTATCGTTGCGGCCTCATCCACGACAACATGGAGCGGACCATGAAGGTTTCGAGCTTGGGCAAGGTGGCGGGTCTGGCGGTGGCGGCCGCGGTGCTGGCGGGTTGCGCCAGCCAAGGCCACGGCGGGCCGGGCGAGGGCATGGGCCACGGCGGCATGATGAACATGCCTTCGGCCATGGCCCCGCTCACGCCCGCGACGGGGCAGACGGTGTCGGGCTCGGTCATGTTCCATGACATGGGCGGCCACGTGATGGCGCATGCGCGGCTCTTCGGCCTGAAACCCAATGCCGAGTACGGCTTCCACGTGCACGAGAAGGGCGACTGCTCGGCGCCGGACTTCACCAGCGCCGGCGGCCACTACAACCCCGGCAACCAGCCCCACGGCGGCCAGGACGCCCCGCACCACGCGGGCGACATGCCCAACCTGCGCACCGACGCCAGCGGCAACGTGGACGTGCGCATCATGTTGCAGGGCGTGTCGGTGGGCGGTGCCAACGACGTGGTGGGCCGCGGCGTCGTGCTGCACGCCAACCCGGACGACTACCGCTCGCAGCCCGCGGGCAACTCCGGCCCGCGCATCGCCTGCGGCGTGATCGCCAAGCGCTGATCGAGCCCGCCTGCCGGCCGCTGCATGGGCGCGGCCGGGCAGGGTGGCGCCATCGTGCGCCCGTCCGCCTGCCCCGGAACAACCCGTTGCAGATTGCGCTTCAACCGCCCGCGGGGCTGGCGCGTTGCTGGCTCAGGCGCGCCGATCCCGGCGCGTGGAGTTGGCAAGAGATGCAAACGAAGAAGTGCGTGGGGGTGGCGCTGGCCGTGGCGGTACTGGCCGGTTGCGCGCAGCAGCCCGTGGGTCGGCCGCCGGTGGCGTATCCGCCGCAGCAGCAGCCGGGCTATGGCTGGGGCACGCCGCAGCCCGCGCAGCCGCAGCCGCAGCCGTCCTACGTGCAGTACGGGCAGGTCACGCGCATAGAACGCGTGGGTGCCGAGCCCAGCGGCGGCGGTGCCGTGCTGGGGGGCGTGGTCGGCGCGGTGGTTGGGCGCCAGTTCGGCGGCAGCTCCTCGGCGCGCAACGTGGGCACGGTGCTGGGCGCCGTGGGCGGGGCGCTGATCGGCAACCAGATCGAGCGCGGGCAAAGCAGCAACGGGGCGATCCGCGTCTCCGTGCAGTTCGACAACGGCAGCGCGCGCGCTTTTGACTATGCCGAGCTGGGCGACTTGCGCGTGGGCGACCGCGTGCGGCTGCAGGATGGGCAGCTTTATAGGTATTGAGGCGCGGTCCAGGCCTGGAAACAGCGACTCTGCTCGAACAGGGGCTGGACGGCCTGATTTAGAATCCGGGTCTTCCCCGACGAATTCAGCAAGAGCGAGAAAGGCAGCACTGGTTATGACACCGCGAACTACCACCTTCACCGAGGTTTCGTAGCTCGCTGCCGCGCGTCTGTCCTTTGCCTTTTCGTATCTCAAGCGCGGTGGTTGCCCACCGCGCTTTTTCATTTCCGGAGTCCCTTCGATGATCGCCATCCAGTTGCCCGACGGTTCGCGCCGCGAGTTTCCTGCCCCCGTCACCATTGGCGAAGTGGCTGCCTCCATCGGCCCCGGCCTGGCCAAGGCGGCGCTGGGCGGGCGCATCGGCCACGGCAAGGAAGCCAAGCTCGTGGACCTGAGCTACCGCATCGAGCAGGACACGCCGCTGGCCATCGTCACGGACAAGGAC
This sequence comes from Azohydromonas lata NBRC 102462, assembly GCF_001571085.1. Taxonomy (GTDB): domain Bacteria; phylum Pseudomonadota; class Gammaproteobacteria; order Burkholderiales; family Burkholderiaceae_C; genus Azohydromonas; species Azohydromonas lata. Next base: position 6,450 of record NZ_BCTC01000089.1, read on the forward strand.
GCCGACGGGCTGGAGCTCATCCGCCACTCCACGGCCCACTTGCTGGCTTACGCGGTCAAGGAGCTGTTCCCGGAAGCGCAGGTCACCATCGGCCCGGTCATCGAAAACGGCTTTTATTACGACTTCTCGTACAAGCGCCCGTTCACGCCGGACGATCTGGCCGCCATTGAAAAGCGCATGGGCGAGCTGGCCAAGAAGGACGAGAAGGTCGAGCGCCGCGTGCTGCCGCGCGACGAGGCCGTCGCCTACTTCAAGGGCCTGGGCGAGGACTACAAGGCCGAGATCATCTCCAGCATCCCGCAGGACCAGGACGTTTCGCTGTACCGCGAAGGCAACTTCGAGGACCTCTGCCGCGGCCCGCACGTGCCTTCCACGGGCAAGCTCAAGCACTTCAAGCTCATGAAGGTGGCTGGCGCCTACTGGCGCGGCGACCACCGCAACGAGATGCTGCAGCGCATCTACGGCACGGCCTGGGCCAGCAAGGACGACCTGCAGCAGTACCTGCACCGCCTGGAAGAGGCCGAGAAGCGCGACCACCGCCGCTTGGGCCGCGAGCTGGACCTGTTCCACATCGACGACCACGCGCCGGGCGTGGTGTTCTGGCACCCCAAGGGCTGGACCGTGTGGCAGGAGGTGGAGCAGTACATGCGCCGCGTGTACCGCGACAACGGCTACCTGGAGGTCAAGGGTCCGCAGATCATCGACCGCTCGCTGTGGGAGGCCACGGGCCACTGGGACAAGTACCGCGACAACATGTTCACGACGGAGTCGGAAAAGCGCGACTACGCGCTCAAGCCGATGAACTGTCCGGGCCACATCCTGATCTTCAAGCAGGGCATCAAGAGCTACCGCGACCTGCCGCTGCGCTTTGGCGAGTTCGGCCAGTGCCACCGCAATGAGCCCAGCGGCGGCCTGCACGGCATCATGCGCGTGCGCGGCTTCACGCAGGACGACGGCCACATCTTCTGCACCGAGGACATGATCCTCGACGAATGCGTGGCCTACACGGAGCTTCTGCAGAAGGTCTACAAGGACTTCGGCTTCACCGACATCCTCTACAAGGTCGCCACGCGGCCCGAGGCGCGCATCGGCTCCGACGAGATCTGGGACAAGGCCGAGCAGGCGCTCATCGAGAGCCTCAAGCGCTCAGGCTGCGACTACGTCATCGCCCCGGGCGACGGCGCCTTCTACGGTCCCAAGATCGAGTACACGCTCAAGGACGCGCTGGGCCGCCAGTGGCAGTGCGGCACCATGCAGGTGGACTTCTCCATGGCGCAGCGCCTGGGCGCGGAGTACGTGGCCGAGTCCGGCGAGCGCCGCACGCCCGTGATGCTGCACCGTGCCATCGTCGGCAGCCTGGAGCGTTTCATCGGCATCCTGATCGAGCAGCACGCCGGCGCGCTGCCCGCGTGGCTGGCGCCAACGCAGGTCGTCGTGGCCTGTATTACGGACGGTCAGGCCGACTACGCGCAGGAAGTGGTGAAAGCGCTGCAAAAACAAGGAGTTAGAGCGCAGGCCGATTTGCGCAACGAGAAGATCACGTATAAAATCCGCGAGCATTCTTTGCAAAAGGTTCCGTTCATCCTCGTCGTGGGCGACAAGGAGAAGGCAAACGGAACCGTTGCAGTGCGCGCCCGGGGCAATCAGGACCTTGGGGTGATGAGCTCGACCGACTTCAGCCAAAAGATCGCCGAGGCCATTGCCAGCAAGGCCTGAGCTGCCCCGCAACGCGCGCTGATCGATTCCACGGCCGCCGCCTTCGGCTGACACGAGGTTCAAACCATCGCTACTTTTTTCGATCGTCGCACTCCGAATGCCGAGCGTAAGCATCGGCTGAATCGGGAGATCATGGCGCCTCAGGTGCGTCTCAACGGCCCAAACAACGAGCCGCTGGGCATCGTGAGCATCCAGGAAGCGTTGCGGATGGCCGGCGAGGCCGACGTCGATCTGGTGGAAATTGCCGCCACGGCGGATCCCCCGGTGTGCCGGCTGATGGACTACGGCAAGTTCAAGTACCAGGAACAGAAGAAGGCTGCCGAGGCCAAGGCCAAGCAAAAGGTCATCGAGGTCAAGGAAGTCAAGTTCCGCCCGGGTACGGACGAAGGCGACTACGCGATCAAGATGCGCAACCTGCGCCGCTTCATTGGTGAAGATGGCGACAAGGGCAAGGTCACGTTGCGTTTCCGCGGTCGCGAGATCACGCACCAGGAAATCGGCATGCGGCTGCTGGAGCGCATTCGCGACGAGCTGGCCGACGTGGCGGTGGTCGAGCACATGCCCAAGCTCGAAGGCCGCCAGATGATCATGGTGCTGGCGCCCCGGCGCAAGTAAGCATCACAAGCAGGGTTAGGCATCGCCGGTCTGGTCACCGGTGGCGCCAACGGTCCGGTTGCCGCTGCAAGGTGGTGGCCGCGACACAGAAGCCGTTGCGGGCCGACAAGCACCGCGGAGTGTTTTCCGCGGTCGCCCGCAAGGGTCACTTACAAGGAGCAGTCATGCCCAAGATGAAGACCAAGAGCAGCGCGAAGAAGCGTTTTCGCGTCCGTCCGGGTGGTACCGTGAAGCGCGGTCAGGCGTTCAAGCGCCACATCCTCACCAAGAAGACCACGAAGAACAAGCGCCAGCTGCGCGGCGCTGCCAACGTGCATGAGACCAACATGGGCCACATCGCTGCGATGCTGCCCTTCGCCGGCCTCTGAGCTTCAAGGTTAAAGGAGTAGAACCATGCCTCGCGTCAAACGTGGTGTAACCGCCCGCGCCCGCCACAAGAAGGTCCTGGCCCTGGCCAAGGGCTTCCGCGGCCGCCGTAAGAACGTCTTCCGCATCGCCAAGCAGGCGGTGATGAAGGCGGGCCAGTACGCCTATCGCGACCGCCGTGCCAAGAAGCGCGTGTTCCGCCAGCTCTGGATTGCCCGTATCAACGCGGCTTCCCGTGCCCTGGGCGTGACCTACAGCAAGTTCATGGCCGGCCTGAAGAAAGCCCAGATCGAGATCGACCGCAAGGTCCTGGCCGACATGGCCGTCAACGATCCGGCCGCCTTCGGCAGCATCGTCGAGAAGGTGAAGGCCCAGCTCGCCTGAGTCGCGCGCCCGCCGTGTGCCGTTGCCCCTGGGTGACGGCGCGCCGAGCGCTGCCCCGGCCCGGTTTTCCCGGGTTGGGCAACCCCTCCGAAGGCCGGCACCTGGTGACCGGCCTTTTTTATCGCCCCCGCCCCCCGTCCCGCATTCCATGAACGACCTCGATCCCCTGGTGTCGTCCGCGCGTGCCGACTTCGCTGCCGCCGCCACGCCGGCCGAGCTGGAGAACGCCAAGGCGCGCTACCTCGGCAAGACCGGACGCCTGACCGAACTGATGAAGGGCCTGGGCGCGTTGCCGCCTGAGCAGAAGAAGGCTCGCGGCGCCGAGATCAACGCGCTCAAGCAGCAGGTCGAGGCCGCGCTCAACGCCCGCCGCCAGGCGCTGGCCGATGCGGAGCTGGAGCGCCAGCTCCAGGCCGAGGCGCTGGACGTCACGCTGCCCGGCCGCCAGCGCGGCATGGGCGGCCTGCACCCGACCTCGCGCACCCTGGAGCGCATCGAGGCCATCTTCGGCTCCATGGGCTTTGCCGTGGCCGACGGCCCCGAGATCGAGAACGACTGGTTCAACTTCACGGCCCTGAACACGCCCGCCGACCACCCGGCGCGCTCCATGCACGACACCTTCTACGTCGATGCCAAGGGCCCGCAAGGCGACTACCTGCTGCGCACGCACACCAGCCCCATGCAGGTGCGTCACGCCGTGCAGCACGTCAAGGCGCATGCAGGCAAGGGCGGCGAGATGCCGGAGATCCGCGTCATCGCACCGGGCCGCACCTACCGCGTGGACAGCGACGCGACGCACTCGCCCATGTTCCACCAGTGCGAAGGCCTGTGGATTGGCCGCAACGTCAGCTTCAAGGACCTCAAGGCCGTCTTCGCCGATTTCTTTCGCAACTTCTTCGAGACGGACGACCTGCAAATCCGCTTCCGTCCGTCCTTTTTCCCGTTCACCGAGCCGTCGGCCGAGGTGGACATCGCCTTCAGCAGCGGCCCGCTCAAGGGCCGCTGGCTGGAAGTGGCGGGCTCCGGCCAGGTGCACCCCAACGTCGTGCGCAACTTCGGCCTGGACCCCGAGGAGTACATCGGCTTCGCCTTCGGCATGGGGCCGGACCGGTTGACCATGCTCCGTTACGGCGTCAACGACCTGCGCCTGTTCTTCGACGGCGACCTGCGCTTCCTCTCGCAGTTCAAGTAAAGGCTGAGATCGACCATGCAATTTCCCGAGTCCTGGCTGCGAGAATTCTGCAATCCGCCCCTGACCACCGCCGAGCTTTCCGAGACGCTGACCATGGCCGGCCTGGAAGTGGAGGAGCTGCACCCGGCCGCTCCCGCCTTCAGCGGCATCGTCGTGGGCGAGATCCTGGAAGCCGTCCAGCACCCCAACGCCGACCGCCTGCGCGTGTGCAAGGTGGACGCCGGCGAGCACTCCAAGGACGGCCCGCTGCAAATCGTCTGTGGCGCACCCAACGCCCGCGCCGGCATCCGCGTGCCGCTGGCGCTCGTCGGCGCGCAACTGCCGCCCGGCGATGACGGCAAGCCCTTCGAGATCAAGCTGGGCAAGCTGCGCGGCGTCGAGAGCTTCGGCATGCTGTGTTCCGCCCGCGAGCTCAAGCTCTCCGAAGACCACGGCGGCCTGCTGGAGCTGTCGGCCGACGCGCCCGTGGGCGCGAACGTGCGCGACGTGCTCAAGCTCGACGACCACATCTTCACCATCAAGCTCACGCCCAACCTGGCGCATTGCCTGAGCGTGTACGGCATCGCCCGCGAGCTCTCCGCGCTCACCGGCACGCCGCTGAAGATGCCCACGTTCGAGCCCGTGCCCGCCGTCCATGACGCGCGGCTGCCCGTGCGCATCGAAGCGGCCGACCTTTGCGGCCGTTTCTCCGGCCGCATCGTGCGCGGCATCAATCCGCAAGCCCAGACGCCGGCCTGGATGGTGGAGCGGCTAGAGCGCTGCGGCCAGCGCTCGGTCAGCGCGCTGGTGGACATCTCTAACTACGTGATGTTCGAGTACGGCCGTCCCAGCCACATCTTCGACCTCGACAAGATCCACGACAACCTGGTGGTGCGTTGGGGCCGCAAGGGCGAGCAGCTCAAGCTGCTCAACGGCAACACGGTGGAGCTGGACGAAAGCGTGGGAGTGATCGCCGACGCGCAGTCCGTCGAATCGCTGGCGGGCATCATGGGCGGTGACGCCACGGCCGTGTCCGATGACACGCGCAACGTCTACGTCGAAGCCGCCTTCTGGTGGCCGCAAGCCGTGGCCGGCCGCTCGCGCCGCTACAACTTCAGCACCGACGCGGGCCACCGCTTCGAGCGCGGGGTGGACCCGGCGCAGACGGTGGAGCACATCGAGCACCTCACGCGGCTGATCCAGCAGATCTGTGGCGGCGAAGCCGGCCCGGTGGACGACCAGACCACGCAACTGCCCGCGCGCGAGCCCGTGACGCTGCGCGTGGCGCGCGCCGCGCGCGTGATCGGCATGCCCGTCACACAGGCGCAGTGCGCCGAAGTGTTCACGCGGCTGGGCCTGACCTTCACGCAAGGCGAGGGCACGCTGACGGTGACGCCCCCCACCTGGCGCTTCGACCTTCAGATCGAGGAAGACCTCATCGAGGAGGTCATCCGCGTCGTCGGCTTCAACAACTTGCCCGATACGCCGCCGGTTGCGCCGGTAACCGCCCATGTGCTGACGGAGAACCAGCGCAGCACGCATGCGCTGCGCCACCTGATGGCCGACCTGGGCTACCAGGAAACCATCAACTTCAGTTTCGTGGAGGAGCGCTGGGAGACGGAGCTTGCCGGCAACGCCGACCCCATCCGCGTGCTCAACCCCATCGCCGCGCCGCTGGCGGTGATGCGCTCCAGCCTGCTGGGCAGCCTGGTTCACGTGCTGCGCTACAACCTCGCGCGCAAGGCCTCGCGCGTGCGCGTGTTCGAGATCGGCCGCGTGTTCATGCGCGACGGCTCGGTGGCCGACACCGACACCACGGTGGCCAACGTGCATCAGCCGCGCCGCCTTGCGGGCCTGGCCTTCGGCAGCGCGCAGGAGCTGCAGTGGGGCCAGCGCGAGCGCGCGGTGGACTTCTTCGACGCCAAGGGCGACGTGCAAGCGCTGCTGTCGCCGCTCAGCCCCAAGTTCGTGACCGCCACGCACCCCGCGCTGCACCCGGGCCGCAGCGCCCGCATCGAGATCGACGGCGTGGCCGTGGGCTGGTTGGGCGAGCTGCATCCGCGCTGGCGCCAGGCCTACGAGCTGCCGCAGGCGCCGGTGCTGTTCGAACTGGAGCTCGACGCGTTGCTGCAGCGCCCGGTGCCGGCCTTCCAGCCCATTGCGCGGCTGCAGTCGGCTTGGCGCGACGTGGCGCTGGTGGCGCGCGAGGACCTGGGCCATGACGCCCTGATGAGCGTCATCCTCGACGACGACAGCTCACTGGTACGCTCGGCCAAGCTCTTTGACCTCTACAAGCCCGCCACGCCCGTGGCTGGCATGGAAGCCAACGAGCGCAGCCTGGCCGTGCGCGTCGAATTGCTGGACCCCGAGGCCACGCTCACCGACGAGCGCATGGACGCCGCGATGTCCGCGTTGCTGCAGCGGCTGCAGCAGCGCTTAGGCGTGCGGTTGCGCGGATAAGGAGGGACACACGGACATGAACGACATCACCAATCCGGCCGATGCCGTGCTGCTGCCCAGCATAGAAACGCCCACGCTGACCAAGGCCGAGCTGTCCGAGCTGCTGTTCGAACGCCTGGGCCTGAACAAGCGCGAGTCCAAGGACATGGTCGAAGCCTTCTTCGACATCCTCCACGGCGCGCTGGTGCAGGGCCAGGAGGTCAAGCTGTCGGGCTTCGGCAACTTCAACATCCGCCGCAAGGCGCCGCGCCCGGGGCGCAATCCGCGCACGGGGGAGACCATTCCCATCAACGCGCGCAACGTCGTGACTTTCCACGCGAGCCACAAGCTCAAGGGGCTGGTGCAGGGCGATGCCGACGCCCAAGACGACGCCGAGTAAGACGGCGTTGACCACGGCCGGCCGGGCCAGTCGGGGTTGGCGGGGCCGCCTGGGCCTTGAGGCGCGGGCGGCGAGCTCTTCCAGTTGGAGCACCTGAAAATGGACAAGACGCCGCTGCCCGAGATTCCCGCCAAGCGCTACTTCACCATCGGGGAAGTGAGCGAGCTTTGCGGCGTCAAGCCCTATGTGCTGCGCTACTGGGAACAGGAGTTCTCGCAGCTCAAGCCCATGAAGCGCCGCGGCAACCGGCGCTACTACCAGCACCACGAAGTGCTGCTCATCCGCCGCATCCGCGACCTGCTGTACGAGCAGGGCTTCACCATCAACGGTGCGCGCAACCGGCTGGCCGACGAGTCGCCCCGCAGTGCCGCGCTGCATGCGGCGAAGGCGCTGGCCGATGAAGCGGATCAGTCGCCGCAGGGCGACGTGGCACCCGCCGCCGAGCAAGCTTTCGAGCTTCCTCTGGCGCTGGTCTCCATCGAGGACCAGCCGAGCGGCCTGCTCGAAGAGCTGCGCGCCGAACTTCTTCAAATTCGCGCGCTGCTTGATCACAAATAGCAAATTGGTGTTATACTGCTAGCTTCAGTCGTCGGGGTGTAGCGCAGCCTGGTAGCGCACTTGCATGGGGTGCAAGGGGTCGCGAGTTCGAATCCCGCCACCCCGACCAAGAAAAGCCAAAGCCTGGTGTCCACAAGACACCAGGCTTTTTGCTTTGTGGGCAGAGCGAAGCTCGTGTGTCCATGTGAGGCGGCTGAGGGCTGAGGGCTGAGGGCTGAGGGCTGAGGGCTGAGGGCTGAGGGCTGAGGGCTGAGGGCTGAGGGGGCACGGTGCAGCTGTACTGCTCGTGGATCGCTCGATGCATGGCAAGCCATGGCACGGCAGCCTCGATGCCGCAATCGGTCAATGCCGGCGGCTACTTTTCACGAGGAAGATGCCTGTGCAACTTCTTCTCAGCAAGCTGAAGGAAGGCTCGAAATATGCGTTATACTTACGGCTTCAGTCGTCGGGGTGTAGCGCAGCCTGGTAGCGCACTTGCATGGGGTGCAAGGGGTCGCGAGTTCGAATCCCGCCACCCCGACCAAGAAAAGCCGAAGCCTGGTGTCCACAAGACACCAGGCTTTTTGCTTTGTGGCGCGGGCCTTGCGCGCCACCGTTGCCTGGGCGATGCGCTGTGGGTTGCGTGCGCATCCTTGTAGCCTGGCGACGAACGTGCCCGCCGTGCACTCCATGCGCTCGACGCACACAAGCGGTTTGCGATCCGCCTTGCCGGCCTGCCGGCGAACTGCGGGGCGGGGCGCGCGTCTCGCGTGCCATGCGCCCGCTGCGGGCGCCGTAGTGCCCCGCCACCCCCTTTGGCAGTCGTGAAAACAGGGGGTGCGCCGCGCCGGCGCTCCCCCTAGGCTAACGGGGGCCGGACACTGAAGTCCGGTCTTGCGGAGGCGACATGGCAAAGAAGGCTTTGTGCATCGGCATCAACGACTATCCCGGCACCGGGATGGACCTGCAGGGCTGCGTCAACGACGCGCAGGACTGGGCCAGGGAACTGCAGCAGCGCGGCTTCGGCGTGACGACGCTGCTGGACGCCCAGGCCACCAAGGCGGCCATGGCGCAGGCCATGGGCAGCCTCATCGAGCAGGGGCAGGGCGGCGACGTGCTCGTCATCACCTACTCCGGCCACGGCACCTACGTGCCCGATACCGACGGCGACGAGGTGGACGGCCTGGACGAGGCGCTGTGCCCCCACGACATACGCACCGAGGGCGCGCTGCTGGACGACGAGATCCACGAGCTCTTCCTGCGCCGCCAGCCCAAGGTGAAGCTGGTGCTGGTGGCCGACAGCTGCCACTCCGGCACCGTCACCCGCGCCGCGGCCGACCCCGATGCCGACCCGCGCGCCACCCGCCCGCGCTTCATGCCCATAGGCAACTGGATGGATGCGGCCGCGCTGCCGCGCGCCTTGCCGGCCGTGCAGGGCAGCAGCCCGCTGGCCAAGCTGATGCTGCGCCGCAGCGGCGACTTGCTGCTGGCCGGCTGCCAGGAAGGGCCCAATCACTTCAGCTACGACGCCCACATCGCCGGCCGCTTCAACGGCGCCTTCACCTACTACGCGCTCAAGGCGCTGCGCGGCCTGGGTGCGGACGCGACCTATGCGCAGTGGCACAAGGCCATCACGCCGGCCATGCTGCCCTCGGTGAGCTACCCGCAAAGCCCGCAGCTCGTGGGCGATGCCGCGGCGCGGCGCTCCAGGATCTTTGCCTGAACCCACGCGGGAGCACGACACATGGCGCATGTCCTTGAAGTGCAGGGCTGGCAGGCCACACACGACGCGCAGCCGGCGCTGTTGAGCAGCGCGGCGCGCGGTGCCGCAGGCGCTGCAGACGACGCGGAGAAAAAGCTCTTGCCCGCCGGCATCCTGGAGGTGCGCGAGACCGTGCTGCTGTCCCCCGCCGCCCGCGAGGCCGGCACGGCGCAGCCCGTGGGCGCCATGCAGGCCGGCGAGGGCGAAGTGCTGCTGCTGGAGCTGGAGGACGGCAGCACCCTGGTCACGAGCGTGGTGCAGTTGCGCGCGAGCCTGCTGCGCAGCCGCCCCGACCTCGTGGACGGCGACCGCATCCGGCTGGACCAGCTCAACGCGGCCACCGCCGTGCCCTCGCGCGGCCTGGTGGCCGACCTGGGCAAGGCGGTGGTCAAGCGCGTGATCCGCGCCGTGCTGCACGGCGAGCTGGACCAGGGCGCGCTGCTGCAGGACGCGGGTGTCCAGGCCGTGGAGCTGGGCTTGTCCTGGGCCGGCACCAAGGCCTTGACGAGCGTCCTGGAAAACAAGGTCATGGCCGGAGACGACCTGCTGTGCACCTGGGACACCACCGAGTCCGGCGCCGGCACGCCCAAGCCCGTGGAGCCGGAGCACTTCAAGGACTACGACGGCAAGCCGCTGCTGGTCTTCGTCCACGGCACCGCCTCCAACACCGTGGGCAGCTTCGGCGAGCTGCAAAGCGGCGAGCGCGACGTGTGGGCCGCGCTGCGCAAGGCCTACCCCGGCGGCCTCTACGCCCTGGAGCACCACACGCTGTCGAGAAGCCCCATAGAAAACGCCATCGCGCTGGCCGGCGCGCTGCCCAGGGGGGCGCGCGTGAGCTTGGTGTCGCACTCGCGCGGCGGCCTGGTGGCCGACCTGCTGTGCCTGCGCGACTTCGGCGCCCTCATCGCGCAGTACCGCCGCGACCCCAGGCAGTTCCAGGGGACGGGCAGTGCCGAGGGCGAGCGCGCCTTGCCGCCGGCCTCCACGCTGGCCGACGAGATGGACAAGGCGCACGGGGAGCAGCGCGCGCAGCTTGCCCGGCTGGCCGAGCTGCTGGCCGACAGGCAGCTCACCGTGGAGCGCTACGTGCGTGTGGCCGCGCCGGCCAACGGCACGCGGCTGGCCGGCGGCAACTTCGACCTGTTCCTCTCCGGCATCCTGAGCCTGCTGGGCCTGAACCCGTGGTTCTTCGGCAACCCGCTCTACGCGGTCTTCAAGCGCGTGGTGCTGGAAATCGCCCAGCGCCGCACCGATCCGCACATGGTTCCCGGCATAGAGGCCATGCTGCCGGACTCGCCCCTGGCGCGGCTGCTGCGCCAGGCGCCGGTGCAGCCCGGCATCGCCATGGGCTTGATCGCCGGGGACGCCGAGGGCGGCAGCGCGCTGTCGCGGCTGGGCCTGCTGCTCACCGACTTCCTGCTCTTCGACCAGGTGGACAACGACCTGGTGGTGGACACGCCGGCCATGCTGGCCGGCATCGCCGCGCGCGCCGGCGCCCGCGCGCTGCTGGAGCGCAGCCGCGCCACCACGCACTTCCGCTACTTCGCCAACCTCGACACCCGCACCGCGCTGCGCGACTGGCTGGTGAGCAAGGAGCCGCGCACGCTGCCGGCCTTCGTCGACCTGCCGCCGGACGAGGCGGCGCTGCAGGAAAGGCTGCAGCGCGCCCTGGAAGGCCAGACCCGCGCCGCCGCCGCGGCCGAGCTGCCCGTGGTCGTGCTGCTGCCCGGCATCATGGGCTCCTCGCTGCGCGCCAAGGGCGACCGCATCTGGCTGGACCCCTTGCGGCTGCTGCGCGGCGGGCTGGACCGCGTCGCCTGGGGCAGCGAGGGCGTGGAGGCCGAATCGCCGCTGGCGCTGTCCTACGGCGAGCTGATCGAGGAGCTGGCCCGCACGCACCGCGTGGTGGCCTTCGCCTACGACTGGCGCCAGCCGCTGGACGTGTTGGGCGAGCGCCTGGGGGCCTTGCTGGCGCAACTGCTGCAGCAGACCCAGCAGCCCATACGGCTGCTGGCGCACAGCATGGGCGGCCTGGTGGCGCGTGCCTGCATCTACCGCCGCCGCGCCGTGATGGACGAGCTCATGGCCCGCGCGGACGCGCGGCTGGTGATGCTGGGCACGCCGCACCAGGGCTCGCACACCATGGTGCAGAACCTGCTGGGCAAGGGCGGCATGCTGCGCGCCCTCGCGGCCATGGACACGCGGCACAGCCTGGAGGAGTTGCTCGGCATCGTCGCGGGCTTTCGCGGCGCGCTGCAGTTGCTGCCGCGCCCCGGCTTCGTGGACGAATTCCAGACCGAAGCCGATGCGCTGCAGCGCAACTTCATGCTCTCCACCACCTGGGACGACCTGAAGCCCACGGTCAAGGACTTCTGGTTCGGCGACGGCCGCATGGCCGTGCCGCTGCAGCAGGCGCTCACCGAGGGCGGCTGGCTGTGGAGCCAGGACAACGGCGGCCAGCCCAGGTCCGAGCCGCCCAGCCTGCCCGCCGCCTACGCCCCGAAAGCGATCTACGTGTTTGGCGTGGCGCTCAACACCACCTGCGGCCTGGTGGTGGAAAACGGGCGGCTCAAGCTCCAGGGCACGCCGCGCGGCGACGGCACCGTCACCTGGGCCTCCGGGCGCATAGGCAACGTCGGCCAGCACTATTTCATGCCCGCCGAGCACGGCAACCTGTGCGACACGCGCGAGCATTTCAGTGCGCTGGCGGAGCTGCTGGTCAAGGGCAGCACCGCGGCGCTGGCGCAGACGCCGCCCGTCACCCGCGCCGCCGAGCCGCAGGGCCCCGTGGTCTTTGACGCCGGGCCGCCGGCCGTGCTCTCCGATGCCGCGCTGATCAACGCCGCCGTGGGCGGCAAGGCGCGCACGCGCATCAAGCCGCGGCCCAAGCGCCGGCTGGAAGTGGGCGTCACCGCCACGGACCTGCGCTTTCTCACGCAGCCCTTGCTGGTGGGCCACTACGAGAACGACCCCATTGCCGGCCCCGAGGCCCTCATAGACCGCGAGCTGCTGGAAGGCGACCTGAGCCGCCGCCGGGCGCTGGGCCTGTACGCCGGTGCGCGCGGCACGGCCACCGTGGTGCTGCGCGTGTCGCCGCTGCGCCCGCTGGCCGCCGGCATGGTGCGCGGTGCGGTGGTCACGGGCCTGGGCCGCTACGAGCAGCCGCTGAGCGGCACGGACTTGACGGACGCCGTGCGCGCCGGCGTGTTGCGGCTGCTGCTGCAACTGGCCGACCAGCTCGGCGCGCAGGTGAACGGCGCCGACGCCGAGTACGAGCTGCCGCTGGCCACGCTGCTGCTGGGCTACAACTCCAACGCCAACCTCGGCGTGGACAGCTCCGTGGAGGCGCTGGTGCGCGGCGTGCTGGAGGCCAACGCGCGCTTCCACGAGAGCACGCGGCTGCGGCTGTGCGTTGGGCGGCTGGACATCGTCGAGCTCTACCTCGACACCGCCATCACCGCCGTGTACGCGCTGCGCCGCCTGGCGCAGGAGGGCTCGCGGCTGTCGCAGCTCGCGCAGAGCCAGGGCACGGCGCTGGTGTGCCGGCGCACGCTGCGCCAGGGGCAGGGCCTGCGCCAGCGCCTGTTCGACAACCATTCCAGCGCCTACTGGCCGCGGCTCATGATCACCGGCGCGGACGACGGCGCCGCCGGTGCTACTTCCGCGCTTGCCCCCGCGCCGGCCCCGGGCGCGGCCGCCGCGCCGGCGCCCTCGCGCGCCGCCGGCATCGCCACGCGGCTGCGCTTCGTCTACGTGGGCCAGCGCGCGCGGGCGGAGACGGAGATGCAGCAGCGCCAGCCGGGCCTGGTGGAAGCGCTCATACGCCAGCAGATCGCCTCGCCCGTGTGGAACGAGGACATCGGCCGCATGCTGTTCCAGCTCATGGTGCCGCACGACTTCAAGGAGGCCGGGCGGCAACTGCAGCGCGTGGTGCTGGTGCTGGACGAGTACACCGCCAACATGCCCTGGGAGCTGATGTTCGCCGCCGACGCCCAGGCCGGCGGCCTGGCGCAGGCGGGGCCGCCGCCGATGGCGCTGCAAATGCCCATGGTGCGCCAGCTCGCCAGCGCCGAGTACCGCCGCCAGGTGCGCCCCAGTGTGGGCCACACGGCGCTGGTGGTGGGCAATCCGTCCGTGCAGGGTTTTGAGTTGGCCTTCCTCGTGAATGGCCGGCCGGCGCAACCGCTGCCGCCGCTGCAGGGGGCCGAGGCGGAGGCCAACGCCGTGGCGCAGGTGCTCACCGGCCTGGGCTACGAGGTGCGCACCGCCATCGGTGCCGACCAGCGCGCGGTGGACGTGATGGCGCAACTGCTGCGCCGGCCCTGGCGCATCCTGCACATCGCCGCGCATGGGGTGTTCGACCTGGCGCACGTGGACGGCGGGCGCCGCTCCGGCGTGGTGCTCTCCGACGGCTTGTTGATCACCGCGGCGGAGATCTCCGCCATGGAGTGGGTGCCTGAGCTGGTCTTCCTCTCCTGCTGCCACCTGGGCCAGGTGGACGGCGGCGCGCAGCGCCTGCGCGACGCCAACAAGCTCGCGGCCAGCATTGCGCGCGAGCTCATGGCCATAGGCGTGCGCTGCGTGGTGGTGGCGGGTTGGGCCGTCAACGACAAGCTCGCGCGCGACTTCGGCGAGACCTTCTACAAGGAGCTGCTGCTGCACCGCCAGCCCTTTGGCGAGGCCGTGTTCCGGGCGCGCCAGGCCATCTACCAGGACGGCGGCGGCGACATCACCTGGGGGGCGTACCAGGCCTATGGCGACGCCGACTGGCGCGCCGAGGGCATGGCCGAGGCCCGCGCCGCCGGCGACGGCGACACCCAGGTCGCCAGCCCCGACGAGCTGCTGGACGAGCTGGCCTCACGCCGCGCGGCGCTGGCGCGGCGCTCCGAGGCGCTGACCGATGCCGAGCTCAAGCGCCAGCGCGACGAGATCCAGGACCTGCTGGACAAGCGCTGCCCGCCGGACTGGCGCCACTCGCCCTCGCTGCAATCGGCGCTGGGTGCCACGTGGGCCGATCTGAAGCATGACGACGAAGCCCGCAAGGCCTACCTCTGCGCCGTGCAGGCCGAGGACCAGCTCGGCCGCGTGCCCATTCGCGACATCGAGCAGCTCGCCAACGTCGAGGCCCGCTTGGGCGAGAAGCAGAAGGACAAGGACCTGATACGCCGCGCCCTGCAGCGGCTGGACGACCTGGACCGGCTGGTGGGCCAGGGCCGCGGCGAAGGAGAGGGCGAGGGCCAGCGCAGCGGCGCCCTCAACGCCGAGCGCGGCGCGCTGCGCGGCGGGGCGCTCAAGCGGCTGGCCGTCCTGCATGCGCGCGACTTGCTGGAGGCGTCGCCGGTACCCAGCTCGGCCGGCAAGGCGCTGGAGCGCATGCTGTCCGACAGCGCCCAGGCCTACCGCGCCGGCCAGGGCGAGCCGGGCCAGCCCGGCTTCAGGCCCTACAACGCGCTCAACGGGCTGGCGCTGCAGGCCCTGCTGCTCAAGGCGCAGCCCGCGACGGCGCCGGCGCGGGCCGCGCAGGCGCTGGAGCTGGCGCGGGTGAGCGAGGAGGAGGCGCGGCGCGCCTTCGCCGCGCAGGCCGACGCCTGGACGGCGCTCATGCCCCTGGAGGCCCGCGTGGTGCAGGCGCTGCTGGACGGCTCGCTCGACCAGGGCGAAGCCGCCGTGCCCGCGCGCGAGCAGCTGCTGCAGGCCTACCGCGCCGAGCTGGCGCGGCTGATGATCAAGCCGCGCGAGCTGGACTCCGTGCTGAGCCACCTGTGCCAGCTCTCGCGCCTGGCCGATGCGCTGTTCCTGCACAGCGGCGTGCCGGCGCTGTGGCACGTGGCGGCGCACCTGCTGGCGTTGGCGCAGGGCCTCAAGGCCACCGATTACCGGCGCGCCGATCGGGCAATGGCCAAGCCGCCGGCGGATGCGGCCAAGGATGCGGCGCCCGCGGCGGATGCCCGGGAGAGCAAGGCCGGCACGGCGCGCGGGAAGAAGACGGCGGCGGCCAAGAAGAGGGCGGCGCGCGGCGGGGGGGCGTGAGGACGGCCCGCCGAGTCGCCGGCCGAAGAGGATGAGGCCGTCTGGCGCCTGGCCGCGCCGACGCCTCATGCCTGCCCAAGCGGCAGCGTCGTCGTGCACTTGATCTCGTCCAGGCAGACGCTGGAGCGCACGCTGTTGACGCCGGGCAGCCGCATGAGCGTGTCCATCAGGAAGGTGGACAGCGCTTTCAGGTCCTGCGCCACGACCTTGAGCACGTAATCGAAGTCGCCCGTCACCGAGTAGCACTCCAGCACCTGCGGCAGGTCGGCCACCAGGCCCTGGAAGCTGGGCAGGTCGCGCAGGTGGCCCTTTTCCATGCCGATGTGGATGAAGGCCACCACCGTCAGGCCCAGCCGCCGCGCGTCCAGTTGCGCGTGGTAGCCGCCTATCAGGCCCAGCTCCTCCAGCCGGCGGTGGCGCCGGTGCGCCTGCGCGGGCGACAGGCCCGCCGCCTCGGCCAGCTCCAGGTTGGAGGCCCGGCCGTTGGCCTGCAGGTGCGTGAGCAGGCGGCAGTCGATTCGATCCAGATCAAGCGCGTGCACGGAAATTTCCCCGTTCGAGAGCAATACGAAATTCTGTCTCGCTTTCAGGGGAAGCCCCGCACGCTTGATGAAAAGCAATTGCGCGCCGTGCTGCCTAAAGTTTCGCCTGTTCGCAACGAGCGCCGCGCCGGGCCAAGAGCCCCGCAGCGGACGACACCGGAGACAGCCCCCATGCAACAACGTTTCTTCCGCGCCGCCCTCGCGTCCCTCACCCTGGCCTGCGCGCTGCCCGCCACGGCCCTGGCCGCCGAGGCCGCCGTCAAGCGCGTGGCCGTCACCGCCATCGTCGAGCACCCCGCGCTGGACGCCGCGCGCGACGGCGTGCGCGACGAGCTCAAGGCCGCCGGCTACGAGGTCGGCAAGAACCTGCGCTTCGACTACCAGAGCGCCCAGGGCAACACGGGCACCGCGGCGCAGATCGCGCGCAAGTACGTGGGCGAGCGGCCGGACGCCATCGTCGCCATCGCCACCCCGTCGGCCCAGGCCGCGGTGGCCGCCACGCGCGACATCCCGGTGGTGTTCTCCGCCGTCACCGACCCGGTGGCGGCCAAGCTCGTCAAGAGCTGGGAGCCCGCCGGCGGCAACGTCACGGGCGTGTCCGACGCCTCGCCGCTGGACAAGCACGTCGAGCTGGTCAAGCGCGTGCGGCCGGACGTGAAGAAGCTGGGCGTGATCTACAACCCCGGCGAGGCCAACTCGGTGGCCATCGTCGAGGCGCTCAAGAAAGCCTGCGCCGCCGCCGGCCTGACGCTGGTGGAAGCTGCCGCCCCGCGCACCGTGGACGTGCCCGGCGCCGCGCAAAGCCTGGTCGGCAAGGCCGACGTGATCTACGCGCCCACCGACAACAACGTGATGTCGGCCTTCGAGGGCATCGTGAAGGTGGCGCAGCAGGCCAAGCTGCCGGTGGTCGCGGCCGACACCGACGCCGTCAAGCGCGGCGCCGTCGCCGCCCTGGGCCTCAATTACTACGACCTGGGCCGCCAGACCGGCCAGCTCGTGGTGCGCGTGCTCAAGGGCGAGAAGCCCGGTGCCATCGCCGCGCAGACCAGCCAGCGCTTTGAGCTGCACGTCAACCCGGAAGCCGCGCAGAAGCAGGGCGTGACGCTGCCTGAGGACCTTCTGAAAGCCGCCAAGCAGGTGGTGGCGCAGAAATAAGCGCCGCGGCGGCGGTGCCGCCGCCACCTCTTCCGTCCTCAACCCGTTTTCGCTTTCGTCCGGCGCGCCGCTTCAGCGGCGCGTGCGGGCGCAGCCTTGCCGCAGGAAACCCCGCATGTCCCTCATCGCTTCCCTGGGCGCCCTGGAGATAGGCCTGATCTTTGGCCTGGTCGCCTTGGGCGTCTTCATCTCCTTCCGCGTCATCAACTTCCCCGACCTGACGGTGGACGGCAGCTTCCCGCTCGGCGGCGCCGTGGCCGCCACGCTGATCGTGGCCGGCTGGAACCCGCTGGCCGCGACCGTCGTGGCCATGCTGGCCGGCGCCGCCGCCGGCGCGCTCACGGCCTGGCTGCACGTTGGGCTGCGCATCATGCAGTTGCTGGCCAGCATCCTGGTGATGATCGCCCTGTACTCGATCAACCTGCGCGTGATGGGCAAGCCCAACGTGGCGCTGATCACCGAGCCCACGCTGTTCAGCCTGTTCACCTTCAACGACTGGCCGGACTACGTCTTCAAGCCGCTGCTCATGCTGGCCGTGGTCGCGGTGGTGAAGGGGCTGCTGGACCTGTTCTTCGCCTCCGAAGCCGGCCTGGCCATGCGCGCCACGGGCAACAACGCCCGCATGTCGCGCGCCCAGGGCATCTCCACCGACCGCTTCACCATCTACGGCCTGGCGCTGTCCAACGCGCTGGTGGCGCTGGCCGGGGCCTTGTTCGCGCAGTCGCAGGGCGGGGCGGACATCTCCATGGGCGTGGGCACCATCGTCATCGGCCTGGCCGCCGTCATCGTGGGCGAGACGCTGCTGCCGGCCCGCGGCCTGGTGCTGGCGACGCTGGCCTGCGTGCTGGGCGCCGTGCTCTACCGCTTCTTCATCGCCGCCGCGCTCAACAGCGACTTCCTGGGCCTGCAGGCGCAGGACCTCAACCTCGTCACCGCCGTGCTCGTGGCGCTGGCGCTGCTGAGCCCCCAGCTCAAGCGCAAGCTGGGCAAGCGCAAGGCACCGGCCTCGCTTGCTTCGACCCAGTCGGCCAAGGCCGGCAATACCGCGACGACCAAGGAGGCCCTGTGATGCTGCGCGCCCAACGACTGGAAATCACCTTCAACCCCGGCACGCCCATCGAGAACCGCGCGCTGCGCGGGCTGGACCTGGACATTCCCAGCGGGCAGTTCGTCACCGTGATCGGCTCCAACGGCGCGGGCAAGTCCACCTTCCTGAACGCCATCAGCGGCGACCTGCTGGTGGACAGCGGCCGCATCGAGATCGCCGGCGAGGACGTCACGCGGCGCAACGCCTGGCAGCGCAGCGCGCTGGTGGCGCGCGTGTTCCAGGACCCCATGGCCGGCACCTGCGAGGCGCTGAGCATCGAGGAGAACATGGCGCTGGCCTGGAAGCGCGGGCAGGGCCGGGGCCTGGCGCTCACGCTCAACAAGCAGGTGCGCGAGCTGTTCCGCGCCAAGCTGCGCACGCTCAACCTGGGCCTGGAGAACCGGCTGGCCGACCGCATGGGGCTGCTCTCCGGCGGTCAGCGCCAGGCGGTGAGCCTGCTGATGGCCTCGCTGCAGCCGTCCAAGCTCTTGCTGCTGGACGAGCACACCGCGGCGCTGGACCCGCGCACCGCCGCCTTCGTCCTGGAGCTGACCGACCGCATCGTGCGCGAGCAGCAGCTCACCGCGCTGATGGTCACCCACAGCATGCGCCAGGCCCTGGACCACGGCCACCGCACCGTGATGCTGCACCAGGGCCGCGTGGTGCTGGACGTCAGCGGCGAGCAGCGCCAGGGCCTGGACGTGCCGGACCTGCTGCGCATGTTCGAGCGCACGCGGGGCGAGCGCATCGACGACGACAAGCTGCTGCTGGCCTGAGCGGCCGCCAGCCGCAAGCCTCAAGCCGTAAGCCGCCACGCCACGCCACGCCCACTACTTCGTCATTCCCGCGAAGGCGGGAATCCAGGCGGCCCCACGCCAGAGCGAAGGGACCGCGCAGGAACACCAGGGCCCCAAGTCCCCGGAACGCCACGACATGAGCTGGCGGCCGGCTTGGGGGCCGCCTGGATCCCCGCCTTCGCGGGGATGACGAATCGGAAGGCGAGGCATGGCGGCTTCCGGCCAACGCCTCTCGATTTCTTGCCTTGGCCCTATCCGAATTTCTTGCCCTGGCCACACCCGAAAACGCCAAGGCTCACCAGGAGACCTCCCATGAAAGACCTGCTCCAGCGCTTCGAGAACAAGCCGCCCGCCATCGTGTTCGAGTGGCATGACGACCAGACGCCCGCGCGCGGCTGGGTGGTGATCAACAGCCTGCGCGGCGGCGCCGCCGGGGGCGGCACGCGCATGCGCCGCGGGCTGGACCGGCGCGAGGTCGAGTCGCTGGCCAAGACCATGGAGGTGAAGTTCACCGTGTCCGGCCCCGCCATCGGCGGCGCCAAGTCCGGCATCGACTTCGACCCGGCCGACCCGCGCAAGGCCGACGTGCTGCGCCGCTGGTACAAGGCCGTCGCCCCGCTGCTCAAGAGCTACTACGGCACGGGCGGCGACCTCAACGTGGACGAGATGCACGAGGTCATCCCCATCACCGAGAGCCACGGCCTGTGGCACCCGCAGGAGGGCGTGGTCAACGGCCACTTCAACCCCGGCGAGAGCGAGCGCATCCGCAAGGTCGGCCAGCTCCGGCGCGGCGTGGCCCACGCCGTGGAGGACGCGCGCTACACCCCCGATGCCGCGCGCCGCTACACGGTCGCCGACCTCATCACCGGCTGGGGCGTGGCCGAGTCCGTGCGCCACCAGCAGCGGCTGTGGGGCCGCGAGCTGCAGGGCAAGCGCGTCATCGTCCAGGGCTGGGGCAACGTGGGCGCGACGGCCGCCTACTACCTGGCCCAGGCCGGCGCCAAGGTGGTGGGCATCATCGACCGCGAAGGCGGCCTGCTGCGCCCGGCGGGGTTCACGTTCGACGAGGTGAAGGCGCTGTTCTTGAACCGCCGCGGCAACCAGCTCGCCGCCGACGATTTATTGCCCTTCGAGGAGATCAACCGCCGCATCTGGAGCGTGGGCGCCGAGGTCTTCCTGCCCTGCGCCGCCTCGCGCCTGGTGACGCAGCAGCAGGTGGATGCCATGGTCGCCAACGGCCTGGAAGTCATCGCCTGCGGCGCCAACGTCGCCTTCGCCGACAGTGAAATTTTTTATGGACCGATCCAGGAGCATGCCGATGGCCGCGTGTCGGTGATCCCGGACTTCGTTGCCAACTGCGGCATGGCGCGTGCCTTTGCCTATCTCATGGGTGAGGGCGCCCACGGGGACGAGGCCGTCTTCGGCGACGTTTCCGCCACCATCCTCAACGCCCTGCAGCGCTGCCGCGAGCGCTCGGTGGAGCCCACGGGGCTGGCCCGCACCGCCTACACCCTCGCGCTGGACCAGCTGGTCTGAACGCCTGAATCGATTCCTAAGGAGAAACCGCCATGTCCGACCTGTTCGAGAACCCCATGGGCCTG
>NZ_BCTC01000090.1 GCF_001571085.1 Azohydromonas lata NBRC 102462
TGGCTGCCTGGAGTGCGGCAGTTGCCGGGTGATCTGTACCGAACACGCCAACGTCGCCTGGGAGTATCCCCGCGGCGGGCACGGCATCCTGTTCAAGTTTGGTTGAAGGAGAAACCATGGCCAAGCCACTACGTCACGTCTTCGTCTGCAGCCAGCAGCGCCCGCCCGGCCACCCCCGCGGCTCCTGCGCCGCCAAGGGCGCCTCGCCGCTGCTGCAAGCCTTCTGGGGCGAGCTGCAAAAGCGCCAGGCCTACGACAAGATCGCCATCACCTACTCCGGCTGCCTGGGCCCGTGCGACAACGGCCCCAACGTGCTGGTGTACCCGGAAGGCGTGCTCTACAGCGGCGTGAGTGCCGCCGACGTGACCGAGATCTTCGACAGCCACCTCGAGGGCGGCCAGCCCGTCGAGCGCCTGCTGGCCGAGGCCGGCACCTGGTAAGCGTGAAATAAGTCGCGGCGGCAACGAGCCGCGTTCAGTACCCGCCGGGCGCTGGCGCGGATCGTGCACCCGCGGCGGCTGTAGTCAAGCCAGTTGGGGAGCCAAGGAAATGGAATCCGCTCACAAGGGACGCTTCGCCAAGGACCGCATGGCCGTGGCGGTCATGGTGGACCTGGCCATGCTGGCCCAGCACGGCCCCGTGCCGCTGGAAAGAATCAGCCAGCGCCAGCGCGTGTCGCCTTACGGGCTGGAGCTGTTGTTCAGCCAGCTCAGGCGCCACAAGCTGGTGCGTTTCACCCGCGGGCGCGAAGGCGGCTACGAGCCCGCGCGCCGGCCGGACGAGATCACCGTGGCCGAAGTGGTGCTCAGCGTGAAGGAGCCGCCCGACCGGCGCAGCACCTTCAGCGCCGAAGGCCGCGTCGGCGACAACGCCGGCAAGTGCCTCACGCAGGAGCTCTGGGCCGGGCTGGAGGAAGTGATGCACGGCGTGCTCGCGTCCGTCACCATCCAGGACCTGCTCGACCAGCGCCCGCTCAGCGCCGCCGCCGCGGGCACCCAGCCGCCCGTGGAATCGGTGCTGCCGCGGCAGGCCATCGCGCTGCCGCGGCGCGACGAGCTGCGCAGGGCGCTGCCCGTGGCGCGCACGCAGGCGTCCAACCAGGCGCTGTCGGAAAGCGTGGCATGAACCTGGCGACCGACGACTTCACCCTCTTCGGCCTGCCGCAACGCTTCGCACTGGACCGCGCCGCCGTGGACGAGCGCTGGCGCGCCCTGCAGGCCACCATGCACCCGGACAACGTGGCCAGCGCCAGCGCCGCCGAGCAGCAGGCCGCCACGCAGTGGGCCGTGCGCATCAACGAGGCGCGCGAGCGCCTGAAGAGCCCCGTGCAGCGCGCCGCGCTGCTGTGCGAGCTGCGCGGCGTGTCCATGGACGCGCGGGCCGGCCGCAACGCCGTGCCCATGGCCTTTCTCGTGCGGCAAATGAGCTGGCGCGAAACGCTGGACGAGGCGCGTGGCGCCGAAGCCGTGGAACGGCTGGACGCCGAGGTGGCCGCCCACGAGCGCGAGACGCTGGAAAACCTGCGCGTGCTGCTGGACGAGCGCAACGACACCGCCGCCGCCGCCCAACTCACCTGGGTGCTCACCTACATCGCGCGGCTGCGCGACGCCATCAACGAACGGCTGGACGCGCTGGACGCCTGAGCAGCCCGCTTGGCCCCGAGGGAGAACGCACATGGCGCACCTGCGCTTCTACGAAAAACCCGGCTGCGGCGGCAACGCCAGGCAGCGTGCGCTGCTGGAAGCCGCCGGCCACACGCTGGAACGGCACAACCTGCTCACCGAGCCCTGGACGCGCGAGCGGCTGCTGCAGTTCCTGGCGCCGCTGCCCGTGCCGCAATGGTTCAACCGCGCCGCGCCGCGGGTGAAGAGCGGCGAGATCGTCCCGGAGGCGCTGGACGCCGAAGCCGCCCTGGCAGCCCTGCTGCTGGAGCCGCTGCTCATACGCCGCCCGCTCATGGAACGCGCCGACGGCGCCCGGCTGGTGGGGTTCGATACGGCCGAGGTGGAGCGTTTCGCCGGCCTGTCGGCGCCCGCCGCATTGCCCGCGTCGCTGGAAGGCTGCGCCGCCGCGGCCCACCCGGAAAAGAAGATGAGCTGCGCGTCGTCCTGACACCGCGTTGCGCCAATGCAACGCCCACGGCCCGCCGGCCCTCCGGCGGGCCGTTGTCATTGGGCAGTCGGCCAGCCCGGCTTGTAAGCGTTGGCACATGTCGTGCATAACGGTGCGTAATGCAGTCGACTTCATTACGTTTGTCGCCAATGTCGCAAAACCGCCGAGGTGGCGGCAGGGCGCGGGCGGGGCGGCTGCAGCGCACCCACGCTTGAACCTGTCCGGAGGATCTGATTGATGAACCCGTTGCGCCGCTTGATGGCCACCGCTGCCCTTTGTGCCCTGGCTGCCGCCCCGCTGATGGCCTCGGCCCAGCAGCTCACCGTGTCGGCGGCCGCCAGCCTCACCGAGGCCTTCCGCGAGATAGGCGCGCGCTTCGAGGCCCACAAGCCCGGCGTGGCGGTTCGCTTCAACTTCGCCGCGTCGGGCGTGCTCATACAGCAGATCGTCCAGGGCGCGCCGGTGGACGTGTTCGTGAGCGCTGATCAGGAGACCATGGACCGCGGCGTCAAGGAGAAGGTGCTGGATGCGGCCACCCGGCGCGATTTCGCCGGCAACACCGTGGTGATGGTGGCGCCGGCCCAGGGCGCGGCGGTGCCGGCAACGCTGGCCGACCTGGCCAAGCCGGAGGTCAGGCGCATTGCCGTCGGCAAGCTCGCCACCGTGCCGGTGGGCCGCTACACGAAACAGGTGCTGGACGCCGCCCGGCTCTGGGAGCCGCTGGAGCCCAAGCTCGTGTATGCCGACAGCGTGCGCCAGGTGCTGGACTACGTGGCGCGCGGCGAGGTGGAGGCGGGCTTCGTCTACCGCACCGACGCCGAGCTGATGAAGGACAA
Source organism: Azohydromonas lata NBRC 102462 (assembly GCF_001571085.1). Classification (GTDB taxonomy): domain Bacteria; phylum Pseudomonadota; class Gammaproteobacteria; order Burkholderiales; family Burkholderiaceae_C; genus Azohydromonas; species Azohydromonas lata. The sequence goes on from NZ_BCTC01000090.1 coordinate 2,949, forward strand.
GGTGCGCGTGCTGCTCACCGCGCAGGGCCACACGCCGGTGACGTACCCGGCCGCCGTGGTCAGCGACAGCCGCCAGGCGGCGCTGGCGCGCGAGTTCGTGAATTTCCTGTTCACCACTGAGGCCCAGGGCGTGCTTGCGCGCTACGGCTTCAGCAAGCCCTGAGGCGGCACCGGCATGCGAGCAGGCACCGGCCCCGCGGCGCGAGGGCGCTCACCAGACCTTGACGAGCTCCAGCCGCCGCAGCCCCTGCACGTAGCGCGGGCCGGTAGCCACGTCGTGGCGCGAGAAGAGCACGAAGCAGCCCTTGTCGCCGGGCAGCGGCTGGCCGTCCTGCGCGTAGGCCACGACGATGCCGCGGCCCAGGGGCGAATTGAAGATCTCGCCCCAGGAGTACAGCGCGCGGTAGCCACCGCGCCCCTCGGCGACGAGGGCCATGCGCTTGAAATCCACGCGCTGCTCGAAGGCCGGCTGCGCCTGCATGAGCAGGTCGCCCACGAACACCGCGCGCAGGGGCGGCAGCACGCCGTGCGAGCCGTCCCAGGTGCAGATGACGTCGAAGTCCTGCACCAGCGCGCCTTCGAGCGCGTCGAGATGGCGGGCCGTGACCTCCAGGGGCTTCAGCACGCAGCCCTCCACGCGCACCGAGGTGGCCAGCATTTCCGGCTCGCCCGTGGCGGACGCGGCGTCCTTGGCGCAGGAATCGACGATGGCGATGGTCATGGCGGGCTCCCGGTGAAGGCACAGCCTCGCGGGCTGCGTTCAAGATTATCCCGGCCCTGGCGGCCCAACGGCCGTGCCGCAACGCACACCGGACCAGAATGCAGCCCCCGCCGCACTCACGACACAAGACAGCCCCATGCACGACGCCAGCCTGCTTTCCGGCGACCTCAAGCTTGCCGGACGCCTGGACGCCCGCTTCTTCGCGCTGCTGGAAGCCATAGAAGCCACCGGCTCCATCAACCGTGCCGCCGCCACGGCCGGCTACTCCTATCGCGGCGCCTGGCTGGTGCTGGACTCCGCGGCCAATCTCGCCACGCAGCCGCTGGTGCAGCGCACCGTGGGCGGCGCGCGCGGCGGCGGCTCGCGGCTCACGCCCACGGCGCAGGCGCTGCTGGCGGCCTGGCGCGAGCTGCAGGCCGCGCACCGCGAATTCCTGCGCGAGCGCGAAGACTGGTTGTTGCAGCAACCGGCCCTCTGCGGCGTGCTCAAGCGGCTGTCGGTGCGGGCCACGGCACGCAACCAGTTCGCGGGCACGCTCACGTCGGTGGACATTGGGCCGGCCACGGCGCAGGCCACGCTGCGGCTGCCCGGCGGCCAGGAGATCACGGCCACCATGACCGAGCGCGCCGCGCGGGATCTGGGCGTGGCGCTTGGGCGCGAGGCCATCGCCATGATCAACGCCTCCTCCGTCACGCTGGTCACGGATTTCGGCGGCTACGTGCTGTCCGCGCGCAACCAGCTCGCCGGCACGGTGTCGCAGATCGACAGCGGGCAAGTCGCCTCCCTCGTGTACCTGACGCTGCCCGGCGGCGCCGTGGTCACGGCCTCGGTGAGCAACGAGGCGGCGCAGGAGCTTGCCATCGGCCAGGCCGCCACGGCGGTCTTCAAGGCCTACGCCGTGATGCTGGCGCTTGGGCCGGCGCCCGCGGCGCCCTGAGCCGGTGGCGGGCGACGGCGGCCCAGCCCCTGTCGCAAATGTGAGGTTTGTCGGAAATGTCTGAGCTTTGGCAGCAATTCGACACCGCGCCGCTGGCGCTCACGCTGCGCGTGGCGGGCGTGGCCACCGCCGCCGCGCTGGTGCTGGGCGTGGCGCTGGGCTACGTGTTCGCGCGCTCGCGGCTGCCCGGGCGCAGCGTGCTGGAGGCCGTGTGCATGCTGCCGCTGGTGCTGCCGCCCACGGTGCTGGGCTACGCCATCCTGCTGCTCATGGGCCGGCGTGGCGCGCTGGGGCAGTGGCTGCGCGCGCACCTGGACTACACCATCATCTTCAACTGGCACGGCGCGGTCGTGGCCTCGGCGCTGGTGGCGCTGCCGCTGGTGCTCAAGGCCGCCAGCACCGCCTTCGCCCAAGTGGACCGCGAGCTGGAGGCCGCCGCGCGCACGCTGCGCCAGTCGCGCTGGAGCGTGTTCGCGCGCGTGACGCTGCCGCTGGCCTGGCCGGGCATCCTGGCCGGCACGCTGCTGGCCTTCGCCCGCGCCCTGGGCGAATTCGGCGCCTCGCTGATGGTGGCGGGCTCCATCCCGGGGCAGACGCAGACGGCCTCCATGGCCATCTACGACGCCGTGCAGGCCGGGCGGGACGACGTGGCCATGCTGCTGGCGCTGGCCATCTCCGCCATGTCCGTGGCCGTGCTCGTGGCCTCCAACCGCCTCTTTTCCCTGCGCTGACGCCGCCATGGCCCACCCAAGCACGCCAGCCGCGAGCGCCTGCCCCGCCCAAGGCGCGCACGGCGCGCCGCATTCAAGCACCGCATCCCGAAAGGCTTGCATGATCGACGTTGCCGTGGCGCTGTCGGTGAGCGATGGCCGCCGCCGTTTCGAGCTGGACGTGCGCTTTGCCAGCCAGGCGCCGGTGGTGGCGCTTTACGGCCCCTCCGGCGCCGGCAAGTCGCTCACGCTGCAGGCCATGGCCGGGCTGCTCCGGCCCGCGGCCGGGCATGTGCGCGTGGGCGGCCAGACCTGGTTCGACGCCGCCGCCGGCGTGGACGTGCCGGCCCAAGCGCGCGGCGTGGGCTACCTCTTCCAGCACTACGCGCTGTTTCCGCACCTGAGCGTGCGCGAGAACGTGGCCTTTGGGCTGACGACGTGGCGCCGGCGCCTGTCGGCCGCCGACGCCGCGCGCGTGGACGAGCTGCTGGAGTCCTTCGGCCTGGCGGCACTGGCGCACAGCCGCCCGCGCACGCTCTCCGGCGGGCAGCAGCAGCGCGTGGCCCTGGCGCGGGCGCTGGCCTGCAAGCCCCAGGTGCTGCTGCTCGACGAGCCCTTCGCGGCCCTGAACCCCATGCTGCGCCAGCAGTTGCGCGAGGAACTGGCCGCCGTGCGCGCGCGCTGGGGCATCCCGGCGGTGATGATCACGCACGACGTGGAGGACGTGCTGGCGCTGGCCAACGTCGCCTACCTCGTGGAAGGCGGCCGCGCCGTGCGCGCCGTGGACCTGGACCAGGCCGAAAGCCGCGAGCTGGCCGCATCCGCCCTGCTGCCCGCCCCATCACGCCCGCCACGGCCGCAGCAGGCGCGGCTGCGCACGCTGCTGTCCACGCGCGACGCGGCCTAGGCGCACATCCTGCATCACCTCCCCGGCAATACCCCAGGGCAGTACCCCGCTGCAGTACCCCACTGCAGCACCCCGTTTACCCACACGGCCCCACAGCGGGCCCAACCAGCAAGGAGCTCTCATGAAAACCTCTGCCCGCAACCAATTTCCCGGCAGCGTCGTTGCCGTCAACCAAGGGCCGGTGACGGCGCAGGTCACCCTGGGCCTGGCCGGCGGCATGGAGATCACCGCCTCCATGACGAGCGCGGCCGCCGAGCGGCTGGGCGTGGCAGTGGGCCAGCAGGCCATGGCGCTGGTGAAGTCGTCCGAGGTGGTGCTGGTCACGGACTTCGCCGGCTACAAGCTCTCCGCGCGCAACCAGCTCACCGGCACCATCGCCTCGCTGCAAAGGGGCTCGGCCGTGTCGCTGGTGGGCGTGACGCTGCCGGGCGGCCTGGGCGTCACCGCCAGCGTCACCAACGACGCGGTGGACGCGCTGGGCCTGAAGGTCGGCCAGCAGGCCACGGCCGCGTTCAAGGCCTATGCGGTGATGGTGGCGGTCAAGGCCTGACGCCGCCAGGGCCGCGGGCCGCGGCGGCGGGCCACGTTGCGCGGTCAACGCAATGGGGCCGCCGGCGGCACGCTCCCTGCTATTGCAGCGCCTTTCCCTCCCTGCGGCCCAAGCCGCCCAAGCCGCCATGACCCCATCGCGCCGCCCGCTTTCCGACGACTTGTTGCGCGCGCTGCTGCACGAGGACGCGCCGCACGGCGACCTCACCTCCGACACGCTGCCGCTGGCAGGGCAGGGGGCGGTGGCCTTCACGGCGCGCGGCGACATGACGCTCAGCGGCGTGGAGGAGGCGGCGCGGCTGTTCGAGCTTTGCGGCGCCACGGCGCAGGCCGTGCTGCCCTCCGGCGCGCCGGCCCGCGCGGGCGACGCGCTGCTGCACGCGCAAGGCGCCCCCCGCGCGCTGCTGCTGGCGTGGAAAGTGGCGCAGACGCTGGTGGAGGGCATGTCCGGCATCGCCGGCGCGGTGCGCCGCATGCTCGACGCGCTGCGCGAGGCCGGCTGCGACGTGCCGCTGGCCTGCACGCGCAAGAGCTTCCCGGGCACGCGGGCCATCGCGGCGCGTGCCGTCAAGGACGGCGGCGGCGTGATGCACCGCCTGGGGCTGTCGGAAAGCCTGCTCGTCTTCCCCGAACACCTGCTCTTCCTGGCCGAGGCCGACCGCCTCGCGGCGCTGGCCGCGCTGCGCCGCGCGCAGCCGGAAAAGCGCCTGGTGGTGGAGGTGGGCTCGGCCGACGCCGCGCTGGCCGCGGCCCGCGCCGGGGCCGAGGTGCTGCAGCTCGAACGCTTCACGCCGCAGGCGCTGGCCGCGCTGCGCGCGTCGCTGCAGGCCGCGGGGCTGCAGCCGCGGCTGGCGCCGGCCGGCGGCGTCAACGCCGGCAACGCCGTGGCCTACGCCGCAGCCGGTGCCGACCTGCTGGTGAGCTCCGCCCCGTATTGGGCCGCGCCCGCCGACGTCCAGGTCCGTTTCGAGCGCCGCGCCGACGCGTGATCCGGCCCAAGCGGCATTCCTTCACAACCGTCGATGCCGGCCACCCGGCGTTTGCCCCTACGATTTTTGATTCACATTCAGCAACTCACCGACCTTCCATGATTTCTGCGCCGGACGTCGACAGCCCGCTCCCGGTGGACGAGTCCGGCCTGTACCTGACGCACGGCCACACGCCGCCTTGCGGCGCCTGCGCGGCGGTGCCTCTGGACCCCGCCACGGAGCTGCCGGTGGTGGACATGGCGCGCGCGCTGGAGGACTTCGACAACGACGCCGCCGCCGTCAACGGCCTGCTGCACGACTTCCTGGGCGACAGGGCCGCCTGCCTGCGCCAGCTCGCTGCGCTGCAGGGCGCCACGGGCTCGCAGGCGCGCGCCCTGGTCCACGACCTGGCCAACACGCTGGATGCCGGCTGGTGCCGCATGGCGGCCCTGGTGCTGCGCAGCCACGAAGATCGGCTGCGCGCCGACGCCACGGCCGCCCTGGCCGACATCGCCGCCGAGGTCGAGGCCACCGTGCTCAAGGCCTTCGACGGCGTGCGGCGGCAGCTCGCGCACTGCCTGCCTTGCCCGCTCAGCGCGCGGGCCTGACGCCCGGGGGCCCGGGGGCCGGATTCAGCCGCCGGCCGGCGCGGCGCCGCCGGACGACGCTTCCAGGCCCACGACGAGCGCGTCCACGAAACCGGCCAGGCGCTGCAGGGCCAGCGGCTTGCGGTAGCAGAGCACGTGGCGATCCAGGCCGCCGTGGGCCTGGATGTCGGCGTCCGACAGCGCCGTGGTCGCCAGGATGCGCAGCCCCGAAGCATCGAAGCTGCGCCGCACCGACTTGATCAGCTCGAAGCCGTCCAGCGGCTGCATGGCCAGCTCCGTCACCAGCAGGTCCGGCATGCGGCGCGCCATGCTCACCAGCGCGTCGGTGGCGCTTTCCACCACCACCAGCTCCAGCGCCGCCCCCCATTCGCCCAGGAACTTCTCCACCGCGCGCGCCGTGGCGGCGTTGGGCTCCACCAGCAGCACGCGCAGCGGGCGGCGCGCCGGTGCCGCCGCGGTCGTGCGCCCGCGCGTGAACTTCAGGATGGACTGCAGCGGAATGCGCCGGTGCCCGCCCTCGGTGCGCCAGGCCTCCAGGTCGCCGCGCTCCACCATCTTCTGCACCGTCGCCACCGACACGCGCAGCATTTCCGCGGCGTCCTTGGTGCCTACGACCTCGGCCGCGTCGCGTGCGGGCGCCGCGCAGGAGCCGGGGCTGTCACTTTCAGTCGTTGCGGGCATGGCTCAAGAAAGAGAGAAAAGGCGTTGCGCCCATGTTGAACTGAAAGTGCCAGGCCGGGAGAGCCCTCACAGGAAACCGAGGGACGATCCTACCCACGAACGGGGAGGCCGATGTTTCAGCTTATGTTTTGCAAAAATGAAAACTGCACATCGATAGGAGATCAATTTTTTCGATCTCAACTATCAGTTGTAACCGAGAAGAAGCGCACGCCCACACCGCATGCGCCGCAGGGCAAGGGCGCGGCAGCCCCGCCTGCAGCGCGGCCTTCCCGATCGGTTTAGTTCGTGAACTTTGACAGGGTTGATGCTGATTTACTCTGCAAAGAAACAACATGCATCACCGGCAAAACTGACAGACATACTCACAAACTGATATCATTTCATTTAGCTTTCAGTTTTAGCTCCAGCCCTGCGGGCACGAATCCACCCCACACAGACATGAGCTCCAAGTTCCAGCCCAAGAAGCAAAAGCGTGCCGCCGGCCGAGCCGGCAAGGCTGTGACCGCAGGCGTCATGTTTGCCGCAGCGCAAGAGCTGCTGGCCAGCAAGTCCGTGGTGGACCCCATGCAACTGGCTGCGCTGCCGCCCGCACCCGCGCTGGACGAAGGCGCCGCCGTGGCGGCAGCCGCGCTGGCCCAGGTGGAAGCCGTGGCCGTGGACCTGGACGTGCCGGCGCAAAGCCCCCAGGCCGCAGAGCCCGAGGTGTCCGCGGAGCTGGCCGACCTGCTGGCCCAACTCGCCGATGGCGACGCCACAGCGGAAGCCCCCGCGGTGGACGAGTCCGCGCTGGACGAACCCGTGCTGCTGGCACAGGCCAGCACTGCCGACGCCGCCGTGGCCGCCGCCGAGCCGCAAGCCGCTGCCCCCGAGGCCGCATCGGCCGGCACCGGCGCCGAAGCCGCCGCCTTCCAGATGTCGCCGCAGTTGGCCCTGGTCGGCGGGCTGGGCCTCATCGGCGCAGCCGCTGCCCTGAGCGGCGGCGGTTCGTCCGACTCGCAGCCGGTACCGACCAACACGCCAGCGCCGACCAGCACGCCGGCGCCCACGACCCCGCCGACGCCCACGGAAGCCCCCACGCACGAGGTGAGCGGCCGCGTCATCGACGGCCCGGTGCAGCACGCCCGCGTGTTCTACGACGCCAACGGCGACGGGGTGTGGAACGACCTCAACGGCAACAATCAGTGGGACGAGGGCGACGAATACTTCACCTTCACCGACGAGAGCGGCAACTTCAAACTGGCCGGCTTCACTGCCACCACCGCAGGCCGCATCGTGGTCGAGGCCGGCGGCATCGACAGCGAAACCACACTGGCCGTGGGTACGCTCATGGCCGCGGTCAACGGCAGCGCCGAAGGCGTGATCGTTTCGCCGCTGTCGCTGATGCTGGCGCTCAACCCCGGGATGACCCAGGCGGACCTGGCCAAGGCGCTGGGCCTGGACCTGCCCGCCGGCGTGGACCTGCTGCACTTCGATCCCATCGCCGAAATGGAGGGGGACAACGCGGCCCTGGCCATACAAGTGTTTGCGGCGCAGCAGCAGCTCTACGCGCTGGTGGGTGCCATCTCCGAGCTGTCGGCCGGCGCTGACGGCGTGGTCAGCCCCGCCGAGCTGCAGGCGGCCCTGGCGGCCGTGGGCAATGCGCTCAAGACGACGGGCAACCTGCACGACGCCATCCACGCCGCCGTCGCGGCCGTGGTCAGCGATGCCGGCCAAGTGGACCACATCACGGAGGCGATCCAGTTCATCTCGGACGCTATCCACACGGCCTACACCAAGACGACCGGCGACCTGACGCTGGCCAGCGCACGCGTCCTGGTGGCTTCCGGCGACACCTCTGATCCGAACTACAAGCTTGCGTGGGACATGCTGGCGGACGCGCGGGCCGCGGCGGCGGTGTCGCAAAGCACGCTGCTGACGATGGTGTCCACCGTGCAACACGGCGGCACTTACAGCGTGGAGCAGCTGCAGTCCGCCATCAACAACCAAGTCGAGCACTACCACAACGTCGCCGGCCAGTTGACGGCGGCGCAGGTGGGCAAGGTGGTCAGCGGCGGCGACGACGCACTGGACCTGCTGGTGCAGCAACTGCACTCCGCCGGCATCGAGCAGATCAGCCTGAGCGCCGAGCAGGTCACGACGCTGACCACGGCGCACCACGATCTGGACTTTGCCGCGGGCACCGACGTGGTGGTCACGGGCACAAGCTTCCTGGGCGCGGCCGTAGCCGGCGGCGCGGGCGTGGCCTCGCTGCTGGGCGCGGCCGACGTGGCCGTGGCCCTCACCGGCGCGGAGGTCGCCGCCATCGCCGGGCGCAGCGACGCCTCGCTGGACGACCTGGTGGAAAAGCTCCAGGGCGCCGGCATGGACACGCTGCAGCTCAGCGCCGCCCAGGTCAACCAACTGGCGCACGCCAGCACGCACCTGGACTTCGACGCGGGCACCGCGGTGGACATCGGCAGCAACTTCCTGAACGGCACGGCCAGCCAGGCCGAGCTGGGCCGGCTGCTGGGCCAGGCCGACGTGACGGTGCACCTGACGCAGCAGGACGTGGACAAGGCCATTGTCGGCGGCGACGCGGCGCTGGCCCGCACGGTCGACGCGCTGCACCAGGCCGGCATGGACGTGCTGGCCCTGGGCGACCATGAAGTCGCCTCGCTGGCGCATGCGCACCTGCATCTGGCCGCCGGCACCGACGTGAGCGTCACCGGCACGCACTTCCTGAGCGCGGGCACCGCCACCGACGACGAGCTGCATGCCCTGCTGCAGGACGCCAACGTCACCGTGCACATGACCAACGGCGACCTGGCCCAGGTGCTGAAGGCCACGACCGACGACGCGCAGCTCGACGCGCTGACTACCCACCTGCACGACGTGGGCGTGGACGCGCTGGCGCTGGACGCGGGCCAGGCCCTGGCCCTGGCCGACGCGCCGCAGCACTTCACGCTCAACGACGCGCTGCAAGTCCAGCTCAACGACGCGCTCACGCTCGCCAACGCCGCCAGCCCCGCCGAAATCACCGCGCTGCACAACCTGCTGGCCGGCGCCGATGTCAGCGCCGAGCTGGACGTGGCCGACCTGCGCCAGCTGCACCTCAACAGCACCGACGAGCTCGGCAGCGCCATCTCCTCGATGGAAGCCAAGCTCGATGCCATGGGCGTGGAGCACCTGGAGATCAGCGACGAGCTGGCCGATGCCCTGGCCGAGGCCGGCGTGCGCTTCGCGCCCTCGCATGACGAGTCGATGCCCATCGTGGGCAACGACCACTTCGGCCAGGACGTGGTGGTGCGTGCCCAGGCCGACGTGGCCGGTGGCGACACCGCCTACCTGCAGGCCTCGCTGCAGGAGCTGCAACAGTTGGGCGCGGACCACGTGGAGGGTGCCGGCGGCGTCAAGCACATCGAGTTGGCGATGTCCAATTCGACCGGCACGGTGCAGGACTTCACGCTCAGCGACCTGCCGAGCTTCGAAGCCGCGGCCAATGTGGACCTCGTGGTGACAGACTCCGACATGGCCCTGCTGTTCAGCGGCGATCATTTCGCCGAGAACCTGCAGGCCCTCAGCGCCGCGCATGTGGACAGGTTGCTGTTGTCCGGGCAGTCCGAGACGGCCGGTCAGTTGAACGCGGAACATGCCGCGCTGCTGAACCAGTTGCACCTCACCTTCGCCCAGGCCAACCTCGACCAGACCCAGGTGCAGCTGCTGGGCCTGGGCGACGAGCCGGCCCACACGCTGGACCCGTTCAACAAGCACCCGACGCAGAACAGCTGATCTTCGTCCTGACCGGCGCGCGACGGCCTCGCGCCGCGCGCGCCATCCAGCCCTCTTCCGGCAACGGAAGAGGGCTTTGCCACTCCAGGACGGCCCAAAACCGTCAACCGCGGAACCGCCATGCAAGCATCCGAAACCCCGCCCCCAACAAGCAGTACCCCGGTGGGAGAGGTGCTGCAGCGGTGCAAGCGCAGCTTCTGGGCCATCGCCGTGATCAGCGTGATCGTGGAGCTGATGTCGCTGGCGCCCATCGTCTACATGTGGAACGCCTTCGACCGCGTGCTGGCCAGCCGCAGCGTGGTGACGCTGGTGTCGCTGACCACGCTGGTGGTGGGCGTGTACCTGTTCTGGTCGGCCATGGACCACGTGCGCTCGCGGCTGCTGGTGCGGCTGTCGCTGCGCGTGGACTGGGAGCTGGCCGCTGAGGTGTTCGACGCGTCCTTCCGCCGCAGCGTGGGCCGGCGCGCGCTCAACGTGCAGCAGGTGATGGCGGACCTGCTGGAGCTGCGCCAGTTCCTGGGCGGGCGCGGCGTGATCGCGATGCTGTCCGCGCCCTTCGCGCTGGTGTTCATCATCGTGGGCGCGGTGTTCCACCCCTTCCTGGCGGTGTTCTCGCTGGTCTCCGCGGCCGTGATGTTCATCGCCGCGCTGGTCAACCGCCGCATCACCACCGCGGCCATCAAGGCCGCCAGCGACGCCAACCAGCAGTCCATGCACCTGGCTGGCGCCACGCTGCGCCAGGCCGAGGCCACGCTGGCGCTGGGCATGATGCCGGCTCTGCGCCGGCGCTGGCACCGCAAGCACCGCGAGTTCCTGTCGCTGCAGGTCAACTCCTCCGACGCCGCCGGCGTGGGCCAGGGATTCACCAGCTTCCTGCAAAACAGCTTTGCTTCGCTGGGCATGGCGCTGGGCCTGTTCCTGGCCATCGAAGGGCTGATCTCCGGCGGCATGGTCATGGCCGCGAGCATGCTCATCGCGCGCTCGGTGTCGCCGCTGCAGCAGTTCATAGGCAACTGGCCCAGCTACGTGCGCGCGCGCCAGGCCATGGACAGGCTCAACCTGCTGCTGGCCGAGGACGGGCGGCGCGAGCAGCAGATGGCGTTGCCCGCGCCCGTTGGGCGGCTCACGGTGTGCGGCGCCAGCGCGACGGCGCCCGGCACGGGCAAGACGGTGCTCAGCGGCGTGGACTTCGAGCTGGAGGCCGGCCAGGTGCTGGCCCTGGTGGGCCCCAGCGCGGCGGGCAAATCCACGCTGGCCAAGCTGCTGGTGGGCGTGTGGAAGCCGGCCGAGGGCTCGGTGCGGCTGGACGGGGTTGAAATCTCCGACTGGAACCACGACGAGCTGGGCCCGCGCATGGGCTACGTGCCGCAGGAGGTGGAGTTCTTCGAAGGCAGCGTGGCCGAGAACATCGCGCGGCTGGGCGACGTGGACGCCGGCAAGGTGGTGGTCGCCGCGAAGCTGGCGGGCATGCACGACACCATCCTGGGCTGGCCGCAGGGCTACGACACCCTGTTGGGCGACGGCACGGGCTTCGCCCTCTCCGGCGGGCAGCGCCAGCGTCTGGCCATCGCCCGCGCGCTCTACGGCGAGCCGGCCTACATCGTGTTCGACGAGCCCAATGCCAATTTGGACGAGGCCGGCGAGCAGTCCCTGATCAACACGGTGGTCACGCTGCGCGAGCGCGGCGTGACGGTGGTGCTGAGCACGCACCGCCCGCGCGTCATCGGCGTGGCCGACCGCATGCTCGTGCTCAAGCAGGGCCGCCAGGTGGGCTTCGGCACGCCGCGGGACCTGTTTGCCGCCGTGGGCGCCAAGGCGGCGCCGCCCCAGGGCAAGGTGGCCGCAGCGGCCCCGGCGCCAGGGCTGCCGCCGGCTCCGGCCAGCCATCCAACCGGCGACGCCCCGGCCCGGGCCGCCGCCACCGTGACCGGAGATGCCGCATGAGCGCGCTGGTGCAACGCCTGCGCGGCTGGGCCGCCGGCTGGAACCCCTACGACCCCGCGCACCTCACGCCCAAGGGCGAGGGCATAGAGCCCGTGCTGCTGGAGGAAAGCCAGGTGCGCCGCTCGGCCGTGCGCATCGTCGTCGTCACCTTCGCGCTGTTCTTCGCCTGGGCCGTGCTCGCGCCGCTGGATGCCGGCGTGGTGATGGAGGGCAACGTCACCGTGGCGGGCAACCGCAAGTCGGTGCAGCACCTGGGCGGCGGCGTGGTGCAGGAGCTGCTGGTGCGCGAGGGCGCGCAGGTGCACCAGGGCGACGTGGTGCTCAAGGTCAACCCGCTGGACAGCGAGGCCAACCTCACCGGCGCCGAGCTGCAGTACATCAACCTGCTGGCCACCGAGTCGCGGCTGCTGGCCGAGCGCACGGGCAGCGAGATCCGCTGGAAGCCGGAGCTGGCGCAGTTCGGTGCCAGCGACACCCGCGTGGCCGAGGCCAAGATGGTGCAGCTCCAACTGCTGGGCTCGCGCCGCGCGGAGCTGGAGAGCCAGCAGCACATCCTGCGCGAACAGCTCACCAGCCAGCAGGCCCAGGCGCAGAGCATGGTCAAGGTCATCACCGAAAAGCGCAGCCAGCTGGAGCTGGTGGCGCGCGAGGCCCGCAACACCGTGCAACTGGCCAAGGAGGGCTACGTGCCGGAGTCCAAGGCCAACGAGGTGCTGCGCACCCAGAGCGCGCTGCAAAGCGACATGGCCAACCTGGCCGCCGAGGCCAGCCGCACGCAGGCCTCCATTGCCTCCACGCAGTTGCAGGCGGCGCAGCAGCGCAGCGCCTACCTCAAGGACATAGACAACCAGCTCTCCGAGCTGCAGAAGAACCGCGAGGCCTTCCTGAGCCGCGTGGAGTCGCTCAAGTTCGCGCGCAACCTCACCGAGGTGAAGGCACCGGTGAGCGGCACGGTGGTGGCGCTCAAGGTCAACACCGTGGGCGGCGTCATCTCCGCCGGGCAGGTGCTCATGGAGATCGTGCCCGCGGGCGGCAAGCTCATCGTGGAGGCGCAGGTGCCGCCGGTGTCCATCGACAAGGTCAAGCAGGGCCTGCCCGCCGACCTGCGCTTCTCCGCCTTCAACCAGCGCAACACGCCGGTGATACCGGGCGTGGTCAAGCTGGTGGGCGCGGACAAGGTGACCGAGCCCAACGGCAAGGGCGAGTTCTACCTGGCGCAGATCGAGACCACCGAAGACGGCCTCAAGCGCCTGGGCGAGCACCGCATACAGCCGGGCATGCCCGTGGAGGTGATCGTCAAGACCGGCGAGCGCAGCTTCATGAGCTACCTGGTCAAGCCGCTGACGGACCGGTTCGCGCGCAGCTTCAAGGAGGACTGACCTGCCTCGGGTCTGCCGCTTTCGATTTCCTTTCAAATGCCGCCGCGCCGTGAAATGTGCCCGCTTGGGAAGGTGCGCACCTGTTTTCTCGGAAAACTAAAAATTCAATAATCCAAACTCCGTAGTACCGGGCCGGCCGTCAATATCCCGGACGGGTTTGCCTTGCAGATGACAAACAACGTCTTGAAGCGTTCGCTTCAAATCTCCGTTCTGTTTCTCGCCGCCGGCGTGGTGAGCGTGGCCCAAGCGCAGACCTTTGCCGAGTCGGTACAGGCTGCGCGGCGCGCCGATGCGCAGTTCAGCGCTGCGCTGGCCGCGGCGCAGAGCCGCCGCGCGACCTCGCGCCAGTCGGCCGGGGCGTTTTATCCGGTGGCCTCGGTCAATTACAACTCGGCCGACCCCAATTACGGCGGGCGCAACAGCCGCACCATTGCGCTGCAGCAGCCGATATTGAGTTACGACCGGTATCTCACGCTGCAGCAAAGCGACCCGCTGGCCGCGCTGGCTGATGCCGAAGAGGCGCAGGCCGAAAATGAAATGACGCTGCGGGTATTTGCCGCGATGGCCGACATCGTGCGCAACCGCGAGCAAATACGCGCCCTGGGCGTGCAGATCGAAGGGCTGGAGGAGCAGTTGCGCCGCGCCACCCGCATGCGCGAGCTGGGCCAGGGCACCGTGACGGAGGTGAGCGACTTCCAGGTGCGCGTGGCCGCCGCGCAGGCCAACCGCGTGAACCTGCGCAACGCGCTGCAGGCGGCCGAGCGCAGCTACACGCTGCTGACCGGGCTGCGCGCCAACGTGGCGGCGCTGCAGGTGGACGTGCCGGCTTGGGCAGACCCGCGCGAGCCGGACGCCGTGGTGGCCCAGGTGCGCGACGACTCGCCGCAGTCGCGGGTGGCCAGGCTCAACGTGCGGCTGGCCGAGATCGCGGCCAAGCGGGTGCCGGCGCAGTACATGCCGCAGGTGGCGGCGCAACTGGCGAACACGCAGGTGCCGGGCTACACCCAGACCAACACCTCGCGCGTGGCCGTGACGCTGACGGCACCGCTGGGCAGCAGCCCCTACTACGACTACCAGCGCGCCGCAGCCGACCTCGCCAAGGCGCAGGACAACCTGCGCTTTGCCCAGGACACGCAGGCCAACGAAGCCACGCGGCTGCTCAGCGCCATCCGCTCCTACCGCGACGAGGTGCAGATTCGCCGGGAAGCCGTGGAAATCGCGCGCCAGTCGGTGGAGGCCAACATCAAGAGCTACCAGGGCGGCGTGAAGACCAACATCGACGTCATCAGCAGCTACCAGGCGCAGGCGGATGCGGAGGTGGGGTTGGTGAATTCCAATATTTCGCTGAGCGAAGCGCAGCTTCGCCTGGGGCTGCTGACCAGCACCGCCCCAGCCGCCGCGCGGCCCTAAGGCGCGCAGTCAAGGCAGGCCGCCATGCAGCCCAAGGCCCCCATGCACGCCGGTGCCCGTGCCAACGCGGGCGTTTCGGTGCCGGCGCCTGCGGGCGTGCGCGTGCTGCTCGCATTGGGCGTGGACAACGCGCTGGTGCTGGTGCTGGCGTGCACGCCGGAGTTCGGCGAACTGCGGCACGTGGGCCGCTATGCGGACGACCCACTGCCACGCCTGGTGGGCGATGCGGCTTATTTTCAATCCACTCCGACCCGGCTTGGGCCGACGCTGTACACGCTGGTGCTCGACTGGCCGGGCCAGGCCACTGGCCCGGTGGTGCTGGGCTGCGTCACCGCGGCCCGCCGCAAGCCCTTGCTGCCCGCGCAGGTCCAGGCCTGGGCCGAGTTGACGCAGGACCGGTTGCGCGAGCTGCTGTGGCCGCTGCGCCAAGTGCTGGCGCCTGCCTTCGCCCGCGTGTTGCCGCCCACGCATGCGCTGCACGCCTGCCTGGCCGGCGCGCTTCGCTCGCAGCCCAAGGCACCGGCCGTGGCGGGCCACTTCGACGGCTTCGTGGACGGATTCGCGCAGGGCTGGGCCTGGAACGCGGCGAGCCCGGCGCAACAGCTCAAGGTGGAAATCCTGCACCGTGGGCAGGTCGTCGCCCGCGGGTATGCAGACCACCACTGTGCCGACTTGGCCGCCCAGGGCTTGGGCGACGGCCGCCACCACTTCAGGCTAAAGCTGTCGTATGAACTTTTCGACGGCCAGGCGCATGAGCTGACTGCTCGCGTGGCGGGCGCGGCGGCGCCCTTGCCGGGCAGTCCGCGGCTGGTGCAGCTCCCTCGCGAAGCAGCGCCTGCTTGGCCCTTGATGACGCGCTCCGAGGCCATGAATCAGATGGCCGCGCTGGCGCAAGCGCTGCGGCCCGGGCAGGCCGAGGCCGAAGCCGCGCTGCTGCGCTCCATGTCCGAAGCCAGCCTGGCGCAGGAGACCGGCCAGCCAGCAATGGCCCGCGCCGCGTATGCGCAGCTGCTGCAGCTGCTGGGCCCCAACGCGCTTTGTTATCGCCGAATCGCGGAAACCTGGCAGCTGCAGCAGCGCCCCGAGGCCGCCCGCGCAGCTTATGAGGCGGCGCTGCAATGCGAACCCGCCAGCCTCATCGAATCGCAAGCACAGGCTGCACCACAGGCACCCAAGACGAAAAACCAGTTGCGGCGCTTGAATACGCGCCCGGCTTGACCAAGAGAAAGCCATGAATATCTTGTGCATCACGGGAGCGCCAGAGACGGCTCTCCAGAACATCAACAACATGCTGCAGTTGGCCGGCATGGCGGCTCCCAAGAAGCTGGACCGCCAAGTTGCACTGGACCTCGCGGGTTGGCACAAGAAGGCGCTGGGACGAAGCCGGGACGCAACTGGCGGCAGTCAACCCGGGCGCCTCTGGGATCAGTTGGCAGCAGACCTGTTCCTGGCCAACATCGACGTGCCGCTGTGGGGCTGGAGCGATAAGCGCAGTACCGCACTGCTGCAGTATTGGGCCGACTTTGAACCCGGCGTGCGCTTCGTGCTTTTGTGCGACACACCTCGACAGGCCCTGAGTCGGTTGATCCTTCAAGCCCCGTCCAACGTTGACGTGGCATTGGAGTTGAGAAACTGGCATGCCACGCATCAAGCGCTGCTGAGCTTTCACCTGCGTCATCCCCAACGCAGCGTGCTGCTGTGGTCTCAAGAAGCCGTCCAGAAGCCAGAGGCGCTTCTGCAACAGTTACGTGATCAATGGTCGCTGGAGCTGGCTTCACCTGAGCTGCCCGCAGGTCAGGCCCCGGAGCCCGATGCGCTGGTGCAACATCTTGCGCAAAATATGTTCTTGCAGTACCCGGAGTTCGAGCCGTTGTTGCAGGAACTTGTGGTCAGCGTAACGCCACTGTCTCAGACATCACCTGACGAAGAGCAGCTTGCCGAGACTGATGGCTCCAACCCGCAAGAGCTGTTGAACGCTTACCGCGTTCTTGCTGACCGAAGCGCCGAGCAGCAGTCTCTTGCTGCTGCCCTTAATTCTCATGAGCGTGAGCTGCGCCAAGCCCATGAGCAGACACAGGCAGTGGCTGCGCACAACAAAGCGCTTGGTCAACAACTGGCACAGGTTCGCTCCGAACGCGAAGAGCAGACGCTAGGGCGCCAACGCGCAGAGGCCGAACTGGCCGAGGCAAAGCACACCCTGGAGCTGCATGGACAACAGCTCAGCCAAGCACAGCAGGAGCTGGAAGCCGCGCTTGCTAGACTCAAGAGTCACGAAAAACGCTTGTCGCAAATTTCTCAGCAATTGTCCGTTGAGCAACAGGGCCATGCGCAGGTGCGGGCTACTCTAGAAGCTGAGAGGGCGGCAACGTTGCAGAAGCAGCTGGCTGCTGAGAAATGCATTGCTGAATCGAAGCAACAGTTGCACGCAGAGCAAAAGAGCTGCTCACGAGCCCAAACGCAAGCGCTGCAAGCGCAAGAGGAAAGTCTGGTGCTGCAGCAGCAATTGCAGCAAACCCAAGAGGAACTGGAAACCAGCTTCCTGCAGCAGTGCAAGCTGCAGGACCAGCTCAAGACCGTGCAGTCAAGCCTGCAGCGCGTGCTGCAGCGTAACCCGGACTACTGCGATTTCGAGATGCTGGAAAGCCTGTCCAGCCCCACGGATCACCCCCATGAAGCGCACTGGCGCGTGCGCGGTCTCTACGCAGGCAGCCGCCAGTACCCACAAGTCGACTTCTTCACCGTGCTGCACCAAGGCTCGTTTGGATTGGGCATCGAGCGGAAAGTGGGCGATTCTTCGCCGCTGCAGCACTGGCCTACCGACGTGGCCGAAGGCGGCCGCCTAATCCTGAAAATTGAGCGCGACCCTAAGCAGCTCAAAGCCTTGGTGGCAATGCTGATGGAACTCAGCACCAGCGACTGGGACTTGCTGCAAGCCTTGCCCAAACTCCTGGCAGCTCAGCCAGGTACGCTGACTGCCGAGTGGGCCACCGCTTTACAACAGCATCGGCTGCTGATGGACAGGTGGCCGCCTGCATTGCGCTTTGACACCGTGCGGCTTGTCAGAGAGCAAGTCAACGTTGACTACGAGCATTTATGGCTGCGGCTAGGGGACGTCTCGTTCGGCGCACAGCGATGGCCACACCTGGAGTTCCGGCTTGCATGCGCCAACACGCAAGAAGGTCAATTCGGCCAGCACCCAAAACTGGAATTCCCTGCTTCGGCCCAGTCCGTGTTCAAGGGCTGGTTCGAAGAATCCGCAGACGATTTCGGTCCGAAGCTGGAACTTCGCTTTGCGATGCCTGTAAGCATGGACCGTAAGGTATGGGCGCGGCTGCCCGCCGCTGACCAGCAACTCGTCACCGCGTTGCTGGCCGTGCTACCGCGGCTGCTTGCCTCGTTGCCCGCGGCAGGCATAAGCACGCAGCGCGCCATCCAGCAATGGCAAACCATGGCGACGAACATGTTGCGCGTGCTTCGTGAACTCACGGCACCGCTGCGCAGGGCAACACCACCTGCCGTGGCCGTTGCTTCGCCGATTACCGCACCGATGGCGCTGGAAACTGCGTATGCCAAACCCATGGTCCAAGCACTGGCTGCAGCGTCGTCAAGCCTTGCAACACCCGCGGCAGCACAGACAGATCCAATGCGCCGGCCCGCGCAAACCAAATCCGGCACTCAAGCCAAGCCGAGTACGCCTCGAAAAAAAACGGCACCACGTAAAGCCAAGGCAGTGCGCGCATAAATGTGCCGCCGATTTCCATAAAGATCGCCACTTATTTGTTTTTCTCAGATGTGCTCACCAACAATTTTCCTATGTATGCGGGCCTTTGAACTAATTCAATGTTTGCCTTTGGCACACAGTCAAAGGAGTGGTGAGCTTGCGGGCACTGGATTTTCCAGTAATCGCTACGGGAGTTTAAATTGAAAAATAAAGCGATTTCAGCCACTGTTATTACGTCCGCGAATCCGTTTGCCCGTCAAGATTATCAGCGCGCCTGCCTTTCAGCATGGCGAGAATTGGATTTCAAAGTAGTTTCCTGTAATTCTGCCACCGAACGTGTCGCGGCGGAGAAAGAGTTTGGCTCAATTGCCGAGATATTTGAAATATCCGAGTCTGCGAGCGCCAAAGAACTGCATGGAAAAAATGTGCCGCGGATTATGCCTGTTTTACATTTGGCAATGCATCACTACAAACCGGGCATGCTGTTTTTAGCCAACTCAGATATTTATCCCAATCTGACAGGCCTACCGCACCTTATGTTGTCGCGTGATGGCGCCTATGCTTTTGCACGCAAGGAAGTACTGACGCTCGCTTCCACACATCGCAGCACACAAATTTACCGCGGTGGCTTGGACGTGTTTGCTATAGGCGCGGACGCTTTGGAGGCCTTGTGGAGGGTGCTATCCAAGGACCCCGTGTCGGAGCGCATGGCTTTTGGCGTGCCGGGATGGGATTACTACATGGCAGCCGGCATACGTCATCAGAATGTGAACGGGCAGATATTAGACGGCCCGTTCTTTCTGCATCAGTCACACTGCACGAGCTATAGCAACGTTGCTGAATTCAATTGGTATATTCCCGCACTCAAGGCGTCCGGTTTTGTCTCGACTGACAACTATGTAGCCGCAGCGGAAGAATTTGCCTCCTATGTCAATGCCCAATGTACAAAGAACGAAGATACAAGCAGGAAGCTTCAGCTTTGCTATGACAGTTTCGTTTTCCGTGACCGGGGCAAAGTTGAGTCGATTCCTTCAGCCCCTATTGAAATATTCAAAATGGTGGCGGAAGATCCGTTACTGGCCGTCTACCTCCCACGGATCAATGAACTGTATTTGCACATCACGACCAACGAAATAAGCCAGTTGGTGCTTTTCTCACACATGGCGGACAGCAATTCAAACGTCAAAAAATTCTCTGACTATCTCAGACTGTTGTACCTTGTCGTTCGTATTCGAAGGGCCACCAAAAGCTTCAACGTTCGGAAATTTTATCCAGTGGGCAATGCGCACAGGGCAGCCATTGAGCAGGTATTGAAAACAAGTGACGCCATGAGCCGCAGGTTCTATCACTTGGATATTGTGTGCAATGAATTGATCGTGCACGGCATCTTGAACAATAATGATTTTGAAGCCATTGCCTTGTCATGCATCAACGATGCAGAACGTCAACTTGTAAATGCAATCCTGTGCAATTTCAATCATGAATAAATCGATCAAGCCTTTGCAGAACACCTCGATACTTCCCTGGGAATCATCGACCACGATCGAGGCAGCAGAACCCAGACTTCCTGGCGTTTCCATCGTCATGCCTGTGTACAACGCCGGGACCTTTATCGAAAAAACGATTCGAAGCCTAATGTTGAACGATTTGTCAGGCTGCGAAGTCATTCTCATGGATGGCGGCAGTACGGACGATACCGTGAGCATCGCAAATCACTACAAGAAGCTTTTTACAAAAATTGTTTCGGAGCGCGACGAAGGTCAATCTGATGCTATTAACAAAGGTTTTGCCATCAGCACAAAACCCATACTTTATTGGCTCAATGGCGACGATATCATACTACCCAACACCTTGGTTAAAGTTAGACGCGAATTTGCTTCGCGTTCCAATGCCGATATCGTCGTCGGCAACGCGTATATGACGGAGCTTGACTTCAGCCCCATCCGCCATTTCAAGTTCCCTCCTGAATGTTTGCGTTTTGAATATTTGCTCAACTATGCACAAAATCATCTTGTGCAACCGAGTGTGTTCTTCAGTCAGCGCGCATGGAAAGCCTGCGGTCCAGTAAAAAAAGATCTGCATTATGCGATGGACGCAGACCTTTTCATTGGCATGTCCCGCAAGTTTGAGATGATTTCAATGGATTTGGATATTGCATACAGCGTATATCACGAAGAATGCAAAACCCGCGGCAAGCGTGCCGAATCCATAGTGGAGTTGGCTATGGTTCAAGCTGCTCACGGCGGTATGACGGAGTGCAAGAATACGCTGAACGTTTTGGTTTCGGAATTTAATGAGCTGAAGAAACGTTTTGACAGCAACGAGTATAGCGGTGCCGCAATCGAGATTCTGAACAGTCGAATAGCGGCCATGGAAAGAGATTGGAAGAAAAATATTGAGCTGGCCATGCGCGCTAAGATTCTGGAGGAATGAAATGAAGATTGCAATGTTGTCGAGCGCATCCGGCGGTGGCGCTGGCATCGCAGCCAAGCGACTTTCGGACGCCTTCAACCAATTACCTGGAATCGATTGTGACTTCATCGAAGCAACGTTGATGGGAGGAATTCCCGAAAGCGTTATTTATCCTGGAAGTGCTTCGAACCGGATGCTAACGGATACTCATTTCACGGGCGAACATTGTGGTTTTGTTAGACAATGGATCGTGGATTTTTTGATGCAATACGACGTGATCAACGTGCAGTGGGCATCGTTTCTCGTCACAACCGCCGAAATTGCAGAAGTGGCTAAAACTGGCAAACCGGTTTTTATCACCATGCACGACTTTTTTTATTCAACCGGTGGCTGCCATTACCAAGCCGGCTGTATGCGCCAAAAGTCGGATTGCGCTGCTTGCCCGCAAGTCAACACTAGTGTTTTCTCGAAGGCAGCTGTCGTCAGCGCGTTCAAGGAAAAGCAAAGCTTACTGTCGCTCCCCAACGTTTTCATATCTGCTCCAAGCAAACACGTGGTTTCAAGGGTGCTGGCCGCTGGACTATCAGATTCAAATAGAACTCGCGTCATTCGAAACGTTTATGTACCTGCCGCAGAGTCTTCAACTGATACCGGCAACACCCACACCGACGCCTCAAGAGTTGCTCGCGTCATGATCATTGCGGACTCCTTGAGCGAGCGGCGCAAGAATTCGGAGCTTGGCTTTTTATCTGTTGCCCTCTTTGCTGAACTATTTGGCAATGTCGAATTGCATCTCGTCGGTCGCGCCAGCCCGGGACTGGTTGAATCAAAATCTAGAATCAAGGTTGTCAGGCATGGGCACATCTCGGATCAAGCACGGCTTGCCGCGCTGTACCAGAAATGCGACGTCATTCTCACTTGCTCCAGCGAAGACAATTGGCCCAACGTGCTGGTCGAAGCCTCGGCATATGGACTGCTTCCGGTCGTTGGCCCCAACCACGGTTGCGAGGAGTTTGTTCGCTACCTTGGCCTGGATTTTGTCGCGGAGGATTATTCGAAGGAAAGTTTTGCGGAACAACTTGTGAGAGCTATTCATTGGCGACGTAAAAATGGGTCTGAGCTGCCTGCGCTTGTTGAACGCGTCAGGTGCGACCATGCCATCGACAAAATTACATCAGAATTTATCGATTTTTTCAGCCAAACAGCATCAAGTCGCGGAGAAATCAGCATGCCAGTCCAAAGCGTCGCTTGACCCTGGCTGCAGAGGAGCTTCTGATCAAGCGCTATAGATTGGCAGCCTACAGACCAATATCATTCCAGAGATAATAATGTTTCTTCTTGACTTGCCATTTCTTGATGCCATCCGTGACTCGGAAAATTTCGAGTATGACGAGTACGTACAGGCTTGTGGCGGCAACTTGGGCAACTTTGCTTTTCGCCGTGCCGTCACACGCATTTTTCAACTAAGCGACTGTACCGTTGGAGACTATTCCAGTTTGGACGGGTTGCGCGCCGTCGGCAAGCAGCCAAAAACCATCGCCATTGCTGCCGCAAACTGGCTCGGTGGCACGCCGGATTTTGAAGAATCAAATTTTTCTCGACACTCGGTTCTGTCAAGAACAAACTGCAATATATTTACTGTTGGACTGGGCGCGCAAGCTTCACTGGGTGTTTCCTCGCTCAAGTTGGGTAAAAATACGCTGGCCTTGGCAAAGTTGCTGTCGGAACGCTGTGAGGTGATCAGTGTTCGAGATGACTTTACTCGCGATGTGTTAGCCGAGCACGGGATCGCTAACGTGATTGTCACAGGGTGTCCCTCCAATTTTCTGAACTTAAACCCTCAATTGGGTGCGGAGGTATCTGAGAAATTTAAAATGCTGGCCAGTTGCAGTTCGTGGACCGATTTTCGAGTTATTGTTTCCGAATTTTCAGGCGACATCGGCCAAGTTAATCCACAGCTTTATGCAACCGCCAAACTGGCAAATGTCGCACGCGCTCACTATGTGCTGCAAACGCCAAAAGCAATTTTCGACCTTAAATCAAAGTTAACGCTGCCAAGCGGGAGTGACTCCATAGGGAATAGTTATGACGAGCAGCCCACCTTAGGACCTTTGCTGCGCGAGCTCAGGCGCCGGTCGATCTTCTTTGCGTCCCTTGACGGCTGGATGGATTTTGCAAGAACTTGCGGGTTCGCAATTGGCTCTCGCATTCACGGCACCGTCATTCCTATGCAAGCTGGCGTGCCTGCTATTTTGGTGGCGCATGACAGTCGCACTATCGGCCTTGCGAAGAAAATGGCGGTTCCCATGATGCTGGAGGAAGAATTTCTTCAATGCGCCAGCTCTTTTCCTCGTCATATTTTTGAGGCAGCGTCACGTACCGTTCTTGATTTTGACGGATGTCGCACGAAACTCGCAGCGGCGTTCAAATACTTTTCGCAGAGAAATGGTCTGGACCTGTCTCAGCAGTTTTCGGATTTTTACGAAGCTCCGGTTGTCGCCCAGATCGCACCGTCATAAACAATCTGGCTGGACAAAATATGAAAAGCTTTTTGCGCGCACACTTGGCATCAGTACCGCTAAATAATATGCATCCATTTTGACGGGCAAATTGTATGCAAGACGGTATTTGAATTACCGGAAACTGAGAACCACTTTGAGCACTGAACGACATCGTATTTTCATCGCCGGCCACCGCGGCATGGTGGGCAGCGCGCTGGTGCGGCGGCTGCAGGCCGGCGGC
>NZ_BCTC01000091.1 GCF_001571085.1 Azohydromonas lata NBRC 102462
CGTCTCAGAAGCTGCGCAGTTTAGCAGTGTTTTTAGCGACTGCGCAAGCGTTTTTATCGATTTTTTTCAGGCAACTGCTTTTTCGTAGCCGGTGGCCTCGTCCAGGCCGCCGCGGTAGAGGGCGGCGACGAGGTCGGACTGCGTGACCATGCCGGCCAGGCGGCGGTCCTGGTCCACGACGGGAATGTGGTGCAGCCCCAGGTCGGACAGCAGCGGGACGAGCTCCACGATGTGCGTGTCCTCGCTGGCGCTGTGCACGCCAGAGCTCATGATCTGGCCCACCACCTCCGGCTTGTCGCTGTGCGTGAGGCCGCTGGGCCGCAGGAAATCGCGCAGCTTGCGCGCCCAACCGTCATGGCGGTCGAGCTGGGCGTGCTTCATGAAATCCACCAGGGTGATGATCCCGATCACGCGCCGCGCGCGGTCCAGCACGGGCAGCGCCTTGACGCGGTGGCGGCGCAGCAGGTGCCAGGCCTCGTCCAGCGAGGTGCCGAACTCCACCGTCACCACGTCGCGCGACATGATGTCCTTGCAGCGGATCACGCCGAAGCGCCGCCGGTAGGCCTGCGCCTCGGCCTGGCGCAGCAGGCTGTCGAGGTCGTCGCGGTCGATGTCCAGCACCTGGCCGTAGCGGTGCATCACGGCGTCCAGGTCTTCGGAGGTGAAACCCACGCGGCGGTTGGGCGCGGCGTCGGTCGTGCCATGGCCGGGCGCGGACGCCGCGCGGTGCGGGTAGGCGCGGCCGGTGAGGTTGTTGTAGAGCACGGCCGCCAGCAGCAGCAGCGCCGTGTCCAGCGCCACGGGCGAGAGGACGAAGTGGAACCCCTGCGCCTGCACGGCCTGGCCACCCAACACCGCCGTGAGCGCCAGGGCGCCGCCGGGTGGGTGCAGGCAGCGCAGCGCGAACATGGCCACCAGCGCCAGGGCCAGCGCCAGGCCCGCGGCCAGCGGCGTGGGGCCCAGCGCCAGCAGGCAGGCCATGCCCACGGCGGTCGAGATCACGTTGCCGCCGAACACCGGCCAGGGCTGCGCCAGCGGGCTGGCCGGCACGGCAAACAGCAGCACGGCCGAGGCGCCCATGGGGGCGATCAGCCAGGCCTGGCCCGCCTCCAGCATCGCCCGCGCCAGCAGCGCGGTGAACAGGATGCCCACCAGGCCGCCCGCGGCGGCGCGCAGCCGCTCGCGCGGCGCCACGTCCAGCCGCGGCGGCAGCAGGCGTTGAAGATCCAGGGTGCGTGGAAACTGCATCACGAACGGAGGGGGTCTTGCCGGCAAAGGGCGCGAGTCTGCCTTATGCCCGCTTTTGGTGCGTGTTTAAGGTCAAGGGGAAAGCTGAAACGGCGGGCGCCGTGGCCCGCCGTTGAATGCTTTCCCCGTGGCGGTGCTCAGGCGGCGTCCTGGAACTGCTCCAGCGGGCCGAAGAACTCCCAGCGCAGCCGGTCCGGCGCCACGCCCAAACCCAGCGCCTGGTGGCGCACGGCCTGCATGAAGGGCTTGGGGCCTATGAAATA
Source organism: Azohydromonas lata NBRC 102462 (assembly GCF_001571085.1). Lineage (GTDB taxonomy): Bacteria > Pseudomonadota > Gammaproteobacteria > Burkholderiales > Burkholderiaceae_C > Azohydromonas > Azohydromonas lata. The sequence goes on from NZ_BCTC01000091.1 coordinate 1,512, forward strand.
CAGGTCCACGTCGCGGTCGGCGGGCAGGTGCTGGGCCAGCACGTCCGGCGTCAGTCGGCCCACGCCGTGCGGCTGGTCGCCCTGGCGCGGTTCGTCGTAGAGGAAGAAGGCCTGCACGTTGGGGTGCTGCGTGGCCAGGGCCTGCACGCGCTCGCGGAAGGCGTGCACGCCGCCGTGGCGCGCGGCGTGCAGGAAATGCACGGGGCGGCCCGTTTCGGCCACGGTCTCCAGGATGGCCATGGCCGGCGTGATGCCCACGCCGCCGGTGACCAGCAGCAGCGGGCGGTGGGCCGTGGCCTCGTCCAGGACGAATTCGCCCGCGGGCTGCAGCACCTGCAGCTCGGTGCCCACTTGCGCCTGGTCGTGCAGCCAGTTGGAGACCTTGCCGCCTTGTTCGCGCTTGACGCTGATGCGCCAGGTGTCGCCGCCCGGCGCGCCGGAGAGCGAGTAGTTGCGGCGCAGGGGCTGGCCGTCGATGTCGAGCACCAGCGTCAGGTACTGGCCGGGCTGGTAGGCGGGCAGGGCGCCGCCGTCCACGGGGGCCAGGTAGAAGGACGTGATCAGCTCGCTTTCCACCTCGCGCCGTGCAACGCGGAAGGCGCGCGCGCCGCGCCAGCCGCCGGGGCGCTGGGCGTTCTCGGTGTAGAGCTGCTCCTCGGCCTGGATGAGCACGTCGGCCAGGGCGCCGTAGGCCTGGCCCCAGGCGTCAATGATCTCGTCCGTCGCGGCCGGGCCCAGCACTTCGCGGATGGCGCGCAGCAGGTACTGGCCGACGATGGGGTAGTGCTCAGGCAGCACGCCCAGCGCCACGTGCTTGTGGATGATGGCCGGCAGCGCGCCGGAGAGGGCCTGCAGCCGGTCGATGTTGGCGGCGTAGGCGAGCACGGCATGCGCCAGCGCGCGCGGCTGCGTGCCGCCGGCCTGGTGCGCCTCGTTGAAGAAGGCCTTCACTTCCGGACGCTCGCGGAACATCAGCGGGTAGAAGTGGCGGGTGATGGCTTCGCCGTGCTCTTGCAGCACGGGCACGGTGGCTTTCACCAGGGCAATGGTCTTGGCGGACAGCATGTCGGTCTCCAGTCGGATGCGGGCAAGGGTGTTTGTCCTTTATCAAGACGCGGGCCAGGTGGCTGTGTCAAGGCAAGTGCTTGATTTATCTCATGGTGCGTTTGGTTGTTGTTCTTTCGACTGCGTGCGTATCGTTGTCGGAAACACCACAATGTAGTCATGAGCACACAGCCGCCCGCCAACCCGTCCCCGTCCCCGTCCGCGCGCCATGCCGCGCTGCTTTCGGCCGTGCAGGCCATGGCGCAGGCCGATGCCGCGGCGCTGCTGCGCCTGGACGGCGAGGCGCTGGTGCCCGTGGCCGTGCAGGGGCTCAACGAGGAGGTGATGGGCCGGCGCTTTCCCGTGCAGGCCCATCCGCGCTTGGCGCTGCTGCTGCGCAGCCCGCAGGGCCTGCGGCTGCCGACGGACTGCGCGCTGCCGGACCCCTATGACGGGCTGGTGGCGCACCAGCCGGAAATCCTGCCGGTACACGACTGCATGGGCGTGCCGCTGCGCCTGCGCGGCGAGCCCTGGGGGCTGCTGACGCTGGACGCCCTGCAGCCCGCCCGCTTCGACGCGGTGCAGGCGCAGTTGCCGGCGCTGGCACGCCTGGTGGAGCAGGGGCTGGAAGCGGCGCAGACCATTCGCGAGCTGGCCGACAGCGCCGCGCACGAGCACGAGCTGGTCCGCGAGCTGCAGGCCAGCACCCGCGCACCGCGCGAGCTGCTTGGGCGCAGCGCCGCCATGCAGCGGCTGCGGCGCGAGATCGCCACCGTCGCGCCGACCGACCTGACGGTGCTCGTCCTGGGCGAGACCGGCGTGGGCAAGGAGCTCGTTGCGCAGCGGCTGCACGCCGAGTCGCTGCGGGCCGAGCGGCCGCTGGTGCAGGTGAACTGCGCGGCGCTGCCGGAAACGCTGGCCGACAGCGAGCTGTTCGGCCACCGGCGCGGCGCCTTCACCGGCGCGACGCAGGCACGCGCGGGGCGTTTCCAGCTCGCCGACGGCGGCACGCTGTTCCTGGACGAGGTGGGCGAGCTGTCGCTGGCGGTGCAGGCCAAGCTGCTGCGCGTGCTGCAAAGCGGCGAAGTGCAGCGCCCGGGCAGCGACGAGCTGGTCCACGTGGACGTGCGCGTGATCGCCGCCACCAACCGCGACCTGGCGGCCGAGGTGGCGGCCGGGCGCTTTCGCGCCGACCTCTACCACCGGCTGGCGGTGTACCCGCTGCTGGTGCCGCCGCTGCGCGAGCGCGGGCGCGACGTGCTGGCGCTGGCCGAGGGTTTCCTGGAGGAGAACCAGCACCGCCTGGGCGCACGCAACCTGCGCTTGTCGCCGGCCAGCAGGACGCTGCTGTTGCAGCAGTCCTGGCCCGGCAACGTGCGCGAGCTGGAGCACCTGGTCAGCCGCGCGGCGCTGCGCGCGCGCATGGAGGCGGGCAAGGGGCGCTGGGTGGCCATAGAGCCGCGGCACCTGTTGGGCGACGTGGCGGCGGGCGCGGCCCTGTCGCCACCTTTGCTGCCCGTGGCGGCCGCCAACGAAGCCGCCGGCGCCGAATTTCAGGCGCGGACCGCGGCCGACGCCGAGCCGGCGGATGCGGCCGCGGCGCCGGGAATGGGCTTGCGGGAAGCGACCGACGCCTTCCAGCGCCGCTGGCTGCAGGCGTCGCTGGCGCGGCATGGCGGCTCCATGTCGGCGGCGGCGCGCGAGGCGGGCATGGATCGCAGCAACTTCCACCGGCTGGTGCGCCGCCTGGGGCTGCCGGCGGGCCCGCGCCGCGGGCTTGGCTAAGCTGGCGGCCATGGGCAAGGAACACAGCATCCGATTGGGCGCACAGGGGCCGCGCGAGCGCTGGAGCCTGGACGCGGGCGGCGCCGACGTGGCGCGCCTGGACATTCCGGCCGACGCGCAGCGCGAGCGGCATTTCGAGCTCGACTGCCGCTTCGTGGTGAAGCGCCGCACCGGCGTGGAGGACGCGTGGCACGAGCTGCGCGTGTCGGTGGACGGCGCGCTGCGCTGGTCGCGCCGGGTGGAGAGCGGCGAGGGCAGCGACTCGCTGGACTACCGTTTCAGCTTGCAGCTGCCGCCGGGGCAGCCGCTGCGCCTCCTGGCCACCACGGCGGTGCAGGGCGTGCAGCGCGTGTCGCTGGTGTGGGAGGCGGTGGAGGAGTGACGGCCGGGCGCCGGTGGGCGCCGGCCCTGGGACATCAAGCCGGGCGGCTGGCCGCGGCGAACTTGCCGTAGATGGCGCGCAGGTGCTCGTTGAGCCCGGGCCGCTGCAGGTCGAGCAGCCCGGCGATTTCCTTGCTCGTGAAGCCCTTGCTCAGGAACGTGAGCAGCTCGTTTTCGCGCGGCGTCAGCGCGGCGGCGGCGGGGGCGTCGCGAAAGTCCGCCAGCATGCGCCGCGCGATGGCCGGGGACAGCGGGGGCTGTCCGCGCACGATTTTTTGCAGCTCCTCCACCAGCAGCTCGAAGCGGTCTTCCTTGAGCAGGTAACCGTCGGCGCCGCGCTGCAGCGCGGGGTAGAGGTGCTCGTCGTCGGCGTACAGCGTGGTGGCGATGCAACAGGCGGGGGCGGTGGCCAGCTCGGACAACAGCGTCAGGCCGTCGCCGTCGGCCAGCTCCAGGTCGACCAGGACGAGGCGGAAGGGGTCGTCCTGCGTGCCGGCCAAGTGGCGCCGCGCGGACTCCAGCGTCGGGGCCTCGGTGATGGCCATGTCGCTGCTGAAACTCTCGCCAACGACCCGGCAAAGGAAGCTGCGCGCGACCGGATTGCCTTCAAGAATCAAGACCTTCACGGCCATGGTGGTGCAGCTTTGTTCTGGGATAAGAAGCCGCTGCGCCGGCAGCGCGGGCGTGAAGAAATGCGGCCGTCGAGTTGTTGAAATTATCCTAACACCCGCTAACCTTGCGCCCGCTTTGGCGGTGCCGCCTCTCGTGCCGGGCTGCCAAATCCGGCCTGTTTCGGCCGCTTGCCGGCTGTTCCCCCAACAGAAAGCATCGATGCGAATTCTCATCGCCAACGACGATGGCTACCTCGCGCCCGGCCTGGCCGCCCTGGTGGCTGCCGTGCAGGACCTGGGCGAGATCGACGTGATCGCGCCTGAGCAAAACGCCAGCGGCACTTCCAACTCGCTGAGCCTGCACCGGCCGCTGTCGGTGTTCAAGGCGGGCAACGGCTTCAACGTCGTCAACGGCACGCCCTCGGACTGCGTGCACGTGGCCCTCACCGGGCTGCTGCCGCAGCGGCCGGACCTGGTGCTGTCGGGCATCAACAACGGCGCCAACATGGGCGACGACACGCTCTACTCCGGCACCGTGGCCGCGGCCATGGAGGGTTTTCTCTTCGGCGTGCCGGCCATCGCCTTCTCGCAGACCGAGCGCGGCTGGCAGCACCTGGACAGCGCCGCGCGCACGGCGCGCGCCATCGTGGAGGAGGTGCTGCGCCAGCCGCCCGCGCCGGGGCCGTGGCTGCTCAACGTCAACATCCCCGTTCATGCCGAGGCCGAGAAGCTGCCGCGCATGGTGACGCGGCTGGGCCGGCGCCACGCCAGCGAGCCCGTCATCCGGCAGCTCAACCCGCGCGGCGAGCCCATGTATTGGATAGGCCCCGCGGGCGACGCGCGCGAGGCCGGCGAGGGCACGGACTTCCACGCCACCGCCCACGGCCAGGTGTCCATCACGCCGCTGCAGGTGGACCTGACCTCGCATGCCACGCTGCCCGCGTGGCGCACCGCCTTGCAGCGCCCGCAGCCATGAAGCCGCGCGGGCCGCGCTTTCCCATAGGCCTGGACCGGGTTTCGCCCGGCGCCCAGGCGCCGGGCACCACGCAGCGCCCGCAACGCCCCGTGCACGAAGCCGCCGCCGACGCGCGCCGGCGCAGCGCGCCCATCGGTCTGCCCAGCGGCCTTGGACTGGACTCGGTGGCCGTGCGCGCGCGCATGGTGCAGCGCCTGCGCGCGCAAGGGCTGCTGTGCGAGCCTGTGCTGCAGGCGCTGGAGCAGGTGCCGCGCCACCACTTCGTGGACCCGGCGCTGGTGGCGCAGGCCTACGAGGACACGGCGCTGCCCATAGGCCACGGCCAGACGATTTCCAAACCCTCGGTGGTGGCGCGCATGCTGGCGCTGCTGTTCGAGGGCCGTTCCGCGCGCCAGCGCGGCTCGCTCGGACGGGTGCTGGAGATCGGCACGGGCAGCGGCTACCAGGCGGCGCTGTTGGGCGTGCTGGGCACGCAGGTGATTTCGGTGGAGCGGCTGCGCCCGCTGCACGAGCGCGCGCGCACGCTGCTGCAGCCGCTGCGCCGCGCCAACATGCGGCTGGTGTGGGCCGACGGCTGCCAGGGTCATCCGCCCAATGCCCCCTACGACACCGTGATCGCCGCGGCCGGCGGCGAGGCGCTGCCGCAGTCCTGGCTGGACCAGATGGCCCCGGGAGCTCGCCTGGTAGCCCCGTTGCATACCCGGGCCGCGGGCGGCCAGGTGCTGATGGTGGTGGACCGCACCGAGACCGACTGGGTGCGCCAGGTGCACGAGGCCGTGCATTTCGTGCCCCTAAAATCCGGCCTTGGTTGAACGGAGGGTCGTTTTGTCGATGAGTTCCATCTCCTGGCGTGGTGCCTGGGCCGTGGCGGCCGGCGTGTCGACGGTGCTGATCGTCGGCTGCGCATCGCCCACGCAGCAAGCGCCCGTCGAGGATCGCGCCCGCACGCCCGTGCGCCCGCAGTCCACGGCGCCCGCGCCCGTGGCCGTGCCTGAAGTGCCCGTCAAGCCGCTGCGCGGCATTGAAAACGCCGGCAAGCCCGGCTATTACACCGTCCGCCCCGGCGACACGCTCATTCGCATTGGCCTGGAAAACGGCCAGAGCTGGAAAGACCTGGCGCGCTGGAACGGCATAGACAACGCCAACCTGATCGAGGTCGGCGAGGTGGTGCGCGTGGTGCCGCCCAACGTGGACCCGACGGCCGTGGCCTCGCGCCCGGTGAACAGCTCGCGCGTGGAAAGCCGCCCGCTGGACGCCAAGCCCGCCGCTTCGGCGAGCGCGGCGGCCTCCGGCGCCTCGGCTGCCTCGTCCGCGTCGGCTTCCAGCCCGGCAGGCGCTGCGTCCACCGCCGCGCCCGTGACGGCCGCGGCCACGCCCAGCGACACGGCGTCCGCCGCGCCCACGCCCGCCGCGCCGGCGCGCGAGACGGCGGCCAAGGACCCGGACGACAACATCAACTGGATCTGGCCGGCCGGCGGCAGCGTCTCCAGCGCCTTCGACGACTCGCGCAACAAGGGCATCAGCATCTCCGGCAAGGCGGGCGACCCCGTCGTGGCCGCCGCCGATGGCCGCGTGGTCTATGCCGGGTCGGGCCTGCGCGGCTACGGCAACCTCGTCATCGTCAAACACAACAACACGTACCTCACGGCTTACGCACACAACCAGACGCTGCTGGTCAAGGAAGATCAGGTCGTCAAGCGTGGGCAGCGCATCGCCGAGATGGGTTCCAGCGACGCCAGTCGCGTGCAGTTGCACTTCGAGATCCGCAAACAGGGCAAGCCGATCGATCCGACCCGGCTGCTTCCGCCGCGTTGACGGCATGACTTCTTCACCGGAGGTGACCGATGAGCAAGCGATTCGATGTACGCGAGGGCTCGGCGGTGATTCCGGTGAACATCGCGCCGCTGGTGGCGGCGCTGGACGAGCTGGAGTCCGCGGCGCCGCAAGGCGCCCTGGCCGATCCTGACGCGGCCCACGCCGCCGAGCCTGCCGCGGCCGCCGAAGGCAGCACGCCGCTGCCCATGGGCGAGTCCGACGTCGGCAACACCCTGCAGCTCTATTTGCGCGAGATCCGCCGCGCGCCGCTGCTCACCGCCGAGCAGGAGTACGAAACCGCCGTGCGCGCCCGCGCCGGCGACTTCCAGGCCAGGCAGGCCATGATCGAGCGCAACCTGCGCCTGGTCGTGAGCATCGCCAAGAACTACTTGGGCCGCGGCCTGCCCATGACCGACCTCATAGAGGAAGGCAACCTGGGGCTGATGCACGCCATCGGCAAGTTCGAGCCGGAGCGGGGCTTTCGCTTCTCCACCTACGCCTCGTGGTGGATACGCCAGAACATAGAGCGGGCGATCATGCACCAGGCCCGCCTGGTGAGGCTGCCGGTGCACGTGGTGCGCGAGCTCAACCAGGTGCTCAAGATGCGCCGCGCGCTGGAGAGCGAGAACGCCAAGCCGGGCCAGTCCAAGGAGCGCGCGGTGAGCGTGGAGCAGGTGGCCGCGGCGCTGAACCGTCCGGTGCAGGAGGTGGCGGCGCTTTTGCGCTTTGCCGAGCAGCCCACCTCGCTGGACGCGCCGCTGGAGCGCGACCAGGGCGAGTCCATGCTGGACACCGTGGCCGACGACCAGGCCATCGATCCCCTGGGCCAGACCCTGGTGCGCGAGGTGGAGCAGTTGCTGCGCAGCGGCATTTCCGAGCTCAACGAGCGCGAGCGCGAGGTGCTCACCGGCCGCTACGGGCTGCATGACCGCGAGCCCGAGACGCTGGAGGTGCTGGCCGAGCGCATGGGGCTCACGCGCGAGCGCATCCGCCAGATCCAGCAGGAGGCGCTGGTGAAGCTCAAGCGGCGCATGGCCCGCCACGGCGTGGACCGCGACTCCATCTTCTGACCGAAGCAGCAGGCGGGCCCGGTTCGCCGCGAATTTGTCTCGCGCGCCGCCGCCGCCATGGCCGCGCGCAAGGGGGCACCTTTGCCGCGGGCGGGATAATCCGCGTCCATGACGGTTGACAAGGAATGGCTGCGCGTCGAATCGCTGGATCTCGATGCGCAAGGCGTGGCCCACAACGCCGAGGGGAAAGTCGTCTTCATCGAAGGTGCGCTGCCGGGCGAACAGGTGCAGGTGCAGGTGTCGCGGCGCAAGAACAACTGGGAGCAGGGCGTGCTCGAAGCGATGCGGCGCGAGAGCCCGCAGCGCGTGACGCCCGGCTGCCCGCACTTCGGCCTCCACGCCGGCGCCTGCGGCGGCTGCAAGATGCAGCACCTGCACGCCGGGGCGCAGATCGCCATCAAGCAGCGCGTGCTGGAGGACAACCTCTGGCACCTGGGCAAGGTCAAGCCGGAGCGCATGCTGCGCCCGGTGGAAGGGCCGACCTGGGGCTACCGCTACCGCGCCCGCCTGTCGGTGCGCCACGTGGTCAAGAAGGGCACGGTGCTGGTGGGTTTCCACGAGCGCAAGTCGCGCTACGTCGCCGACATGCAGCAGTGCGAGGTGCTGCCGCCACATGTGAGCGCACTGCTCATGCCGCTGCGCGCGCTGGTGGCCACCATGGAGGCGCGCGACCGGCTGCCGCAGATCGAGGTCGCCATAGGCGAAGGCCCGCTCGGCCTCGTGACGGCGCTGGTGCTGCGCCACCTGGAGCCGCTGAGCGAGGGCGACGTGCAAAAGCTGCGTGCCTTCGCCGCCGAGCACGGCGTGCAGTGGTGGCTGCAGCCCAAGGGGCCGGACACGGTGCACCTGCTCGACACGGACGGCCCGGAGCTGGCCTATTCGCTGCCGGAGTTCGGCGTGGTCATGCCTTTCAAGCCCACCGACTTCACGCAGGTCAACCACCACATCAACACCGTGCTGGTGGGCCGCGCGCTGCGGCTGCTGCAGGTGCAGCCGGACGAGCGCGTCATCGACTGGTTCTGCGGCCTGGGCAATTTCACGCTGCCGCTGGCCACGCAGGCGCGCGAGGTGCTGGGCATCGAGGGCAGCGAGGCGCTGGTGCAGCGCTCGCGGGAGAACGCGCAGCGCAACGCGCTGGCGCACAAGGCGAGCTTCGCGGCGCGCAACCTCTTCGAGCTCACGCCAGCGGACGTCACGGCCTACGGCTCGGCGCAGCGCTGGCTGGTGGACCCGCCGCGCGAGGGCGCCTTCGCCCTGGCCAAGGCGCTGGCCGACTTGCGCCAGTCGCCGGAGCTGGTGCCCGAGGGCTGGCGGATGCCGCAGCACATCGTCTACGTGAGCTGCAACCCCGCCACGCTGGCGCGCGACGCCGGGCTGCTGGTGCACCAGGCCGGCTACCGCTGCACGGCTGCCGGCGCGGTGAACATGTTCCCTCACACGGCGCACGTGGAAAGCATGGCGGTGTTCGAGTACGACCCCAACTTCGTTCCCAAGGCGGCCGAGGCCGGGGAAGCCGTCCCGGCGGTGGAGCCGCCGGCTGTGGCCGGCGAAGCGGCGCCGCAGTAAGCAGCCCGCGCAGTCCGCCCAATGAAAAAGGCCCCTCGCGGGGCCTTTTGCTTTGCTGGGGTGCGAGCTTGTTCGGGTTATTCGCGGTCGCCGCCGAAGATGCCCAGCAGGGCCAGCAGGTTCTGGAAGATGTTGTACAGGTCCAGGTAGATGGCCAGCGTGGCGGTGATGTAGTTCGTTTCGCCGCCGTCGATCACGCGCTTGATGTCATAGAGCATGAAGGCAGAGAACAGGCCGATGGCGATGACGGACAGCGTCATCATCAGCGCGCTGGACTGCACGAACAGGTTCACCAGGCCGGCCACCAGCAGCAGGATCACGCCCACGAACAGGAACTTGCCCATGTTCGAGAGGTCGCGCTTGATGACGGTGGCCAAAGACGCCACGGCCAGGAACACGCCCGCCGTGCCGCCGAAGGCCAGCATCACGAGTTGCGCGCCGTTGGAAAAGCCCAGGACCATGGCCAGCAGCCGCGACAGCATCAGGCCCATGAAAAAGGTGAAGGCCAGCAGCACGCCGACGCCGGCGGCCGAGTCCTTGGTCTTCTCGATGGCGAACATCAGGCCGAAAGCGCCCACCAGGAACACGATGGCGGCCATGCCGTTGCCCATGGCGGCCACGATGCCCGTGCTCACGCCCACCCAGGCGCCCAGCACCGTGGGCACCAGCGACAGCGCCAGCAGCCAGTAGGTGTTGCGCAGGACGCGGTTGCGCTGCGCGCTGAGCGAGCCCGCCGCTCCCTGGCCGGAGTAGACGGTCTGCAAGCGTTGGTCCATGAAAGAAGCCTCCAAAGTGGTCTGAACGCGGGTTCGATCCGCTCAATGAATTCTAGTTCCGCCGTTTGGGGGATTGCCTTGGGCGCACCAGCGTGTCGCGTGGGGCCGCCGTTTGCTGCGCGGGCGGTGATTTCTGTTTTTCAACGGCGCCATGCAAAGGCCCCGGTGGCTGCCCCTACAGTAGCGGCCCTTTTCAATTCCCCCGAAGAGCAGTTCCAACATGAAGAACCGACCGATGCTGACCCAGGACGACGTGCAGGCCATGGGCGAGGCTGCCCGCGCCGAAGCGCAGGCCAATGGCTGGGCCGTGACCATCGCCATCGTGGACGACGGCGGCCACCTGCTGTGGCTGCAGCGCCTGGACGGCGCCGCGCCTGTGTCGGCCCAAATCGCCCCGGCCAAGGCCCGCACCGCCGCGCTGGGCCGCCGCGAGAGCAAGGGCTACGAGGACATGATCAACCAGGGCCGCACCTCGTTCCTGAGCGCGCCCGGCATTGACGGCCTGCTCGAAGGCGGCGTGCCCGTGATCATCGAGGGCCACTGCATCGGCGCCGTGGGCGTGAGCGGCGTGAAGTCCAACGAGGACGCGCAGATCGCCCGCGCCGGCATCGCCGTGCTGCAAGCCGCCTGACGCCCCACACCCGATGCCTGCCGGCCCCCACCGGCGGGTGTCGCCACGGCCCGTGCACCATCCCGGCGCACGCGGCAAGGCAGTCCGAAGTGTGAATACGATCGGCAGCAACTCCTCACGCGGTGCGGGGTAGCGCCGGGGGGAAACCCTGGGTCCGCTATAATTCCAAGGTTTACCCGCCAACACCCCGCCCGGCGAAATTCGCCTCTGCTGCCACCGGTTCCCCGCCGGTTGCGCACCAACATCGAGCGCTTTCAGCAGCGCCGGGCGTGCACACACACCGGAGTCTTCCTTGCTGCCTGTACAGCCTCCCGCACTTCTCGCACTTGCAGACGGCACGGTCTTTCAGGGCACCTCGATCGGCGCAGCCGGTCATACCGTCGGCGAAGTGGTGTTCAACACCGCGCTCACCGGCTACCAGGAAATCCTCACCGACCCGAGCTACTGCCGCCAGATCGTCACGCTGACGTATCCGCACATCGGCAACTACGGCGTCAACGGCGAGGATGTCGAGGCGTCGAAGGTCCATGCCGCAGGTCTGGTGATCAAGGACTTGCCCGTTCGCCTGTCCAACTTCCGTGCCGGCCAGTCGCTCACCGAATACCTGCAAAGCCAGGGCACGGTGGCCATTGCCGACATCGACACGCGCCGCCTGACGCGCGTGCTGCGCACCACCGGCGCGCAAAACGGCTGCATCGTGGCCTTCCCGGTCGGCACCGTGATCACCGAGGCGCACAAGGCCGAAGCCGTGGAGCGCGCCAAGGCCGCCCCCAGCATGGCCGGCCTGGACCTGGCCAAGGTCGTCACCACGCGCGAGTCCTACGAGTGGACGCAGACCGAATGGGAGCTGGGCAACGGCTATGGCACCCAAGCGGCGCCGCGCTTTCACGTCGTGGCCTATGACTACGGCGTCAAGCTCAACATCCTGCGCATGCTCGCCAGCCGCGGCTGCCGCGTGACGGTTCTGCCGGCGCAGACGCCTGCGCGCGAGGCGCTGGCCTTCAAGCCCGACGGCTTCTTCCTCTCCAACGGCCCCGGCGACCCGCAGCCCTGCGACTACGCCATCGAGGCCGCGCGCGAGCTCATCAACAGCGGCGTGCCCACCTTCGGCATCTGCCTGGGCCACCAGATCATGGCCCTGGCCGCCGGCGCGCCGACCTACAAGATGAAGTTCGGCCACCACGGCGCCAACCATCCGGTCAAGGACCTGGACAACGGCCGCGTGAGCATCACCAGCCAGAACCACGGCTTTGCCGTGAAGGCCGATGCGCTGCCGGCCAACCTGCGCGCCACGCACGTGAGCCTGTTCGACGGCTCGCTGCAAGGCCTGGCCTGGACCGACCAGCCCGCCTTCTGCTTCCAGGGGCACCCCGAGGCCTCCCCCGGCCCGCATGACATCGCTTATTTGTTTGACCGCTTCATTGAGCTGATGGCGGCGCGCAAGACGGAGAAGAACTGAGATGCCCAAGCGCACTGACATCAAGAGCGTCCTCATCATCGGCGCCGGTCCGATCATCATCGGCCAGGCCTGCGAGTTCGACTATTCCGGCGCCCAGGCCTGCAAGGCGCTGCGCGAGGAGGGCTACAAGGTCATCCTCGTCAACTCCAACCCGGCGACCATCATGACGGACCCGGCCACGGCCGACGTCACGTACATCGAGCCCATCACCTGGCAGGTGGTGGAGCGCATCATCGCCAAGGAGCGCCCGGACGTCATCCTGCCCACCATGGGCGGCCAGACCGCGCTCAACTGCGCGCTGGACCTGCACCGCCACGGCGTGCTGGAAAAGTACGGCGTGGAGATGATCGGCGCCAACGAGCACGCCATCGAGAAGGCCGAGGATCGCCAGAAGTTCAAGGAGGCCATGACCAAGATTGGTCTGGACTCCGCCAAGAGCGGCATCGCCCACAGCATGGAAGAGGCCTGGGGCGTGCAAAAGCGCATCCAGGCCGAGATCGGCGGGCCGGGCTTCCCCATGGTCATCCGTCCCAGCTTCACGTTGGGCGGCACGGGTGGCGGCATTGCCTACAACCCGGAAGAGTTCGAGGAAATCTGCAAGCGCGGCCTGGACCTCTCGCCGACCAAGGAACTGCTGATCGAGGAGAGCCTCATCGGCTGGAAGGAGTACGAGATGGAAGTGGTCCGCGACAAGGCGGACAACTGCATCATCGTGTGCTCCATCGAGAACCTGGACCCGATGGGCATCCACACCGGCGACTCCATCACGGTTGCGCCGGCGCAGACGCTCACCGACAAGGAATACCAGCTCCTGCGCAACGCCTCCATCGCCATCCTGCGCGAGATCGGCGTGGACACCGGCGGCTCCAACGTGCAGTTCTCGATCAACCCGGTCAACGGCCGCATGATCGTGATCGAGATGAACCCGCGCGTGAGCCGCAGCTCGGCGCTGGCTTCCAAGGCCACAGGCTTCCCCATCGCCAAGATCGCCGCCAAGCTGGCCGTGGGCTACACGCTCGACGAGCTCAAGAACGACATCACCGGCGGCGCCACGCCGGCCTCGTTCGAGCCCAGCATCGACTACGTGGTCACCAAGATCCCGCGCTTCGCGTTCGAGAAATTCCGCGAGGCCGATCCGCACCTGACCACGCAGATGAAGTCCGTGGGCGAGGTGATGGCCATGGGCCGCACCTTCCAGGAAAGCTTCCAGAAGGCGCTGCGCGGCCTGGAAACCGGCATCGACGGCCTGTCCGAGCGTTCCACCGACCGCGACGAGATCGTCGAGGAAATCGGCAGCCCGGGCCCCGAGCGCATCCTGTTCGTGGGCGATGCCTTCCGCATCGGCATGAGCCTGGACGAGATCTTCGAAGAGACCGCCATCGACCCGTGGTTCCTGGCGCAGATCGAGCAGATCATCCAGACCGAAAAGGCGCTGCAGGGCCGCACGGTGGAGAGCCTGTCCAAGGACGAGCTCTACTTCCTCAAGCGCAAGGGCTTCTCCGACAAGCGCCTGGGCAAGCTGCTGGGCAGCAACCAGCATGACGTGCGCCGCGCCCGCCACGCCCTGGGTGTGCGTCCGGTCTACAAGCGCGTGGACACCTGCGCCGCCGAGTTCGAGACGCAGACCGCCTACATGTACTCCACGTACGACGAGGAGTGCGAAGCGCAGCCCAGCGACAAAAAGAAGATCATGGTGCTCGGCGGCGGTCCCAACCGCATCGGCCAGGGCATCGAGTTCGACTACTGCTGCGTGCACGCGGCGCTGGCGATGCGCGAGGACGGGTACGAGACCATCATGGTCAACTGCAACCCGGAAACCGTCTCCACCGACTACGACACCTCCGACCGCCTGTACTTCGAGCCCGTGACGCTGGAAGACGTGCTGGAGATCGTGGACAAGGAAAAGCCCGTCGGCGTGATCGTCCAGTACGGCGGCCAGACGCCGCTGAAGCTGGCGCTGGACCTGGAAGCCAACGGCGTGCCCATCATCGGCACGACGCCTGACTCCATCGACATCGCCGAGGACCGCGAGCGCTTCCAGAAGCTGCTGCACGAGCTGGGCCTCAAGCAGCCGCCCAACCGCACCGCCCGCACCGAAGAGGCGGCGCTGCAACTGGCGCACGAGATCGGCTACCCGCTGGTGGTGCGTCCGAGCTACGTGCTGGGCGGCCGCGCGATGGAAATCGTGCACGGCGACAAGGACCTGGAGCGCTACATGCGCGAGGCCGTGCGCGTGTCCGAGAAGTCGCCGGTGCTGCTGGACCGCTTCCTGGACGACGCCATCGAGGTGGACGTGGACTGCATCAGCGACGGCGAGGCCGTCATGATCGGCGGGATCATGGAGCACATCGAGCAGGCCGGCGTGCACTCGGGCGACTCCGCCTGCTCGCTGCCGCCGTACTCGCTGCCGGCCGCGCTGCAGGACGAGCTGCGCCGCCAGACCGCGCTGATGGCCCGCGCGCTCAAGGTCGTCGGCCTGATGAACGTGCAGTTCGCCATCCAGGGTGAGGGCGACAAGGCCGTCGTCTACGTGCTGGAAGTGAACCCGCGTGCCTCGCGCACCGTGCCCTACGTGTCCAAGGCGACCAGCCAGCCACTGGCCAAGATCGCCGCTCGCTGCATGGCCGGACAGAAGCTGGTCGAGCAGAAGGGCCCGGACGGCCTCGCGCCGCGCGAGGTGGTGCCGCCGTACTTCAGCGTCAAGGAAGCGGTGTTCCCCTTCAACAAGTTCCCGGGCGTGGATCCCATCCTCGGCCCCGAGATGCGCTCCACGGGCGAGGTCATGGGGGTGGGCAAGAGCTTCGGCGAGGCCATGCTCAAGAGCCAGCTCGGCGCGGGCTCGCGCCTGCCGACCTCCGGCACGGTGGTGATCAGCGTGAAGAACAGCGACAAGGCGCGTGCCGTCCAGGTCGCCGCCGAGCTGCACAAGCTGGGCTTCAAGCTGCTGGCCACCAAGGGCACGGCCGCGGCCATCGCCGCCGCCGACATCCCGGTGAAGACGGTCAACAAGGTCAAGGACGGCCGCCCGCACATCGCCGACATGGTCAAGGCCGGCGAGATCCAGCTGGTGTTCACGACAGTGGACGAAACGCGCACGGCGATCGCCGACTCGCGCTACATCCGCACCGCCGCGCTGGCCAACCGCGTGACCTACTACACGACCATGGCCGGCTGCGAAGCCGCCACCGAAGCGCTCAAGCACCAGGATGACCTCAGCGTCATCTCGCTGCAGGAGATGCACGCTCAGCTGCACTAAACTGCGGCCGCGTCGCCGCCGCTCCGGTTCACAACGGAGCGGCGGTTTTCACATCACTGAAACGCGCCGTGGGCGCGTTTTGCTTTTGATCCAACGTCCACAACATGGCCACCATTCCCATTACCAAGCGCGGCGCGGAGAAGCTCAAGGAGGAGCTGCAGCGCCTGAAGTACGTCGAGCGGCCCGCGGTGGTGCTGGCCATTCAGGAAGCGCGCGCGCAGGGTGACCTTTCGGAGAACGCCGAGTACGACGCGGCCAAGGACAAGCAGGGCTTCATCGAAGGCCGCATCCTGGAAATCGAAGGCAAGCTGGCCGCTGCGCAGGTGATCGATCCCTCCGGCCTGGACGCTGGCGGCCGCGTGGTGTTCGGCGCCACGGTGGACCTGGAAGACGAGGCCACGGGCATGAGCGTGACCTACCAGATCGTGGGCGACGACGAGGCTGACCTCAAGCAGGGCCTGATCTCCATCAGCTCGCCCATCGCGCGCGCGCTCATCGGCAAGGAAGCCGGCGACGTGGCCGAGGTGCAGGCGCCCGGTGGTATCAAGCACTACGAAATCGTGGAAGTGCGCTACCAGTGAGCAAGGCGTCGCCGGGAAGCAGCCTGGCGCGTGCGCGCCGGTTGCTGCCGCCGCTGTGGGCCGGTTTGCTGTTGTGCGTGGCGCTGGTGGCCACGCCGGCGCCGTTTGCGGTGCTGGAGCGCGCCCAGGCCGGCCTGGTGGTGGCCTTCATCTTCAAGCGCGAGGCGTTTCTCACGCTGGCTGCGGCGCTGGCCTTCGTTCTGATAGAGCGGCGCCGTGCCCACGCAGGGCAGGGTGGCCAGTTCACCGTGGAGATGGCCTTGGCGCTAGGCGCGCTGTTCTGCACGGTGGCGGGCTATTTCGGCTTGCAGCCCATGATGGAAGCGGCACGTGCCGGCAAGGGAACGCTCACCTTTGGGCAATTGCACGGGATCAGCCTCGTGTTCTTCGGCCTGAAGATCCTGTGCGTGATGGTGCTGTCCTGGCGGGTGGTGGCGCCCGCGAAGACACCGGCGGCCTGAGCAGACCGACCGCCGGCAAGCGGTCGGGAAAACTACCAAAGATCGGGTGGATTACTCAGCCGCGCGCTTTTTCACGCTGATCGTGCGGCGCTTGGCGCGCTTGACGCTGCCGCCGGTCGTGACGCGCTCGTTGCCCAGCACGCGGACCTTTTTCACTTGCGGCCGGTGGTTGCCGCTCTTGCTGAACTTCACGATCTTCACCACCTTTGGGCCGGGGCGGCGGTCATCGCGTTCCGTTTCTTCCTTGGGTGGGATGGGGCGCCACAGCACCAGCAGCTTGCCGATGTGCTGAATGGGCGCGGCGTCGAGTTGGTCGGCGAGTTGGCCGAGCAGGGCTTCGCGCGCGGTGCGGTCGTCGGAGAAGACGCGCACCTTGATCAGGCCGTGGGCCTTGAGCGCGGAGTCGAGTTCCTTGAGCACGCCGGGCGTGAGGCCATCGGCCCCGATTTGCACGACGGGGTCGAGGTGGTGGGCGGCGGCGCGGTGTTCCTTGCGCTGGGCCGGGGTCAGATTGATCGCAGACATCCTTACATTATCGACTCAGCATGAAGATCAAGACCAAGAGCAAGAAGGTCAACAAGGCTTGGCTTGCGGATCACATCAACGATCCCTACGTGAAAATGGCGCAAAGGGACGGTTTTCGTTCCCGCGCCGCCTACAAGCTCAAGGAGATCGACGAGACGCTCAACCTCATCCATCCGGGGCAGGTGGTGGTGGACCTGGGCGCTGCGCCCGGCGCCTGGAGCCAGTACCTGCGCAAGCGCTTTGCGCCCAAGGCGGCGGGTGCCGGCGGTGCGGCGGTGGGTGAGCTCAACGGCACGCTTATCGCACTGGACATCCTGCCCTTCGAGCCTGTCGAGGGCGTGCATTTCATTCAGGGCGACTTCCGTGAGGACGAGGTGCTGGCGCAGCTGCATGAGGCGCTGGGCGGCCGTCAGGCGGACCTGGTGGTGTCCGACATGGCACCCAACCTCTCCGGCATCGAAAGCGCGGACGCTGCCCGCATCGCGCACCTCGTGGAGCTGGCCGTGGAGTTTTGCGAAGGCCATCTCAGGCCTTCTGGCGCGCTGGTCTGCAAGGTTTTTCACGGCAGCGGTTACAGCCAGTTGGTGGAGCTGTTCAAGCGCCACTTCCGCGTCGTCAAGCCCATCAAGCCCAAGGCGTCGCGCGACCGTTCAGCCGAAACTTTCCTTGTAGGCCTGGGTCTGAAAAGGACTTAACTTGTCACGGCTGCGGGAAGGCGGTAAAGCAGGCGAAAGCACCTGTGTCGTCCCGGGACAAAGCAAAATTTGGCTAGCCCTTGACTGAACTAAAATTGCCCCCAATTCCGCACCGTCGCGCCCCCGCGGGCGTGCCGTGCCTGGTTTGAAAAGGAGCCGCGGTGAACAATCAATGGTTCTCTAAAGTCGCTGTCTGGATGGTGATAGCCCTCGTGCTGTTCACCGTCTTCAAACAGTTCGACCGCGGAGTCACGGCGGGTAACCAGATCGGTTACTCGGACTTCCTCGAAGAGGTGCGTGCCAAACGGATCAAGTCCGTGACGCTTCAGGAAGGCAATGGCGGCACCGACATCATCGCCGTGACGACCGACGACAAGCGGCTGCGCAGTACCGCGACGTATCTCGATCGCGGCCTGGTGGGCGATCTGATCAACAACGGCGTCAAGTTCGACGTCAAGCCGCGCGAAGAGCCGTCGGTGCTGATGAGCATCCTCGTGAGCTGGGGGCCGATGCTGCTGCTCATCGGCGTGTGGATCTACTTCATGCGCCAGATGCAGGGCGGGGGCAAGGGCGGCGCCTTCAGCTTTGGCAAGTCCAAGGCGCGCATGCTGGACGAGGCCAACAACTCCACCACTTTCGCCGACGTCGCCGGTTGCGACGAGGCCAAGGAAGAGGTCAAGGAGCTGGTGGACTTCCTGAAGGACCCGCAGCGCTTCCAGAAGCTGGGGGGCCGCATTCCGCGCGGCGTGCTGCTGGTGGGCCCTCCGGGTACCGGCAAGACGTTGCTGGCCAAGGCCATTGCCGGTGAAGCCAAGGTGCCGTTCTTTAGCATCTCGGGCTCCGACTTCGTC
Organism: Azohydromonas lata NBRC 102462; assembly: GCF_001571085.1. Classification (GTDB taxonomy): domain Bacteria; phylum Pseudomonadota; class Gammaproteobacteria; order Burkholderiales; family Burkholderiaceae_C; genus Azohydromonas; species Azohydromonas lata. The sequence goes on from NZ_BCTC01000091.1 coordinate 19,995, forward strand.
GAAATGTTCGTCGGCGTCGGTGCGGCCCGCGTGCGCGACATGTTCGAGCAGGCCAAGAAGAGTGCTCCCTGCATCATCTTCGTGGACGAAATCGACGCTGTGGGTCGCCACCGCGGGGCCGGCCTGGGTGGCGGCAACGACGAGCGCGAGCAGACGCTCAACCAGATGCTGGTTGAGATGGACGGCTTCGAGACCAACCTGGGCGTGATCGTGATGGCGGCCACCAACCGGCCCGACATCCTCGACCCTGCGCTGCTGCGCCCGGGCCGCTTTGACCGCCAGGTCTACGTGACGCTGCCTGACGTGCGTGGCCGTGAGCAGATCCTCAACGTGCACATGCGCAAGGTGCCCGTCGGCCAGGACATCCGGGCCGACATCCTGGCGCGCGGCACGCCGGGCTTCTCCGGTGCCGATCTGGCCAACCTGGTCAACGAGGCCGCGCTGTTCGCCGCCCGCCGCAATGCGCGCGTGGTGGAGATGGTCGACTTCGAGAAGGCCAAGGACAAGATCATGATGGGCCCCGAGCGCAAGTCCATGGTCATGCCCGAGGAGGAGCGCAAGAACACGGCCTACCACGAGGCTGGTCACGCGCTGGTCGCGCGCCTCATGCCCAAGACCGACCCGGTGCACAAGGTCACGGTCATCCCGCGTGGCCGCGCCCTGGGCGTGACGATGCAGCTGCCCGAGGGCGACCGCTACAGCATGGACAAGGAGCGCATGCTCTCCACCATTTCCGTGCTGTTTGGCGGCCGCATCGCGGAAGAGGTGTTCATGAACCAGATGACCACCGGTGCTTCCAACGACTTCGAGCGTGCCACGCAGATCGCCCGCGACATGGTCACCCGCTACGGCATGACCGACGAGTTGGGCCCCATGGTCTATGCGGAGAACGAGGGCGAAGTTTTCCTGGGTCGCTCGGTCACCAAGCAGGTCAACGTCTCCGAGGAGACGATGCAAAAGGTGGACAAGCAGATCCGCAAGATCATCGACGAGCAGTACGCCACCGCGCGCCGGCTCATCGAGGAGAACAAGGACAAGATGCACGCCATGGCGCGCGCGCTGATCGAATGGGAAACCATAGACAGCGATCAGATCGACGACATCATGGGCGGCAAGCCGCCGCGTCCGCCCAAGGACTGGACGTCCACGCCGCCGCGCTCCGGCGGCAGCATGACGCCACCGGTCAATCCGGACGGCACGCCTGCCACGGCATCGTCCTGATCCGCCGCAACTCTGAAACCACACACGGGGCCCGCGGGCCCCGTGTTTTTTTCTCTGCCGCCTTTTCGCAGCCGTACTCACATGTTTTGGTCCACCACACGCTTTCGCATCGATCTCTCGCGCCCGCAGGTCATGGGCATCGTCAACGTGACGCCGGATTCATTTTCCGACGGCGGCCAGCATGCGGATGCGGTTTCCGCGCAGGCGCACTGCGAGCAGTTGCTGGCCGAAGGGGTGGACATCCTGGACATCGGCGGCGAATCCACCCGGCCGGGTTCGGCCACGCCCAGCGAGGTGCAAGAGCTGGCCCGCGTCGAGCCTGTGCTGCGCCATGCCTTGACCCTGGGTGTGCCCGTATCGGTGGACACCAGCAGCCCGCTGGTCATCCGCAAGGCGCTGGAGTTGGGCGCGGACATCATCAACGACGTTCGCTCGCTGCAGCGCCCAGGCGCGCTGGACGCGCTGGTGGACTCTGGCGTGAGCGCCGGCGTGTGCCTGATGCACATGCAGGGCGAGCCGGCCACGATGCAGGTGGCGCCGGCCTATGACGACGTCGCGGGGGAAGTCCTGGCCTTCCTGGCGCAGCGGCTGGACGCCTTGCGCGCACGCGGTGTGGCCGATGAGCGAGTGGTGCTGGACCCGGGCTACGGCTTTGGCAAGACGGTGGCGCACAACCTGGAGCTGCTGCGCCGCCAGCGCGAGCTGCTGGCCTTGGGCCTGCCGCTGCTGGTCGGCCTTTCGCGCAAGTCGTGCCTGGGTACGGTGACGGGGCGGCCCGTGGACCAGCGCCTGGTGCCCAGCGTGGCCGCGGCGCTGGCGGCGGTGTCGCTGGGCGCGCGGGTGGTACGAGTTCACGACGTCGCCGCCACCGTGGACGCTTTGAAGGTTTGGCAGGCTGCCGGGCTCGACTCTTGAGGTTTGGTGATGGAACGCTGAAGGAGAATGCCGGGTTGCCCTGAAAAGGTGTGGCAACCCAGGCGAATAAGCACAACGAGGACAGAGGATGAGCAGGAACTACTTCGGCACGGACGGCATCCGGGGAACCGTCGGTCAATCTCCCATCACGCCGGACTTCATGCTTCGGTTGGGCCATGCCGTGGGCCGCGTCCTGCGTGCGTCCGCCAAGCGGCCCACCGTGTTGATAGGCAAGGACACGCGCATATCGGGTTACATGATCGAGTCGGCGCTGGAAGCCGGTTTTGCCTCCGCCGGGGTGGACGTCTTGCTCAGCGGGCCGCTGCCCACGCCCGGCGTGGCCTACCTGACCCGTGCGTTGCGCCTTGACTTGGGCGTGGTCATCAGCGCTTCGCACAACCCTTTCAATGACAACGGCGTCAAGTTCTTCTCGGCGCAGGGCCAGAAACTGCCTGACGCCTGGGAGCTGGCGGTGGAAGCCGCGCTGGAGGAGGCTCCGAATTGGGTCGACTCCACCGGCCTGGGCAAGGCGCGCCGGCTGCAGGACGCAGGCGGGCGCTACATCGAGTTCTGCAAGAGCACCATCTCCAACGAGCTGTCGCTCAAGGGCATGAAGCTGGTGGTGGATGCCGCGCACGGTGCCGCTTACCAGGTGGCGCCGGCTGTGTTTCATGAGCTGGGTGCCGAGGTCATCAGCATTGGCGCCAGCCCGGACGGGCTCAACATCAATGCCGGCGTGGGCGCCACGGCGCCCCAGGCGCTGGTGCGCGCGGTGCGGGAGCACGGCGCCGACTACGGCATCGCCCTGGATGGCGATGCAGACCGGCTGCAGATGGTGGACGCCAACGGCCGGCTCTACAACGGTGACGAGCTGCTGTACGTCATGGTCGCGGACCGCCTGGCGCAAGGTCGCCCGGTGCCCGGCGCCGTTGGCACGCTCATGACCAACATGGGCGTGGAAACGGCCCTGCGCCGTCTTCAGATTCCCCTGGTGCGTGCCAAGGTGGGTGACCGTTACGTGCTGGAGGAGCTTTCCGCGCGCGGCTGGCAGCTCGGTGGTGAAGGCTCCGGCCATTTGCTGGCGCTGGACTGCCACACCACAGGCGACGGCATCGTCAGCGCGCTGCAAATCCTGCAGGCCGTGCGCCGGCAGGGCCGCCCTCTGGCGGCCTTGCTGGAGGGCGTGAGCCTGTTCCCGCAGACGCTGCTCAACGTACGCCTGGCCGACGGAGCGGACTGGAAGAGCAACCGGCAACTGGCTCAGGTGCAGGCGGAGGTCGAGCGTGCCTTGGGCGATGACGGCCGCGTGCTCATCCGCGCTTCCGGTACCGAGCCCGTGCTGCGCGTGATGGTCGAGGCCCGCGATGGTGCGCAAAGCAAGGCCTGCGCCGAACAGCTTGCCCAAGCAGCGCGCGGCTGAAGCCGTCGAACCCTTCGCAAGCTGAATCCAGCCGCGCAGGCCGTTTCAAGAACGGGCTGCCGCAACCTGCCCGGCCTGGCGCGTGAGGCAGGCTGTGGGCCGCCATGCCGGATGTGACAAGGTGGCCGTGACGTCTGCATCGCTGTCACATGGGTGTCACAGAAGGTGCCTACAGTCGCGCGCATCGCTCTACTGCTTGAGGATTTGCGATGACGCGACACACCCTGCCGCTGCTGCTCGGCACCTTGCTCGCCGCGGCTGCCGGCACGGCTGCTGCCCAGGACGTCACCGGCGCCGGCGCCACCTTCCCGGCACCCATCTACGCCAAGTGGGCCGACGCCTTCAACAAGGCCAGCGGCATACGCGTCAACTACCAGTCCGTCGGCTCAGGTGCCGGCATCAAGCAGGTCAAGGCCAAGACGGTGACCTTCGGCGCCACCGACATGCCGCTCAAGGACGAGGAACTGGACAAGGTCGGCTTGCTGCAGTTCCCCACCGTCATCGGTGGCGTGGTGCCCGTGGTCAACGTCAAGGGCCTGCAGCCCGGCCAGTTGAAGCTCACCGGCCAGGTGCTGGGCGACATCTACCTGGGCAAGATCACCAAGTGGAACGACGCGGCCATCACGGCGCTCAACCCCGGCGTGGCGCTGCCTGACCAGGCCATCGCCGTGGTGCGCCGCGCCGACGGCTCCGGCACCAGCTTCCTCTTCACCAACTACCTCTCCAAGGTCAACGCCGAGTGGAAGACCAAGGTGGGCGAGGGCACCGCCGTGAACTGGCCTGCGGGCGCGGGCGGCAAGGGCAACGAGGGCGTGGCCGCCTTCGTCCAGCGCCTGCCCGGCGCCATCGGTTATGTGGAGTACGCCTACGTCAAGCAGAACAAGATGGCGTATGCCCTGCTCAAGAACCAGGCCGGCAACTTCGTGGCGCCTGACGACGCCAACTTCAAGGCCGCCGCGGCCGGCGCCGACTGGTCCAAGAGCTTTTATCAGGTACTGACCGAGCAGCCCGGCAAGGACGCCTGGCCGCTGACCGGCGCCACCTACATCCTCATGCCCAAGTCGTCCGAGAAGCCGGCCAGCGCCGCTGCCGCGCTGAAGTTTTTCGACTGGGCATTCACCGGCGGCGACGCCATGGCCGCCGATCTGGAATACGTGGCCTTGCCCGACAACCTCAAGGCACTGGTTCGCAAGCAGTGGGCCAACGTCAAGGGCGCGGATGGCAAGGCGCTGGCATTCAAATAAGCCCCTGGCGTTGTTCACGCGGCCACTTCGCGCGGCGTGGACAGGGCCACACCGTTTCCTTACCGACCATCCGGCGCCGGTCCTGAAGTCCGCCGCCCCGTTGCACACCTCGTTGTCATGACTGCACGACTGCCGGCCACCTCCCGTGTGGATGTCGCCCAAGGCCTGGATGCCATGGGCTTGCCATCCCCTCCCGCGGTGGCTCGCCGCTTCTCGCCTTGGCCCGACCGGCTGTTCTCGGCCGCGGCGCATACCGCGGCGGTGCTGGTGCTGGCGCTGCTGGCGGGCATCATCATTTCGCTGCTCATGGGTGCGGGTCCGGCCATCGAGGCCTATGGACTGAGCTTCCTGTGGAACAGCGAGTGGGATCCGGTGCAGGAGCGCTTCGGCGGCCTGGTGATGATCTGGGGCACGCTGGCGAGCTCGGCCGTCGCGCTGCTGATTGCCGTGCCCGTGAGCTTCGGCATCGCGTTGTTCCTCACCGAGCTGGCGCCGGCCTGGCTCAAGCGGCCGTTGGGCATTGCCGTCGAGCTGCTCGCGGCCGTGCCTTCCATCGTCTACGGCATGTGGGGCCTGCTGGTGTTCGGCCCGTTGCTGGCCACCTATGTGCAGCAGCCGCTGCAGGCCGCGTTCGGCAACGTGCCGGGGCTGGGCCAGCTCTTCCAGGGTCCGCCGGTGGGCCTGGGCCTGCTGTCGGCCGGGATCATCCTGGCCATCATGATCATTCCCTTCATCGCCTCGG
>NZ_BCTC01000092.1 GCF_001571085.1 Azohydromonas lata NBRC 102462
GGGCCGCGCAGATGACGATGGCGGCGATGAGCGAGATCAGCATCAGCAGCCAGCCCGGCAGGCCGGAATCGCCCAGGGCGGAAACCACGGTCCAGCTGACCATGGCCCCCACCATGAGCACCTCGCCGTGAGCGAAGTTGATGAGATTAATGATGCCGTAGACCATCGTGTAGCCCAGTGCCACGAGCGCGTACATGCTGCCCAGCACCAGACCATTGATGATCTGCTGAAGAAAAATATCCATCCGAGGGATCTCCTGCTGCTTACTGCCGGCGCATGGCTGGCGCCTGTTTTTCGGCTCGTTCGGGTCGCGGCCGGGCGGGGGATACGCACGGGCCATGCCGGCCCCCATTGGTGAACGGGCCCGGCTGCCGAAAAACGGCGGATTGTAGGTGTGCACTCCCGCCCAAATGCTCGGGAGTTGCCCTCGCGCCGCCAGTCAAGCGAAGAAAGCTTCGCTTACATCAAGAGTGTTCAACGGTCGCCATCTTCGCGCGCGGCGGCGTCCAGGCGGCGCAGTTCGGCGAGTTTGTCGCCTATCTTGATTTCCAGCCCCCGCGGCGCCGGCTCGTAGAAGCGCTCGTCCACGCCGTCCGGCAGGTAGCGCTCGCCGGCCGCGTAGCCGCCGGCCTCGTCGTGCGCATAGCGGTAGTCGCGCCCGTGGTCGAGCTGCTTCATGAGCGCAGTGGGTGCATTGCGCAGGTGCAGCGGCACCGGTCGGGTGCCGTCGCGCTTCACGAAGGCGCGCACCGCGTTCCAGCCCTTGTAGACGGCGTTGGACTTCGGCGCCACGGCCAGGTACACCGCGGCCTGCGCCAGCGCCAGCTCGCCTTCGGGCGAGCCCAGGCGCTCGTAGGTTTCGGCCGCATCCAAGGCCAGGCGCAGCGCGCGCGGGTCGGCCAGGCCGATGTCCTCGGCGGCCATGCGTATGAGGCGCCGCGCCACGTAGCGCGCGTCGGCCCCGCCGTCGAGCATGCGCGCCAGCCAGTACAGCGTGGCGTCGGGGTTGGAGCCGCGCACGGATTTGTGCAGCGCGGAAATGGCGTCGTAGAACTGGTCGCCGCCCTTGTCGTAGCGGCGCAGTTGCTCGCCCAAGGTGCGCTCCAGCAGCGGCTCGTCCAGCTCCGGCGTGTCGCCGGCCAGGGCCACGAGGTTTTCAAAGGCGTTGAGCAGCCGCCGCGCGTCGCCGTCGGCATAACCGATGAGCCGCGCCTGCGCCGCCTCGCTCATGGGCGGCGCGCCCAGCGCCTCGCGGCCACGGGCAATGAGCGCGCGCATGTCCTCGTCGGCCAGCGACTTGAGCACGTGCACCGTGGCGCGCGACAGCAGCGCGGCGTTGACTTCGAAACTGGGGTTTTCGGTGGTGGCGCCGATGAAGGTGAAGAGCCCCGCCTCGACGTGCGGCAGGAAGGCGTCCTGCTGCGCCTTGTTGAAGCGGTGCACCTCGTCCACGAACACCACCGCCGCGCGCCCCTGGCCTTGCGCCGCGCGGGCGCGCTCCACGGCCTCGCGGATTTCCTTGACGCCCCCGAGCACCGCCGAGATGACGATGAACTCCGCGTCGAAGGCCTGGGCCATGAGCCGCGCCAGCGTCGTCTTGCCCACGCCCGGCGGGCCCCACAGGATCATGGAATGCAGCCGCCCCGTCTCGAACGCGCGCCGCAGCGGCTTGCCGGGGCCCAGCAGGTGCTGCTGGCCGATGACTTCATCGAGGCTGTGCGGCCGCAGCCGCTCGGCCAGCGGCGCCTGCATCGGGGCAGCGCCTCCAGCCGGGGACGACGGTTGGGCGGGCACGAACAAGCTTTCCTGGGCATCCATGGCTTGATTGTCTCAGCCGCACTGTTGACATCACGGTCACGGGGCCGACACGCGCCTTGCGTACCATCGCCGGCCTTTGCCCCCGGCCAGCCCACCTGCCCTCCCGTGAACAAGACCCGACGATCTGCCGCCGCGCGCGCGGCGCGCGCCCTGGCGCTGGCCCTGCCCGCACTGCTGCCCGGCTGGGCCGGCGCCCAACAGGACACCGGCGCCGACACGCTGCCGGACTGGGACGCCCGCTTCCAGAGCACCTACGTCTGGCAGCGCAAGCCCGCCCTGCGCTCGCCCTACGCCGGCGAGCACAGCCTGCACGCCGAACGAGAGCGCAGCCACAGCTTCACCGCCACCGCGGCGCTGGGCTGGCGCGCCTGGCGCGGCGGCGAGCTGTGGCTCAACCCCGAAGTGGCCGCCGGCGTGCCGCTGTCCGAGCTCACGGGTTTAGGAGGCTTCACCAACGGCGAGATGGCGCGCAGCTCCGGCCCCAATCCGCGCATCTACCGTGCCCGGCTGTTCCTGCGCCAGACCGTGGACCTGGGCGGCGAAGCCGACAGCGTCGAGGGCGGCGTCAATCAACTGCCCCTGGCCACCACGCGGCGGCGGCTGAGCTTCATGGTGGGCAACTACGCGGTGACGGACCTGTTCGATGCCAACGCCTACAGCCACGACCCGCGCACGCAGTTCCTGAACTGGTCGCTGGTCACGCACGGCGCCTGGGACTTCGCCGCCGATGCGCGCGGCTACACCTGGGGCGCGGCCGTGGAGGCTCGCGACGGCGCCTGGGCGCTGCGCGCCGGCCGCTTTGCCCAACCCAAGGAACCCAACGGCCAGGCGCTGGATGGGCGCCTGGGCGCGCACTACGGCGACCAGATCGAGCTGGAGCACGGCCACGAGTGGGCCGGCCAGCCCGGCGCGCTGCGGCTGCTGGCCTTCCGCAACCGCGCCCGCATGGCGCGCTACGACGACGCGCTGGCCCTGGCCCGCGCCGGCGGCACCGTGCCGGACCTGGCCGCCGCGCGCGACGGCGAGCAGACCAAGCGCGGCCTGGGCCTGGCGCTGGAGCAGCAACTGCACCCCGACGTGGGCCTCTTCGCCCGCGCCAGCGCCAGCGACGGCGCCACCGAGACCTATGCCTTCACGGAAATAGACCGCTCGCTGTCGGCCGGCGTGCTGGTGCGCGGCACCTCGTGGGGACGCGGCCAGGACAGGCTGGGCCTGGCCCTGGCGCACAACGGCCTCTCGGCCGCGCACCGCGACTACCTGGCCGCCGGCGGCCTGGGCTTCTTCCTGGGGGACGGGCGGCTGCGCTACGGCACCGAGCGCGTGCTGGAGGCCTTCTACAACCTGCAGCTCGCGCCCCAGGCCACGCTTGGGCTGGATTGGCAGCGCATCGCCAACCCCGGCTACAACGCCGACCGCGGGCCGGCCCGCTTCGTAGGCCTGCGGCTGCACCTGGAGCTTTGAGCCGGCGCGGCCGCCGGCCCGCCTCAGAAGCGCCAGCCCGCGCCCACGCGCAGCACGTCCTGCGCCTCGAAGTTCTGCCTGGGGTCCCAGGCGGCGCGCAGGAACCAGCGCGGGAAGTCCAGCGTCACGGTGAAGCCGGTGGCGCGGATGAACGTGCCGTCCTCCATCTGCCCCTGCTTGCGCAGCAGGTCCAGCGTCAGGCGCCGGCCTTGCGGCAGCGGCCACTGGCCGGTGAGGTGCACATGCTGCTGCCCGGTGTGCAGCCGGTCGTCGCGCACCACCGTCACGCCCAGGGCGCGGCCGTCCTCGCCCTTCCAGCCCACCACGGCCGTGAGCGCGTCGTTGGGATCGAAGTTGAGGTTTTGGTAAGGCTTGAGGTTGGTGCGCCCAATGCCGGCCTGCACGTAAAAGCGCTCGCCCGCCTGCAGCGCGAGGCTGCCGCCGACGAAACCGCGCGTGGCCACCTGCAGCGAGGGCAGCAGCGACAGCGGCACCGGCAGCGCGTCGCCCCCCAGGTGCCAGACGCCGTCCCAGCCCGCGCGGGCCTGGTTGCCGAAGTCGCGGTCGCGGTAGGCGCCGATCCAGGCGCTGCTGTCCTCGCGGCGCCAGCGCAGGTTGACGTCCAGCCCGTCCGGGCCGTTATGCACCATATGGCGCGTGGCGGTGAACTTGAAGGGCAGCGGGTGATCGTCCTGCGCCACCGGCGTCTGCGCCGCGGCCAGGCCAACGAAAAGCGCCAGCGCCGCGCCCGCACCGGCATGCCAGGGGCGGAGGCGGCGTGGCGCTTTCATGGCCTCAGGGGTGGCCGCCCATGAGCACGGGCTTGATGCCCTTCTTCTCCTCGCGCCGCGCCATCCAGGCGTAGAGCGTGGGCAGTACCAGCAGCGTCAGCACCGTGGCCGAGACCAGGCCGCCGATCACCACCACCGCCAGCGGGCGCTGCGTCTCCGCGCCGATGGCGTGCGACAGCGCCATGGGGAACAGGCCCAGCATGGCCAGCATGGCCGTCATCAGCACCGTGCGCAGCCGCGTGAGGCTGCCCTGCAGCACGGCCTCGGTCAGGCCCATGCCTTGCGCGCGCAACTGGTTGTAGTAGGTCACCATCACCACCCCGTTGAGCACCGCCTGGCCGAACAGCGCGATGAAGCCGATGGCCGCCGACACCGACAGCGGAATGCCCGTGATCGCCAGCGCCAGGATGCCGCCGATCAACGCGAACGGGATGTTGGCCACGATCAGCAGCGCGTTGTTGAACGATTTGAAGGCATCGAACAGCAGCAGGAAGATGACCAGGATGGACAGCGGCACCACCCACGACAGCCGCTTCATGGCGCGCTGCTGGTTCTCGAACTCGCCGGACCAGACGATGTCGTAGCCCGCCGGCAGTTGAAGCTCCTTGGCGGAGGCCGCCTGCAGGTCCGCCACCACCGAGCCCATGTCGCGGCCACGGATGAAGATGCCCACCGCCGCCACGCGCTGCCCGTTCTCGCGGGCGATGTTCATCGCGCCGCTGGCCTGGCTGATGTGCGCGAGCTGCGACAGCGGAATCTGCGCCCCCGAGGGCGAGGTCACCAGCAGCCGGCCCAGCGCGTCGATGCTGCGGTACTGCGGCGCCAGGCGCACCGTCACGGCGAAGTGGCGCTCGCCCTCCCACAGGTCGGACGTGGCCTTGCCCGCCAGCGCAGTCTCGATCACGTCCTGCACGTCGCCCACGTTGATGCCGTAGCGGGCGGCGGCGTCGCGGTCGATGTCGATCTTGACCTGCGGCAGCTGGCCCTCGCGGTCGATGAAGGCGCGGCTCACGCCCTGGGTGCGCCGGGCCAGCGTCACCATCTTGGTGGCCAGCTCGCGCAGCTTGTCCAGGTCGTCGCCCTTGATCTTGATGACCACCTGGCCGTCGATCTGCGAAATGCTTTCCAGCACGTTGTCGCGGATCGGCTGTGAGAAGGCCGTCTCCAGCCCGGGCAGATCGTTCAGGGCCGTGTCCATGGCCTCGATGATCTTTTCCTTGTTCATGCCCGCGCGCCACTGCCCCTCCGGCTTGAAGCCGACGAAGGCTTCCAGGCCGTTGAAGATCTTGGGGTCGGTGCCGTCGTCCGGGCGGCCCACCTTGGTGACCACGGTGGAGACCTCAGGCACGGTGCGCAGCGTGTCGCGCACGCGCCGGGCCATCTGCTGCGCCTCGGTGGGCGACACCGAGGGCGGCAGCGTGGTGTTGACCCACACCGTGCCCTCGTCGAGCTCCGGCAGGAACTCCGAGCCCAGCAGCGAGCCCACCACGCCCGCGCCGGCCAGCGCCGCCACGGCCACCAGCAGCACGGCCTTGGGCCGGTGCAGCGCCCATTCCAGCGCCGGGGTGTAAAGCTTCTTGCACCCCCTTACGAGCGCGTTGTCCTCGTGCGGCACCTGCTTCTTGAGCAGCAGCAGGCACAGCAGCGGCACCAGCGACAGCGCCAGCACCAGCGAGCCCACCAGCGCCGAGGTCACGCTCCACGCCATGGGCGAGAAGATGCGGCCCTCGTGGCGCTGCAACGTGAAGATGGGCAAATGGGCCGCGATGATGATGACCATGGAGAACAGGGTCGGACGGCCCACCTCTATGGTCGCGCGCGTGACGGCTTTCAAACGCTCGGCCTTGCTCTTCATCTGGTGTTCGTTGAGCTCGCCCAGCCGTCTGAAAATGTTCTCCACCACGATCACCGCGCCGTCCACGATGATCCCGAAGTCCATGGCCCCGAGCGACAGCAGGTTGGCCGGGATGCCCACGAAGGTCAGCCCCAGGAAGGTGGCCAGCAGCGACAGCGGGATCACCGCCGCCACGATGGCCGCCGCGCGCAGGTTCTGCAGGAACAGGAACAGCACGAACATCACCAGCAGCGCGCCTTCGGTGAGGTTCTGGAACACCGTCTTGAGCGTCTTGCCGATGAGCCAGCTGCGGTCGTAGTAGGGCTCGATCTGCACGCCCTTGGGCAGGCCGCGCTGGTTGAGCTGGGCAATGCGGTCATGCAGCGCATCCAGCACGTTGGACGGGTTCTCGCCTTTGCGCATCACCACCACGCCGTTGACGATGTCGTCGGCGTTGTCCTGGCCGGCCAGGCCCTGCGGCGGGAACTGGCCCACGCGCACCTGCGCCACGTCGCGCACCAGCACGGGGGCGCCGTCCTTCTCGGCCACCACCACGCGCTCGATGTCGGCGGAGGACGTAAAACTGCCCAGCGAGCGCACCAGGAACTGCTGGCGCCCCTGCGTCATGGCGCCGCCGCCGGCGTTGGCGTTGGCGCGCTGCAGCGCATTGAAGAGGTCCTGCAGGCTGAGCTTGCGGTCGCGCAGCCGCTCCATGTCGGGGTTGACCTCGTACTGCTTGATGGCGCCGCCCAGCGTCACCAAGTCGGCCACGCCCGGCACCTGGCGCAGGGCCTTTTCCACCACCCAGTCCTGGATCTCGCGCAGCTCGCGCGGCGTGTAGCCGTCGCCGCGCAGGCGAAAGCGCAGGATCTCGCCGATGGCCGTCGAGGGCGGCGGCACCTCCGTGTCCACGCCCGGGGGCAGGTCCACCGAGCGCAGCCGCTCCAGGATCTGCTGGCGCGCGAGCTGGTCGGTGGTCTTGTCGCCGAAGGTGACCATCATGAAGCACAGCCCGTACTGGGTGTGCGTGAACAGCCGCACCGTGTTCGGGATGCCCGTGAGCGCGATCTCGATGGGGATGGTGACCTGCTTCTCCACCTCCTCCGCCGCGCGCCCCGGGTACAGCGCGATGACGTTGACCTGCGTGTCCGACACGTCGGGGAAGGCCTCCACCGGCAGGTTCTGGAAGGCGATGACGCCCGCCCCAATGAACACGGCCAGCGCCAGCCAGACCATGAGGGCCTGCTTGAGCGCGAACTGGACGAAGCGGTTCATCATTTGGCGGCGTCCATGAGCTGGTTGAGGTACAGGCCGCCGCCCACCACCACGCGCTCGCCGCCCTTGAGGCCGGAGAGCACCGTCACCGACTGCGGTCCGGCCGTGCGCACCTGCACCTCGCGGCGCTCATAGCGCCCCGGCGCCTGCTGGACGAAGGCAAAGGACTGGCTGCCGCGCAGGAACACCGCATCCGCCGGCACCTGCGGCTGTACGGACGCCTGGCGGATGTCCGCGTTCACGTACATCTCGGCCTTGAGCTTGCGCTCGGGGTTGGCCACACGCACGCGCACCTTGACCGTGCGGGTCTGCGCATCCACGGCCTCGCCGACGTTGACCACGGTGGCCGGGAAGCGCTCGTCCGGCCAGGCCGCGACGCGCAACTGCACCTGCGCGCCGGGCTTGAAGGGGGCAAGCAGGGTTTCGTCCACGTCCAGCGTGGCCCACAGCGAGGTGGGGTCGCTGATGACGAAGAGCGGCGGCCCCTGCACGTCCGGCCGCACCTCGGTGCCGGGGTTGGTATTTCGTTCCACCACCACGCCGGCCAGCGGCGCGGCCAGGCTGAAGCTTTGCGTCACGGACTGCACGCCCACGCCGTACTGGGCCAGGCGGGCACGGGTGCGGGCGTCCTCGGCCTGGGCGCGGGCCATGTCGGCCTCGGCCTGCTGCACTTCCTTGCCGGCGATGACGCCGGCCGTGCCCAGCTCGCGCGCGCGCTCGGCCGCGCTGCGGGCCAGGCGCAGGTCGGCCTCGGCCTTGTGGAAGTCGGCCTGGGCCTGGCCGATGTCGCCGGAGCTCAGCTCGGCCAGTGCGTCGCCGCGCTTGACCGCCTGGCCCACCGTGGCGCGCAGCCGCTCGATGCGGCCGCCGTAGGGCGCCCACACGCGTGCGGTGCGGTCCTCGTCCCAGGCCAGGCGGCCCGGCACGGTGAGGTTGCGCTCGGCGTCGGCGCTGACTTCGACGACGCGAATGCCCGTCGGGTCCTTCTCGCCGGGGAAGCTGACCACGGCGCCGGCCACGGTGGGCTCGGGTTCGGCCTGGGGCGCCTCGTGCTTGGTGCAGCCCGCGGCCAGCAGGGCGCACAGGGCCAGGGCGCAGGCCAGGGCACGGGGGCTGGTGGAAAACGGAGGAGTCATGAACGGCTCGAAAGAAATGTCGGGGTGCGGTGCGGCCGTCTTGTCAGCTCCGGGCAGGCGCTGCAGCGGCATCTCGGCTTTGGTCAGGCAAGCGGGCGTGGCGTGGTGCGCAGGGCTTTCAAGGCGCGCCGGCCGCGTCATAAGCGGTGGCGCTGGCCTGCAGCGCGGCGGCGGCCTGGGCCAGCTCGGCCTCGGCGTTGATGCGCTCCAGTTGCGCCGCACGCAGCGCGCGGCGGGCGTCCAGCACCTCCAGCACGCCGCTGGCGCCGCGGCTGAAAGCCAGCTCGGCACCGGCGGCCACCCGCTCGGCCGCGGGCAGCAGCTCCTGCAGCACCAGGCGGCGGCGGGCTTGGGCGCCCTGCCACTGGGCTTGGGCGCGGGCGGCCTCGTCGGCAGCCTCGGCGCGGGCGCGGCGCAGCGCCTCGGCGGCGGTGTCCACGTCGGCCTCCGCGCGGGCGATCTCGCCCTCGTAGGCGTGGTTCACCATCAGCGGCACGCTCACGAAGAGCGAGACGGTGTTGCCCGTGCCGCTGTCGTTGGTGGGGGTGACGGGATAGCGGTCGAGCTGCACGCCCACGCCCACGTCGCGGGTGCGCTGCGCACGCGCCAGCTCGCGGGCGCGCTCGGCCGCCTGCAGCCGCGCCTGCGCGGCGGCCACGGCGGGCAGCCGCTCGGGGTCTGGCGATGCGGGAGCCCTGCCGTCCGCAGGCACGGAAGGCGCCGCCAGCCGCGGCTGCAGCCGCGCGGCCTGCTCCGCCGCACCCAGGGCCAGGGCGAGCTGCTGGCGCAACGCGCGCAGCTCGGTGTCAGCCTGCACCAGGTCGGCCTGCACACGCAGCGCGTCCAGCTCGAAGCGGGTGGCATCCAGCCGCGCGGCGTCGCCGCTCTTCACGCGCTTGTCGAACGCGGCCAGCGACTCGCGGTTGAGCGCCGCCGCGGCGCTGAGCTCCTCGCGCCGCGCCAGCGCCGCGGCCAGGGCGTGGTAGCCGGTGAGCGTGGAGAACGTGGCTTGGCGCACGATCTCGGCCAGGTCTGCGCGCGCGGCCTCGCGCTGCGCCTGTGCCGTGGCCACGCGCAGCCGCGGCTTGCCGCCGCGCTCCACGAGCTGGTCCACGCGCAACTGGTGGTCGAAGGCCTTGTTCCACAGCGAGCCGGGGCCCATGTTGCGGCCCAAGTTGGCCGCCCCCAGGCCCAGCGTCGGGTTGGGCCGCTGGCCGGCGGTGAGCACGTCGGCCGCAGCGGCGCCCAACGCGCGCTCGGCGGCCAGCACGTCGGGGTGGCACTGCGGCACGCGCTCGCGCACGGCCTCGGGAGTCAGTGACGCGGCAGCCTCGGGCGGCAGCGGCGGACAGGCCCAGGCCGCGGCAGGCCAGGCCAGCACGAGAAGAAGACGGGGAAGCAGGCGCATTCGAACGGCGGCGCCATCAACTGAAGCACCGCGACACAGCAAAAACCGAAAAGCTCGGCAGCGCCGCGCCGGACCCGCCGGCACGGCCGCCAGGGGCGACGAAGAGCGCGATGCTGGGAAGCTCAGCTTTCAAACATCTATCAATGACCGTGCAGGAAACAAAACTTCTTACGCCGGGCTGTCTGACGTGACGCCTTGCGCGCAGCAACCACACCCAAGGCGCTGCGCGCCGCGGGACAGCCCCTGCGGCGCGCTAGGCTTGCGGGTTGCGTTTCGCCCTGCGTTTTCCTGCCATGCGTTTGCTGTTGATCGAAGACGATTCCCTGATTGCCCACGAGCTGTCGCTGCGCTGGCGCTCGCGCGATTGGGCCGTGCTGCACTGCGCCAGCCTGGCCGAGGCCGACGCGGCGCTGCGCGACGGGGCTTACGACCTGATGGTGCTGGACCGCGGCTTGCCCGACGGCGACGGGCTGGACTGGCTGCTCAAGCTGCGCGAGCGCGACCGCATCACGCCCGTGCTGGTGCTCACCGCGCGCGACCGCGTGGCCGATCGCGTGGAAGGGCTGCAGGCGGGCGCGGACGACTACCTCGTGAAGCCCTTTGCCGCCGAGGAGCTGGACGCGCGCGTGGAGGTGCTCACCCGCCGCGCCGCCGCCGCGCGCGGCGAGCTGCTGCAGTTTGGCGAGGTCAACTGGTTGGGCCGCGAGGGCCGCGTGCTGGTGCACGGCCGGCAACTGGAGCTCTCGCCGCGCGAGTTCGAGGTGTTGGGCCTGCTGGTGCGGCGCGCGCCGCACGTGGTGCCCAAGCGGGTGCTGATAGACGCATTGGCCGAGCGCAACCTGGAGGTGGGCGACAGCGCCGCCGAGGTCTACGTGTCGCGGCTGCGCCGCCGCCTCATGGGGTCGGGCACCGAGATCCAGACCGTGCGCGGCTTCGGCTACCGGCTGGTGCTGCAGGACGAGCCGGCCCAGCCTTGAGCGCGCGCCGCCGCCGCAGTTTTTCCTTCCAGGACGAGCGGGACATGCCCGGTTCCGGCGGACGCGCCCTGCGGCTCAAGCGCGAGCTGCTGCTGCGGCTGATGCTGCCGCTGCTGGCCATCGTGGGCGCCACGGCGCTGCTGGGCACGGTGGTGGCGCAGCGCTTCACGGACCGGGTGTACGACCGCTGGCTGCTGGATGCGGCGCACTCGCTGTCGCGCCAGGTGCGCTTCGATGCCGAAGGCCGGGCGAGCCTGGTGCTGCCGCCGGCGGCCGAAACCTTCCTGACCTACGACGAGATCGACCGCACCAGCTACGCGGTGGAGCAGGACGGCCACCACGTGGGCGGCCACTTGGGCGTACCGGAGACAGGCACGCGGCTGCGCCACTACGACCACGGCATGGCCTTCGACACCACCATAGACGGCCAGGCCGCCAGCGTGGCGCGGGTGGAAGTGAGCGATGGCGCGGGCCACAGCGCCGTGGCGCTGGTGGGCGAGACGGTGCGCAAGCGCGTGCGTACCCGGGACAACATCGTGCTGCTGCTGGCGCCGGTGGCGCTGCTGGCCGGCATGGCGGCGGTGGGAGCCATCGTGTGGGGCGTGCGGCGCTCCATACGGCCGCTGGAGGCCATTGCGGCGCGCTGGAACGAGCGCTCGCACCGCTCGCTGCAGCCCATACCGGCGGGTGACGTGCCGCGCGAGCTCATGCCCTTTGCCACGGCGCTCAACAACCTGCTGCAGCGCATACGCGACATGCTCGCGCGCGAGCGCCAGTTCGCCGCCACGGCCGCGCACCAGTTGCGCACGCCGCTGACGGGACTGCAGCTGGGCCTGGCGCGCGCCTCCGAGGCGCCGGACCTGGAGAGCACGCGGCGCGTGCTGCGCGAGCTGGAGGCGAGCACGCAGCGCAGCGCGCGCATGGTGCAGCAGTTGCTGTCGCTGGGCCGGCTGGACCCGGAGCTGCGCGGCGCGCTGGAGTGCCGGACGACGGACCTCGTGGCGCTGGCGGCGGACGTGGGCAGCTCCTTCATAGACCGGGCCGACCATGCCGGCATCACGCTGGAGCTGATCGCCCCGGAGCAGCCGCTGAGGGTGGCCGTGCAGGCCGAGCTGATGTCCGAGGCGCTGGGCAACCTGCTGGACAACGCGCTGCGCTATTGCAAGCGCGGCGGGCGGGTGTGGATTGCCTTTGAAACCTCGCCGCCGGCGCTGCTGGTGTGCGACGACGGCCCGGGCGTGCCGCAGGCCGAGCGCGAGCAGGTGTTCGAGCGCTTCGTGCGCGGCGCGGGCGTGCAGGTGGACGGCAGCGGGCTGGGGCTGGCCATCGTCCGCGAGATCGCCGAGCTGCACGGCGCCAGCGTCTTCATGGGCGAATCGGAGGCGGGCGGGGCTTGCGTGACGATGCGGTTCGATGGGGCAGTGGCCGCTCAGCCGGGCTGACCGGCCCGCGCCGCCCTGCCCCGCGCCGGCGCGCCCTGCAAAGCGCGCGTCAGCTCATTCGACGACGGCAACACCCTTGGGCGGGACGAACTTGAAGTCCTCCGGCGCCACGGAGACGTTGGTGGCGAGGTCGTTGAAGTCCAGCCGCGAGTGCTGGCCGAAGCTGTCCACGATCTCTATGGCCGCGAGGGCACGGCCCTTGAAACCCACGCGCAGCGACTGGAAGGCGCTTTCCTTGTCGCGCGGCAGGGCCTGCACCCATTCCAGCCCCTGCGAGGCGGGCAGGTTGGAGAGGTTGAAATCCTTGTCCAGCGAGCCGCCGGCCAGCAGCGCCGCCGGGGTGGAGCCCAGGGCCTGCGCCAGCGGGCGGGAGCTGGCCTGCTGCAAGTCGGCGTCGAAGATCCACACCTTTTGCCCGTCGCCCACGATGAGCTGCTCGTAGGGCTTGAGGTACTCGAAGCGGAAGCGGTTCGGACGCGAGAACTCGAAGTTGCCGCTGCTGGCCTTCTTCTTGGCGCCGTCGGGCGAGGTGACGGTCTGGGTGAAGGCGGCGCGGCCGGTCTTGGCTTCGCGCACGAAGTCGCGCAGCGACTCCAGCGCGTCGGCCCGCGCCGCGCCCGCGGCGGCCAGCAGCAGCGCCGCCGCGGCCAGGGGTGTCACAAGGCGGCCCAAGGCCGTGACTGCTCGTTTGCTCATACCTCTTCGCGCTTGGGGACGATGATGTCCCGGTTCCCGTTGGTGGCCATGGCCGATACGAGCCCGGATTTCTCCATTTGTTCCAGCAGCCGCGCGGCGCGGTTGTAGCCGATGCGCAAGTGGCGTTGCACCAGCGAGATGCTGGCGCGCTTGTGCTGCAGGACGACGGCCACGGCCTGGTCGTACATGGGGTCGGACTCGCCGTCGCTCTCCACGCTGCCGCCAATGCTGGTGACGCCGTTGCCGCCGTCGCTCTCCAGCACGCCGCCTTCCAGGATGCCTTCGATGTAGTTGGGCTCGCCGTGCTGCTTGAGGTAGTCCACGACGCGGTGCACCTCTTCGTCGGAAACGAAGGCGCCGTGCACGCGCACCGGGATGCCGCCGCCGGGCGTGAGGTAGAGCATGTCGCCCTGGCCCAGCAGTGCCTCGGCGCCCATCTGGTCGAGGATGGTGCGGGAGTCGATCTTGGAGCTGACCTGAAAGGAGAGCCGCGTGGGGATGTTGGCCTTGATCAGGCCGGTGATCACGTCCACGCTGGGCCGCTGCGTGGCCAGCACGAGGTGGATGCCGGCGGCGCGGGCCTTCTGCGCCAGGCGGGCGATGAGCTCCTCGATCTTCTTGCCCACGACCATCATCAGGTCGGCCAGCTCGTCGATCACGACCACCACGAAAGGCAGCCGATCCAGCGGCTCGGGCTCCTCCGGCGTGAGGCTGAAGGGATTGGGGATGTGCTCCTCGCGCTCGGCGGCCTCGTCGATCTTCTTGTTGTAGCCGGCGAGGTTGCGCACGCCCAGCTTGGACATGAGCTTGTAGCGCCGTTCCATCTCGGCCACGCACCAGTTGAGCGCGTTGCCGGCCTGCTTCATGTCCGTCACCACGGGGCACAGCAGGTGCGGAATGCCCTCGTAGACGCTCATCTCCAGCATCTTGGGGTCGATGAGGATCAGGCGAACCTCGTCGGCCTCGGCCTTGTAGAGCAGCGACAGGATCATGGCGTTGATGCCCACGGACTTGCCCGACCCGGTGGTGCCGGCGACGAGGCAGTGGGGCATCTTGGCCAGGTCGACCACGACGGGGGCGCCCACGATGTCCTTGCCCAAGCCGATGGACAGCAGCGAGGGGGCCTCGCGGTAGGCGCGCGAGTCCAGGATTTCCGTGAGGCGGATCATCTGCCGCCGCGCGTTGGGCAGCTCCAGCGCCATGGTGGTGCGGCCCGGGATGGTCTCCACCACGCGGATGCTCACCAGGCTCAGCGAGCGCGACAGGTCCTTGGCCAGGTTGACGATCTGCGAGCCCTTCACGCCCGTGGCGGGCTCGATCTCGTAGCGCGTGATCACCGGGCCCGGCGAGGCCGCCACCACGCGCACGTCCACGCCGAAGTCCTTGAGCTTCTTCTCGATGAGGCGCGAGGTCATCTCCAGCGTTTCGGCCGAGACGCTCTCGCGCGCGGCGGGGGCGGCGTCGAGCAGGTCCACGTCAGGCAGCACGGCCTCGCCCGGGGCAACGGGGGCACGCGGCGGGGGCGGCGGCGCCACGGGCACGGGGCGGGTCGCCGGGGCCGGTTTCACGGCGGCCGGAGCCGAAGTGGGCGCGGGGGGCGGGATGACGTCGTCATCGCCCAGGTCGAGCAGGTCATCGTCGTCCATGGCGGACGGGGGCAGGCCCTCATCCCAGGGCGGCTGCGAAACGGCGGCGGGCTTGGCGGACGGCGCCGGCTTGGGCGGCTCGGCGCGGGGCGGCTCGGCCGGGGCCGGGGCCTGCGCTTCATCTCCGGCATCCACCGTGGCGCGAGCCTTGGGCGGCTCAGCGGCGCGCGGGGCCGTCACCTCGGTGAAGGGCACGTCCACCACGGCGGGCTCGATGACGACGGCCTCGGCCTCCACCACCGTGTCGTCGGCCTCGGGGGCGAACACGGGCTCCACCGGCTCCATGGGCTTGGCCGCGGGGGCTCGGCGGCGCCGCGGCGGGGGCGGCGGCGCCTCGGCGGCGGGCGGCTCCTCGTGCAGCGGGTCAATGCGTATGGTGTGAGCGGCTTCCTGGCCCTGGCGCTCGGCCACTTCCTGGCGCTCGCGCAGGGCCTGGCGGCCGGCACGGCGGTCCACCATGTTTTCCATGGCCTTGCGCACAGCCTCCATCACGCCCTCGACGGCACCGCCAATGCGGTCGGCCAGGGCGATCCAGGAAAAGCGCAGCGCCAGCGACAGGCCCAGCACCAGCGTGACGATCCAGGCCACGCCGGAGCCGGCAAAGCCCAGCCACTTCAGGCTCCACGGGCCCAGCAGGTAGCCCAGCACCCCGCCGGCATGGCCGGGCAGGCCGTCTTCCCAGCGGTACAGGCGGCTCCACTCCAGCGCGCAGCTCGCGGCCAACAGCAGCAGCACGCCCACGCAAAAGGCCAGGCGTCGCGGCGGCGGGCCACCCTCGCCGCGCAGCAGCCGCGCCAGCGTGCCCAGCCACAGGCGCAGGCCTATGAGCGGCAGCCACCACACGGACCAGCCAAAGAGGAACAGGCCCAGGTCGGCCGTCCACGCGCCCAACAGGCCGACCTGGTTGTGCACCAGCGGCCGGCCATCGCCGGAAGTCGAAAAGCCCGGATCGGCGCCGTCGCGCGTGATCAGCGCCAGCAGGAACAGCAGGCCAAGAATGGCGCCCCCCATGAGCCACAACTGCGTGCGCCAGCGCGGCGGCGGCGGCGGTGTGGACTCGGTGGTGGCGCCGGGGCGGCGCCGGTAGGTATTGGGGGACTCGGAGAGGGAACCCAGCGGAAAGCTCATCCCCGAATTGTGGCGCGGCGGCCGGGCCGGGCCGCCGCATTCACGAGCGGATACGTGCGGCGCGTGATGCAGATGCCGCAGTGCAACAAAAACGCCGCGGCCGTGCGCCGCGCGTCAGTCGGCCAGCAGCCGATCCTTGAGAACGACGGCACCGCTTTCCTGCGTCTCGATCATGCCGCGCTCCTCCAGGTCCTTCATGACGCGGCTGACCATTTCGCGCGAGGCGCCCACGACCTTGGCCATGTCCTGGCGCGAGACCTTGCCGCGGATGACCTTGACGCCGTTGTCGTCCTCGGCCATGTCCAGCAGCGTGCGCGCCACGCGGCCGTAGACGTCCAGCAGCGCCAGCGACTCGATCTGCCGGTCGGCATTGCGCAGCCGCGCCACCAGCCCGCGCAAGATGGCGTAGGACAGGCTGGAGGACTCCGGCAGGCAGCGCGCGAACTCCTGGCGGCCCAGGATGAGCATGTCGGTCTGCACCTCGGCGCGCACGGTGGCGGAGTGGGGCTCGTTGTCTATGAGGCTCATCTCGCCCACATAGTCGCCGGACTGCAGCACGGCCAGGATGACCTCGCGCCCGCGCGAGTCGGCCGTGAGCACGCGGGCGCGGCCGTTGAGCAGGATGAACAGCGCGTTGCTCTTGCGGCCCTGCTCCACCACCAGCTCACCGCGTCGGAAGCGGCGCTTCACGACGCTGTCGGCAATGGTCTGCGCCTGCTCGGTGGTCAACAGCGAGAACAACGGGACCCGCCGGATGAGATCCAGGTTCGACAGCAGCAGCGACATCGGCTTCCTTTCAGAAGAAGAGAAAGGCGCAATGGAAGGCCCTGCGCCATACGTAAGGCGACAGTAACGGGATACGGCCCAAAGTTCCCGACTGCGCCCAATAGCTATTGTGGCGTTTGAGAACGCCAAATCACGACTCGCGCGCGCCATGTCAGACTTCCCGGTCGGCCTGCCCCACCTTGCGCGCCGTGCCGAATCCAAGAAAACACCGCCATGAACGACAGCACCCTTCATGCCCAGGTCTTGATCCTGGGCTCCGGCCCTGCCGGCTACACCGCCGCCATCTATGCCGCCCGCGCCAACCTCAAACCCATGCTGGTCACGGGCATGGCCCAGGGCGGCCAGCTCATGACCACCACCGAGGTGGACAACTGGCCCGCCGACGTGGCCGGCGTCATGGGCCCGGACCTGATGCAGCGTTTCCAGCAGCACGCCGAGCGCTTCAACACGCAAATCGTGTTCGATCACATCAACGCCGTGGACTTCACCAAGCGCCCGTTCACGCTCAAGGGCGACAGCGGCACCTACACCTGCGACACGCTCATCATCGCCACCGGCGCCAGCGCCAAGTACCTGGGTCTGCCCAGCGAAGAGGCCTTCATGGGCCGCGGCGTCTCCGGCTGCGCCACCTGCGACGGCTTCTTCTACCGCGACCAGCAGGCCTGCGTGGTGGGCGGCGGCAACACAGCGGTGGAAGACGCGCTCTACCTCTCCAACATCGCCGCCAAGGTGCATTTGATCCACCGCCGCGACAAGTTCCGCGCCGAGCCCATCCTGGTGGACAAGGTCATGGAGAAGGTGGCCGCTGGCAAGATCGAGCTGCACCTGTGGAACACGCTGGAAGAGGTGCTGGGCGACAACAGCGGCGTCACCGGCGTGCGGCTGCGCAACACGCAGGACGGCTCCACCACGGAGCTGCAACTGCAGGGCGTGTTCATAGCCGTGGGCCACTCGCCCAACACGCAGATCTTCGAAGGCCAGCTGGAGATGAAGGACGGCTACATCCTCACCCGCAGCGGCTCCGAGGGCTTTGCCACCATGACCAGCGTGCCCGGCGTCTTTGCCGCCGGCGACGTGCAGGACCACATCTACCGCCAGGCCATCACCAGCGCCGGCACGGGCTGCATGGCTGCGCTGGATGCACAGCGCTTCCTGGAGCAGCAGACGGTCTGATCCCCGCGGCGCCCTGCCCCCGGTTGGGCCGCCTTCAGCGCGGCCAGCCCCGCGGGCACGGCGCCGTTCATTGCGGCATTCACGGCGATTCCTGAGCACGGCAAAGCCTTGGCACCAGGCTTCGGCTGTTTGTGGCTATAATCGCCGTCTTTGCCGAGAAGTGGCTCGCCTTGCTTTCCAGATGGAATGCCGGCGCGGGCCCTCGAAGGGTGTGCATCAGGAGGCAGGCCAGGCCTGACCCAAGCTGGAAGGGCTGTCGTACCGGTTCTCCTGCGCTGTGCACCGCTCCCGAAATCCGAGAGAAAGTGGAGAAGCGTCATGGCACGCGTCTGTCAAGTCACGGGCAAGCGCCCGATGGTGGGGAATAACGTCTCCCACGCCAACAACAAAACCAAGCGTCGCTTCCTGCCGAACCTGCAGTACCGCCGCTTCTGGATGGAGAGCGAGAACCGCTTTATCCGTCTGCGCGTGTCCAACGCCGCGCTGCGCCTGATCGACAAGGTCGGCATCGACCAGGTCGTCGCTGACCTGCGCGCCAAGGGCGAGCTGTAATCAGCCGCCGCAACCACTAGGAGCACATCATGGCCACCAAAGGCGGACGCGAAAAGATCAAGCTGGAATCGACGGCCGGCACGGGTCATTTCTACACGACCAACAAGAACAAGAAGACGACGCCCGAAAAGCTCGAATTCATGAAGTTCGACCCCAAGGCGCGCAAGCACGTCCTGTACAAGGAAATCAAGCTGAAGTGACCTGCCCAGGTCCGCGCACGAAAAAGGCCCGCTGCTGCGGGCCTTTTCTTTTTGGGGCGACCTGTCCTGCCTACCCTACGTTGACACCTTTACCTTCAGGGGGAGAGGTGCAAAGGAATCGAGGAACTGACCTGTCCTGCCCAATAAAAAAGCCCGCTCGCGCGGGCTTTTGCGTTGAAAGGAAGGCTGGAGAACGGCGAAGGCTTTACGCGTGCACCGCGCGCAGCTTGCGCGAGAAGTCCTGGAGTGCGGCGATGCCGCTGTCCTCGGCGCGGCGGCACCAGGCCTGCAGGTCCAGCACCAGTTGCTCGGCGGAGACGTTGGTGCGGGTCCAGAGCTGGCGCAGTTCCTCGCGCATGGCCACCAGTTGCGCCAGCGCGGGGCTGGCGGAGATGGCGCGCTCCATCTGCGGCTTCACGGCGCTGGGGATCTTGTCCTCGTCGCGGTGCAGCCAGCGCTTGGCCAGGCGCAGCTCGGCCCACTTGGCCGTGTTCTGCGCACCTTGGGCCTTGAGGTGATCCAGTTCGGTGGCGCAGGCGCGCTTGAGCTCCTTGCCGTAGCGGGCCATCACCTCGTAGCGGTTGGCGATGATGGCTTCCAGCGTCTTGCCGTCGGCCACGGCCTTCACGGCGCCCAGCTTCATCTGCGGCGCGGTCTTGCGCACCTTGGCCAGGCCCAGCATCTCCAGTGCGCGGATGTAGCCCCAGCCGATGTCGAATTCGAAAGGCTTGATGGAGAACTTGGCCGACGTCGGGTAGGTGTGGTGGTTGTTGTGCAGCTCTTCGCCGCCGATCACCAGGCCCCAGGGCGAGACGTTGGTGGAAGCGTCAGGCGCCTCGAAGTTGCGGTAGCCCCAGTAGTGGCCGATGCCATTGATGATGCCGGCGGCGTTGATGGGGATCCACAGCATCTGGATCGCCCACACCGACAGGCCCAGGGCACCGAACAGCGCCACGTTGATGATGAGCATCAGCGAGATGCCCAGCGCGCTGTGGCGGGTGTAGACGTTGCGCTCAATCCAGTCGTCCGGCGTGTTGTGGCCGTACTTCTTGAGCGTCTCCTGCACCTTGGCCTCGGCACGGTAGAGCTCGGCGCCCTGCAGCAGCACGGTCTTGATGCCGCGGGTCTGCGGGCTGTGCGGGTCTTCCTCGGTCTCGCACTTGGCGTGGTGCTTGCGGTGGATGGCCACCCACTGCTTGGTGACCATGCCGGTGGTCATCCACAGCCAGAAGCGGAAGAAGTGCGCGGGCAGCGGATGCAGGTCCAGCGCGCGGTGTGCCTGCGAGCGGTGCAGGAAGATCGTCACCGACAGGATGGTGAAGTGCGTCACCACCAGCGTGTACACCAGCACCTGCCACCAGGACGCCTTGGTCAGGCCATAAGCCAGCCACTGCAATACCGCGTCGCGCACCACCATCAATTCGTTCATGAATTCCAAGCCTTGAGCCTCCAAATGGGCGCGCGGATTGTATGGGGGGACCCCTCGCGGCGGTCAGAACCGCTGCTTAAGCCTTGGATTTGCGTAGCACAAATCCACGAAGCCCGCCCCTGCGCCCGACAACGTGCGTGCTTTGCGGCACGCGAGATGCCCACGTGGGAAGGGAAGCGTGTGCTGATTCAGCGCCGCTGCCAAACCGCGGCGAAGAAGCCGTCCGTGGCATGGCGATGCGGCCACAGGCGCAGGAAGCCATCGCTCACCAGCGTGTCCGCCTGCGGCACCTGCACCTGCTCCAGCAGCGCGGCGGCGTCCAGCAGCTCGAAATCCGGGTGCGCGGTGGCGAAGTCGCGGGCAATGTCCTCGTTTTCCGCCTGCAGCAGGCTGCAGGTGGCGTAGACCAGCCGCCCGCCGCTCTTCACCAGCCGCGCGGCGCTGGCCAGGATGGACGCCTGCTTCACGCGCAGTTCCTGCAATGCCTGCGGCGACTGGCGCCATTTCAGGTCCGGGTTGCGGCGCAGCGTGCCCAGGCCGGAACACGGGGCGTCCACCAGCACGCGGTCGATCTTGCCGGCCAAGCGTTTTACCCGCTCGTCGCGCTCGTGGGCCAGCAGCGCCGGGTAAACGTTGGACAAGCCGCTGCGCGCCAGGCGCGGTTTGAGCGCATCCAACCGACCGCCGGCCACGTCGAAGGCGTAGAGGCGGCCCGTGTTGCGCATGGCCGCGCCCAGGGCGAGCGTCTTGCCGCCGGCGCCGGCGCAGAAGTCCACCACCATCTCGCCGCGCTTGGCACTCACCAGGAGGGCCAGCAGCTGGCTGCCCTCGTCCTGCACCTCGACGGCGCCGCTGGTGAAGATTTCCAGGCGGTTCAAGGCCGGCTTGCCCTGCACGCGCAGGCCCCAGGGCGAGTACGGTGTGGGCTCGGCCGGGATGCCGGCGGCCTGCAGGGCGGCCAGGGCCTCCTCCCGCTTGGCCTTGAGCAGGTTGACGCGCAGGTCCAGCGGCGCGGACTGGTTCAGGGCGTTGGCCAGCGCCATGAACTCCTCCTCGCCCAGGCGCTGGCGCAGCGGCTGCGCCACCCAGTCCGGCAGGTTGTGGCGCAGCTTGTCCGGCATCGTGGAGACGTCGATGGCCAGCGCGTGCTGCAGCCACTGCTGCTCCTGGGGCGAGAGGCTGACCTTGAGCACCGATTGGGCGCCCTGCCAGCCCAGCACGGCCAGGCGGCGTTCCATGGGGCCGCTGCCGCTTTGCGCCAGGTGCTGCAGCCGCAGGCGGTGGCGCAGCACGTGGTAGGTGGTCTCGGCCAGCGCATGGCGCTCGCGCGAGCCCAGCTTGCCTTGACGGCGGAAGAAGGCCGACACCACGGCGTCGGCAGGTTGGTCAAGTTTCAGCACGGAGCGCAGCAGCTCGGTGCTCAGGTCCAGCAGGGCATTCGGATGCATCCCTGCGATTATCCCAGCCGCCCCGCCCTCACCCACCGCGCAGGGCTGTCGCGGCGGACTCAAGCGCCGCGGATTCGCGACTTCAGACCAGCGTCAGCCCTGTTTCAAACCAGCAGTTGCGCTGCGCCGCCGGCGTGGCGCACCAGGCCGCCATCCACGACGAGCTGGCCCTCGACGAACCAGCGCACCGCCATGGGGTAGAGCTTGTGCTCCTGCGCGAGCACGCGCTCGGCCAGCGTGTGTTCGTCGTCTGCCGGCAGCACCGGGACGATGGCCTGCGCCACGACGGGCCCGTGGTCCAGCTCGGCGGTGACGAAGTGCACCGTCGCCCCGGCCACCTTGCAGCCCGCCTCTATGGCGCGGCGGTGCGTGTGCAGCCCGGTGAAGGCCGGCAGCAGCGAAGGGTGGACGTTGAGCATGCGGCCCTCGTAGTGGCGCGTGAACGCCGCGCCCAGGATGCGCATGAAGCCCGCGAGCACCAGCAGGTCCGGCTCGAAGGCATCGATGGCCTCGCGCAGCGCGGCGTCGAAGGCCTCGCGCGAAGGGAAGTCCTGATGGTTCAGGCCGACGGTGGGGATGCCCTGCCCGGCAGCCCAAGCCAGGCCGGCGGCCTGCGGGCGGTTGGAGATGACGGCGGCGATGCGGGCGGGCCAGCCCTCGCGGGCACAGGCTTGGGCCACGGCCTGCATGTTGGAGCCGCGGCCGGAGATCAGGATGACGATGCGCTTCATGGGGGCGCAGAGTGTAGCCGCCTCCTTAGAATGGCCGGTTTTTCTCCCGCGCGCACTCCTCTTGCCCACAGCCACCATGACCGAACGCGTTCTCACCGGCATCACCACCACCGGCACGCCGCACCTGGGCAACTACGTCGGCGCCATCCGGCCGGCGATCGTGGCCAGCCGCGCGCCCGGCGTGGAAAGCTTCTTCTTCCTGGCCGACTACCACGCGCTCATCAAGTGCGACGACCCGGCGCGCATCGAACGCTCGCGCCTGGAGATCGCCGCCACCTGGCTGGCCGCCGGGCTGGACACGCAGCGCGTGACCTTCTACCGCCAGAGCGACATCCCCGAGATCACCGAGCTGACCTGGCTGCTGACCTGCGTCACCGCCAAGGGCCAGATGAACCGTGCCCACGCCTACAAGGCCGCCAGCGACGCCAACCTGGCCGCGGGCGAGGACGTGGACGCCGGCGTGACCATGGGCCTGTTCAGCTACCCCATCCTCATGGCGGCCGACATCCTGATGTTCAACGCGCACCGCGTGCCCGTTGGGCGCGACCAGGTGCAGCACATCGAGATGGCGCGCGACGTGGCGCAGCGCTTCAACCACCTCTTCGGCGGCGGGCGCGAGCTGTTCGTGCTGCCGCAGGCGGAGATCGAGGAATCGGTGGCGACGCTGCCCGGCCTGGACGGCCGCAAGATGTCCAAGAGCTACGACAACACCATCCCGCTGTTCGAAGGCGGGCAGCGCGGGCTGAAGGACGCGGTGGCGCGCATCGTCACCGACTCGCGCCTGCCCGGCGAGCCCAAGGACCCGGACGGCTCGCACCTGGTCACGATCTTTGACGCCTTCGCCGCCGACGAGGCCGCACGCGCCGCCTTCCGCCAGGAGCTGCGCGAAGGCCTGGCCTGGGGCGAGGCCAAGCAGCGGCTGGTGGCGCTGATCGAGGGCGAAATCGGCCCCATGCGGGCGCGCTACGCCGAGCTGATGGCGCACCCGGAGCGCATCGAGGACGCGCTGCTGGAAGGCGCGCGCAAGGCCCGCGCCACGGCCACGCCCTTCCTGTCCGAGCTGCGCCACGCCGTGGGCCTGCGGCCCATGGTGGCCGTGGCGCAGCCGGCGCAGGCCAAGGCGGCGGCCGCGAAGTCGGCGCTGCCGGAGTTCAAGCAGTATCGCGAGGACGGCGCCTTCTTCTTCAAGCTCACCGGCGCGCACGGCGCGGTGCTGCTGCAAAGCGGGCCCATCGCCGAAGGCCGCGAGGCCGGCGCCTGGGTCAAGCGCCTGAAGACCGAGGGCGCGGCCGCGCTGGAAGGCGCCCCCGTGCAGTGGGACGCCAGCGCCGAGCGCGCGCAGGTGGAGGCGGCGCTGGCGGCGCTGGTGGCGGCGGCCCAACAGGCCTGAGCCCGGCCGGCAAAGCAGTTCCATGGCCGGCATCCATTTGCTCGACATCGAGGCGGCGATCAACTGGTGGCGCCGCCGCGAGCCGTCTCCGGACGGCATCAACGCCTGCGCCGAAGTGCGCGCCCTGGCCGAGGTCTATGCCCTCATGGTCTACGAGCGCCGCCAGGAGCAGGACGAGGACAGCCTGTCCGCCGAAGCTCACATGGCCTGGCTGGAGTGGTACGCCACCACGCCGGACGCGCCCTGCATCGCCATCTGCTCCACCAGCCAGGGCGACGAGCTTTGCAAGGGCTGCGGCCGCACTTTTGACGAAGTGCAGCACTGGCCGCGCATGACGCCGGCCGAAAAGCGCGCCACCTGGCGCCGCATCACGCTGCAGGGCACGGCCTGGCGTTTCAACCGCTACGCCGAGCGCGCCGGCGCCGCCATGTCGACAGCCCACGACGCTCAACGGGACTGACGCCCTTGGCCGATGCCGCCGCTGCCTTGCCGCCGCGTTTCGGCCAGGACCTGCGGCACATCGCCGCACTGGCCTGGCCGGTGTTCGTGGGCCAGATCGCGGTGCTGTCCTTCGCCACCATGGACACGCTGCTGCTGGCGCGGCACGACGCGCGCGACCTCGCCGCGCTGGCCGTGGGCTCGGCGGCCTACGTAAGCGTGTTCATTGGGCTGATGGGCGTGGTCATCGCCGTCGGCCCCATCGTTGGGCGGCTGTTTGGCGCGCGCAGGCTGGCCGAGGCCGGCGAGCAGCTTCAGCAAGCCTTCTGGCTGGCCCTGGCGCTGGCCGTGCCGGGCTGCCTGCTGCTGGCCTTTCCGCAGCCCTTCCTGGCCGTGGCGCAAGCCACGCCGGAGGTGGCGCAGCGCGTGCGCGGCTACATGGCGGCAGTGGCGTTTGCGCTGCCGGCCGCGCTGGTGTTCGCGGCTTTCAGAGGGTTCAACACCGCCGTGTCGCGGCCCAAGGCGGTGATGGCGCTGCAGGTGGGCGGGCTGTTCCTGAAACTGCCGCTGTCCTGGCTGCTGGTGTTCGGGGCGCCGCGGCTGGGTTTAGAGCCCTTGGGCGTCACGGGCTGCGGCATCGCCACTGCCGTGGTGATGTGGGCGCAGGCGCTGGCGGCCTGGACGCTGCTGCGCCGCGACCCGTTCTACGTACCTTTCAAATTGCGCCGCGTGTGCGCGCCGCGGTGGGCGTCCATCCGGGACATGCTCAAGCTGGGCGTGCCCATGGGGTTGTCCATCGTGGTGGAAGTGACGGGCTTCACCTTCATGGCCATCTTCATCGCCCGCCTGGGAACCTTGCCGGTGGCGGGTCACCAGATCGCGGCCAACTTGGCCGGGCTGCTCTACATGCTGCCGCTGGCCATCGGCAACGCCTGCGGCACGCTGGTGGCGCAGCGCATAGGTGCCGGGGACCCTGCCGGCGCTTGCCGGCTGGGCTGGCGCGGCGTGCAACTTGGGCTGGCAGCGGCGCTGCTGTTTGGGCTGGCACTGTTTCTGGGCCGCCATGCTGTCCTGGGCCTGTACACGCACGAGGCCGGGGTGGCTGCCGCGGCGCTGCCGCTGCTGAGCTGGCTGGCGCTTTATCACGTGGGCGACGCGGTGCAGGCCGTCGTGGCCGCCGTGCTGCGCGCCTGGCACGTCACCACGCTGCCCATGTTCATTTACGCCCTGGCGGTATGGGTGCTGGGCTTAGGCGGTGGTTATTTGCTCGCCTTCGACATGGTGCATGCCGGAGAGGTTTGGCGGGGAGCCCGCGGGTTTTGGGCAGCTGCAGCGGTGGGATTGATGAGCGCGGCACTGGCACTGGCCGGGCTTTTGGCGCGGGTCAACCGCAAAACCAAATCGGTTAAGCGCAACGCATAGAAAACCAAGCCGTCATTAAGCGAAGACCGGAATTCACGCCTTCCAATGAATTGCCATGGGAGTATTTGGCAAATGCCAACCTC
>NZ_BCTC01000093.1 GCF_001571085.1 Azohydromonas lata NBRC 102462
TGCTCGGCCGCCTCGGCTTCCAGCGCGGCGGGCGCCCGCCGCGCCAGTTGCCACACGCCCAGTGCCGTGCCGCCCAGCGCCTGGCCCGCGAGCACGACCAGGCCGAAGGCCGTGCTGAACCAGCCCGGCACCAGCGACATCAGCAGGTCCACCGAGGCCAGCGTGCCGGTGAGCGCATACAGCGCCAGCGCCGCCGCCGCGCGGCCCTTGCTCGCCAGCGAGGCCGGGCGCGTGAGCCACCACCACAGTGCGCCGTACACGGCCAGCCGCAGGGCGACGAACGCCGGCTGCAGCCAGAAAGTGGGGAAGGCCGGCCGCGCCAGCGCCTGCGCCCAGCCCTGCGGATCGGCCGCCCAGGGGTAGAGCTGGCGCAGCCCCAGCGCGAGCGGCAACAGCAGCAGCAGCGCCCATGGCAGCCGCGACGCCGCCGCCAGCGCCGCCGGCCGCAGCGCCTGGCCCCAGGCGCCGCCGACGAGGCGATGCAGCCACAGGTTCGCCACGCCGCCCAGCATCAGCCCCATGACGTACCACCAGGCCGCCAGCCAGCAGGCCCAGAACAGCCGCGCATCCAGCGCCGCGCCGGGCAGCGCCAGCGCGATGGCCAGCCCACCCGCCACGCGGCGGCGCGTCAGCAGGCGGCCGGCGGTGGTGCTCATCGCCCGGTGCCCCCGTTGGCCGCGGATGAAGCCGCCCCCGGCGGCGGCAGCGCGCGCAGCGAGGCCTGCAGCGCCGGCGGCAGCGCGGCGATGGGCGCGTGCTGGCTGAGCTGCAGCGCGCGGATGTAGGCGACGATGGCCCAGCGCTCGTCCGGCGCCACGCGGTCGGCGTAGGGCACCATGACCCCGTAGCCGTTGGTGATCACGTCGTAGAAGTGCCGGTCCGGCGCCTGGCGCAGCCGCTGCTGGTGGTAGCTGGGCGGGGCCGGGAAGCCGCGGCGCACGATGGGCCCGTCGCCGTCGCCCAGCGGGCTGTGGCAGGGCAGACAGTAGATGGTGTAGCGCTCCTGGCCGCGGCGCAGCAGTTCGGCCGTGACGGGCGGCAAGGCCGTGGCGGCCTGCGCGGCCTGCAACTGTGCCGGCACCTCGTCGCCGCGGCGGCCGCTGCTGGTGGCGGCGAGGTCGCCCATGGCGTGCGCCACGCTGCCCGGTGGCGGCGGCCGCGAGGCCTTGCCGTCGGCGAACAGCGAGCTGGGCTCGCCCGGGTCCAGGCGCGGCTGGTCGTACATGTTGCGCACCAGCCGCTCGCAGCCCGCCAGCAGCGGCAGGCTGCACAGCAGCAGCGGCCAGGCGCGCCTCACCGGAACACCTCCGAGCGCCGCAGCGGCCCTTGCCCGTCCAGCCAGGCCGCGCCGCGCTGCGCGTCGAAGGCCGGGTCGTCGGCGCGCAGGCACAGGAAGAAGCGGTTGCGCGTGGCCAGCTCGAAGTCCGGCGCGGAAAACACCGGGTGCGCCAGGTCAGGCAGCCGGTTGCCGATGATGACCATGGCGAAGGCCGTGAGCGCCCCGCCCAGCACCGTGAGCTCGAAGGCCACCGGCACGAACATCGGCCAGCTGTGCAGCGGCCGCCCGCCGATGTTCACGGGGTAGTCCACCACCGCCGAGTACCACTGCATGAAGTAGCCCAGGGCGCCGCCCAGCAGCGCGCCGATGAGCGTCGCCAGGGCGATGCGGTTGCGCGCGAAACCCACCGCCTGCGCCAGCCCTTCGACGTGAAAGGGCGCGTAGGCTTCCACGTGCACGTAGCCGGCCTGGCGCGCGGCCCGCGTGGCGCGCAGCAGCTCCTGCGCGGTGCGGAACTCGGCCAGCAGCCCCCACGGCCGGCGCGTGTCGGAAGCGTCTGCCCCGGCCGGTGGCGGCACCGCATCGGCGGCGGGTGCCGCCTCGGCTTTGGGTGGCGCGTCAGTGGCTGGACCTTCCTCCGCGCTCTCCTTCACCAGCAGCCGCATCTCCGAGATGGAGATGGCCGGCAGCACGCGGATGAAGACCAGGAACAGCCAGGCGAAGGCGCTGATCGAGCCCAGCAGGAACACCCAGTCCCACAGCGTCGGGACGAACACGCCCCAGGAGGAAGGCAAGAAATCGTGGTGCAGGCTTTGCACGACGATGGTCACGCGCTCCATCCACATGCCCAGGTTGATCACCAGGCTGAGCAGGAACAGCGCCAGCGCGCTGCGGCGCACGCGGCGCCACCACAGCAGCTGCGGCACCACCACGTTGCAGGCGAGCATGCTCCAGTACACCGGCGCGTAGGCGCCGCTCCAGCGGTCCTGCGTCATGGCGATCTCGTAGGTGTCGCCGCTGTAGAAGGCCATGAAGGTTTCGCACAGGTAGCCGTAGGCCACCAGCGCGCCGGTGGCCAGCAGCACCTTGGCGGCATGGTCCAGGTGCACGTCGGTGATGAAGTCGTGCAGCTGGAAGGCGCGGCGCAGCGGGATGGCCAGCGTGAGCACCATCGCGAAGCCGGAGAAGAGGGCGCCGGCCACGAAGTAGGGCGGAAAGATGGTCGAGTGGTAGCCCGGCGTGTTGCCTATGGCGAAGTCCAGCGACACCACCGAGTGCACCGAGACCACCAGCGGCGTCGCCAGCCCGGCGATCAGCAGGTAGGCCGAGGCGTGCCGCGCCCAGTGCCGCGCCTCGCCGCGCCAGCCCAGCGCGAAAAGGCCATAGGCCACGCGCTTGAAGCGCGTGCCGGCGCGGTCGCGCAGCGTCGCCAGGTCTGGAATCAGCCCCAGGTACCAGAACAGGAACGACACGATGATGTAGGTGCCGATGGCGAAGAAGTCCCACACCAGCGGGCTGCGCCATTGCGGCCACAGGTTCATCTTGTCCGGGTAGGGCGCCAGCCAGTAGAAGAACCAGGGCCGCCCCAGGTGCAGCACCGGGAACAGCCCCGCCATGGCCGCGGCGAACAGCGTCATGGCCTCGGCGAAGCGGTTGATGGAGGTGCGCCAGCGCTGGCGCAGCAGCAGCAGCACCGCGGAGATGAAGGTGCCGGCGTGGCCTATGCCGATCCACCACACGCAGTTGGCGATGGCAAAGCCCCAGGCCACCGGGATGTTGATGCCCCAAAGGCCCACGCCGGTGACGAACAGGTAGGCCATCGAGCCCAGCAGCACCAGCGTGCCGGCCAGCGTGATGGCGAAGCCCGCCAGCCATGGCCCGCGCAGCGGGCGCGTGAGCACGAGGTCGGCAATCTTGTCGCTGATGCTGGCGTAGCCCCAGCCGGCGCGCAGCACGCCGATGTCGCGCGACAGCGGCGGCGCGGACGGGTCGGAGCGAGGCTGCATGAGGCGTCAGTCCATGGCGTCCGGCGGCTGCACCACGCGCGCCAGGTAGGTCGTGCGCGGCTGCGTGCCCAGCTCGCCCAGCAGCGCGTAGTGGCGCGGCAAGGTTTTCAAGCGCACCACGTCGCTGGCCGGGTCGTTCAGGTCGCCGAAATGGATGGAGCGCGTTGGGCACGCCGCCTGGCAGGCGGTGACGACGTCGCCGTCCCGGATGGGCTCGCCCGTGGCCTCGGCACGGTGGCGCGCACGGCTGATGCGCTGCAGGCAGTAGCTGCACTTCTCCATCACGCCGCGCTGGCGCACGGTGACGTCGGGGTTGCGCTGCGCCTGCAGCGTTTCGGTGGTGGCGTCGGTGAACTGCAGGAAGTTGAAGCGCCGCACCTTGTACGGGCAGTTGTTGGAGCAAAAGCGCGTGCCGATGCAGCGGTTGTAGACCTGCACGTTGACGCCCTCGCTGTCGTGCACCGTGGCGCCCACCGGGCACACCAGCTCGCACGGCGCCTTCTCGCAGTGCATGCACGGCAGCGGCTGGAAGGCGGTGTCGCGGCCGCGCGTGCCGGCGTCGTCGTAGCGGTCCACGCGTATCCAGTGCATCTCGCGCCCGCGCGCCACTTCCTCCTTGCCCACCACCGGGATGTTGTTCTCGGCTTGGCAGGCGATGGTGCAGGCGTTGCAGCCTATGCAGGCGTCCAGGTCGATGACCATGGCCCAGGCGTGCTGCAGGTAGCTCACCTCCGGGTACAGGCTGGGCAGGCGCTCGTGGGCCGGTAGCCGCTCGCCCGGGCGCACGCTGCGCAGGATGTCGCGCCCGGCCTGGCCGAGGTCGTGCTGGGTCACGGCGAACTCGTGGCGCTGGCCCAGCGGCTGCAGGTTCAGCGCCAATGGCCCGCCCTGCACCGGCCGCAGGACGTAGGCGTCGAAGCCCACGCCGCTGCCGACCCGCCCGGCCTGCGGCCGTCCGTAGCCCAGCGGCAGCGTCGCCACCTCGTCGGCCTGGTGCTCGCTCGCCCACACTGGCGCGTCCAGGCTGCGCCCGCCCGCTTCGATGCGCACCAGGTCCCCGGTGGCCAGCTTCAGCCGTGCCGCGGTGCGCGGGCTCAGCAGCAGGGCGTTGTCCCAGGTGAGCTTGCTGAAGGGCCGCGGCAGCTCCTGCAGCCAGCCCAGGTTGGTGAAGCGCCCGTCGTGCACGGCGGGATCGGGCGCGAACACCCCGACCAGCCCTGCGGCCGGCGCCGCTGGCGCACGCTCGGGCAGCCGCGCGCCCGGCGCGGCCACTGGCGCGAAGGCGCTGTCCGCCACCACGCCGCGGCGCAGGGCCTCGCGCCAGAAGTTTTCGAACGCCGCGGCGTCGCCGCCCCCGCGCCACTGCCGGCGCACCAGCGCCTGGCCCTGCCGCTCCTCGTCGCCCGCCAGCAGTGCCAGCAGCTCGATGGCCGAGCGGCTGTCGTACAGCGGCACGATCGCCGGCTGCAGCAGCGTCGCGCTGCCGTCGTGGGCGAGCGCGTCGCCCCAGGATTCGTAGCCATGCGACAGCGGCAGGTGCCAGTGGCAGCGCGCGGCCGTCTCGTCGGCGTACAGCCCCGCATGCACGCTCAGCCGCGCGCGCCCCAGTGCCTCTCCCATGCCCAGCTCGCCCGGCGCGTCGTAGGCCGGGTTGCTGTCCAGCACCACCAGCGTGTCCACCGCGCCGGCGTGCAGCACCTGTGCCAGCTCGGCCAGGGTGCCGGCTTGCGCCGCCGCGTCGGGCGGCTCGATGAGGTCCAGCGTGTGGCCCAGGGCCCCAAGCCGCTGGTTCAGCGCCATCGCCAGTGCGTGCGCATCGGCCGACAGGTTGCCGCCCACCACCACCAGCGCGTCCGGCCCGGCCTCCTGCAGCGCGCACAGCACGCGCACCTCGAAGGCCGCCTCGGCGCCACTCGCGGGCGGCGCTGCCGGCAGCTCGGCCCACCAGTGGCGGGCCAGGCGCCACAGCAGCGCCTCGATGCGCTGCGGCGGCAGCGCCAGTCGCTCGTCGGCCCGCGCGCCAAAGAGCCCCGGCGACACCTCGGCCGCGAACAGATGCGACAGCCGGCCGCCGGCACGCCCCTGCTCACGCGCTGCCGACCAGTCCATCGCATGCCGCACCGCGCCGGGGCCGTCGCTGAAGGGGTCCGCCGCCAGCGCCAGCACGCAGCGCGCGCGTTGCAGGTGCAGCAGCGGTGCCAGCTCCCGGCCGAAGGCCGCGCGCAGGCCGTCCCGTGCCGCTGCCTCGCGCACGGGGTCGTGCACGTGCCAGCGCGCCTGCGGGAAGCGGCGCAGCAGCCGGTCGATCAGCGCACGCTGCGTGGGCGAGGTCAGCGGCCCCGTCAGCAGGTGCAGCCCCCGGCCCTGGTCCGCTTCCAGCGTGGCGGCGCGCTGCTGCCAGGCCGTGTCGAAAGCCGACCAGCTCGAAGCGGCCTGCGGTGCCTTGCTGGCCGCGACGCCGCCCAGCGCCTGGCGCACGGTGGCGGAACGGTCCGGGTCCCAGAGCTGCAGCACCGAGGCCTGCGCGAACGCGTCCGTGGCGCCCAGGCTGGAAGGGTGCAGCGGGTTGCCTTCGATCTTGATCGGCCGCCCCTCCACGGTGCCGATGAGCACGCCCTGCGCGTAACCATCGCGCACGAAGGCGCTGGCGTAGTGGATGGGCGTGCCCACCGCCTGCGCCTCGGGCATGTGGACGAAAGGATAGATGCGGGCGTTGGGTGGCGCGCTGCAGGCGCCGTTGGCCAGCGCCACCGAGGCCGCCAGCAGCGACAGCGCCTGGCGCCGGTTCACCCCCGGTCGCTCACGGAACACGTGCACGGGTGACGGTGGATCGGAAGGAGGAGGCATCGTGCGCACCATGGGCGGCTGTCAGGCCGATGCCGCGAGGCAATCGTCATGCCCCTGTGCGGTGCAAGGAGCGTGGAAACATTTGCACCAAACAATCACCGGTGACAGGTAGAACAGTCCGTCAGGCGCCGCGTGTCAGGCAGTTGCATCAGGCGCTCCAGGCGTTGCAGCTCCTGCGGCGCCGGCGGGGCGGCGGCCTGCATGGAGAACACCTGCTCCTTCGGGTGCAGGTGCGGCCCCGGGTTGCGATGGCACCCGAGGCACCACTGCATCTGCAGCGGCGCGACGCGCCAGGTCAGCGGCATCTGGTCCACGCGGCCGTGGCACTCGACGCAGGCCACGCCCTTGTTCACGTGCACGCTGTGGTCGAAGAAGACGAAGTCGGGCAGCTGGTGCACGCGCTGCCAGGCGATGGGCCGGCCGCTGGCAGCGCTCTCGCGCAGGGGCTGCAGCACGCCCTGGTCGGTGTAGAGCTGCGAATGGCAGCTCAGGCAGATGCCGCTGGAAGGCAGCCCGGCGAAGGCGCTGCGCTCCACCGTGGTGTGGCAGTAGCGGCAGTCCAGACCGTCGTCGCCCACATGGTGCTTGTGGCTGAACGGGATCGGCTGGGCCACCGGCTCGCCCACGGGCTGGTAGGAGTGGTCGCGCCACACCATCAGCCCGAAGGCCACGGCCAGCAGTGCGCCCAACGCCAGGAAGGCGAGCTTCACGCCCAACTCGGCACGGCGGCGGAACACGGGGTCCATGGGCAGCGGGGGTGGTCACGGGTGTCCGGCGTTGCGGCAATCGGCATGCGCTGGCGGTGTCGTGCAGCCGCGCCGTGCG
The DNA here is from genome assembly GCF_001571085.1 of Azohydromonas lata NBRC 102462. Taxonomy (GTDB): domain Bacteria; phylum Pseudomonadota; class Gammaproteobacteria; order Burkholderiales; family Burkholderiaceae_C; genus Azohydromonas; species Azohydromonas lata. The sequence continues at coordinate 6,958 of NZ_BCTC01000093.1, forward strand.
GCATGCGCCTTGCCGCCGCGCCCGCGATCGAAACCTTGCCGTGTCGCCGCTGCCCAAGCGTCCTCACGCCGTGCCCACGATGAGCCAACCCCCGATCGCCGACTACGCACTCGTTGGCAACACCTTCACTGCCGCGCTGGTCAGCCGCGACGGCTCGATCGACTGGTGCTGCCTGCCGCACTTCGACAGCCCGGCGGTGTTCTGCCGGCTGCTCGATGAACGCATTGGCGGGTGCTTCCGCCTCGGTCCGGCGACCGCCGGCCGCTGCGAGCGGCGCTACCTCGACGGCAGCGCCGTGCTGGTCACGCGCTGGGAGACGGCCGACGGCGTTGCGCAGTTGACGGACTTCATGCCCGCGCCGGACCTGCTCCCGCACGACCTGCCGCCCTACGGCGACGGGCACGCCTACTTCAGCGTGCTGCGCCGCGTGGAGGGGCTGCAGGGCCGCGTGGCGCTGGAGCTGGTGTTCAAGCCGACCTTCGACTTCGCGCGCCAGGCCGCGCGGCTGGCACTGGTGCCGGGCGGGTGCCGGGCCGACGCGGGCCAGGAGTCGCTGCACCTGGCGCTGGCGCCGGAGGTGCCGCTGCAGGTGAGGGACGGCGCGGTGTGCGGCCGGCTCGATGTCCCGGCCGGCGCCACCGTCTGGGTGGTGATGTCGCACGGCCGGGCCGGGATGGCCGGGCAGGGCCCCAAGGCCTGGGAACAGTCGCTGCAGGACACGCTGGGGCAGTGGGCCGCCTGGGACGCCCTCAACCGCTACGCCGGACCTTACGCCGGTGCCGTGACGCTGAGCGCACGCGTGCTCAAGCTGCTGACCTTTGCGCCCGGGGGCAGCATCGTCGCCGCGCCCACGACCTCGCTGCCCGAGGCATCGGGCGGCACGCGCAACTGGGACTACCGCTTCTGCTGGTTGCGCGATGCCTCGCTGATGCTGGGCGCGCTGATGTCCGTGGGCCACGAGTACGCGGCCGACCGCTTCTTCCAGTGGCTCACGCGGCTGTGGGAGCCCGATCGGCGCATCCAGATCATGTACCGGCTCGATGGCGCCGAGCGCTTGCCGGAGGCGGTGCTGGAGCACTTGGCGGGCTACCGCAGTGCGCGGCCGGTACGCATCGGCAACGGCGCCGCGAATCAGGTGCAGCTCGACATCTACGGGCACCTGCTCGACGCGGCCCACGTGTATCTGGAAAACCGGGGGGCACAGGTGCGGCCGGCGCTGGCGCGGGTGTTGGCGCACCTGGCCAACGAGGCCGCGCGGCGCTGGCGCCAGCCGGACCAGGGCATCTGGGAGACGCGCAGCGCGCCGGCCCACCATGTGTCGTCCAAGCTGATGTGCTGGGTGGCGCTGGACCGCGCGCTGCGCCTGACGGCCGCGGGCCGGATCGTGGGTGACACGGCCTGGTGGCGGCGCGAGCGCGATGCCGTGGCGCGCGTGCTGCACGAGGACGGCTTCAATGCGGCCGTCGGCGCCTACACCCAGGTGCTGGGCGGTCGGTCGCTGGACGCCAGCGTGCTGATGATGCCCATCGTGGGCTTCATGCCGGCCAGCGACGCGCGCATGCGCTCCACCGTGCAGCGCATCAGCGAGCAGCTGATGCACCGCGGGCTGGTGTGGCGCTACCGCAGCGATGACGGACTGGAGGGCGACGAGGGTGCGTTTGTCATCTGCAGCTTCTGGCTGGTGGAGAACCTGGCGCTGCAGGGCAGCGTGGTGGAGGCCCGCGCGCTGTTCGAGCATGTCCTGTCCTTCGCCAACGACCTTGGGCTGCTGTCGGAGGAAATCGACCCTGGCAGCGGGCAGCTGCTGGGTAACTACCCGCAGGGCTACACGCACCTGGCGCTGATCCGCTCGGCGCTGGCCATCGGCCGGGCGGAGGCAGGTGTTCGTGCAGCGGCGTGTCCCAGCGCGGCCCCGCCCAAGGCTTGAGTGGTATTGTCCGAATGTATATTTATCCTTTTCGATGCATGACAGGAGGACCGGAACCATGTTGACCACTCCATGCCGCTGGCGCCTGTGCGTAGCCGCGCCGAGCTTGGCGCTGGCCTCCGTGGTGGCCGTCCAGGCAGCGCCGGTGTCGCAGGCGCAGCCGCCCAGGACGGCGGTCGAACAGCGCTCGCCGTCCTGGGCGGCATTGACGCCCGGGCAGCGCACGGCACTGGCACCGCTGCAGGTGGACTGGGACACGCTCGACGCCATGCGGCAGAGCAAGTGGCTGGAGATCGCCCGGCGCTGGCCCGCGCTTTCGACAGACGAACAGCAGCGGCTGCAGCGGCGCATGGCTCGCTGGGTGCGCCTGACGGCCGAAGAGCGCAGCCGTGCTCGCTTGCAATTCCAAAAGATCCGCCGTATCGACGTGCAGCAGCGGCGTACCGCTTGGGAGGCTTACCAGGCGCTGTCGCCTGAAGAGCGGCAGCAGTGGGCCGTTCAAGGCAAACCGTCGTCCGGATCGAGGCTGGCTGCGGACGCGAACGCGCCTGCGGGAGAACTGAGATCAGTGGGGCCAGCGCTGGTGCAGGCTGTGCCCGGCGTCAGCACTGTGAGCGTCAATCAACTGTCCTCGACACTTCCCCTGCAGCGGCGCACTCGTGAGTCGGACAAGGTGTCCATCGCGGCCCATGTGGACCGCAACACGCTGCTGCCCAGACACGATGCACCAGTTGGCGATGAGGCCCACTTTTCCACCTCAAAATGACTGCTGGACGCGCCATCGCGGTCACAAAATATTTGTACACCGTACAAAACATGGCCATTTTTGATTTTGGTCCGGCCATGAAAGCCTGCGCTCGAAACCGGCGGGCCAGCCACTCCGTCCGATTCTTAGATTCCACGTTCTGTGCCAACACAGACAGGCATCCAACGAAGAAATGTGCTTTCCGGCGTGACGGTATGCAGACGTGGCTGTTGAGTCGCCGCAATAAGAAAGCAGGGATAAGTTTTATGCCCAAAAGGAATGGGAAATCAACGGGGCGTGCAGTCGTCGCATTGGCACTGCTGGTTTACGCCGCAGCCGGTATCGTCTCGGCCTATTTGCCAGACAGCCAGATGCACTGGCTGGTCGCGATTGCTGGCACTGCCTTGGTGATAGCTGCTGCAGTAAGCATACTGGCTCAGCTTGGCAACAGCTTTAGATAAAAAGGAGAGTTGGCAGTGTTTGCTGGCTATCTGTGACCGCTGACACTTTCACCTTGCCTTCGCGCAGCGTCCATTGCGGTCGGCTCGCACAAGCCGGACACGCCAGTGTCCGCGCTATGGCAACGACGTCGGCATCGACGTCACGTGCAAGCCAGGCAAAGGAGTGCGCCGGCCAGCATCTGACCACGGCAGCTATGGCGGGCGACGCCCCTGTGGCTGATGTCGCACATGGCGCCGTGGCACCGCAATTGCCCTGGGGCCACGTACTGGCGCGCTTCACGGCTAGTGACATTGCCTATGCTTGGCGCGCTGGGCGGGCGCACCAATTGCCGTGCGTGGCCCGCTGGTGTCGCAGTTGGCCGGCATCTATATCAGGGAGCCTCGAAAGCCGTGCACATCGTCGGAATCGGCACTGCGACGCCTTCGAACCGCTACACGAAGTCGGAGTGCCTGGCCGCATTCCGGAACTCGGACTGGTTCGATCGCCTTGACGCCCGCGCCCACTTTGTCGCCACCACGGTGCTGCAGCGCGACAACGGTATCGACGCGCGGCATCTGGCCGTCGATGCCCTCGACGAGGTCTTTGCCATCGATCCGGACATGCTGGCGAGCCGCTTCCTGCGCCACGCACCGCAATTGGCCGCACAGGCGGCCCAGCGTGCGCTGGCCCACGCCGGGCTGGAGCCTGCGCAGATCGATGCCGTAGTGGTCAGTACGTGCACAGGCTACCTGTGCCCAGGACTCTCTGGCCATGTGGTCGAGCGCATCGGCCTGCGCCGCGACGTGCGGGCCTTCGATCTCGTTGGCCAGGGGTGCGCCGCGGCGCTGCCCAACCTGATGCTGGGCGAGGCCCTGCTGTCCTCGCCAGGCTGCGAGCACGTGTTGTCCGTCTGTACCGAGGTCTGCAGTGCGGCGATGTACCTGGACAACGATCCCGGCGTGCTGATCAGTGCCTGCCTGTTCGGCGACGGCGCCGGTGCGGCGGTGCTGTCGCGGCGCGCGTCGCCGCACGGACGGTGCATCGCGTGGCGGGCTGGCGCGTCGCTGATGGAGCCGGCTCAGCGAAGCGCGCTGATGTTCGAGCAACGCGGCGGCATGCTGCGCAACATCCTGACGCGTGCCGTGCCGGCCCTCGCGGCCGACTACGCACAGCGCGTGCTGCACAAGGTGCTTGAGCCACGCGGGTTGCACACAGGGAGCATCGGCACATGGGTCATGCATGCCGGCGGGCGCGACGTGCTGCAGGCGCTGGAGCAACGGCTCGAGCTGCAGCTTGGCGACCTGCGCTACAGCGCCGCGATGCTGCGCGAATACGGCAACCTGTCGAGCGCCTTCGTCTACTTCGTGCTTGAGGCGGCCTTGGCCGACGCAGCTGCTCCAGGCTGGTGGTGGTTGTCGTCGTTCGGCGCGGGGTTCAGTTGCCACGGTGCGCTGCTGGAGGTGGACTGACGATGCGCCGGGTGGTTGCTGTGGAAACACTCGACCATTTGCCGGCCCACGATCCTGCGGCAGTGCGTTCGCGCCGTGACCTGATGTGGGTGCACCGGATGATGCGAACGCGTTCGATCGTGCGTTCAGCTTGGCAGGCCCTGGTGTCGCCGCAACGCGCCCGCGAGCCGCTGCGCATTCTGGAACTGGGCGCGGGCGACGGCAGCCTGTTGCTCGGTGTTGCGCGCTCGCTGGCGCCGCGATGGCCGCAGGTTCGGCTGACGCTGCTGGATCGCCAGGACATCGTCAGCCCGGCGACGCTGGAAGGCTATGCGGCGCTGGGGTGGACGGCGCAGGTGCTGGCGACCGACGCGCTCGCATGGGCCGACACGCGTGACGTGGGCACGCAGGGCGGCGTCGCGCAGCGCTGGGACCTGATCAGCACCGCCTTGTTCCTGCACCACTTCGAGGTCGATGCCTTGGAGCTATTGCTCGCAGCGATTGCTACGAGTTGCGACCGCTTCTTCGCCTTCGAGCCGGATCGCGCGTGGCTGGCGCTCACGGGCAGCCACCTCGTGGGCCTGCTGGGCGCGAACGCGGTGACGCGTGAGGATGCGGTGCTGAGCGTGCATGCAGGCTTCCGGGACCAAGAGCTCTCCGGGCACTGGCCGCACGACGCCACCGGCTGGCAGTTGCACGAAGCACGTGCGGGGCTCTTCAGCCATTGCTTCAGCGCCTGGCGCACCGAGGAGGCTCGATGAGCGAGGGCCCGCTGACTGCCTTCGATGCCGTCGTCGTCGGTGCCGGCCCGGCCGGTTCAGCCGCGGCCCTCCAACTCGCCCGCGCGGGATGGTCCGTGGCCCTGGTCGAACGGCAACACTTCCCGCGCCGCAAGGTGTGTGGCGAGTGCGTCGCCGCCAGCAACCTGCCATTGCTGCATGCCCTGGGCATCGGCGCCGCATTCGACGCGGCAGCAGGCCCTGCGCTGCAGCGGGTGAGGCTGCTGGCCGGTGACGAGGCCATCGCAGCCGCCTTGCCGGCGGCGGCACACAACCGGCATCGGTGGGGCCGCGCCCTGGGTCGCGAGACGCTGGATGTGATACTGCTGGAGCAGGCGCGCGCAGAGGGCGTCGCCGTGCTCCAGCCGTGCATTCTGCAGACCATCCAGGGCACACCGGGCCGCTGGCACTGCGACGTTCGCCCGCTCGGCTCTGCGGCGTTGCTGCGGCTTCGCTCGGCACTCGTGATCGACGCCCATGGCTCTTGGGATGCGCTGCCTTTCGAACGCCCACGGCGTCGCCTTGGGCACAACGCCTCGGACCTGTTCGCCTTCAAGGCCAACTTCACCGGATCGTCACTGCTCGCGGGCGACATTGCCGTGCTGACCCTGGACGGCGGCTACGGCGGCATGGTTGTGGCCGACGCTGGCATGGTGACCGTCGCCTGCTGCATCCGGCGCGACCGCCTGGCGCGCTTGCGCAGCGAGGCGCCCGGCGCTCGCGCAGGCGATGTCGTTGAGGCTTTCCTGCGTCGCGCGTGCGCCGGCGTGCGCCAAGCGCTGGACGGCGCAGCGCGCGAGGGCCCGTGGCTTACGTCCGGCCCGCTGGCCACCGGGATGCGGATCGATGCAACGGACGACATTTTCCGCATCGGCAACGCCGCCGGCGAAGCGCACCCGATCCTGGGCGAAGGCTTGAGCATGGCGCTTCAGTCGGCCGCGCTGCTGTGCTCGCACTTGCTGGGCCGAACGTGCACGGTGCCCGATGCCGCAGCGCAGGCCGGGATGCAGCGCCGCTACGCGGCCGCGTGGCGCAAGGCCTTCGCGCCACGCCTGCGGCTGGCGGCCGTCTTCGCGCATCTCGCCATGCGCCCCGGCGGCACGGCGCTGCTGATGGCGCTGTTGCATCACTGGCCAGGCTTGCTGACCCAGGGCGCGCGCTGGGGCGGGAAAGTCCGCCTCGCCGCGCCACTCGCCTCGCCCGCAGCACCGCGCGCCTCGGGCCGCGCCTCGGCGGGTGCCGCATCGCGTACCCCTTGAACCCTGAAGACAGGAGCCGACCATGTCCACGACCTTCGAACGCTTGAGCGCCATCCTGGCCAGGGACTACAAGCTGACACCTGAACAGCTCTCCCTCGACGCGCCGCTGGAGGGGCTGGGCATCGACTCGCTGGGCACCATGGAATTGCTCTGGACCGTCGAGGAAACCTTTGGAATCACCATGCCGCCCGATCCGGTCGCTCTGCTCACGCTCGGTGACGTCGTTCGCTACATCGACGACCTGGTCGCGGCGCAGGCGGCCCAGGCCGCGGATGCGGTCCCCGGGCCGGCATCGGCGCCCACCTTGGGCACACCATGAGACGCGTGGCCGTCAGCGCGGCGGGTGTCTACTCGTCGCTGGGCAACAGCGTCGCCGAGGTATGGTGCCGGGCCCGCGCGGGCCGCTCCGGCGTGCACCGGTTGGACATCCCGTTCGCGAGCCGGTTGAGCTCCCCGATTGCCGCGACAGTGCGCCTCGACGCCGCAGACGTTGTCGGCATCGATCCGCTCCAGGCGCGCATGCTCGATCGCTTCAGCCTGCTGGCGGTCCTGGCGGCGAAGCAGGCGGTGGCCGCGTCGCAGGGCGCACTCGCCGGCGTAGCCGCCGAGCGCTGTGGGGTGTTCCTGGGTACCGGCATGGGCGGCACGCTTTCGATGGACGACGGCTACCAGACGCTCTATGGCGAACGTTCTGATCGCATCAAGCCCTTCACCGTGCTGTTGGGCATGCACAACGCTGCTGCGGCCTGGATTGGCATCGAATTCGGACTGCAGGGCCCGAGCATGACCTATTCGACCGCGTGCTCGTCGTCCGCCGTGGCGATCGGCGAGGCGTGGCTGCGGGTGGCCAGCGGCCAACTCGACGTCGTGATCACAGGCGGCTCGGAGGCACCGCTATCCCTGGGTTCGCTCAAGGCTTGGGAGGCGCTGCACACCGTGGCCAAGCCGCAGCCTGACGATCCTTCGACGTCGTGCCGGCCGTTCTCAAAAGACCGCAGCGGCCTGGTGCTCGGTGAGGGCGCCGCGATGCTGGTGATCGAACCTTGGGAACGGGCGATGGCCCGCGGCGCCGACGTGCTGGGCGAGATCCTGGGCTACGGCCATACCAACGACGCGAGCCACATCACGCGGCCCGGCGCCGCGGGTCAGGCGGCCGCCATGCGCGCAGCGATGTCGGCGGCCGGGATCGACCCCTGCGAGGTGCACGCCATCAACGCCCATGGCACCGCAACCCAGGCCAACGACCAGACGGAAACGCAGGCCATCCGCGCGGTGTTCGGCAAACGCGCCGAACGCATCCCGGTCAGTGCTACCAAGGCCATGCACGGCCACCTGCTGGGAGCTGCAGGCGCCCTTGAATGCCTGCTCGCGCTGCTGGCAATGCGGCACGCGACCGCGCTGCCGACGATGCACCTGTGCCAGGTAGACCCGGATTGCGACCTCGACTACGTGCCCAACGTGGCACGTGAAGACGTCGCTGCAGGCGTGATGCTGTCCAACTCGTTCGCCTTCGGCGGATCCAACGCCGTGCTCGTATTGGGCGCCGCGAAGTGACAGTAGCTAACAGCTTTGAGCGCTTGAGCTTCAGGCGCTCAATACTCCCTGTCTCGGGTTCTACCCAATGCAGTTGGAACACATTCTTTGCGATGTCAACAGCAATGACGGTAAGCTCAACGGTGAATCCTCCGCTTCAGTGGCTGAATTGCATCTCCACTCTGGCACAGCGATGCCGTTACCGGAGGATTCGCCACTCAATGGCAGGATCCCCGCTACAGATCACGTTGCCGGGAGGGTGCACCCATACCATCTGAATAATGGGTGCTTGTGAAAGTCGCATGAAGGTGACCTATTCAGCATTCGGGGCACCGATAAAATGGCAGCGAGTTCAATGCTGGAGTTGACATAAAAGCCGTTGAAACGCCGGCAGTTTTCAGATTGCCCGTCTTGAATAACGCCAGCATTTGTGTCATGCGTCATAGCCCCCGATTTTCCGGGCTTGGGCAATTATCTGGATCACCATTTGCGCGTTGGCTTTTTCGCATATACAATAAATAGATGAACAAACGACTGACATGGGACGAAGCCAAGCGCCGATCCAACCTGCTCAAGCATGGTCTGGACTTCGCGAACGCCGTCGCCGTGCTCGACTCCCGCTACCGAGCTCGACGTCCTGACGCAGCGCCATGGCGAAACCCGGGTGCAGTCGTTCTCTTACGTGATGGGTCGGCTGTCCGTGCTGACGGTCGTTCATGTGGAGCGCAGCGAGGAGCTGCGCATCATCAGCTTCCGGCCCGCCAGCCGGGAAGAGTCGGAGGTCTACTATGAGTGGCTCTCGGAAGAAGACTGAGCGCGAAGCCATCCTCGAAGCGATGAAGTCGCCGCCGCCCGAGGGCTACTACGTCTGGGATGGGGTGGACGAGGACGAGCGCCCGGCTTCATCGGAAGAACTGCAAGCGGCCTTGGCTGCCGCGCGCCGCAGGCGAGGGCGCCCTGCGGGCTCCAACAAGACCCAGATCGCCCTGCGCGTGGACGACGATGTCCTGGAGGCTTTCAAGGCCAGCGGGCCAGGCTGGCAGACGCGCATGAACGAGGCGCTGCGCGACTGGCTTAAAACGCATCCAAGCGGCGAGTCCGGGGCGAGCTGAAACCGTGCGTTGCTTCATGCGCTGGGGGCGATACGAGCAACGACACGCGAACCTCCGAGTTCATGGTGACGCCGGTCTGCCAAGGTGGTGGCCCCTAAAATCCGCCCGGTGAGGCTCGGCAGCCCTGAACCACTCAAATGGCAACTGCGGCAGTTTTCTGCGGTGCCGAGCCTCGCCTCCGGCACAGAAAGAGCCACCTTTCCAAAGATGGACGGACTTTCGGTGCCAATCGGTACGCTGGCCCCAAGGTCGGATGCTCCACCGGTGAGGCCAACCACCTGCAGCAATTCATGATGCGCATGGACACGCCTGACACGTGGTCTGCCTGGGCACTGTATTTTTACCTTCAGCTTTGTGCGCTTATCGGTTGGCAAAATCCAGCCGGTCTACCAGTCGGGTATGCAGAATGAGGCACCGTCCCGTAGGCAGCGTCCAATGCGAGGCAGGATTGAGGGCAGGAGGTGCGGGATCCTTTTCCTTCCGTTGCGGCTACGTCGGGCAACCGCTTGCAGCCGGGCGGGGGACCAAGGAAAATGCGATACATGTATCGCGCTCAAGGGGGGGCCATGCCTCTGTCCATTCGCTTGCCCGAAGACGTTGAAGCCCGGCTGAGCCGGCTGGCTGCAAAAACCGGGCGTACCAAGACCTTCTACGTCACCGAGGCTGTGCGCGAGCACATCGATGACCTGGAAGACCTGTATTTGGCCGAGCAGCGGCTGAGCGCCAGCCGTGCCGGTGAGTCCGAAACCTTGACCCTGGAAGAGGTGGAGCGGCGTCTTGGCCTGGCGGATTGATTTCGACGAAGAGGCTGTCAGGGAACTGGCCAAGCTGGACAGGCAGGTTGCCCGGCGCATCACTGCATTCCTGCGCGAGCGTGTAGCGACGCTGGAAGATCCGCGCAGCATCGGCGAAGCCCTCAAGGGATCCAGGCTGGGCGAGTTCTGGAAATACCGCGTGGGGGACTACCGGATCATCGCCAGCATCGAGGACGGCGCCCTGCGCATCCTGGTCGTGAGGGTCGGCAACCGGCGCAACGTGTACCGGTAGAACTGCTATTCACGGGCGCGGTGCACCTGGAGGATCTCGGCCACCTCAGCCATGGCAGCCCGGGTTTCGGCGTTGGGCCTGAGCTCACAGGCCCCTGACGGCTAAAACAAAATCGATGGTGGAGCAGCTTTGGTGAGTCGCGCGTCGTACGGCAACACTTGGTGGGGCGAGCAGTGGCTGCAGGCGCTGGCGCAGATCGATTACGACAACAGGCTGCCGCGTGGCCGCGCCTATGCCAATCGCGGCGCGGTGCGCGACTTGAAGGTCCACGCGGGCCACATCCGGGCTCACGTGCAGGGCTCGCGCCCGAGGCCCTACGTGGTGGACATCCATGTGCCGCAGGTGGGCAACGGCGATGCCGACCAGCTGGCCCAGCGGTTGAGCACCGACCCAGGCCTGATCGCACGGCTGCTCAATCGCGAGCTGGATCCCGCTGTGCTGAAGGAGGCCTCGGCCTTGGGCATCCAGGTCTTTCCACGGCGCTGGAAAGATCTGCAGATGGAGTGCTCCTGTCCGGACTGGGCCGTGCCGTGCAAGCACTTGGCGGCGGTGATCTACCTGCTCAGCCGCGAGATCGACGCCGACCCCTACCTGGTGTTCAAGCTGCGCGGCATCGACCTGCCAACGCTGCTGGGTCAGCACAGCGCGGGCGTCGATGCCGAGGCCGAGCGCGCGCTGCCTACCGGTGCACTGACGCTATTCCAGGATGACCCCGAGTCAGCGATACCTGAGCTGGTCCATGACCCGGACGCGCTGGCTCGCATCGACTTCACGGCCGTGCCCGAGCTGTGCGAGCCGCTGTGGCAGTTGCTGCCGGCGCAGCCGGTGTTCCACCACGGCAGCGACTTCCGCGAGCTGGCGCACAAGACGGTAGCCCGTATCGCGCGCGAGGCACAGCGCCAGCTTGATGCAGCCGCCGCGGCCCTGGACGCTGACAGCGAGACCGCACCGTTGCCCGAAGGGCAGCTGCGCCTGAGGGTGGACGCCCAGGCCACGCTGGAGGTCGCGGGCGCGACCCTGGAGGGCCGGGAGCTGAACACGCTGTCCGGGCTGCTGGCGGCGCTGGCGTGCGTGCGGGCTGAGGACCTGCCGGATCTGGGGGCGGACTTCGCCGCCATGCACACCCTGCACCTGCTGGCGCTGCACCTCATTTCCCGTGGTGCCGTGGTGCCCCAGGTCTTCACCGTGGACGCCAGGACGCTGGGGCTGCACTGGTGCGCGGCGGAGCTTGACGCAACCGTGCGCGGCCTGGTGGCACAGGCTGCGGCCGGGCTGCCGCCAGGGCTGGCGCAGCACCGGGTGAGTCGCAGCTGGGTGCCGCTGGCCGCGCGGGCGCAGGCGCGCGTGCTGCTGTGTGCGCTTATTGACCTGTACCTGCGCCTGCTGGCCGCGGACACGGCCCCGGCCGGGAAGCACGTTGACGGCAAGGCGTGGAGCCTGTTCTTCGGCCCGGGCCAGGTGCGCGTCGACGGCCCGGGCGAGAGCGCGCTGGCCGGCAGCATCCACGCCTGGCTGGCTCGGCTGCACCTGGCGCGCCGGCGTTACATGCCGGTGCTGCGCCTGGACGAGGCCGTGCGCGCGGAAGGGTTCAGGCTGGCACTGGCCGTGGCCGACGAGCACTCGACGCTGGAGGCGCCGGTGCCGCTGGCCGACGTCATCGCACAGCCCGTGTTCCCCCATCGCATGAGCGTGCTCAGGACCGTGGCGATGCTGGCCGAGTTCCATCCGCCACTGCACGACTACGTGCGCAAGGGCGCCAAGCGGGCCCTCCCCGTGACACCCGAGGAGTTGCCGGCGCTGCTGTCGGTGACGCTGCCGGCGTTGCGCCTCATGGGCATTCGCACGGTGTTGCCGCGCGCGCTGGATCGGCTGCTGCGGCCCCGGCTGTCGATGCAGATCAAGGCTGCCGCCGGTGCCAGTGCCGGCGCTGGCCTGTTGAACACGAACTCGGTCCTGTCATTCGACTGGAAGGTGGCCATTGGCGATGAGCTGGTCAGCGCCGCCGAGTTCAAGCGCCTGCTCGGCAAGGCCAGCGGCGTCGTGAAGTTCCGCGGCCAGTACGTGATGCTCGACCCAGCCGAGGTCGAGTCGCTGCACGCCCGCCTGGCTCGACCCCAGCAGACCGATGGCGCCACGCTGCTGCGCGCTGCGCTGGCCGGCGAGATTGACGGCGCCCCGGTCGGCCTGAACAAAGCGGCAGAAAAGCTCATCGAGCAACTGCAGCGCGAGGCCGATGTGCCGCTGCCCGCGGGGCTGCAAGCCACGCTGCGGCCCTACCAGCAGCGCGGCTACGCCTGGCTGTGGCGCAACGCCCGCCTGGGCCTGGGCAGCGTGATCGCCGACGACATGGGTTTAGGCAAGACGCTGCAGGTGCTGGCGCTGCTGCTGCGGCTCAAGCAGGACGGCGCGCTGCGGGAGGGCCGGGCGCTGGTGATCGTGCCCACCAGCCTGCTGACCAACTGGCTCAAGGAGGCGGCGCGCTTCACGCCGGACCTGAGCGTGGCCGTCTTCCACGGCGCCAAGCGCGAGCTGGCGCAGCAGCGGCCCGACGTGCTGCTGACGACCTACGGCGTGGCGCGCACCGAGGCGGCGGCGCTCAAGGCGCTGTCCTGGCGCATCGTGGTCATCGACGAGGCGCAGAACATCAAGAATCCCGGCGCCGCGCAGGCCAAGGCCGTCAAGGCCATCGCCGCGCAGAGCCACATCGCCATGAGCGGCACGCCGGTGGAGAACCGGCTGCTGGAGTACTGGTCGATCATGGACTTCGCCCAGCGCGGCTACCTGGGCGGCCCCACGCACTTTGCGCGTGAGTACGCCACGCCCATCCAGACACATCGCGACGCCGCGGCGGCCCAGCGGCTGCGCCGGGTGATGGCGCCGTTCCTGCTGCGCCGGCTCAAGTCCGACAAGTCCATCATCAGCGATCTGCCCGACAAGGTGGAGCAGGACCAGTTCTGCACGCTGTCCAAGGCCCAGGCCGCGCTGTACGAGAGCGTGGTGCGCGAGGGGATGGCGGCCATCGCCGGGCAGTCCGACACCTTCGAGCGCCAGGGCCTGGTGCTGCAGCTGATCCTGGCGCTCAAGCAGGTGTGCAACCACCCGGCGCACTACCTCAAGCAGGGTGCGGCCGACCCGGCGGCCTCGGGCAAGGCCGAGCGGCTGCTGGACCTACTCGACGAGATCGGTGCGGCACGCGAGAAGGCGCTGGTGTTCACGCAGTTCCGGGAAATGGGCGAGCTGCTCGCGCGCATGCTGCAGGAGCGCCATGGACGGGAGCCTCTGTTCCTGCATGGCAGCGTCTCCCGCGCCGGGCGCGACCGCATGGTGGAGCGCTTCCAGGAGGAGCCCGGGCAGCGGGTGTTCCTGCTCTCGCTCAAGGCGGGCGGCACGGGGTTGAACCTCACGGCGGCCAGTCACGTGGTGCATTTCGACCTGTGGTGGAACCCGGCGGTAGAGGCGCAGGCCACCGACCGGGCCTACCGCATCGGCCAGCAGCGCAAGGTGCAGGTGCACCGCTTCATCACGCGCGGCACCTTCGAGGAGCGCATCAACGAGATGATCCGCGCCAAGCGGGAGCTGGCCGAGATGACGGTGGGCACCGGCGAAACCTGGATCGGCCAGCTGCCCACAGCGGAACTCAAGGCACTGTTCAGGCTGCAGTGAGCATCAAGGCCCTCCCAGTGACTCCATGAGGTGCCGCGCTCAGCAAGGGCAAAGCCCAACAGGACAGCGTGAGCACCGAGCGATGCCGTGCCGAGATCATGCAGGGAATCCCTATTGCCTGAGCAGTGGACGGCACCGGCCGCCCTGCAACGCGCCCGAGCGGCGCCAGGGCGTTGCCGGGTAGGCAGGATTTGATTTCCGGTCAGCACAAAGCAACCACTCATGACACAGCCCGACCTCACACCCGGCGACGCTGACAGGCCCTTGCCGTGGAATGCGCAGGCCAAGTACCAGACGCTCTTCGAGTCGATCGACGAGGGGTTTTGCGTGGTCGAGGTACTGTTCGATGATGACGCCCGCCCGGCGGACTACCGTTTCCTGGAGGTGAATCCGAGCTTCGAGCGGCAGACCGGGCTGATCAACGCGGTCGGGCAACACATGCGCGACCTGGCCCCCGACCATGAGGAGCACTGGTTCGAGCTCTACGGTGAGGTCGCACGCAGCGGTCGCCCGATCCGCTTCGAGCGGCAGGCCGAGGCACTGGGGCGCTGGTATGACGTGTATGCCTTTCGCGTGGGCGAGCCGGCGCAGCACCTCGTGGCGATCCTCTTCCATGACGTGTCCGAGCGCAAGCGCATCGAGAGGCAGCTCCAGGAGGCTGACCGCCGCAAGGACGAGTTCCTCGCAATCCTGGCGCATGAGCTGCGCAATCCGCTCGCGCCACTGCGCAACGGGCTGGAGATTCTGAAGGTCGCCAAGGGCGACGCCGCGATGGTCGAGCGCATGCGCCTGATCATGGAGCGCCAGGTGGACCACATGGTGGCGCTGGTCGATGACCTGATGGATGTGAGCCGCATCAGCCGCGGGTTGGTGTCGATGCAGCGGCGTCGCCTCGATCTGGCGTCCATCGTGCGCCACGCCATCGAGGCGGCCGAGCCGACGCTGCGGCAGCGTGAGCACGAGCTTGTCGTGCACCTGCCTGCCGACGAGGTGCATGTCGATGCCGATGCCGCGCGCATGGCACAGGCATTGGCCAACCTGCTGGTGAATGCCGCCAAGTACACGGACCCTGGCGGCCGGGTGTCGCTGTCGGTGAAGAAGGACGAACGCGAGGCCGTCATCTGCGTGTCGGACAACGGCATCGGCATCGAGGCCGAGATGCTGGAGCGCGTGTTCGAGCTGTTCACCCAGGCCGAGCCCGGACGCCGATTGGCACAAGGCGGCCTGGGCATCGGCCTGGCCCTCGTGAAGCACATCGTCTCCATGCACGACGGCAGCGTGCAGGCGCACAGCGCCGGCTTGGGCAATGGCAGTGAGCTCACCGTGCGGCTGCCCTTGGCTGCGAAAACGCCAGACGAGGCCGCGGCGCAGACGCTCCAAGAGGTGGAGCCCACCCTCAGACGCCGGGTTCTCGTGGCCGACGACAACAGCGACGTCGCGCAAAGCATGGGCACGCTGTTGCAACTCCTGGGCCACGAGGTGCACGTCGTGTACGGCGGCGAGCAGGCCGTCGAAGCGGTGCAGCAGATGAGCCCGGAAATCGTGCTGCTGGACCTAGGCATGCCCAGGATGGACGGCATCGCCGCAGCGCAACGCATCCGCGCATTGCCCAGTGCCTCGTCCGTGACGCTGGTGGCCGTCACGGGCTGGGGGCAGGAGGGCGACCGCTGCGCCACCCGGGCGGCGGGATTCGACCACCATCTGGTCAAGCCGATCAGGCTGGAGGCCTTGCGCCAGATCATGGACGGCTTGTCCGGGGGCACGCGACCGCCGTGAGCACCGCACATCCCGGATCCCGGGACGTCCAGCCGCCGGCATGGCATTGCGCGGCCCTGCCCAGCCCTGCGGTCACCATCCATCCGGCTTCAGTCTGGTCGCCTGTGCAGCAGCAATGGCGCCGTGCTGCTCGAAGGGCGCGTGGCTGCTGAATTCACAGCCCGCGGGCCCTTCGCTGAGCACATCGAGCGCTCCTGCGTGCAGCTCGACGATCTGCTTGGCAGAGCACTGCCAAAGGCGCCCGCCTCTGGAAAACGTCTCACCTCAGCGAGCGCGCGCCGCTTCGGTCGGCGCCAGTCTTGGCGGTGTTGCCTTTGGTGGCGCGGGTTTTGGAAGCGCTGCCGTCGGCGGTGCTGGCGCTCCCCGCGGGCTTGCGTTGGCTGCGCAGCCGCGCGATCAGGAACGTGGCCGCCCGCAGCACGTGCTGGCGCGCCAGGCGCTCGGCGGCGTCGGCATTGCCTTCAGTGACGGCGCACAGCAATGCCTCGTGCTGGTCCCAGATGTCGCGCGGCTTTTCATCGCGCAGCAAGACCTCGCCCATCACGCGCTGCGTGCAAGTCCATTGCGACTGCATCGCCGGCGCGGCGTGCCAACGCTGGTTGGCGGCATCGCAGGCCACCAGCGACTGCAGGCTGGGCATTCAGGCCAAGCCCGACCGGGGGGCGAAAGGTACCGCCTTGGACGATACCAGCCCGTCGCGAAGCGCCGCTCGGTTGGGCAGCGCGCCTTGATGGCCACCGGCATGTTCTCGGCGGGTTTCGGTCGTGGATGCTGGGCATCGAGCGCTTTGGCGGCATCGCGGGCGCCTTCCTGGTGGCCGAGCTGCAGCGCTGGCAGCTGAGCTTTGCGGAAGTCTTCGCCATGGTGGCCATTCCTGGTGTGACCGCCACCGCGACGCTGCTGGTCAAGCAGTTTGCGCATCCCGAGCAGGCGGCCGACAAGACCCGTACCCGCGACGGTGCAGCGCTGGGTCACTGAATTCCGTCCTGATTGCGGACAGCGGCGTGGCGTTTGGATGACCTGGAAAGGCATAGGCTGCCGGTCATTCAACCTGAGCGTCGATGAGCGCCCTGGGTGATCGGTTACTGCAAAGGCGTCTGCGCCTGACGCCTCGACCTCGTGACAGTGGCGCTACCACAGGCTCCGATATCCAACATTCGGCAGAATGCCGTGTATGAGCGAAAGAGTCCTTCGGTTCGCAGTACGGGTCGTCCTTGTCGATGCAACCGACGCCGTGCTTCTGCTGAGCACGCGCGACGCGAGCAATCCGGCCTTCGGTACGTCATGGGAACTGCCTGGCGGCGGTATCGTCGCAGGCGAGTCGTTGTCGGAGGCAGCCGTGCGCGAGATCCGCGAAGAAACCGGGATCCTGCTCTCGGCGCCTGACCTGGGGCGATCGCTGTGGCATCGGGACGTTCGCTACACCTATCGAGGTGAGCGGCGTTTGCAGCGCGAAGCGATCTGCGTCGCGCGCATCAGCGGGGCCGGTCCAGCGATCGATGGCTCGGGACGCGAGGCGGTCGAGCAGGCGGATCACCAGCAGTTCCGGTGGTGGCCCGTCGCCGAGCTTCGCACGTCCGCCGCGCGCTTCTACCCTCGAAGCTTGCCGAAACACATCGATGCCCTGCTCACCGGCGGCGTCATCAACGAGCCAGACGAGGAATGGGACGAGTAGCCAATGGCGGCTGACTTCAACTACACGGTCATGATGCTGTGGGGCGCTGATCAGTCCCAGGTTTCTCAATACGGATCGGCATGAATTTAGTTATTGAGCCGGCACTAATGAACTTGAATCAGGCGGCATAGCGAACCGGCTCGTGCTCGAAGTAGCTGCGGATGCGCTCGGGCTGGCGTTGCACGCTACGCAGGTGCTGTGAGGTGGCCTTGACGAGTTGCAGCTTCGTGCGCGCCGGAGCCAGCTTCGTGACGGCCTGCTTCAGGTCCGCATTGGCCATCTCGTCGGGATTGAGCTCGGGGCTGTAGCTGGGCAGGTAGAACACCTCGATGGCATCACGGTGCTTGGCCAGCCATGCCTTGACGAGCTTGGCGTGGTGCACCCGCAAGTTGTCCAGGATGAGGAAGATCTTCTTGGGAGCGCCCTTGATGAGCCGGCGCAGGAAGTCGATGAGGATGG
>NZ_BCTC01000094.1 GCF_001571085.1 Azohydromonas lata NBRC 102462
ATCAAACACAACCTAGGCCGGCGCTTTGAGCTCGCCGCCGCCGACGGCGCCCATCGCTTCGCCTTCACCGCCACCGCGCTGCACGACGACGCCGGCCGCCCTGCCGGCGTGCTGTTCACGGGCGTGGCCGTCGCCGCCGCGCCGGAACTCGCCGAGCTGCTTTGCGCCCAGCGCCGCCTGGCCCAGGCCGAGGAGCAGTTGCGGCTGGCCACCGACGCGGCCGAGGTCGGCTTCTGGGACGTGGACCCCGCCACCGGCGCCGTGCAGTGGCCCGCCCGCGTGAAAACCATGTTCGGCCTGCCGCTGGATGCCGACGTGACCATGGCCGACTTCTACGCCGCCCTGCACCCCGACGACCGCCAGCGCGTGCGAGAGGCCTTCGAGGCCGCCTGCGACCCCGCGCGGCGCTGCCTCTACGACGTCGAATACCGCACCGTCGCCCGCGAGGACGGCCAGGTGCGCTGGGTCGCGGCCAAGGGGCGGGCGCTGTTCTCGGCGGCGGGGCAGTGCGTGCGCGTGCTGGGCACGGCCAGAGACGTCACCGCGCGCAAGGCCGCCGACGAGGCCATGCGCCGCATGGACGATCGCAGCGCGCTGCTGCAGGCCATCAGCGACCTGTCGCCCGACGCCATCTTCGCCAAGGACCTCGGCGGCCGGCTGCTCTTTGCCAACCCCGCCACGCTGGCCCTGGTGGGCAAGCGCGCCGACCAGATGGTGGGCCACACCGACGCCGAGTTCCTGGACGACCCCGAGGCCGCCCGCGCCATCATGGCCAACGACCGCCGCGTCATGGACGGCGACGCGGCCGAGGAGATCGAGGAGCCGCTGCCCTACCCGGACGGCAGCGTGCGCGTGTGGCTGTCCCGCAAGATGCCGCTGCGCGACGCCGCCGGCCGCGTCATCGGCCTCCTGGGCGTCTCGCGCGACATCACCGAGCGCAAGCGGCTGCAGCAGGCGCTGCAAAGCTCCAAGGACAACCTGCAGCGCATCCTCTACAGCATCACCGACGGCGTGGCCGTGCTCGACCGCCAGTGGCGCTACACCTACTTCAACGAGCAAGGCGCGCGCATCCTGGGCGTGCGGCGCGACGAGCTGCTGGGCCAGACCCTCTGGGACGCCTTTCCGCACGTCCGCCAGCGCCTCTTCGGCTCCGAGCTGCAGCACGCCATGGACACGGGCGAGCCCACGCACTTCGAGGAGTTCTATCCCGAGCCGCTGAACAAGTGGATCGAGTGCCACGGCTACCCGTCGGCCGACGGCCTGTCCATCTTCTTCCGCGACGTCACCGAGCGCCACCAGGCCCAGGCCGCGCTGCACGCCAGCGGGCAGCGGCTGCGCCGCGTCTTCGAGC
The DNA here is from genome assembly GCF_001571085.1 of Azohydromonas lata NBRC 102462. Taxonomy (GTDB): domain Bacteria; phylum Pseudomonadota; class Gammaproteobacteria; order Burkholderiales; family Burkholderiaceae_C; genus Azohydromonas; species Azohydromonas lata. Next base: position 1,352 of record NZ_BCTC01000094.1, read on the forward strand.
TCAACCCCATCGGCATGGTCACGGGCAACGCCGACGGGCGCCTCATGGAAGCCAACGATGCCTTCCTGCGCATCGTGGGCAAGACCCGCGAGGAACTGCGCCAGGGCCTGTTGCGCTGGACCGATCTCACCCCGCCGGAACACCTGGCGGCCGACCGCCGCGCCGTGGCGCAGGCGCAGCGCGACGGCATCTCCGCCGTCTACGAAAAGGAGTACCTGCGTCCCGACGGCAGCCGCGTGCCCGTGATGCTCGCCACCTGCCTCTTCGACGGCGAAAGCGAGCTGCTGGCCTTCGTCATCGACATCACCGAGCGCAAGCGCGCGGAAGAAGCGCTGCGCCAGTCCGACCGCCGCAAGGACGAGTTCCTCGCCACCCTCGCCCACGAGCTGCGCAACCCCCTGGCGCCGCTGCGCAACGCGGCGCAACTGCTGGCCTCGCCCGCGCTGCGGCTGGACCAGCTCGGCTGGATCCAGCGCCTCATGGAGCGCCAGGTGCGCCACATGGCACGGCTGCTGGACGATCTGCTCGACCTCGCCCGCATCAGCCAGGGCAAGCTGCAGCTCAAGAAGGAGCGCGTGACGCTGGCCGCCATCGTGGACCCGGCCGTGGAGGCCGCGCGCCCCATGCTGGACGCCAAGCGCCACGTGCTAACCGTGTCGCTGGAAGAGGGCGTGGCGCTTGGGCGCCTGGCGCTGCAGGCCGACGCGGTGCGGCTGTCGCAGGTGCTCTCCAACCTGCTGACCAACGCGGCCAAGTACACCGACGCGGGCGGGCGCATCGCGCTGCGCGTCTGGCGCGAGGGCGCCGAGCTGTGCATGAGCGTGCGCGACAACGGCATCGGCCTGCCGCCGGAGGCGGGCGCGCGCATCTTCGAGATGTTCGGCCAGCTCGAAGCCGGCGCCGCCCGCTCCGAGGGCGGCCTGGGCATCGGCCTGGCGCTGGTGGCCGGCATCGTGGAGCTGCATGGCGGCCGCGTGGTGGTGGAGAGCGACGGCCCCGGCCTGGGCAGTTGTTTTACTTTGCGGCTGCCGCTGGACGAGGCCGGCGCCGAGCCGGCGGCCCAGGCGTCGGACGAGTCCGCCTACGCCGGGTTGAAAGTGCTGGTGGCCGACGACAACGAGGACGCCGCGCAGACCCTGGCGCTGCTGCTGAGCTTCCAGGGCTTCGAGACCCGCGTGGCGCTGGCGGGGCTGGACGCCGTGGCGCTGGCGCGCCAGTGGCCGGCCGACGCGGCCGTGCTGGACATCGGCATGCCCGACCTGGACGGCCACGCCGTGGCGCGCGCCCTGCGGGCGATGGAAGGCGGGCAGCGCATGCGGCTCATCGCCCTCACCGGCTGGGGCCAGGACGCCGACCGCCGCAAGTCCGCCGCCGCCGGCTTCGACCACCATCTCACCAAGCCCGTGGACGTGCAGCAGTTGCTGGCGCTGCTGGCGGGCGAGCGCGGGAGTGAGCGCACGGGTTGAGCGGCTGGCCCGGCCGCCAGCGGCTCAGGAGCCGCCCTGGGTCCGTGGCGGCGCCGCCGCCTGGGCGCCCTTCACAGGGCCCATAGCCCGCACCAGGGCGCGCAGCCTGGCCTCCAGCTCGTCCACCAGGGCGGCCAGCTCCGGGGCGTCGGTTTCATTGGGCGGCTGCTGCAGCCGGCGCTCCAGGGCCGCGGCCGTCTCCGCCATCGCCGCGCCGCCCAGGGTCGCCACGGCGCCCTTGAGGGCGTGCGCCGCCTGGCGCGCCTGCTGCCACTGGCCGTCGCGCAGCATCTGCGCGATGCGCTGCGCCTCCTGCCCATGGTGCTCGCAGAACAGGCGCAGCACGGCCAGGTAGCGGTCCTTGAGGCCCAGCAGGTTGGCCACGGCCTGGTGCGCGTGGAAGCCTGGCAGCCGTTCCAGCCGCGCCAGCACGGCGTCCTGCGGCGTGGCGCCCGCGGGCTGTTCCAGGACGGGCCGCCCGTCGTGGGCCGCGGGCTGGGCGTTGCCGCTGCCCGCGGGCAGCCAGCGCCCAAGCGTGGCGTAGAGCTGGCCCGGGTCCACCGGCTTGGACACGAAGTCGTTCATGCCGGCGGCCAGGCAGGCGGCCCGGTCCTCGTCGAAGGCGTTGGCCGTCATGGCCAGTATGGGCAAGCGCGCAAAGCGAGCGTCGCTGCGCAGGATGCGCGCGGCGCTGAGCCCGTCCACCACGGGCATCTGCACGTCCATGAGCACCAGGTCGAAGTCGCCGGCGCCGGCCTTGGCGACGGCTTCCTGGCCGTCCTGCGCCACCTCCACGTGCAGGCCCGCCGCGCGCAGCAGCTCCTCGGCCACCTCGCGGTTGATCTCGTTGTCGTCGGCCACCAGCACGCGCGCGCCGGCATGGCGCTGGCGCAGCCAGGATTCCGCCTGCGCGCTCTCCGGCCCAAGCTGCTCGACCGGCCGGCCGCAGCCCAGCCGGGCCGTGAACCAGAAGGTGCTGCCGTGCCCGGGGTCGCTCTGCACGCCGGCGTTGCCGCCCATGAGCTCGGCAAAGCGCTTGGTGATGACCAGGCCCAGCCCCGTGCCGCCGAACTTGCGGTTGGTCGATGTCTCGGCCTGCTCGAAGGCCTCGAACAGGCGCGGCAGCGCCTCGGCCGGTATGCCCACGCCCGTGTCTTCCACGGCAAAGCGCAGCAGCAGCCGCGGCCCCTGTTCCTGCTGCTCCTGCTCCTGCAGCAGCTCCACGCGCAGCGTCACGCTGCCGTGGCTGGTGAATTTCACGGCGTTGCTGGCGTAGTTCAGCAGCGCCTGGCGCACGCGCGTCTCGTCGCCATGCAGCCACGGCGGCACGCCGTCGGCCTCGGTCAGGAGGCGCAGGCCCTTGGCCGAGGCCGTGCTGCTGACCATGGAGGCCACGTTGTCCAGCAGCGCCAGCAGCGAGAAGTCGTGCGCCTCCAGGTGCAGCTTGCCGGCCTCGATCTTCGAGAGGTCCAGGATGTCGTTGATGATGGACAGCAGGTGGCGCGAGGAGCTTTCGATCTTGCCCAGGCGCTGCGCCTGCAGCGCCGAGGCCGACTCGCGCGCGAGCAGGTGCGTGAGGCCCAGGATGGCGTTGATGGGCGTGCGGATCTCGTGGCTCATGTTGGCCAGGAAGTCGCTCTTGGCCTGGTTGGCGGCCTCGGCCGCGGCGCGTGCCTCTTCCAGCTCCTCGGTGCGCTGCGCCACGCGCTGCTCCAGCCCGGCCTGGTGTTGCTGCAGCGCCGCCTCGCGCTGGCGCAGCAGCTCGCCGGCGCGCGCCAGCGCCGCGGCCAGCGTGGCCGCCTCGCGCAGGTGCACCGCGGGCACCTCGCGCGCGTGCCCCAGGCCCAGGGCCAGGGCCGGCTCGGTGAGCGCGTCGAAGGAGCGGGAAATCCACGTCCCCAGGTGGCGGGCCAGCAGCAGGCCCGCGGCCAGCAGCGCGGCCACACCCGCGGCCATCAGGCCCAGCGCGCGGTAGAGGTCCGTGGTCAGCGCGCTGAGCGGTATGCCCACGGCCACGTGCCAGCCCGTCATGGCCGAGCGCGCGTGCACGGTGAGCGCCTGCACGCCCTCGACGGTGAGGGTTTCGCTGGCGCCCTCGCCGGACTGGGCGAGCAGCCGCAGCACGTCCGGCGACGCCTTGCTGCCCACGACGCGATCCGGCGCATGCGTGCGGCCAAAGAACGTGCCCTGCGTGTCGAGCATGCCGACGATCCAGTCCGCGGGCAGGCGCTGGGCTCCCAGCAGCGTGTTGAAGTACTGCGGCAGCATGGCCACGCCCAGGGCGTAGGCGACCTGGCCGTCCACGCGCACCGGCACCATGACGGAGACGACCGGCTGCTTGAGCGCGGGCCCCTGGAACACGTCGGACAGGAAGGGCCGCCCATTGGCGAACACCGGCGCGGCCAGCGCCGGGCTGCGCTGCGCCGGCAGCGCCTGGCCCGGCTCCAGCGCCGTGTTGAGCACCTGCCGGCCCGTCGCATCCAGCAGCACGGCGTTGGAGGCCAGCCCCGATTCCTTCAGGATCTCGCGCGCGTGGCGGTGGAACGCCGGCAGGTTGCCCTGGGCCAGCGATTCGGAGCGGGCCAGGGCCTGGGCGATGGACTGCACCCGCAGCACGTGGTTGTCCACGGCCTGCACCAGGGCGCGCGCCGTCAGCAGGGTGTTGTCCACCAGTTGCTGGCGCCCCTGGCGGTACTGCTGTGCCAGCAGCACGCTCGCGCCCAGCAGGCCGGGCAGCAGGCAGGACAGGAGCAGCAGCGTCAGCACGGCGCGCACGCTCCACAGGGGGGCTGGGGTTGGGGGCATGCGCAAGTGTCGGGTGTCGAGTGTCTGAATGTTATGGAACTTCACGCCCAGTGTGCGGCGCACCGGCCGGCCCCGCCATCGGCGGGCTGGCCCCTGGTGCCGGCGCGGGGCCGGGCAGGGCGGCGCTGTGGCCTCGGCGCGGCCGCGGAAGCGGTCATCGGATTCCGGGATTTCCCTCAATCTGACCGATTGCCGGACGCGGCTGGCCGATGTCCGGTCATCTTGACGGGTGTCATTGCGTCCGGCGCGCCGCCTGCTGCCTACATTGCGGGCCGTCAAGACGCCCGGCCCCAGCGACTTCTCTTCCCCGCGGCCCCGGGCGGCTTCAAGCAGCGACACCACCCCCGTCAGGAGACAAGCCCATGGCCAGCCTTGCGCAGCCCAACGAGCCCTCAGGCTCGCACCAGACCCGGAAAGCCACCGCCAGCGGCTGGATAGGCTCGGCGCTGGAGTACTACGACTTCTTCATCTACGCCACCGCCGCGTCGCTGATCTTTCCGCAGCTCTTCTTCCCGAGCAGCAACCCCACCACGGCCATCATCGCCTCTCTGGCCACCTACGGCGTGGGCTACGTGGCGCGCCCCATCGGCGCCTTCGTCCTGGGCCACTGGGGCGACACGCTTGGGCGCAAGCGCGTGCTGGTGCTGTGCATGTTCCTCATGGGCTTTTCCACCATCGGCGTGGGCCTGCTGCCCACCTACGCGCAGGCCGGGCTGCTGGCGCCGGCGCTGCTGGTGGTGATGCGGCTGATCCAGGGCTTCGCCGTGGCCGGCGAGATCTCCGGGGCCAGCTCCATGATCCTGGAGCACGCCCCGTTCGGCCGCCGCGGCTTCTTCTCCAGCTTCACGCTGCAAGGCGTGCAGGCCGGGCAGATCCTGGCCGCCGCCGTCTTCCTGCCGCTGGCGCACTACATGCCCAAGGACGACTTCAACGCCTGGGGCTGGCGCATCCCCTTCCTGCTGAGCTTCATCGTCATCGCCGTGGGCTACTACATCCGCCGCGAGGTGGACGAGACCCCCGCCTTCGCCGAGGAGGCGCGCGAGGGCCACGTGCCCAAGGCGCCCATGGTGCAGGCCATCACCGAGAGCTGGCCGGACATGCTGCGCGTGGTGTGCATGGCGCTCATGAACGTCATCCCCGTGGTCACCACCATCTTCGGCGCGGCCTACGCGGTGCAGCCGGGCTACGGCATCGGCTTCGAGAAGGACGTCTACCTCTGGATTCCCGTGCTGGGCAACATCGTGGCGGTGCTGGTGATCCCGTTCGTGGGCAAGCTCTCCGACCGCATCGGCCGGCGCCCGCCCATCATCGTGGGCGCGCTGGCGTCGGGGGCGCTGTCCTTCGGCTACCTCTACGCCATCAGCGTGCACAACGTGCCGCTGGCCATGGTCATGTCCGTCCTGATGTGGGGCGTGGTGTACCAGGGCTACAACGCCGTGTTCCCGAGCTTCTACCCGGAGCTGTTCCCCACGCGCACCCGCGTGTCGGCCATGGCCATCTCGCAGAACCTGGGCACGCTGGTGACGGCCATGCTGCCGGCGGTGTTCACGGCCGTGGCGCCTCCGGGGGCGGACAACATCCCGCTGACGGTGGGCGCCATCACCTTCGGCATCACGGTGCTGGCGGCGCTGGCGGCCTTCAGCGCCCGCGAGACCTACCGCGTGCACATGCACGACCTGGGCAACCGCCACGCCGTGCCGGTGGACCGCGCGGAGTACGAGCGGCTGCGCCTGCAGGCCTTGGCCGGCGGGCGCTGACGCAGATGTAAGCGAAGCGCGCGCCGCCTTCCCCGCCCGCCGCGGCGGCGCCAACATCCCGGGCCCGGCCTCGGCCACAGCAAGAAAGTTCCGCCATGGCATCCACTCCCTCGTCCAGCGCCGGTGGCCCGCACCGCATCGTCATCGTGGGCGGCGGCGCCGGGGGGCTGGAGCTGGCCACGCAGTTGGGCCGCAAGCTCGGCCGGCGCGGGCAGGCGCAGGTGACGCTGATCGAAAAGGCACGCACCCATTTCTGGAAGCCGCACCTGCACGAGATCGCCGCCGGCACGGTGGACATCAACGCCCACGCCGTGGACTACCTCGCGCAGTCGCACTGGAACTGCTTTCGCTACCGCGTGGGCGAGATGACGGGCCTGGACCGCGCGCGGCGCGAGGTGCACGTGGCGCCCTACGTGGACCCGGAGGAGGGCGAGCAGGTCACGGGCGCGCGCGTGTTCGGCTACGACACGCTGGTGATCGCCGTGGGCAGCCTCAACAACGACTTCGGCACGCCCGGCGTGCAGGAGCACGCGCTACTGCTGGAGACGCCGGCGCAGGCCGAGCGCTTTCACCGCCGCCTGGTCAACGCCTGCGTGCGCGCGCATGCGCAGGGCGCGCCGCTGCGGCCGCAGCAGTTGCAGGTGGCCATCATCGGCGCCGGCGCCACGGGCGTGGAGCTGGCCGCGGAGCTGCACCACACCACGCGCACGCTGGTCTCCTACGGGCTGGACCGCATCGACGCCGAGCGCGACATCCGCATCAACCTCATCGAGGCCGGCCCGCGCATCCTGGCCGCGCTGCCGCAGCGCATGTCGGCCTCGGCGCAGTCGCTGCTGGAAAAGCTCAAGGTGCGTGTGCGCACCAACGCCCGCGTGACGGCCGTGACGGCCGAGGGCGTGCAGCTGGCCGGCGGCGAGGCCATTCCCGCCGAGCTGGTGGTGTGGGCCGCGGGCGTGAAGGCGCCGGAATTCCTCTCGCACCTGGACGGGCTGGAGACCAACCGCATCCACCAGCTCCTGGTTGGGCCGACGCTGCAGACCTCGCGCGACGAGAACGTGTTCGCCATAGGCGACTGCGCCAGCGCCCCCTGGCTGGGCCACGAGGGCGCCACCGTGCCGCCGCGTGCGCAGGCCGCGCACCAGCAGGCCTCGCACCTGGTCAAGCAGATGCAGCGCCGCCTGCGCGGCCAGCCGCTGCAGCCCTGGCGTTACCGGGATTTCGGCTCCCTGGTGTCCCTGGGCACTTACACCACGGTGGGTAATTTGATGGGCCAACTGGTGGGGGGTAATTTCTGGATAGAAGGTTTATTCGCCCGCTGGATGTATCAATCCCTGTACAAAATGCACGAGGTCGCCTTGCACGGCTGGTGGAAAACAGTGCTGGGGACGGCTTCGAGGTTCATTGCCAGACGAACCGAGCCGCGGGTGAAGTTGCATTGAAGCGTGCCTGATGGAAATAAAGTTTCTTGACGAGAAACAATACTGACAAAATGCGCGAAAAGGGCGGCGCAGGCATCATTTGGGAATGAATTGCGCGCCATCTGGCCTTGTCTTGCCAAAAAAGACGAAAGTTTTTGCGCATCGGTCAATTACACTGAAATGTGTCCCGCTACCTGCCGATAGACGGGCCGAAACTTTGCCTTGACCCATGCGCTCATCGGTTGCCTGCCTGCCCAAAGGAATACTCACGTCCTTGTCCTTGACGCAGGACAGGCTGTTGGTGAAAGCAGGCGTGCTTTATGGCCAGCCTGTGCAACTGTGCGGTGGCGGTGTGGCGTGCTGGGCCTTCTGGTCCATCAGGCGCCTGGCGACCCGGGAGGGTCTGTTTTTCTGGTCGGCCCGCCCCTTTTATTCTTCCTGTCCCGCTTCGCCCGTGCTGCCGCTGCGCATATTGGACGGCTGCGGTGAATTGACCGCGCACCAGTTCAAAGGTTTGGCCACGGCGCTGGGCATATGGAGCTCCATCCGCAAACCGCCCATGCTGGAGCGTGCAGGTATTTTCAATTTGCAGGCCGCGACCGAAATTCCGGATTGCCATCTGGACGCCGTGATGGCGCGCGACAGCCACTTCGGCCTGAGCGCGCGGGCCGCGTCCACGGGCCGCGACGTCGGCCTCTGAGCGCGGGCAGCCGCCTCCCCGGCGGCTGACGCCGCGCCCCTTGTGGGCGCGCGGGCCTGCGGCGATCCGGCCGCACCGGGCGCGTGTTGCGCCGGATGTGGCGCCCCAGGGCCGCGCCGCAGGGCGCCGGCAAGCACAACTGCAACCCGACCGCCATCATGGCGGCAGTGGCGCTGGCCGCCGGATTTGCGTTTGCGGCATCTTGATTTTCATTGACCAACAGCCTGGAAATTTCTGGCGGGCCGGTGTATGCGGCCCCGCCTGAAAAATCACATATTCCCGTTCGGTCACGCGCAAACCAGCAGTATCTTCGGTCATTTCCTGACAAAAAACACAATCTTCATGCCGGCTTTCTTCAGGAAGCGAGGCAGGGATAAGCACGAACGCCGAAAGCGACTGGCAATCAAAAGCAGCACTGCTCACGGATTATTTCAGCAAGCATTCTGCAAGCCAGTTTCTATATTGGCTCCAATAAGCGGCCTGGTTTTGTGGTCGTGCCATTGTCGGACTGGCAAACAGCATTTGGCCATGCAAAACCGCGGTATGTGGATCGATCCCCGCCCGCGACGTTTTCCCAATCATGTCGCAGGGCTTATTTGTTGATTGGGATTTTGTTTCATGGAGTCATGATGGAAAGCCGCCAAATCGCTGCCCTTGCCCAGTATGCACAACCCGAGCACCAGGAGCCACAGGAGTCTCCGAAGCGCGAGATTCTGGGATTTACCGTGCGCGCGGTAGACAACGAGTACGACCTGGCGCGGGTGCGCAAACTTCGGGCGCTGGCTTATGGCCATCATTTGCCTTTGATGGCGGCGCAATTCGGCAAGGAGGACCCACTGGACATGGACCCCGACACGGTGGTTTTCTGTGCCGAGGACAAGGCCACCGGCGAGGTCGTGGGCTCTTGCCGCATACAGGTCAATCGCAACCGTCCCTTGCAGATTCACGGTTGCATTGAAGAACCGGCGCATTTGCGTGGCTTGCTGGTATCGGAGATTACCAGGCTGGTCGTGCTCCCGTCGTACAAGGATAAATCGGTGCGCATGGGTATCGTCAAGGCCTGCCATCTTCATAACATTGCAACCCAGGTGGCTGGAATTTATGCGGGCTCACGGCCTGCACTGATGCGCCAATATCGTGCCCTGGGGTTTTCGGATTTGTATGAAGACAAGCGGGAAGTTCCCCTGAGCTATACGGGTGGAATTCCTCACCGGATTCTTTGGTTGAGCAACGTCACTGCTGAACAGGATTGGGCCAGAATGAGCAATCCGTTTTACCATTTCGTCTTCAGAACGTGGCATCCCGATATCAGCATTTTTGCCAAAGCATTCTCAGGTATTTCTCGGGTCGCAGTGGCAAGTGAGAATATCGACCCCGTAGGAATTGATGGGGCTTGAACCTCAATGCTGCGGTCACGGCGTGAAGCTGGTGCCAAGCCGGGCTCCCCCGGTGAAAAATCCGGAGCGGAGCAGGTTTGGCCTTGACCGTGAGAAGATGATATTGGAAATGCAGGGCGCAAGCGGCGGCATGAATCAATTTAATTGATTTTGCCGCGCTTGTGGTTCTGCATCGGTGCGAGCCGCTGCGCAACTGTCCGGATCAGGTCGTTGTTTGAATAGGGCTTGCCCAAATGGGCGTCGGCGCCTGCTTGCCGCGCGTTGATGACGTCTTCCGGCATGCACCGGCCGGTGACGATAACTATGGGCAATCGTGGCGACGCAGTTTGTGCTTCGTATTCCCTGATTTTGCGTGTTGCCGCCAGTCCATCCAGTCCTGGCATATCACCGTCCATGAGCAATATATTGGGCCGTTGCGAGTCATTCATGGCGGCCTGGACAGCCAAATCGCCACGGCCCACCACGCTGACCCTCAATCCGCACATTTCAAGCGTGGAGCGCGCCAGTTCGGCGGTTAAGTTGTCGTCCTCAGCAATAAGTGCATGACCTTCCAATGTTGCGGGCAGGTTGAATTCTTGTTTGGGTTGGCGATTTTGTAAAGAAACGACGACCTTGGCGAGATTGACTTTCAAGGTGAAGGTCGAACCTTTTCCAAGCTCACTGGACACTTCCAGCGTGCCTTTCATCGCAGTGGCCAGGCGCTTGCTGATGCTCAAACCCAGCCCGGTGCTGCCCAGTCCTCCGCCGACTTTTTCCTGTGCATGCCGGGAAAATGGTTCGAATATTGTTGTGAGATTTTCTTCAGCGATGCCGGGGCCATTGTCGGCAACGTCAAGGATAATATTCCCATTTCCGTCCGCATCCCTCACGCGCAAGACCACCTCTCCGCCCTTGTCGGTGAATTTGATGCCATTGCTGATGAGGTTGAGTGAAATCTGCTTTATTCGTCCCGGATCGGCATGGACATGGTAAGGCATCGGGAGCACATTCCAGGCAGCAAATTTTACGCCCTTCTCCTGCCCAATCAGAAAGCCAATATTGCTGACTTCCTCGATCACATCATTCAAATCAAATACTTCAGGGCGCAATGTAACGCCTGCAGCCTCCAGCCTTCCGAAATCCAACATGTCGTTGACCAGGCTTACCAGATGCTCGCCTGATTTGATGATCATCTCCGCTGCCTTGGCGGTGCTGTTTGCCGAAGGGTCGCGGGCTATCTGGTTGCTCATTGCCAAAATGCCGTGTATAGGGGTGCGCAATTCGTGCGTGATGCTGGACATCATTTCTACGCGGATGCGTGACTCGGTGCGGGCCATTTCCAGGGCAATTTCATTCTGTTTTTTGTAGCGCAGTATGGTTCGACTTTGGACAATGCGTTGCCTTTCATCGCGTGCAGCTCTGCGGGCATTAAGCAGCAGCACGGCTCCATAAATAGCTATTGCGATTGCAGTGCTGTTTCCAAAAAATGATTGCTGGATCAATAAATAAAGTATGGTCTGGCCAATAATGGGCGTTGAGTAGAGTACGCTTGAAACCCAGTCGGATTCCAGCGTACTCATGGCGACAGCGGACACGCCACATAAGCCCGCGGCTGTCCAAAGCAGGGCTTCTTGGGGGGCATTGGACTGTAATGCGAGCAAACCGATCGCGCCCAGCAGAACGCCGTCGAGAAAAAGGGTGACTCTTATCCAGAAAAACCAACGATCCAGTACCGGCTGGCGCGCTTTACAATCTTTCCAGCGAAAAACCAGTGCCAGCCTCCAGGCGGCGGCCAGCGTTTTTGCGGCCAGCCAATACCAGACGTAAATGCCAACGCTCTCGTGAAGATAAACGGCCATCACTACGGAATAAAGCAAGGCTCCAACCGCCCCGCCTTTGATCCGGTTCGCCATGCTCTCCATTTGCTCATAATGGACCTCGGCCATTAATTCATGGTCGAATCTTCCAATATGGGCGGCTTGGGCAGTCCGGAACTGCTTTTCTTCCTGTGCCATTCACTTTCCCCTACTGAAGTACCTTCCTCGACAACTTCGTTTTCTATGCTCTCCGGCGTGTGAAGTCAGGTTTGCAGAGCCCATGCGTGCTGCCGCTGACGCAGTGCGGAACAACGCCGACGGCTGCCGCTCGCCGTGATGCCTAAAATGCTTGGTCATACCGATCAACAGCCTCACGTACTTGGTGCACTGCTTGGCAAAAGACAGCAGTAGCACCTACCGCGAACCGCGATTTGGTCTTGAACAAGTTGCCTTTTGTGGAAATTTTCTTGCCTTTCCGCCGCGAGGCGACACCATGACGAATCACCACACCCATGCCAGCGCCCGTTGAATCCAACTTCCCGCTCGGGTCCCAATTGGCCGTGTCGTTGCTCCGGCGCCACGGGATTGCTTCGCACAAGCACTCGACCACCATTCGCGACGTGTTGGGCCTGTCCTACAGCCAAGCGCATCGCAAGATCAATGGCGACTCGCCTTGGACGCCGGAAGAGCTGGAAATTCTGGCCCGCCATTTTGGCGACACTTTTGCCTCCATGGTGTTGTCGGCCCTCGAATCCGAGAAGCGCGTCACGGCCCAATTGGTCATGGGCAAAACCTCGGTGGAGGCTTATCTGTGGCCGGGCGAACGTATCAGCAATGCCCCGGAAGGCGCGCTGGTGGCCGTGCCGGTGAATTCGGAATGGCTGATTTGCCCGGTCAACAATGCCGTTCGGGATAATTGCTACGCCATCAAGCGGATATTGATAGAGCCGCCGCCGGAGCGTTTGACCCGCGTGGCCGTGCTGGACGACGTGCAGGAATTGGCCGTCACCCTGGCTGCGTCCTTCACCGAAGCGGGCCTGGAATCCGATGCATTTTTCACTGTCAGTGACCTGCGCAATAAAATACCGGAATACGACGCCTTCGTGCTCGACTGGCTGGTCAGCGGTGAAACCGCCAAAAACCTGATTGACGACATCAGAAAAATGAAGCCCGACGCTCCTGTGGCGGTGCTGACAGGCCAGATTGGGGCGGGGTTGGCCAGCGAGGCGGAGGTGGCGGCGCTCATGGCGGTTCACAAGATTTTGTTCTTTGAAAAGCCGGTTCGATTTTCCATCATCAATGCTGCAATTGCCCAGGCCGTAGCGAAGAAATAGCTTGTACCAGGCTGGCCCGCGAGATTTTGCCGGTCAGCAGGGCGTCGAACGGCCAGGGTTTGCCGGCGTCCTTTTCGGACGTTCGCGCATGGAAAGCGAGTATGGGCGTGTCGCGGTTGGCACCCTGGCTGCTTTTGAGGCTCAGGGCCAGGCGGCGGGCGTTGTGGCGCGGTAATTCCATGTCCACGCACACCAGTGCATATTCCTGCAACGCCAGTCGGTTGGCGGCCGTGGCGATGGCGAAAACGCATTCCACCATCCGGCCCTGCTGATTGAGTGACGACATCAATTCCCGGCAAGCCTGGGAATTGCCGCTGACCACCATGACTTTTGCATCGGTGGGCGGCATTGGGAGGCCGTCTTCGTCGTCGCGCACCCGCTCGCAGGGAATGGTGACGCTGAATCGAAGCCGGTTGGGCGGTCGTTTCTCCAGTGCCGTGTGCCCGTCCAGGAATTCCGTCAGCGTGCGCACCAGGGTCAGGCTCAGGCTGTCGTTGAGGGCGTCCTTGGTCCCCTGGGCGTCGGCCGCAACGGCTTCCATGGGTGGGGTGCCTGCAGCTTCCGCCTCGACCACGAAATTGATGTGGCCGCGCGCCTCGTCATAAGGCTGCATGGACAGCGTCAGGGTATGGGGGTGCAGCGTGGCCGATAGGTGCTTGGCCACGTTGGCCAGCACCTGCACGATTTTGTCGGAGTCCGCCACCAGGAACAGCGGCTCCTGGAGCGGGCGGGTCCATATTTGGCGTCCGCCGTTGCCGCCGTCGGATTGCAACTCGGCCGCTACGGATTCCAGCAGCGTGCCGGCCTCGAATGGCGAGGGCGCCAATTGCAATTGCCAGGCTTCGGCCCGCGCAATGGTCAGCAGGTCGCGCAATTCCTGGGAAAGCCGTTGCGCGGACGTCGAGATATTGGCCGCGAGTTTGGGCCGGTTGGCCTGCTGGGAAGGCGCTTCCATCAATTCCAGCGAGGACATGATGGCCTGCAGCGGTGAGCGCAACTGGTGGCTCACCCGCGCCAGAAAAGCGCTTTTGGCCACCATGGCGGCTTCTAAGGCCCACAACTGATTTTCGTCGGTGTCCTTTTTCAGGCGCACCCGCCATTGGCTCAGCAACGGACCAAAATACAGGGCCGGCAGCAGCGCCAAAAAGACCAGCGACATCAGCGTTTGCGCGTGGGCCGACCAGAAGGGGTTGCCGAAGTAGAGCACGGGCGTGGCGGTGAGCCACGATCCTGCCCAGGCGAACCAGAATGTGCGCACGCCGTAGCGCAGGCCCACTGGAATCACGATGAAGGCCAGGTAGGGCACGAGAAAACTGGTGGCAGTGGGCGCGTCGCAAAGAAAAACGGCAAATGCCGCGGCGTCGAAAAATATTGTGAAATATTGCAATCCGACCAGGGCATTGGTTCCGCGGCGCAACAACACATATTGCGCCAGACCCAATACCGTCCAGGCCACGGCCAGCAGCGGCGCGACGAGGACGTTGCCGAAGGCCCCGTCGCGCCAGGGGCCCGTCAGCGCGATGGCGGCCAGCGCCGCCAGGCCATGCAGGGCCCGCGCCAGAGCGCGGCGCTTTTCGCTTTCGTCACGGCCGCGGACCGAATGTGCTCCAAGCCAATCGCGAAATTTTGAATTTGCCCAGAGGCCGGAAATCACACAAAACATATTTAAATATGGATTTCGATCCCGAAGGGTCATATTTGGGAGTCGCAAGCGGCCAGTGTAGCAACGGCTTCGTCTACTCTGCGCTGCACAGCGTCCTGCGGTTTGACTGGCCCGAGATTTATCTCCTGTTGGAGAATTTTTTATATTTTTCCCTTGGACGACATTTCACCGATGCCGCGCTTTGCCGTCACTTGCCCAAGCCCCACTTGTAAGGTGTGTAAACCAGATTCCGGTGAAAGTTTGCGTTTCCTGCGCAATGAGGTCAGGAAACGTGCGCCTTGAGACAGAGTGTCATAAAATGTATCTGAGCTCGCAGGCATTCATGCCTGCAGCGGGTGCCGCCGCGGCGCTGTGCCGTCAGGCGGGACGTTTTGTGACCAACCGCGCACGATGGGTGTCCCGTGAGCCTGAGTTCCTACCCCACGAACAGCATTTCTCCTGCCCGCTGGGAGGCGCCCCGGAGTTGGGCCGTGGAGCGGCACCGTCGCGCGGCTGACGACGGTTCGCTGCCTGTTTCTTCCTTGCGGCCCAGCGTGGTGTCGCGGCCAGGGCGTGCCTGGGTGCTGTGCGCCGATGAAGCCTGTGCGCGCCAGCTCGAAGCCGAGCTGCTGGCCGACGGCTGGCAGGTCGGCGTGCGGGTGTCCAGCATGCAGCATCTGCTGCTGCACCTGTACTGCGAGGCGCAGCCGCCTGACGTGCTGGTGTGCGGGCTGCATTTCGAGGACGGCGATGCGCTGCGCCTGATGCGGCTGCTTTGCGGCGACGAGCAGGCGCCGCTGCTGTTCTTTGCGGCACAGCACCAGCCGCGCGGCGTGCTCAAGAGCGTGCTGGCCATGGCGCAGTGCTGCAAGCTGGAGGCCGCGTGCTGCCTGGAGCCTTCGGCGGGGCAGGGGCAAGTGGCCCAGGCGCTGCGCAACTACCGGCGCAGCGGCGCGCGCAAGGACAAGGCCATGCCGCCGGAGCTGCCGCTGTCGGAGCTGCGCGCGATGCTGGACGGGGGCCGGCTCGAACCCTGGCTGCAGCCCCAGGTCCGGCTGGCCAGCCGGGACGTGGTGTGCGTGGAGGCGCTCATGCGCGGCGTGAGCTCCGACGGCGCGCCGCTGGGCCCGGCGCGGCTGCTGCCGGCACTGCACCAGCACGGCTTGCTGGAGGAGGCCACGCTGCTGATGGTGCGCCAGCTCTGCGAGTTCCTGGCCGCCTGCGTGGGCGACGGGCTGCCGCTGCGTGGCGCGCTCAACGTCTCGCTGCGCTTGCTGGCGGACGAGAGCTTCTGCGCCGAGCTGCAGCAGGCCGTGCGGCGCTGCGGCCTGGAGCCCAGCCGCCTCACGCTGGAGGTGGACGAGCACGACCTCCTGGGCGACCTCACCACCGTCATCGAGAACACCACGCGCTGCCGCCTCATGGGTTTTGGCCTGGCGCTGGACCATTTCGGCACCGCCTACTCCAGCCCGCTGCAGTTGTCGCAACTGCCTTTTTCGGAGCTGAAGATGGACGGCAGCCTGGTGGCGGGCATGGCGACGGACGCGGCCAAGCAGGCCATCGTGGCGTCCTCCACCAGCCTGGCGCGCGGCCTGGGCCTGCGCGTGGTGGCCGAGGGCGTGCAGTCGCCCTCGGAGCTGCGCGCCGTGCGCGAGGCCGGCTGCACCGAGGCGCAGGGCTACCTGCTCATGCGGCCCATGTCCATGCAGGCCATGCGCCAGTGGCTGCGCGGGCTCGACGGGCTGCGCATGCCTGCGGAAGAAGAGCTGGCGGACGACGTTTTCCTCAAGCGCTGGTAAGGCCCGCGCCCACGAATGGGGCAATCCGGACACGCCATTCAACGGCTGGGCTCAACCGCCGCTTTGCGCCCCCGCCTCTGCCTGCACCGCCTCCAGCGGCAACTCCATGCTGAAGCGGCTGCCCTGGCCGGGCGCGCTGTCCAGCGCCAGGCGCCCGCCCATCATCTCCACCAGCCGCTGGACGATGGACAGCCCCAAGCCCGTGCCGCCGAAGCGCCGCGTGGTGGAGGCGTCGGCCCGGGTGAAGGGCTGGAAGATCGCGGCCTGCTTCTGTCGCGGGATGCGCCACGGCCGCCATGAGCCCAAGCACCAGCAAGGGCCAGCGCCGCGGCTGCAGGCGGCTGAAGAGAGAAGGCCTGGGCGTCGGCTGGGCTCGATAGAAGCCCGGGCAAGACCCGGGCCCTTAGGCTGCCGCACGCCCGCCGATGCGGGAGCTGGCGGTTTGGGTATTTCTTTGTGTGCCTATTTGTCATGAGCCGAAAAATATTTACAAGTTGCTGCCGCTGTCGATTTATCGTCGCTCCAATATGACCTGTTGCTGCCCATCGGTTGGGCGCAAGATACATGCAAAGCGTTTTCTGAAAGAAGAGTAAGTGGACGCTGCCTGACGTTTTGCTTGCTATGGGTTTTGGCGTGCCTGGTCCGACATGTCTGATGTGCGAAATACACGCTTTGGTAGAAAATTATGGCGTCACGCTGGCCCATTTTACAATGCTGCAAAGCATTATGGCAGTTGTCGGTAAAAGTGGGTCAGCCACTGGCGCGAAAATTTATTCGGCATGTGTTGATTTGACTGCTTCATGGCCCGGTCAAAACGCTTGGCCCAAAGTGCACGAAAGATCGAGGTGATGCGTTGGAATCCTGGGGGGCAAGCGGCAAAGTTCTGAACAAATTGAAGGCAATCGCCCTGAGAATGCGGTTTTTCGTTTTTCCGGTGGTTTATATCCTTGCGGCCTGGGGCGGCCAGGGGTTTTCTATTGCGCCCGCTATGGGCGTGTGCCTGTGGCCGCCCAGCGGCTTGTTCGTCGCAACGCTGTTGCTTCAGCCTGCACGCCAATGGCCGCCGTTGATGGCTGTTGCGCTGTGCGCTGACCTTTTTTCCAGCATCGTAATTTTCAAGTTTCCGCCCGGCATTGCGCTGGTCATCGCGATCGGCAATGCCCTGGAAGCCTTTGTTGGTGCATTTTTACTTCAGCGTTGGGCTCGGGGGAATTTCCGGTTTTCCGGTGTGGCGTCCGTGATGGCATTTTTATTGTGTGCCACCGTGTTCAGCCCTTTTTTGAGTATGTTGGTGGGAGGCACCGCCGTCAGCATCCATACCGGCGACCCTTTGCTGGACTCGTGGAAATTGTGGTGGACAGGCGATGCTGCCGGCGTCTTGATGTTTGCGCCGCTGATACTGGCCGTCTTGGGGCCACAGGGCGGCACCGGCAGGGGCGCGGCCAGGACTGCGGAAATTGCCCTGATGCTGTGCCTGCTGCTGGCGGTCGGGCATGGCGTTATGCTTAACCCGCATCCGACCATCTTTATTATTCTCCCCATCCTGATTTGGGCTGCCATTCGCGGTGAGCATTTGGCCATCGCCTTGGCCAATTTCCTGATGACTGTCCAAGTCGTGCTCTACACCAAGCGGGGCCTGGGGCCGTTTGCGCTGGACTACGCATTGGAAACACGCCAGTTTCTGGTGCAGTCCTTCATCATGGCTGCAGCCCTGACGGGATTGGTACTGGCCGG
Organism: Azohydromonas lata NBRC 102462; assembly: GCF_001571085.1. Classification (GTDB taxonomy): domain Bacteria; phylum Pseudomonadota; class Gammaproteobacteria; order Burkholderiales; family Burkholderiaceae_C; genus Azohydromonas; species Azohydromonas lata. The sequence continues at coordinate 19,200 of NZ_BCTC01000094.1, forward strand.
CTTGGCCTGCCAGCGCCGCAAATCGGCTTTGGAACTGAACGCAGCGCGGACTGCCGCGGAGGCTGTGCTGGCAGCGGCGGAATCACAGCGAATCATCGCCGAGCGCGCCAACCAGGTGAAAAGCCAGTTCTTGGCCCATATGAGCCATGAGCTGCGCACGCCTTTGAACGCCGTGATGGGATTCAGCCATTTGATGACACGCATGTCCCTGCCTCATCCGGCAGGAGATTACGCGACACATATTCACCATGCAGGCGGGCATTTGTTGAGCTTGATTGACGACGTCCTGGACCTGTCAAGAATCGAAGCCGGCAAACTGCAGCTTGAAATCGTTCCCTTCAAATTGCTGCCACTGCTCGATGCGGTGTGTGCCTTGCTGCAGCCGCAAGCCCAGGCCAAGGCGCTGGAGTTGCGCCTGGATATTCCGGTGCCCCTGCCTGACGAGGTCGTGGGCGATTCTTTGCGGCTCAAGCAGGTGCTGATCAATCTTCTGTCCAATGCCGTTAAATTCACGCAGTCCGGCAGCGTGGTATTGAGCGTTCACCCCGTCACCTGCAACCCTGAGCTGGTGACGCTGCTTTTTGCCGTTCAGGACACCGGCATGGGCATTCCCCTGGAACAGCAGTCCCATATTTTCGAGCCCTTCATGCAGGCCGACAGTTCCACCACGCGGCAATTTGGCGGCACGGGATTGGGCCTGGCCATCGTGCGCCGCCTCGTGGACATGATGGGCGGGCTGCTTGAATTGCAGAGCGTGCCCGGCCAGGGCAGCACCTTCAGCGTCACGCTGACCCTGGCCTTGCTGCCGCGGTAACCCTGAAACTCAGGCGGCCCTGGCCGGCCTATCCCAGCAGCGAATCCAGCTCCCCCAGCATGTGCGGCAAGTCCAGCGGCTTGGTCCAGTAGGCGGCAAAGCCGGCGGCCTGGGCCTGCTCGATGTCGCTGGACATGGCGGCGGCCGACACCACGATGGCCGGCACGTCGCGCAGCGCCACGTGGCGGCGCAGCTCGGCCAGCACCTGGATGCCGTTCATGTCCGGCAGGTGCATGTCCACCAGCAGCAGCCGCGGGCGGCAGCGCAGCGCCTCGGCCACGCCGCCGGCACCGTCCACCGCCACCTGCAGCCGCCATTGCGGCCGCATCTGGAACAGCGTCTGCATCAGCAGCGCGTTGACCGGGTTGTCCTCGATGTAGAGCACGTCCACGGCCGGCGTCCCGGCCTGCGGTGCGGGGGCGGGCTTGGGCGGCGCGTCGCCGGCCGCGGCCGGCTTGGGCGCGTGCGGGGCGCCGCCGGCAGCGGCGTCACAAACACCCGCGGCACCGGCGGCACCGCCCGGCGCATCGGTACCGTGCGGCGGTGCGCCTTGCGGCTGCGGCAGCTCGTGCTCCAGCAGCCCCGGCGTGGCCGCGCGCGCGGCCTCGGCCGCCACGGCGGGCATGCGCACGGTGAACGTGGAACCCATGCCCGGCAGGCTGCGCACGGCAATGGCGCCGTCCATCAGCGGCAGCAGCCGCTGCACGATGGTCAAGCCCAGGCCCGCGCCCTTGACGCCGCCGCGCTCGGCCCCCAGCCGGTTGAAGGGCTGGAACAGCGCGGCCTGCTGCTGCGCGTCCAGGCCCACGCCGTCGTCCTTGACCTCTATGGACAGGTGCCCGCGCCCGTCCTCGCGCGCCGACAGCCACACGTGCCCGCCCGGGTGGTTGTACTGGACGGCGTTGGAGAGCAGGTGGCCCAGCACCTGCAGCAGCCGCGCCTCGTCGGCCAGCACCAGCAGCGCCGGCGCGCACTCCACCAGTTGCAGCACGATGCCCTGGCCCTGCGCCTGCTCGCGCGCGAGCTCCAGGGCACGCGCGAGCAGCGCGCGCAGCGGTAGCGTCACGGGGTTGAGCGTGGCGCGGTCGGCCTCGATGCGGGCGATCTCCAGCATGTCGTCCACCAGGCGCAGCAGCTCGCGCCCGGACTCGCCGATGAGGCTCAACTGGCGCCGCTGCGGCCCGCCCAACGCGCCGGACTCCAGCTCCAGCAACTGCGCAAAGCCCAGGATGGCGTTGAGCGGCGTGCGCAGCTCGTGGCTGGCGCGGGCGAGAAACTCGGTCTTGGCGCGGCTGGCGCGCTCGGCCGTCTCGCGGCTTTGCGCGGCCACCTCCAGCTCGTACTGCTCGGTGATGTCGGCCACGTAGCCGTGCCAGACGACGCGGCCATCGCCGGCGCTGGCCGTGGCCTGCACGGCGTGCCAGCGCTGGCCGCCGTCGGGGGCGGTGACGCGGAAACGGTCGCGCCAGGTCTGGCCGTTGTCGGCGGCGGCGTGCAGCGCGCGGCGCACGCGCTCGCGGTCCTCGTGGTGTATGCGCTCCAGCCAGGGCGCGTCGCTCTCGCGCAGCTGTGCGGGCACCACGCCGTACAGGCGCCGCGCGGCCTCGCTGGCGTAGGCGAAGGCGCAGTGGCCGCCGGCCTCGCAGACGAACTGGAACAGCATGCCCGGCGCCAGCTCCGCGGCGCGCTTGACGCGCAGCAGCTCGTCTTCCAGGCGTCGGCGTTCCACCACGGGCAGCACCACCAGGTCGATGTGCTCGGCGGCTTGCGGCGGCGCGGGGTGGGCGCGCGCGTGGGCCAGCACTTCGACCGTGGCGCCGTCGCAGCCGCGCAGCGACAGCGCCAGCTCGCGCGCGGCGCCGTGCATGCGCAGCATGGGCATGAAGTAGCCGTAGTACAGCAGCCGCCCGCCGCCGCCCAGCAGCGCGTCGATGTGCAGGCCCTGCAACTGCTGCGGCGTGCCGTGCAGCAGCTCGCACAGCGCGGCATTGATCTGCCGCACCAGGCCGTCGGCGCCCACGCTCATCCAGGGACAGGGCAGCGCGTCGGGGTCTATGAGCAGGCTGGGCATGGGCAGGCGTGGCGGAGCGGGGCGGGGCGGGAGTTTCAGGCGGCGCCCAGGTACTGCGCGATCAGCGCCGTGGTGCGCGGCGCCTGGCTGAGCTGCGGGCAGTGGCCGGCCGTGTCCAGCAGCGCCAGCTCGCTGCCGGCAAGGTGCTCGTGCAGCCAATGGCCCACGGGCACGGGCACCACGACGTCGCCCGCGCATTGCACCAGCAGCGCGGGCACGCTGACCTGCGGCATGAGCGCGCGGTGGTCGCCCAGGAAGACCAGCCGCGCCAGGCGCTGCGTGGTGTAGGGGTCGCTGGCGGCGAAGCTGGACTCGACCTCGCTGAGCAGCTCCGGGCGGCTGGGGTCGTTGAGCGCCATGGGCGCCATGAACTGCGCCCAGCCCAGCATGCTGCGCTCCATCATGGCCAGCACCGCCTCCAGGTCGGCGCGGTCGAAGCCGCCGGCGTAGTCGCCCAGGTTCATGTAGCAGGGCGAGGCGGTGAGCAGCACCAGGCGCTCGAAGCGCGCGGGCTGCGCCAGGCTGGCCAGCAGGCCGATCATCCCGCCCACCGAGTGGCCCACCACCGACACGCGCTCCAGCGCCAGCGCGTCGCAGATGTCCAGCAGGTCCTGCGCGTAGCCGTGCAGGCTGCCGTGGCGGGCCTCGTCGTAGCTCTGCGCGGCGGCGGCGCTGCAGCCGGCGTGGTCGAACACCACGACGCGGTGCGTGGCCTCGAAGGCCGGGGCCACCAGGCGCCAGGCGCGCTGGTCAAAGCCCAGGCCGTGGCTGAACAACAGCGCTCGCGATCCGCTGCCGTTCACGCGCACGCGGTGGCGCAAAAGGACATTCCCGTTCACAGCAACTCCGGCGCCCAATGGATTCACTTCACTGCGATGTTAGGTGCCGGCGGGAGCAATTCAGTTGCCGCAGGGCGCAAAACCTAGCACTTCCCGCAGCGGCTCGCCCAAAGCTTGAGATGGCGCAGGCCCTGGGGCACGGCACGCGCCACGGCCCAGGCATTCAGTCGTGCAGCAGCGCCTCCACCAGCTTGCGCACGATGTGCAGGCCCGGCGGCTCGGCGCGGCCGGCCAGGGTGACCATGCCGAAGCGGGCGCGGGCGTCCAGCGCGGGGGTGAGCGCCAGCTCCACCAGGTCCGGCGCCGCCGCGCGTATGGCCAGCAGCACGGCGTCGCTGTGGCGGGCCACGTCCACCAGCGGCGGAATCTCCTCGCAGCGCAGCGTGACGCAGTGGGCCGGGTGTGCCGTTGGGCCGTAGCGCTCCACCAGGATGCGCGCCACCTCCTCGCTCAGCGGCGTGGAGGCGATGGGGAACTGCTGCAGGGCCGCAAAGCGCAAGGCCCCCGTCCAGCGCGTGAGCGGGTGGCCTTCGCGCACCATGAAGGCGCCGCGCAGCTCGGCCAGCGAGCCCACGTGCAGGTCCGCCGCGGGGGAGAGCGAGCGCGCGTCGATGACCAGCGCGTCGAGCCGGCGCTCGCGCAGCGCGTGTTCGAGCAGGTGGATGTCGCCGCGTGCGATCTCCAGCACCGTGCCGGGGTGGCGCGTGGCCATGGCCTGGAGCAGCGGCGCCATCAGCAGCGCGCCGGGCCCGGAGCCCAGGCCCAGGCGCAGCCGCCCGGCCTGCCCGGCGCTCATCTGGCGGCCGCTGGCGGCGAGCTCGTCGGCCTCGAACAGCAGTTGCCGCGCGCGCTGCACCACCTCGCGGCCAAAGGGCGTGAGCTCGCTGCGCCGGCCCACGCGGTCGAACAGCGGCTGTCCCAGCTCCTGCTCCAGCGCCGCCACGCTGCGGCTGAGCGCGGGCTGCGTGATGAACAGCAGCTCGGCCGAGCGCGTGAAGGAGCCGGTCTCGGCCAGGGAAGTGAGATGTCGCAACTGCACCAGCGTCACGGCGGCCTCTTTGGTCAACACATGAGTTGAGCGCATGCTAAGCGGTAAATCAATGCGCCGAAGATGCGGTCACGCCGCCTGCCGCCAGCCCTTGGCGTGTGCGTTGTGCGCACACCTGTGACAAGCGGCCGGTACAGCCGGCCTTGTGCCAGCCGGCCGCAGCCCTGCTTCATTCCTGAACGGGCTCCAGGCCCGTGAAACTGGCCGGCACAGCCGGTTTGACAGCCAATTTCACGGGTTAACCCTGAGGTTTTGGCGGAGAAACCGGTTCGCGTGCGGGCTGGTATGCAGCTTGCGCTTACGCCTTCATGACAAGCACGAAGGAGCAACAGCGATGATGGCGTTGGACGAAGCCTGGAAGCGTGGGTTCAAGGCGGGCGAAGTGTTCAGCAAGCACTGCCCCTACAGCGACGAGTCGCCAGAAGCGCGCAGTTGGTTCCTGGGCTGGAACGAGGGCTCCTCCAAGTCGCTGGGCTTTCCCTACAAGACGTTCACGCAGTGGTCGCGTCCGCCGGTGATGCCCGGCCCGTTGCCGCGCCCGCTGCCCCTGGGCGCGGCGGCCGTGCTGGAGCCGGGCCTGCC
>NZ_BCTC01000095.1 GCF_001571085.1 Azohydromonas lata NBRC 102462
CGGAGGCGATGAAGGGAATGATCATGATGGCCAGGATGATCCCGGCCGACAGCAGGCCCAGGCCGACGGGCGGGCCCTGGAACAGTTGTCCCAGCAACGGCACGTTGCCGAAGGCCGCCTGCAGCGGCTGCTGGACGAAGCGCGCCAGCAGCGGGCCGAACACCAGCAGGCCCCACATGCCGTAGACGATGGAGGGCACGGCCGCCAGCAGCTCCACCGCGGTGCCCAGCGGGCGCTTGAGCCAGCCCGGGGCCAGCTCGGTGAGGAAAACGGCGATGCCGAAGCTCACCGGCACGGCGATCAGCAGCGCGATGGCCGAGCTCGCCAGCGTGCCCCAGATCATCACCAGGCCGCCGAAGTGCTCCAGCACCGGGTCCCATTCGCTGGTCCACAGGAAGCCCAGGCCGTAGGCCTTGATGGCCGGCGCGGCGCCGATGACCAGCGACACGATGATGCCCACCAGCAGCGCCAGCACCAGCACGGCGGCGGCGTGGGCTGCGGCGGAGAAGAGGCGGTCCGGCCAGGGCGAGAAGCGGGGCTGCGATGGGGGCGAGGACAGGGGTGCGGTGCGTTGCCGGGAGGCGAGGTCGCGCAGGTGGCCCGTCGTCGGCATGGGAGTGCTCATGGGCCTCCTTGCGTCCTTGGGTCGCGGCTTGGCCATGGGTGGCGATCCGCGAGGTGTTGGGGGGTACTGCCGGGGCGGGCCGCCGCCGCGCGGCGGCGCGGGCGGCGGCCTGGCAACGGCGTGTCAGTTGGCGGCGGCCAGCGCCTTGCCGTCGGCGCTCTTGATGCCGCTCCACTGCTTGCGCACCAGCACCTTCACGGCCTGGGGCAGCGACACGTATTCCAGCTCGGTGGCCATGGCGTCGCCGTTGGCGTAGGCCCAGTCGAAGAACTTCAAGGCCGCGGCGGCGTTGACGGGCTTCTCGGGCGTCTTGTGCATGAGGATGTAGGTGGCGCCGGTCAGGGGCCAGGCGTCCTTGCCGGGTTGCTCGGTCAGCACCTGGTAGAAGGTCTTGGTCCAGTCGGCGCCAGCCGCGGCGGCCTTGAAGTTGAGGTCGTCGGGGGCGACGAAGTTGCCGGCCTGGTTCTTGAGCAGGGCATACGTCATCTTGTTCTGCTTGACGTAGGCGTACTCCACGTAGCCGATGGCGCCGGGCAGGCGCTGCACGAAGGCGGCCACGCCCTCGTTGCCCTTGCCGCCCGCGCCCGTGGGCCAGTTCACGGCGGTGCCCTCGCCCACCTTGGACTTCCACTCGGCGTTGACCTTGGAGAGGTAGTTGGTGAAGAGGAAGCTGGTGCCGGAGCCGTCGGCGCGGCGCACCACGGCGATGGCCTCGTCAGGCAGCGACACGCCCGGGTTGAGGGCCGTGATGGCCGCGTCGTTCCACTTGGTGATCTTGCCCAGGTAAATGTCGCCCAGCACCTGGCCGGTGAGCTTCAACTGGCCGGGCTGCAGGCCCTTGACGTTGACCACGGGCACCACGCCGCCGATGACGGTGGGGAACTGCACCAGGCCGTCGGCGGCCAGCTCCTCGTCCTTGAGCGGCATGTCGGTGGCGCCGAAGTCCACCGTCTTGGCCTTGATCTGCTTGATGCCCGCGCCGGAGCCCACCGACTGGTAGTTCACGCGCACGCTGGCGGCCTTGTTGTAGGCCTCGGCCCACTTGGCGTAGATGGGCGCGGGGAAGGTGGCGCCGGCACCGGTGACGTCCTGGGCCTGCGCGTGGCCGGTGGCGGCGACGAACAGGGCACCGCAGGCCAGCGGCAGGGAAAAGGTGAAGCGGGCGGCAAGGCGTTTCATCACGACTCCTGGGTGAAAAGCGAATGCCGGCAGACTAGTTGCGACATATGTCACTACCGTGACAAGCCGCGGGCGGCGCCTGCGCCGTCGTGCGGGGGCAGCATGGGCACCACGGCCGCAAGCCCTTTCGCATGAGGCTTTGGCGGGTGTCATGGAGATGTCACCCGCATGCCTTAGGCTGGGCTTCACTACAACCCACAACACCGCGTGCTTGGGCCGCCTGCATGGCATGCGGCCTGCCCCGCGCAGCAGACCCTTGCAGAACCCGACTCTTCCCATGAACCAAGCCACCTCGCTGCCGCTGGCAGCCATCGACATGGGCTCCAACAGCTTCCGGCTGGAGATCGGCCAGCTCAAGGGCGGGCGCTACCAGCGGCTGGACAGCCTCAAGGAAGTCGTGCGCCTGGGGGGCGGGCTGGACGCGCACGGCATGCTGCAGGAGGAGGCGGCCGAGCGCGGCCTGCAGACGCTGCGGCACTTTCGCGACCGGCTGGCGGGCTTCGAGCTGGGCGGGCTGCGCGCCGTGGCCACGCAGACGCTGCGCGAGGCGCGCAACCGCGACGCCTTCCTGCTGCGCGCCTGCGACGTGCTGGGCGCGCCGGTGGAGGTGATCTCCGGCCGCGAGGAGGCGCGCCTGATCTTCGTGGGCGTGGCGCAGTTGCAGCCCTCGGCGCTGCCGCGCCTGGTCATAGACATCGGCGGGCGCTCCACGGAGCTGGTGCTTGGGTGCGGGCGCACGCCGGGCGAGGCCGAGTCGTTCCAGGTCGGCAGCGTGTCGCTGTCGCAGCGCTACTTCGCCGAGGGCCTGCTCACCAAGGCCGCCTTCGAGGCCGCCCGCGTGGCGGCGCAGGCCGAGTTTGAGGAGGCCGAAACCAGCTTCGAGCCGCACATGTGGCAGGAGGCGCTGGGCTCCTCCGGCACGGCCGGCGCCGTGTCGCTGATGCTGGTGAACCACGGCATCACGGACGGGCGCATCACGCCCTCGGCGCTGAACTGGTGCATAGAGCGCTGCGTGGATGCCGGGCACATCGACCGGCTGCAGTTGCGCGGCCTGCGCGACGACCGCCGCCCGGTGATCGCGGGCGGGCTGTCCATCCTGGCCGCGCTGATGAGCGAGTTCGGCATCAAGGACATCGCCCCGGCCAAGGGCGCGCTGCGCCAGGGCGTGATCGTGGACCTGCACGAGCGCCAGCAAAGCGCCAGCGGCGAGGCGCCGGACCTGCGCGACGCCTCCGTGGCCGGGCTGCAGCGCCAGTTCCACTGCGACCTGGCGCAGGCGCGGCGCGTGCACGACGTGGCCATGGCGCTGCACCGCGACATCGCGGCCGACGCCTCGGCCGAGGAGCGCCGCGAGCTGGCCTGGGCCTGCGCGCTGCACGAGGTTGGACGCTGCGTCTCGCACCACGACTTCCACCGCCACAGCGCCTACCTCATCGGCCACGTGGACGCGGCCGGCTTCTCGCAGAGCCAGCAGCGGCGCATTGCGGAGCTGGTGCTGGCGCAGCGCGGCGGGCTCAAGAAGGTGGAGGCCTCGCTGGCGCGGCGCTCCTTCGCGCGCCAGGCGCTGTGCCTGCGGCTGGCGGCCATCCGCTGCCATGCGCGGCGCGACAGCGAGGCGCCGCGGCTGCGCATGGACCCCGTCAACGCCACGCGCCACAACCTGCGCTGGGAGCCCGGCGACCTGCCGGCCGACCCGCGCACGCTGCACCTGCTGCGCGAGGAGATCGCGCAGTGGGGGCAGCAGGGGCACTTCACGCTCACGCTCAAGGCCTGAGCGCATGGCCGGCGAAGGCCGCGGCAGCGGGCTGGCCGACGGCACGCCGGCGGCGGCCAGGCCCGCCGCCGGCCCCGAGGCGCTGTACCGGCAGACGCTGGCCGGCTACGGCGCCGACGCCAACGGGCTGGTGTGCGGCTTTCACTTCCTGCCCGGCCAAAGCGGCGCGCCGCTGGGCACCGACGAGGCCCTGCGCTGGCTGCAGCGCCCAACCGACGACGCGGACCCGGGCTTCGTCTGGCTGCACTTCAACCTCACCCACGCCAAGGCCCTGCCCTGGCTGCAGGCACACGCGCGGCTGCCCGAGGGCTTTTTCGAAGTCATCAACGCGCTGGGCTCGCGCTCCACGCGCATCGAGCGCGACGGCCACACGCTGCTGGCGGTGCTCAACGACGTCACGTTCGACTTCTCCTTCGACCCCAACGACGTGGCCACGCTGTGGGTGAGCCTGGGGCCGCGGCTGGTGGTGAGCGCGCGGCGCCAGCCGCTGCGCGCGGTGGACCGGCTGCGCGCGGCCGTCAACCGCGGCGAGCCCATCGCTTCGACGGTGGCGCTGCTGGAGCACCTGCTGGGCGACCAGGCCGACGAGCTGCAGCGCATCCACCGCGCCGCCGCGGACCGGGTGGACGACATCGAGGACGAGCTGCTGGCGCGCCGCGGCACGCACCACGCCGGCGAGCTCGCGCGGCTGCGGCGGCTGACGGTGCGGCTGCAGCGGCTGCTGGCGCCGGAGCCCACGGCGCTGCTGCGCGTGCTCGGCTCGCCGCCGCGCTGGATGGCGGCCGAGGAGCGCGAGCTGCTGCGCCACGCGGGCGAGGATTTTTCCGTGGTGCTGCGCGACGTGCTGGCGCTGCAGGAGCGCATCAAGCTGCTGCAGGACGAGGCCGCCGCCCACGTGGCCGAGCAGAACAACCGCAGCCTGTTCGCGCTGACCATGGTCACGGTGCTGGCGCTGCCCATCAACCTGGTGGCCGGACTGATGGGCATGAACGTGGGCGGCATCCCGCTGGCCGACCACGGCCACGGCTTCTGGATCGTGGTGGCGCTGATCGCCGTGGTCACGGCCGTGCTGGCGCTTTTGGCGCTGCGCTGGTGGCGGCGGGCGCCGTGAGGCGCCGGCGAATCCGGCGTGCGGGCCCGTGAATATCGACGAGAAGGCGTCCGGCATAGACCACGGTGGATGGCGGGCGGTGTGGGACGCCATGGGGGTTTCTTCAAAGGCCTTCAACAAAATCCTGGAGCAGCTTTCTGCTCACGGGAGGTGAAGAAAACCATCATTTCCGTAAAACCACCTAGGGTGGAGCCGGCATATGTTCCATGGATTGGAAACATGCCGACCCATTCACAGGTCTTGCACAAGAAAATCTTGCTGAAAGAACCATTTATTGATTTGACGCTTTCCAAATGTGGCGCCGGAAAAGAGACGGTTGGGTTGAAGACATGAATGTCGGGGCCATCATCTTCGGATGGCGTCTTCCATGGAGTTATGTGCTCGTTGACGCACCGGTGTCTGGGTGCCAAGTGGCGTACCCATAACGGCTGTCCGGGCTGAATGCGGGGCGCAGGGCATGGAAGCGGCCAAAGCCCAGCTGCGCTCCAAGCCGAGGCTGCGTGGGACATGCATCGTCCCGCCCTATTTTTTTATAGTATGGGTCGAGCGGATTGAATTTTGGAGCCGCCATCCGCCGATGGAATATGGGGGCACGATAAAGGAATTGCCGGCATGCGGTTCGCGGCCAGCTTCAATGAACGGTTCAGGTGTATGTCGGACCTTGGTGCTGAATGGCCTCTTGTTTTCAACGCCATCGTCGTGATTTTCGCTGAATACTGTCGTGTAGGCTGAAGGCCATTGGGCGCATCGCGGGCGTCGTTTCTCAAATGGCCGTGGAGCACACCGCGCTGTTTTTGCCCTTACGGCTTTCTGCGATGCCCTTTCGCACCGCGCCTGAGTGCAGCGCATCAGCCCGTCGGGCCCGCCGCAGGAACAGGGGCACAATCTTCATGGAAACGGGATGTAACTATTTGCGAGCCATTTGGCTTCCATGAAGCGTGCTTTGTGGGCGGCAAACGAGCGGTTCGTGGTGAATGCAGGGCGGCTCTTGTCGCTTCATGAGCGCAGGCGGCCGTGGATGGCCTTGCCGGTGTACGCCCTGCGCCACGCCGCCGGCACGGGCCGCGCACGCATCGCAGGGGCTTGGCCGCGGCGCGGACAAGTTTTAATTAATCAATATCAATTGAAATGATTCCGTCGTCGGATGGCGCCGGATATTTCGGCGCGTGTGTAACCAATTTGTTGACACTCGCGTAACACACCCCATGCGGACCCGCCCTAAGGTATTCATGTGCAATGCGGTTCGCCGACTGGGGAATCGCCCGCAAGAAGAATTCCAGCGAATAAGAACCGAGGGGTAGCCGGCGCGGCAGGGCAATTGAAGCCCGCCCGGATGGAAAAACGGGGAAAACAATGAAACGAGGGAATCCCTTCAACGAAGGGAAATTGTTAAATACCAGGCCCATAGGCCCGGGTGTCTCCCACACCGGGTCTGCAGGGCACACCGGATTCGGCGGCTTGCGCCGGCCTGGCGCGGACGCCGCATGCCGTGGCGTCTTTGCGCTCAAGCCGGGCCGTGTCGCCGGCGCCACGCGATTGCAGGTGGCCCGCGGTGGCGTTGCGGCTGCGCAGTGAGCTGTGGGTGCGCATCGGCCCGCAGCACTGTGCGCTGGCGCTGTGGCGCGCCGGCTGGCGCTCGCATCCGGCCGTGGCCTTGAGCATGGCCGGGGACTGGCCGGAAGCCGCGCTGCGCTCGGCGCTGCAGGCCGTGCGCCGCACCGGCCACGCGCTGCCGCGCTCGGCGGTGGTGGTGCTGGAGGACGAGTGCCTGAGCTACTACCTGCTGCCGGCGCAGCACCGCTGGCGCGACGCGGTGGACCGGGCCCGCGCCCTGTTTGCCGTCAACACGGGCGACGAGGCGCTGCAGGTGACGCTGGGCCTGGCCCCGGGCGGGCAGCGCTGGCTGGCGGCGGCCGTCTCCGGCGAGCTGGTGCACGGGCTCGGTGCGGCGCTGGGCTCGCAGGGCGTGGCGATACGTTCGATGCGCGCCGCGTTGGCCGAGGACCTGCAGTACCGCAGCGCCGACCTGCCCCGCGGCGACGCCCTGGTGGCGCTGCTGCGCCAGCGCGGCCTGCAGCTCATGGCGCTGCGCCACGGCGCGCTGGAGGCGCTGTGCTGGGAGTCCTGCCAGGTGGACGTGCCCTACACCGTGCGCGAGCGGCTGATGGGCTTTGCCGTCCGCCAGGGACTGGAAAACGCCGAAACCTGCGTGCTGCCGGCCGATGCCTGGCAGCACGCGCGACTCACCGGGCTGGCCGATGCCGAAGGCTGGCGCCTGCTCCCACCCTTGCCGCTGCCCGCTTTCCGCGAAGCAGGCCCGGCCACGTGAACCCAATGAGTGCCGTCATGCAGCTCGACAACACCAACCAATGCACCGGACGGTTCGCCGCCGGCCGCTCCATTCTTGCGGGGAGACCTCAATGAGCATCCGAGTTTTGCTGGCCGACGGCCACCGCCTCATGCGTGTCGGCCTGCGCTCCACGCTGGCGGTGGACGCGGAGATCAACGTCATCGGCGAGGCCGGCGACGCCCACGAGGCGGTGCACCGCGCCGAGGAGCTGCAGCCCGACGTGGTGCTGCTGGACATGCACCTGCCCGGCGGCAATGGGTTGGGTGTGGCGCGGCTGGTGAGCCAGTCCGGCGCCGTGCGCGTGCTGCTGATGAACGAGCGCGACGACGCCGTGTCCGTGCGCGAGGTGCTGTCCGCCGGCTGCGCGGGCCTGCTGCGCAAGGACCTGACCGAGCAGGAGCTGCTGGACGCCGTGCGCTGCGTGTTCGCCGGGCGCATCTACCTGGACGCCGAGATGGCGCGCCAGCTCACGCAGCCCGCGCCCGCGGCGCCGCAGCCCTGCCCGCTGGACCGGCTCTCGCCGCGCGAGCGCGACGTTTTCCTGCTCATCGCCGCGGGCCACACCAACCGCAGCGCCGGCCAGGAGCTGGGCCTGAGCCCCAAGACGGTGGAAAAGCATCGCGCCGCCGTGATGACCAAGCTGCGGCTGCAAAGCGCGCTGGAGCTGCGCCTGATGGCGCTGGACCTGGGCCTGGCCGGCCGCGCCTCGCTGCCCAAGGGCGGCGAAGCGGGTGCCGTGCACAAGCCCAACGGGCGCATGCCGGGCGGCGAGCAGCCCGGGCCCACGCCGGGACCGCAGCGCTGATGCCGGCTCGGCGGCCCCGCCAGGGGCCGTTGGTGCTGGTTAGTGGCCGCGCTTCTTCCAGAACCGCGGCGCCTCGGCCACCTTGCGCAGCGCGCGGCGGCAGTCGCGGGCGCTGGAGGCCTGCTGCGCGTTGAGCCAGCCCACGGCAAACCACGCCTGCGGCTGCGTGGCCGTCGCGCGGCCGAAAGCCTCCAGGCCCACGGCGTCGTCGTTGTGCTCGCCCAACGCGTCCTGCGCCGGGCGCAGCGCCTCCACGTAGCGCTCCACGGCCTGCGGGCCGTACAGCGGCGCCAGGAACTCGCTCAGGTAGCGCAGCCGCTTCAGGCGCTTGCGCACGCGGTGCTGCTGCTCCACGGGCAGCTCGGTGAAGCGTTCGCCGTCCCGCACCACCTGCTTGTGCAGTTTCACGAGCCGCCGGCGCAGCGCCTTGCGGCAGCCGCCGTCGTGCTTGCACGGCGCCTCGGCCGGCGCCTCGGCCAGCGTGAACGCCAGCAGGTCCAGCAGCACCGCCTGGAACGCCGGGTCGCGCACGGCCGCGGCGGGCGGGTGCACTTCGCCCTCGGCCTTGGGCCACTGCAGCCCGGCCGGCGCGCCCGCCTGCGCCAGGCGCGCGAGCACGGCGCGGGCCACGGCCTCCTGGTCGCGCACCTCGCCCAAGCGTGAGAAGGTGGTGGCGAGCACCTGCGCGCCGGCCTCGTCCAGCGCGGGGGCGAAGTCGCCCAGCTCGCGCAGCGCCGTGCGCAGCCGGCGCAACCCCACGCGGGCCTGGTGCACGTGCTCGGCTTCCACGCTGCCCGCGGCGATCGCGCCCGCGTTGGGCAGGATCTGCTCCAGGCAACTGGCCACGATGGCGCGCAGCAGCGCCTGCGGCGACTGCGACCACGCCAGCGCCGGCACGCCGGCCTTGATCGCGGGACCGACATCGCGCCCCTCGGCCAGCAGCGCCCCGCGCCGCGCCAGGGCGGCCGTGGACAGCCACAGCCCGTGCGCCGCCACCCAGGGCCGCGCCAGCTCGAACAGCGCCGTCACCGGCCCGTCCTTGAGCTCCAGCTCCAGCTCGCACACCGGCACGCTGCGGCCCTTGGCGTGCAGGCTGCCCAGGTCGAAGGCCACCTCGACCTGCGCGCCGTGCCGGTTCATCACCCGCGCGCGGCGCTCCACGCGGCTATGGAACTGCTCCACCACCAGGGTGGAGAGGTCGTCCAGCGCCCCGCCCAGTGCCTTGGCCAGCGCCCGCCCGGCGGGGCTCCCGCCATGCCGCCGGATATCGGGCCTGGGCACCTCCCGCCCCTCCTGGGCGGACACCTCCACCTCGTCCTCCAGGCGCTGCAGCAGGTGGCCGCCGTCGCCCTTGAGCGTCTGCACCCACTGGCCGTTCTCGCGGCGCAGCCGCCACGAAAAGCCGTGCGCGGCGAGCTGGCGGCCGGCCGTGTCGAAGTAGTGGGCCTCCAGCCGCGTGAGGTGCCATTGCGCCACGTCCAGCGCCGCTTCCAGCGCGGCGCGGTGTTCCGAGGGAACTTGCAGCTTGATCTCGACTTCGTGCACGAATGAGCCTCCTTCACGGCGCGCCGGCCGATGGTTCGTTTGCGGTTGGCCTGCGGTTCGGCCGCGGCTCAGCCGTCGCCGGCCAGCAGCCGCTGCGGCAGCTCGGTGAGCTGCCAGGCGCCGCCCTGGCGCTCGAACACCCACACCAGGTCGAAGCGCGCCGCGTCCCAGCGGCGCGCGGGCCCGCCGCACAGCGCCTGCGCGACGTCACCCATGGTCTGGTGGCGCCAGCACACCAGCACCGGGCCGCGGCAGGCCAGCACGGCGGCAAGCATCGGCGCCAAGGCGTCCTCGGAGCCGAAGCGCGTGTCCACCTCCAGGCCCAGCCGCCGAGCCAGCGGCTGCACCGTGCACAGCGGGCGCCGGCTCTTGCCGGCGTCGGTGGCGGCGAACACGGCCATGGGCGGGGCCAGCGGCCGGTAGGCCGCGCCATGTCCCGCGCAGGCCGTGAACAGGCCCGCCAGCGCCCCGGCGCGCTGCCAGCCGCGCACGGACAGCGCCTCGGCATCCGGGTGGCCGGACTCGTCGACGCCCAGGATGCCGGCGCCCTTGTCAGGCTCCTCGGCATGCCGGATCAGCATCACGCGGCGGGTGGCAGGCATGGTGTGGACGTCAGGGCAAACACCGCACCCGGCCACGAACGGGCGCGGCTTGCGCTGCGCCGGCACACCTTGCACCCCAAGCCGTGACAGCTTGATGAAGGCGCCGCTTACACGGCGTCCCCACTCGGCTTTCATAGGGAAACACCTTGTTGCATGGCCGAATCGCGGCCTTGATGCAGGCGTAACCACCTGCTCTGCATCGCCTCCCCCCGTTTGACTCGATGGAACACAACATGATTTTCGGACCCCGAGCCACCCTGAGAGCCAAGCTGGCCGCCGGTGCGGTCGCATCCATTTTGACGCTGCTCGTCGTCCTGGCTGCCGCCACGCTGGCGCTGCGCGACGTGAACGCCGAGTTCGGCGCCTTTGCCGACAACGAGTTCGCCGCCCAAGCCGGCGTGGCCACGCTGCGGCTGCACTTGGGCGAGGTGATGCGCCTGGACAAGGAGGCGCTCATCAACATCGACGATGCGCAGGCCGCCAAGGCGCTGCAGTCGCGCTGGCACCAGGCGCTGGGCGCCGCCAAGGACAGCCTGCAATCCCTGCGCGAGCGCGGCAACGGCGCCGCGGCCGACGAGTTGGGCGCCCTGCTCTCCGGCTACGAGAAGAGCGCCGGCGCGGTGATACAGGACAGCATCAACGGCCGCATCGTCACCGCCACCGAGGGTTTCCAGCTGCTCTCCGGCGCGCGTGCGCAGGCCGATCGCCTGGCCGCGCTGGTGGGCCGGCTCTCGGACGACGTGGCCGCGCGCGGCCAGGAGCGGCGCGCGCATGCGCAGTCGCGCAGTGACTTCTGGCGCCAGGCCATGTTGGGCGTGGCGGCGCTGTCGATCGCGGTGTTCGCCTGGCTGGCTTGGGCCGGCGTGCGCGCCGTGACCGTGCCGCTGACGCATGCCGTGGCGGTGGCGCAACGCATTGCCAAGGGCGACCTGGCCGGCGACATCGCCACGGGCGGGGTGCAGGAGTTCTCGCAACTGCTGCGCGCCATGGCGGCCATGCAGGCGCGGCTGCGCGAGATGCTGCACGACATGCAGCAGTCCAGCCAGGCGGTGGCCGCGGCCAGCGTGCAGATCGCCGCGGGCAACGGCGACCTCTCCTCCCGCACCGAGCGCACCGCGGCGGACCTGCTGCAGACGGCCGCGGCCATGAGCGAGCTCGCGCGCTGCGTGGGCCACACCGAGCACACGGCCAACGCCGTGACGCAACTGGCCCACTCGGCCACCGGCGCCGCGCAGGACGGCAGCGAGGCCGTGGCCAGCGTGTGCGGCGCCATGGACCAGCTCGAACGCAGCGCCTCGCGCATCACCGAGATCACCGGCGTGATCGAGCGCATCGCGCTGCAGACGCGGCTGCTGGCGCTCAACGCCGCGGTGGAGGCCGCGCGCGCGGGCGTGCAGGGCCGCGGCTTCAGCGTCGTGGCGCAGGAAGTGGGCGTGCTGGCCGAGCGTGCCGCGTCGGCCTCGGCCGAGATCGCGTCGCTGGCGCGCGAGTCGGTGCACGTGGTGGATCAGGGCACGCAGGCCGCGAGCGACGCGCAGGCGCGCATGGAGCGCATCAACGCCTCGGTGGCGCGCATGGCGCACTCCATGGAAGAGCTGCTGCAGGCCGCCGCCAACCAGACCAGCCGCATCCGCGAGCTCAGCGGCGCCGTCTCCGAGGTGGAGGCCGCCACGCAGCAGAACGCGGCACTGGTGCAGCAGTCCGCTGCGACGTCGGAGCTGCTGCACCGCCAGGCCAGCCGGCTGCAGGGCTTGACCGCCAATTTCAAGCTGGCGGTGTGAGGCGCCGAGGGCGGGCCGGCACGGCGCCGGCTTGGCCCCCCTGAACCCGGTGTTAGACCGTCTAACGCCTGCCGTTCGAGCGGCCTGGCCGCCGCCCGGCTACGCCGCCGCGGGCTGGTCGCGCCGGCGCAGCGCCAGCCAGGCCAGGCCCGCGCCCATGGCGAGCACCGCGGGCACCGAGCCGAGGTTCAGCCAGCTCCAGCCCTGCGCGGCGCTGACCAGGGCGCCGGAGCTGAAGGCGGTGACGGCCATGACGGCGAACATGATGAAGCGCCCTGCGCCCTGTCCTTCTCCACCGCCGTGTAGGCCGACAGCGACAGCGTGGTGGCGCCGGTGAAGAGGAAGGCCAGCAGCGCCAGCGCCAGGCAGGCGGCCGCCAGCGCCAGGTAGGCGCCCACGAAGGGCAGCGCCGCCAGGTCGCGCGTGCGCGAGGCCAGGTTGGGGCCCACCACGGCGCCCAGCAGCCCGCCGGCCATCACCAGCGACACCGCCTTCTCGCGCGCGGCGGGCACGGCGAACTCCGCGGCCGTGAAGCGGTAGAGCTGGCCGTTGGCCGAGTAGTAGCCGGCCACCAGGGTGGCGAAGCACATCAGCCCGAAGTTGCGCGTGCTGGCCGCCCAGGCGCACAACAGCGTGGAGCCCAGCGCCACCAGCAGGCCAAATTGAGAACTGGCCTTGCGGCCGAAGCGGGCCTGCGTCCAGGCCACGGGGCCGGTGCACAGCGCGCCGCCCACCACGTAGGCCATCACCGGCAGCGTGGCCATCCAGGCGTGAGGCGCCATGGACAGGCCGACCAGGCCGTTGATGGCGATGAAGGTGACGTTGTTGGTGAGGAACAGGCCCTGCAAGGCGACCAGCGCCCAAAGGTTGCGACTCATGGAGGGGGACAAAAGGGGAGTGACTTCCTGGACCTGGACGGCGCCGCCGCTTCAGCCGGGCGCGTGCGCTGCCGGCGCCGCCGTGAGGTAGCCCACCGCGGCGCCGTTGCGGTCGCGGTAGCGGGCGCGGATCAGCGGGTCCAGCACCGGCCTCACCTTGTCGTGCAGCGGCGATTCCCAGTCGCCCGGGTGCTGGAAATTGCTCATGACGTAGGTGAACCCGTTGACGGCGTCCACCGCGTGCAGCCCCGTGGACTCGGCCCCGGCCGGGCAGGACAGCAGGCGCGAGAGCCGGCCCGTGTCCACCTCGTAGGCCCACAGGAAGCTGTTGACGTGGGTGCTGCTGTCCTCGCCGATGAAAAGGGTGCGCAGCGCCTCGTTGAACTTCAGGTTGTCCGGCATGGACAGCTTGTCCGGGTGGGCGAAGTTGCCCAGAGCGTCCTGCCGCCGCAGCTTGCCGCCGCCGAAGTCCTCGGCCACCAGCGCGGGCACGGCGGCCATGTCCACGGGCACCCAGTCGCTGGCGATGGGCGCGCCACGGTGGTCCCGCTGGCCGCCGCGCAGGTTTTGCGCGTAGACGGCGCCGGAGTACGGGCCCTCCACCTTCACGCCGCCGGAGCCGTCGAGCATGGAGGCTTCTATGCGCGACATGGCCACGTAGGCCACCTTGTCGCGCGCGTTGACGGTGGTGCCTTCCCACTTCGTGAAGCCCAGCGAGCCGCCCGCCAGCGCGGCAAAGCGGTGCGTCTCCAGGAAGGCCGCGGCCTTTTCCATGCCCGGTTTCACGCGCACCCAGTGGAAGCCGCCGGCAAAGGGGATCTTGGTGAAGCTGGCATCGGCGGGGTCGGCCTTGCTCACGTCCATGATGTCGGCGGCGCGTATGCCGCCGTCCACCAGCGCGCGTATCTCGGCGCTGCTGGCGTGGCCCAGGCGTATCCAGCTCAGGGTGGCGGCGCCGGGGCCGCTGGCGGAGGTCTGGTGCCACCGGCCCACGTACAGCGTGCCGGCGCAGAGGTCGCGCGGCCGGTCGGCAATGAACATGAAGGCCCCGGCGTTGGTGGCATCGTCGCCCATGAGCACGGTGCGCTCGTCCGGCATGACCTGCACCAGCTCGTGCGAGATGCGCCCAAGGCAGTAGTGCTTGGCGATGCGGCCCGTGCCGTCGGGCAGCACCGTCACTTCCGGCAGGTGGCCGTAGTGGTAGGGGTTGGCGCGGGCCGGGTCGCCATACAGGTGCCGGCTGAACGCGGCCAGGCTTTCGTCGCCGAACGCGGCGTCGGGCTCGTACTCCTCGCTGGCCAGGTGCGTGTTCCAGGGCGAGAGGCTGGCGCCGCAGGTGGTCCACAGGCCGTGCACGGCGCTGGTGTCCACGTTGGCGTACTTCACGAGGCGCAGGCGGCCGGTGGCGGGGTCCTGGTCCAGCGTGAGCACGGCGATGGGCGAAGGCAGCTGGCCGTACATGGAGGCGCCCGCGGCGTCGCGCGTGGTGTATTCGAACTGCACCACGGCAAAGAGGGTGTGGCCGCGCACGCCGGGCACGTTCGCCCGGGGCAGTTGCAGCAGCGACATGCCGTCCGGCGCGTCGGAGAAGAACTGGCGGCGGCCGGGGTTGCTGGGGTCTGTGATGGGGCGGTTGTGGATGTCGAAACAGCCGCCGGCCACGACCTGGCCGCCCGCGCCGTCCGGCACCAGCGCGCCGGTGATGAAGAAGGTGTCGTACTGCAGCGCATGGCGGCGCTGCGAGCCGTCGGCCAGCGTGGCGACCAGGGCCGAGGCGACGCGGGTGGTGGCCATGGCGGCCGGGTCGGCCAGCGTGGGCGCGGCCATGCCTTCGAAGCGCACGCTGCGCACGGGCCCGCGGCCCTGGGGGGCGGCAGGGGCCGCGTCCGGCCCTGGTCGGCCTGAGGCGCAGCCCGCGGCGGCCAGCGGCAGCAGCGGCACGCCGCCCAGGAGCTGGAGCATGCGGCGGCGGGAGGGCGTCGGGGAGTTGTGCATGGGGGTAGGGCTGGGCCTGGTGCCGCCAACTTGGAAGCGCTGCGGCGCGGCAGTGTGCCTTGCCGGGGCGCCCAAGGCCGCCCGCGCGGGCCGCGGCCGCTGGGGGGCCGAGCGCGCGGCGTCATGGATGCGTCACCGATCCGACACCGCTTCGTCACGGCGTGCGCCCAGCATGGCCTGCCATGCACCGCGACCCTCCTCCCCTGCCCAACTTCCCCGACCTGTCCGGGCGCCACCCCGCGCCCGGCCCGCGCGGCGACGGCCGCTGGCTCGTCCGCACGGTCTGGATCTCGGACCTGCACCTGGGCACGCCGGGCTGCCAGGCCGAGGCGCTGCTGGACTTCCTCAAGCGTGTCGATTGCGAAACCCTCTACCTCGTGGGCGACGTCATCGACGGCTGGCAACTGCGCCGCTCCTGGTACTGGCCGCAGGCGCACAACGACGTGGTGCAGAAGCTGCTGCGCAAGGTGCGCAAGGGCACGCGGGTGGTGTTCGTCCCCGGCAACCACGACGAGTTCGCGCGCCGCTACGTGCAGCACGAGTTCGGCGGCATCGAGGTGGTGGACGAGGCCGTGCACCGCACCGCCGACGGCCGGCGGCTGTGGGTGACGCACGGCGACCTCTTCGACGGCGTGGTGCAGTGCGCCAGGTGGCTGGCCTACCTGGGCGACAACCTCTACGAGCTCACGCTGCGCCTGAACCGCCACTTCAACCGCCTGCGCGCGCGGCTGGGCTTGCCGTACTGGAGCCTGTCCAAGTACTTGAAGCTCAAGGTCAAGCGCGCGGTGAGCTACGTCAGCGACTTCGAGCGCGCCGTGGCCCATGAGGCGCGCAAGCGCGGCGTGGACGGCGTGGTGTGCGGCCACATCCACCACGCCGAGATTCGCAACATCGACGGGCTGCTCTACTGCAACGACGGCGACTGGGTGGAGAGCATGACGGCGCTGGTGGAGCACTTCGACGGGCAACTGGCCATCGTCGAATGGGGCCGGCCGGACACGACGCTGTCCGTGCCCTTGTCCGGCGACGAGGCCCCGGCGCCCCTGCGCTGGCCGCCCACGCTGCCCAACCCGGTGCAGGTCCGGGTGCAGCCATGAGGATCGCGCTGGTCACCGACGCCTGGCAGCCCCAGGTCAACGGCGTGGTCACGGCGCTGGTGGAGCTGGTGGAGGGCGTGCGCGCCCGCGGCCACGAGGTGCACGTCATCGAGCCCGGCGCCTACCGGCGCTTTCCCTGCCCCGGCTACCGCGAGATCGAGATCGCCTGGCGCCCCGGGCGCGGCGTGGCCCGCCAGCTCGACGCCTTGCAGCCAGACGCCGTGCACATCGCCACCGAAGGCCCCATGGGCGCAGCCGCGCGGCGGCACTGCCTGCGGCGCGGCTGGGCCTTCACGACCGCCTTCCACACGCGATTCCCGGAAATCCTGGCCAAGGGGCTGCGCATTCCCGTGCGCTGGAGCTACGCGTGGTTCCGGCGCTTTCACGCGCCGGCCAGCGCCGTGATGGTGCCCAGCGACGGCATGCTCAATCTGCTGCGCGGCCACGGCTTCACCAACGCGCGGGCGTGGTCGCACGGCGTGGACCTGCGGCTGTTCCAGCCCGCGGCCGCCCTCAGGCCCGGCGAGCCGCCTGAGCCGTGGCGGCGCCCGGTGTTCCTCTACGTCGGCCGCCTCTCCTACGAGAAGAACCTGGAGGCCTTCCTGTCGCTGGACCTGCCGTGCGACAAGGTGGTGTACGGCACGGGGCCGCTGCGCGACGCGCTGATGAAGGCCTTTCCCGGCGTGCACTGGCGCGGCATCGTGCCGCGCCATGAGCTGCCGGCCATCTACGGCAGCGCGGACGTGTTCGTGTTTCCCGGCCGCAGCGAGACCTTCGGCCTGGTCATGCTCGAAGCCATGGCTTGCGGCACGCCCGTGGCGGCCTACCCGGTGCCCGGACCGCTGGACGTGGTGGGCGACTCCGGCGGCGGCGTGCTGCACGAAGATTTACACACCGCTGCGTTGCAGGCCCTGGCGCTGCCGCGCCAGGGTGCGCGTGAGCGCGCGCTGTGCTTTGACTGGTCCGCGGTGTGCGACCAGTTCCTGCGGATGCTGGTGTCGGTGCGCAGTGGAGCGGCCGCCGGCATGGCGCCACGCTGCCCGCCCGCCGGCGCCTGAGCGCCCTGCGCCGCGGCGAAGCGCTTCAGTGCCGCAGCAGCGCGAAGTGCTGCTCGGTCCAGCCGCCGCTCCAGCGGCGGTAGTGGCCCTCGTCGTCCAGGGCGTCCAGCGGCACGGTCTCGGCCGTGCCTTCAATCAGTTGTCCGCCGTAGCGGCTGAGGATTTCCTCGCGCGTCGCCTTGAACGGCATGTAGTTGCGCCCGTCCACGTCGAAAACGTCGAAGCTGTAAACCGTGACCTGATGGGGTTCCACGTCCACTCCTCTGTCGGTGTTGAGGTGCGCGCATTCTATGGAAAACCCCTGCGGAAATCCCCGTATTCATGGGGTGGGTAAAGCCTGGGGCCTTGGGGAAATGCGCCTCCTGTGGCAAGGCCCGGTCATCGTGCCGTCACGCACCGGGCAGACAAGGGCGGCCTTGACGTTGCTTGAGCAAAGGCAGGTTTCACATGGCTGCATGTCACATCCCGGGATACCGCTCGCCGCAGTACGAGCAGGGCTTCGACGAGCTGTGGGCGCTGGCCTGCCACGGCCTGGTCACGGTGGAGCAGGTGCGCCAGGAAATGATGCGGCTGCATTGGCGGCATGTCGTGGCCTTGCCGCGGCACGACGGCGCGCAGGGGCTGGGCGACGCCCGCGCCGCGGCGCCGGAGTCCAGCAGTCCCGTGCTGGTCGCGAGGGACGGCTGACGGAGCCGGAAGTGCCGTGACGGCGTGATGACGGCCGGCTCCCGCACTTGAACCGCCCCGCGCGGCGTCCACCCCGGGCAGGCGCGGGAGCGGCGGCGCCACGTCACGGCGCTGACATGCGCGCTGCGCACAGTGCGCCCGCGTCCAAAGCTTGGGCGTGCAAGCACCTGGAGTCCTTCGATGATGATTCTTCGCCGCCGGCTGCTGGCCGGCCTGAGCGCTGCGCTGGTGATGGTTGCCCCCGCAGCGATGGCGGCTCCACCCGGGCAGGACAAGCCCGGCGCCGCGGAGCCCGTGGTCATCGCCCACCGCGGCGCCAGCGGCTACCTGCCGGAGCACACGCTGGCGGCCTACTGGATGGCCATTGAAATGGGCGCGGACTACATAGAGCCGGACCTGGTGAGCACCCAGGACGGCGTGCTGGTGGCGCGGCACGAGAACGCCATCGCCATCCTCAACGCCGACGGCAGCGTGCGCGAAGCCACCACCGACGTGGCCGACCGCCCCGAATTCGCCTCGCGCCGCGCCACCAAGACCATAGACGGCGTCACCCTCACCGGCTGGTTCACCGAGGACTTCACCCTCGCCGAGCTGAAGACCCTGCGCGCCCGCGAACGGCTGCCTGAGCTGCGCGTGGCCAACGCGCGCTTCGACGGCATGTTCCAGGTGCCCACGCTCACCGAGATCCTGCGCCTGGTGAAGGACGCCAACGACCGCCGCCGCGAGCGCGCCGGCGGCAAGCCCTGGCGGGCCGTGGGCCTCTATCCCGAGACCAAGCACCCGAGCTACTTCCAGGGCCTGGGCCTGTCGCTGGAGGAGCCGCTGGTGCGCACGCTGCACGCCTGGGGCTACCAAAGCCGCAAGGACCCGGTCTTCATCCAGTCCTTCGAAGTCGCCAACCTGCGCAAGCTCGCGGGCATGACCAGGCTGCCGCTGGTGCAACTGCTCAACGGCAGCGGCCAGCCCTGGGACTTCACGGTGTCCGGTGACGCCCGCACCTATGCCGACCTGGCCAAGCCCGCGGGCCTGGCGGACATCGCCGGCTATGCGCAGGGCGTGGGTGCCAACACCAGCCTGATGATCCCGCTGGTGGCCGGCCGCTTGGGCACGCCCACCACGCTGGTGCGCGACGCGCATGCCGCGGGGCTGCTGGTGCACGGCTGGACCTTCCGCGCCGAAAACCAGTTCCTGCCGGACGACTTCGACCAGGGCAGCGACCCCGCCGCGCTGGGCGACCTGGCGGGCCAGGTGCGCGCCTTCCTCAACCTGGGCATGGACGGCTTCTTCACCGACCACGCCTTCCTGGGCGTGCAGGCGCGCAACGGCTGGCAGCGGCGCTGAGGCGCCGCCTGGCCGCCACCGCGGGCGGCTGCGCACAGCCGTGGTGCCTACCCTTGCTTACAGCTTGGGCCGGCCCGCCGCCAGGGAGGCGCGGCGCGGCCGGTGCGCCTGGCGGCATGGCGATTGCAACCCGGCGGGCACCTGCAAATTGTGCGAGAAACACGATGCCTCAATCCTCATGGCGAGCCGCCGGCCTGCTGGCGGCGCTGGCGTCCTGGGCGCTGGCCACCGGTCCCGCGATGGCCGGCAGCGACAGCGTCAACGGCTGCAGCCTCACCACGGCCACGCTGTGCCCCGACGCCAGCCTGGCGCACGCCGACCTGCGCGGCGCCGAGCTCAACCACTCCAACTTCCTCAAGGCCGACCTCACCGGCGCCGACCTCACGGGTGCCAAGCTGCGCGAGGCCAACCTCAACCAGGCCCGCCTGCCCGGCGCCCGGCTGGAGCGCGCCAGCCTGGGCA
Organism: Azohydromonas lata NBRC 102462; assembly: GCF_001571085.1. Lineage (GTDB taxonomy): Bacteria > Pseudomonadota > Gammaproteobacteria > Burkholderiales > Burkholderiaceae_C > Azohydromonas > Azohydromonas lata. The sequence continues at coordinate 19,291 of NZ_BCTC01000095.1, forward strand.
AGACGGCTTTCCGCGCCGCGCAGATGCAGCGCACGTCGCTGCAGGCCGCCGAGCTGACCGAGGCCAACCTGCAAAACGCCAAGCTGGCCGAGGCCAACCTGTCGCAGGCCCGTGCCGGCGGCGCCAGCTTCAACGGCGCCAGCCTCCAGGGGGCGGACCTGCGCCAGGCCGACCTGCGCGGCGCCGACTTCAACGCCGCCGAGCTGCGCGGCGCGGCGCTCCAAGGTGCGGACCTGCGCGGCGCCAACTTCCAGGGCGCCAACCTCGCCGGTGCCGACTTGAGCGGCGCGACCATGGACGGCACCACGCAGTGGCGCGGCGCCATGGTGGACGGCTGCAAGGGCTGCCCGCTGCACTGACGCTCACGGAGGCTGGGCCGCGCGCGTGGGTGCCGGCGCGGCTTCAGCTCATTCGACGGGCGGCTGCACGTCCACCACGAAGCTGTAGCCGTGGCGCTTGAAACCCAGGCGCTCGTAGAAGGCGTGCGCGTCGGCGCGCTTGGCGTTGGAGCTGAGCGCGAGCTTGTAGCAGCCGGCCTGGCCGGCGATGCGCAGGGCGTGCGCCATCAAGGCCCGGCCCAGGCCGCGGCCCTGCGCGTTGGGGTGCACGGCCACGTCCTCCACCAGCGCGCCGGGCGTGCCGCCGTGGGCCAGCAGCGGCAGGACGAACAGCGTGAGCGTGCCCAGCAGCGCGCCGCCATCGGCCGCCGCGGCCACCAGCACGCGGGCGCCGGGCAGCGACTGCAGCCGGGCGAAATGGGCGCGCAGGGTGTGCGGGTCGCTGGTGCCCGGCGCGTCCACGCCGGAGGTTTCATACAGCAGGGCGATGCCGGCGAGGTCCCGGGCGTCGGCGTCGCGGATGAGCCAGTCGGTGTCCATGGGCTGGTGCGGTTCCAGGGGATGGAATCGTCACCGTAGCACCCAGGGATTCACCCCGGTCCCCAAGGCGCGCAAGCACATGAGCGGGCGGCAGAATTGCCGCGCCTCGTGGGCGGCTTGGCACCGCAGCACCCCCTTTGCGCAGAAAGACAACTCCCATGGACAAGAAACCCGCCCGCCCCTTCCGCTCGCGCGAGTGGTTCGCCGACCCGCAGCGCTCGGACATGACGGCGCTGTACCTGGAGCGCTTCATGAACTACGGCCTCACGCCGGCCGAGTTGCGCTCGGGCAAACCCATCATCGGCATCGCGCAGACGGGCAGCGACCTCTCGCCCTGCAACCGCATCCACCTGGAGCTGGCGCGCCGCGTGCGCGAGGGCATCCGCGACGCCGGGGGCATTCCCATGGAATTCCCGGTGCACCCCATCTTCGAGAACTGCCGCCGCCCAACCGCCGCGCTGGACCGCAACCTGGCCTACCTGGGGCTGGTCGAGATCCTCTACGGCTACCCGATAGACGCCGTGGTGCTCACCACGGGCTGCGACAAGACCACCCCCTCCGGCATCATGGCCGCCAGCACGGTGGACATCCCGGCCATCGTGCTCTCCGGCGGCCCCATGCTCGACGGCTGGCACGAGGGCGAGCTGGTGGGCTCGGGCACCGTCATCTGGCGCAGCCGCCGCAAGCTGGCCGCGGGCGAGATCGACGAGGAGGAGTTCCTGCAGCGCGCCTGCGACAGCGCCCCGTCCGCCGGACACTGCAACACCATGGGCACGGCCTCCACCATGAACGCCGTGGCCGAGGCGCTGGGCCTGTCGCTGCCCGGCTGCGCCGCCATTCCCGCGCCCTACCGCCAGCGCGGCCAGATGGCCTACGACACGGGCCGGCGCATCGTGGAGATGGCCTACGAGGATCTGCGGCCGTCCAAGATCCTCACGCGCGAGAGCTTTCTCAACGCCTTGTCGGTGGTGAGCTGCTGCGGCGGCTCCAGCAACGCGCAGGTGCACATCATGGCCATGGCCGCCCATGCCGAAGTGGAGCTGGAGCCCACGGACTGGACCCAGCACGCCTACGAGCTGCCGCTGCTGGTGAACATGCAGCCCGCGGGCAAGTACCTGGGCGAGCGCTTCTTCCGCGCCGGCGGCGTGCCCGCCGTGATGTGGGAGCTGCAGCAGGCCGGCAAGCTGCACGGCCAGTGCCTGAGCGTCACCGGCCAGCCCATCGGCGAGAACCTGCAGGGCCGCGAGGCCACGGACCGCGAGGTGATCCGCCCCTTCAACGATCCGCTGATGGAGCGCGCGGGCTTCCTGGTGCTCAGCGGCAACCTGTTCGACTTCGGCATCATGAAGACCTCGGTGATCTCCGAGCGCTTCCGCAACCGCTACCTGAAAAATCCAGGCCAGGAAGGCGTTTTCGAGGCACGCGCCATCGTCTTCGACGGCGCGGACGACTACCACCACCGCATCAACGACCCGGCGCTCAATATCGACGAGGGCTGCATCCTCGTGATGCGCGGCGCCGGCCCGCTGGGCTGGCCGGGCTCGGCCGAGGTGGTGAACATGCAGCCGCCCGATGCCCTCATCCGCCGCGGCATAGAAACCCTGCCCACCTTGGGCGACGGCCGCCAGTCGGGCACGGCCGACAGCCCCTCCATCCTCAACTGCTCGCCGGAGAGCGCCGCGGGCGGCGGCCTGTCCTGGCTGCAGACGGGCGACGTGATCCGCATCGACCTCAACGCCGGCACCTGCGACGCGCTGGTGGCGACGGAGGAAATCGAGCGCCGCAAGCGCGATCTGCCCGCGCCGCCCGTGCCCGCGAGCCACTCGCCGTGGGAAGAGCTGTACCGCGAAAAGACCAACCAGCTCGCCGACGGCGCCACGCTGGAGTTCGCGCTGAAATACCGGCGCATCGCCGCCAAGACGCCGCGGCACAACCACTGAAGGCGGCGCTGGCGTGGGCGTGGTCGCGTGGGGCAGACGCTGCCCCGCGTTTTCACGCGCTGGCCACGGCGGCGCCTTGCAGCGGTGCCCGCGCGGCGGCTTGACGCTCTCACGCCGGCGTCTTCGCAGGGCGGCCCGTCGCCCTGCGCTCCGACTTCACGGCGGCGTGTCGCCGCCTGATCGCCGCCTCAGGCTGACGCCGGCCCGCCCAAGCGCTGCGTCAGCCGCTTGGCCGCGTCGCGCACGGCGTCCGTGAACTCCGGCTTCATGCGTTGCTCAGGCAACGTCAGCGTCAGTGCGCCGGCCAGCTCGCCCGCGGCATTCCACACCGGCGCGGAGATGCCGGTGAGCCCCGGCACGCGGTCGCTGGACAGCACCACGAAGCCGCGCTGGCGTATCTCCTCGTACATGCGCCCCTGGGCGCCCCCGAACGCCATCAGCACCCGTCCACCGGCGCCCCGGTCCAGCGGCAGCAGGTCGCCGGCGCGGATGTGGTCGCGCAGCAGGTGCGGCGAATCCACCCGGTACAGGCACAGCCGCTGGTCGCCCTGGCGGACGTGGAAAGCGGCGCTCTCCTGCGTCGCGGCCACGAGCTCGCGCATCGCCGGCATCACCTGCGCCTCCAGCGAGAAGGAGGCGGCGTAGACGGCATTGAGCCGCGCCACCTCCGGTCCCAGCGCGTAGCGGCCGTCGGCCATGCGCTGCAGCAGCCGCGCGTGCTCCAGCGACGCCAGCAGCCGCAATGCGGTGCTCTTGTAGAGCTGGGTGCGCTCGGACAACTCCGCCAGCGACAAGGCGTCTTCGCCGCTGCGAAAGGCGCACAACAGGCTCAGGGCACGGTCCACCGCCGCAGCGCCGCCTGGGGCGGCGTGCTGGTCGGCCACGGAAGCAACAGCGGCTTTACGGGGCATCTCTTCGTTCTCGATTGCGTTCAGCGGGCGGTCCCGCCCGGGCTGGCGACTTTATCCCGCCGCATCCAGCGGGATTTGACGGTCCCTGGGTCCCGACTTAGGATTCTTCTGACAGAACAAAGTTCTAACCTACAGAATTTTGAAGGCGAGCATGTCCCTACCCTCGGTCCTGATCAGCGAAGTGGGCCCGCGCGATGGCCTGCAAAGCGTTGGGCGCACCATGCCCACGGTGGCCAAGTGCGCCTGGATAGACCGCCTCTTCGATGCCGGCCTGCGCGAGATCGAGGTCGGCTCGTTCGTCCCGGCCAGGCTGCTGCCGCAGATGGCGGACGTGGCCGACGTGGTGCGCCATGCGCTGGCCAAGCCCGGCCTGACCGTGATGGCGCTCGTGCCCAACCTGCACGGCGCCGAGGCCGCGCTGGCCGCGGGCGTGCACAAGATCTCCATGCCGCTGTCGGCCAGCGAAGCGCATTCGCTGGCCAACGTGCGCAAGACGCGCGAGCAGGCGCTGCAGGATCTGTGCGCCATCACCGCGCTGCGCCGGGAGCGCTATCCCGGCGCGCGCGTCGAGGTCGGCATGTCCACCGCCTTCGGCTGCACCCTCCAGGGCGCCGTGCCGGAAGACGAGGTGGTGTGGGTGGCCGAACGCGCCGTCGAGGCGGGCGTGGACGAGGTGGGCCTGTCCGACACCACCGGCATGGCCCACCCCGCGCAGGTGCGGCGCCTCTTCAACCGCGTGCGCGCCGCCATAGGCGAGCGCACCGGCGCGGCCCACATGCACAACACCCGCGGGCTGGGCCTGGCCAACTGCCTGGCCGCGTTTGATGTGGGCGTGCGCACCTTCGACGCCTCGCAAGGCGGCCTGGGCGGCTGCCCCTATGCGCCCGGCGCGTCGGGCAACGTGGTGACCGAAGACCTGGTGTTCATGTTCGAGGCCATGGGCGTGCACACGGGCGTGGACCTGGAGCGCCTGATGGCCGCGCGCGACGCGCTGGCCGCCGGCCTGCCCGGCGAGCCGCTCTACGGCATGACCCCCGAAGCCGGCCTGACCAAGGGCTTCACGTATGCCGACGGCCGCTGCCCCGCAAGCGAACGTCTGCTGGACCGCATTGAAAAGGACTGCGCATGAGCGAGCCCACCACTTCCGCCGCCACCCCCGCCGTCGCCCCGCACACCCAGGCGCTGCCGCTCGAAGGCGTGCGCGTCGTTGAGTTCACACACATGGTGATGGGCCCCACCTGCGGCATGATCCTGGCCGACCTCGGCGCCGAGGTCATCAAGGTCGAGCCGCTGGCCGGCGACAGCACGCGGCGCCTGCTGGGGTCGGGCGCAGGCTTCTTCTCCACCTTCAACCGCAACAAGAAGAGCCTGGCGGTGGACGTGAAGGACCCGCGCGGCCTGGAGATCGTGCTGCGCCTGGTGGCCGGCGCCGACGTCTTCAGCGAGAACTTCAAGGCCGGCACCATGGACCGGCTTGGGCTGGGCTACGAGACGCTTTCCA
>NZ_BCTC01000096.1 GCF_001571085.1 Azohydromonas lata NBRC 102462
GGCTTCGCGGTCGTGGCCGGCGAGGTGCGCACCCTGGCGCAACGCAGCGCCGAGGCGGCCAAGGAAATCAAGGCGCTCATCATGCGCAACGTCGAGCAGGTCGAGCAGGGCACGTCCCAAGTGGACCAGGCCGGCAAGACCATGGACGAGATCGTGAGCTCCATCAAGCGCGTGAGCGACATCGTCGGCGAGATCAGCTCCGCCACCACCGAGCAAAGCAACGGTATCCAGCAGGTCGGCGAGACGGTGAGCCAGATGGACCAGGTCACGCAGCAGAACGCCGCCCTGGTGGAGCAAAGCGCCGCCGCGGCCGAGAGCCTGAAGCACCAGGCCCAGCAACTGGTGCAGGCCGTGTCCTTCTTCAAGCTGTCCGGCGGCGCCGCGCTGGGCAGGCCGTCCACCATGGCCGAGGCCAGGCCGATCGCGATGCAGGCGGTGCAACGCGCCAAGGCCTCGTCCCAGCGCCACAGCAGCCCGGCTCGCAGCGCCGCCAGCGAGGTCGTGCCGGCATCCCGCGGGCGGGCTGTCGCCCAGGCCGACAGCGAGGAATGGACCAGCTTCTGAGCTGACGGCCCCGGGAACAGCGCCGCGGCCCGGGCGCTGTTTGCCGCTGCAGCCCCATCGGTAAATTTGTCCGGTACCAGGCAGGGCCGGCGCCCCCGGCCGGTCCCGGTGGGACAGTGATCAGGCACAGCCCGCCCCGCAGCCCCCTGCGCGGCGGGCTGTGTGTTTTCCGGGGCAGCCCGGTGCCGCCCCGGGCATCCCGTTTGATCCCAAGCGGCACCCGCAATCCGTCCGGCCGCCGCGGCGGCCCGTGCCGATGTCGCTGTTCCTGCTCCTGTGGCTCCCCTTCCTGGGCAGCGCGGTCGCCGCGCTGCTGCCGACCAGCGCGCGCAATCTCGAATCCCTGTGGGCGGCGGCCGTGGCGCTGGCCGTGGCCGTGCCGCTGGCGCTGCTGTACCCGCAGGTGAACGACGGCGGCGTGCTCATCGAACGCCTGGCCTGGCTGCCGGGCCTGGGCGTGGACCTGATCGTCCGGCTGGACGGCTTTGCCTGGATGTTCGCCATGCTGGTCAGCGGCATGGGGCTGCTGGTCATCGTCTACGCCCGCTACTACCTCTCCCCCGAGGACCCGGCCGCGCGCTTCTATTCGCTGCTGCTGGGCTTCATGGGCGCGATGCTGGGCGTGGTGGTGTCGGGGAACCTGGTGCAGCTCGTGGTGTTCTGGGAGCTGACCAGCGTCTTTTCCTTCCTGCTCATCGGCTACTGGTACCACCGCAAGGACGCGCGGCGCGGCGCGCGCATGGCTTTCACCGTCACGGCCACCGGCGGCCTGGCGCTGCTGGCCGGCGTGCTGCTGCTGGGCCACATCGCCGGCAGCCTGGAGCTGCAGACGGTGCTGGCCGAGGGCGAGCGCATACGCGCCCACCCGCTGTACCCGCTGACGCTGGCGCTGGTGCTGCTGGGGGCGCTGACCAAGAGCGCGCAGTTCCCCTTCCACTTCTGGCTGCCGCACGCCATGGCGGCGCCCACGCCGGTGTCGGCCTACCTGCACTCGGCCACCATGGTGAAGGCGGGCGTCTTCCTGCTGGCGCGGCTGTGGCCGGCGCTGGCCGGCACGGACGCCTGGTTCTGGGCCGTGGGCGGCGCGGGCCTGGCCACGCTGCTGCTGGGCGCTTGGGCCGCGATGTTCCAGAACGACCTCAAGGGGCTGCTGGCCTACTCGACCCTCAGCCACCTGGGCCTGATCACGCTGCTGCTGGGCTTGAACAGCCCGGTGGCGGCCGTGGCGGCGGTGTTCCACATGATGAACCACGCCACTTTCAAGGCGTCGCTGTTCATGTCGGTGGGCATCATCGACCACGAGACCGGCACGCGCGACATGCGCCGGCTCGACGGCCTCTTCCGCCACATGCCCTACACGGGGACGCTGGCCATCGTCGCCTGCGCCGCCATGGCCGGCGTGCCGCTGCTCAACGGCTTCCTGTCCAAGGAGATGTTCTTTGCCGAGACGGTGTTCGTCTCGGCGCACCCGGTGATGGAAGTGCTGCTGCCGGCCGCCGCCACGCTGGCCGGCGTCTTCGCCGTGGTGTATTCGCTGCGCTTTGGGCACGACGTGTTCTTCGGCCCGCCGCCGCGCCATCTGCCGCGCGAGCCGCACGAGCCCGCGCGCTGGATGCGCGTGCCCGTGGAGCTGCTGGTGCTGGCCTGCGTGGTGGTGGGCACGCTGCCGGCCCTCTCCATCGGCCCCATGCTGGCCACCGCCGCGCGCCCGGTAGTGGGCGGCACGCTGCCGGACTACAGCCTGTCGCTGTGGCACGGCGTCAACGCGCCGCTGCTCATGAGCCTGGTGGCGCTGGCAGTGGGCGTGGCCGTGTACGGGCGCTGGGCCGGCGCCTTCAAGCGCCGCCTGGCCCTGCACGTGCCGCTGCTGCCGGCCGACGGCAAGCGCCTCTTCGAGCGGCTGCTGGCCGGCGTGACGGCCACGGCCTGGCGTGCGCGGCGCCTGGCGGGCACGCGGCGGCTGCAGCCGCAGCTCATGTGCATGGTGGCCATCGCCGCGGCGGCGGGGCTGGGCTCGGCCCTGATCGTCCCGCTGGAGTGGGGACACCGCCCGCGCGTGCCGGCCACGCCGGAATTCGCGCTGCTGTGGGTGCTGGGCGGCAGCGCCGCCGTGGGCGCGGCCGTGCTGGCGCGGCTGCACCGGCTGGCGGCGCTGACGCTGTTGGGCGTGGTCGGCCTGGCGCTGTGCATCAGCTTCGCGTGGTTCTCGGCGCCGGACCTGGCGCTCACGCAGCTCGCCGTGGAGGTGGTGACGCTGGTGCTCTTCCTGCTCGGCCTGCGCTGGCTGCCGCGGCGCGTGGCGCGCGAGGAGGAATCACGCCACCTGCTGCGCAGCGCGCGGCGGCGGCGCCGGCGCGACCTGGCGCTGTCGCTGCTGGTGGGCGCGGGGCTGGCCACGCTGTCCTACGCGCTGCTCACGCGCACGGCGCCGCTGAGCATCGCGCCGGGCTTCCTGGTGCGCGCGCTGCCGGAAGGCGGCGGCACCAACGTCGTCAACGTCATGCTGGTGGACTTCCGCGCCTTCGACACCCTGGGCGAGATCACCGTGCTGGCCGTGGTGGGCCTGACCGTGTTTGCGCTGCTGCGGCGCTTTCGCCCGCCGGGCGAGGTGCAGCACCGCCCGCCGCAGCAGCAGGCCGCCACCCGCCGCGCGCACAGCGACCTGGCCCACCGCGCCACCCCCGGCGAGGCGGCGCAGCACTACCTGGAGGTGCCCGCCGTGCTGGTGCGGCTGCTGCTGCCGGTGGCGCTGATGTTCGCGGCCCACCTCTTCCTGCGCGGGCACAACGAGCCCGGCGGCGGCTTCGTGGCGGGGCTGGTGGTGGCCATCGCCGTGATCGCCCAGTACATGGTGGGCGGCACGCGCTGGGTGGAAGACCGGCTGCGGCTGCGCCCGCCGCGCTGGATCGCCACCGGGCTGCTGCTGGCGCTGCTCACCGGGCTCGGGGCGCTGGCCGTGGGCTACCCCTTCCTGACCACGCACACCGCCCATTTCAACTTGCCGCTGCTGGGCGAAGTGCACCTGCCCAGCGCCACCTTCTTCGACCTGGGCGTGTTCGCCGTGGTGGTGGGCTCCACGCTGCTGCTGCTCACGGCCATCGCGCACCAGTCGCTGCGCGCGCGGCGGCGGCCGGAGGAGGCGGACGGCGCGCCGGGCGCGTCCGTCCCGGACATGCAGGAGGTGCGCTGATGGAAGCCATCGTCTCCATCGCCATCGGCGTGCTCAGCGGCGCGGGGGTGTGGCTGATCCTGCGGCCCCGGACCTTTCAGGTGCTCATGGGCCTGTCGCTGCTGTCCTACGCGGTGAACTTCTTCATCTTCAGCGTGGGCAGCCTGGCGGTGGACAAGGAGCCCATCGTCAAGCCGGGGCTGCCGGCCGACCTGGAGCACTACAGCGACCCGCTGCCGCAGTCGCTGGTGCTCACGGCCATCGTCATCGGCTTCGCCACCACGGCGCTGTTCCTGGTGGTGCTGCTGGCGCTGCGCGGCTTGTCCGGCAACGACCACGTGGACGGCGAGGAGCCGGACGAGCGCGCCGCCCCGCCCGGCCGCACGCCCCGCGGAGGCGCGCCATGACCCCGGACGCCCTGGGCTTCGCGCTCGCCCCGCAGCACCTGGTGGTGCTGCCCGTGCTGCTGCCGCTGGCCACGGCCGCCGTGATGCTGCTGGCCGGCACGCGGCGCCGCGGCGCGCAGGCGCTGCTCAACCTGGCCTCCACCTCGGTGAACCTGCAGGTGGCGCTGCTGCTGCTGGCGCAGGTGGCCGCGGTGGCGCAAGCCGGCACGGCAGCGGGCGCGGCCGACACTGCGCAGGCCGGCGCCGCGGGCGCCCTGGCCGTGTACCTGCCGGGCAACTGGCAAGTGCCGCTGGGCATCGCGCTGGTGGCCGACCGGCTCTCGGCGCTGATGCTGGTGCTGGCCGGCGGCGTGGCGCTGGCCTCGCTGCTGTTCGCCATTGCGCGCTGGCACCTGGCGGGCGTGTATTTCCACGTGCTGTTCCAACTGCAGCTCATGGGGCTGAACGGCGCCTTCCTCACCGGCGACCTGTTCAACCTCTTCGTGTTCTTCGAGGTGCTGCTGGCCGCCAGCTACGGGCTGCTGCTGCACGGCGGCGGGCGGCAACGGGTGCGCGCGGGGCTGCACTACGTGGCGGTGAACCTGCTGGCCTCGCTGCTGTTCCTCATCGGCGTGGCCGTGCTCTACGGCGTGGCCGGCACGCTGAACATGGCCGACCTGGCCTTGAAACTGCGCGAGGTACCCGCGGGCGACCGGGGGCTGCTGCACGCGGGCGCAGCCATCCTGGCGGTGGCTTTTCTCGCCAAGGCGGCGCTGTGGCCGCTGAACTTCTGGCTGCCGCCGGCCTACGCGGCGGCGAGCACGCCGGTGGCGGGGCTGTTCGTGATCCTGACCAAGGTGGGCGTGTACGCGCTGCTGCGGCTGTGGACGCTGTGCTTCGCCCCGGGCGCGGGCGAGTCGGCCCTCTTCGGCAGCGCGGCGCTGGTGTGGGGCGGGCTGGTGACGCTGGCCTTCGGCTCGGTGGCCATGCTGGCCTCGCAGCACTTGGCGCGGCTGGCGGGCTACAGCGTCATCACCTCCTCCGGCACGCTCATCGCCGCGCTGGGCTTCAACGAGCCGGCCCTGAGCGGCGGCGCCCTCTACTACATGGCCAGCTCCACGCTGGCGGGCTGTGCACTGTTCCTGCTGGTGGAGCTGCTGGAGCGCGCCCGCCGGATGGAGGTGGACACGCCGCGCCTGGACGACCCGCGCCGCGTGCTGCCCACCTTCACCGATGCCGAGCAGCGGCCGCCCGTGGGCGTGAACCTGGACGACGAGGAGCAGGTGCTCATCGGCCGCGCCATCCCCGCGGCCCTGGCCTTTCTGGGTGTCGGCTTCACGCTGTGCGCCCTGGTCATCGCCGGCCTGCCGCCGCTCTCCGGCTTCGTGGGCAAGGTGGCGATGCTCAGCACCCTGCTCTACGTGCAGGGTTGGGCCGCCTGGACGCTGTTCGCGCTCCTGATCCTTTCCGGCCTGGCGGCGGCGACGGCGCTGCTGCGCGTGGGCATGCGCTGCTTCTGGACGCTGCAAGGCGAGCCCGCGCGGCTGCGTGTGGTGGAGACGCTGCCCGTGGGCCTGCTGCTGGCGGCCTGCGCGCTGCTGGTGGTGCGCGGCGAGGACGCGCTGCGCTACACCCGCGCCACGGCCGAGGCGCTGCACCGTCCCGGCCCCTACATGGACGCCGTGCTGCGCGCGCAGCCCGTGCCGCCGCCCTCGCCCGCCGCGGCCGGGGAGACCGCGCCATGAAGCGCTGGCTGCCCGCCCCGCTGCTGTCGGCCGCGCTGCTGGCGCTGTGGCTGCTGCTGCAGCAGGCGCTGTCCCCGGGACAAGTGCTTCTGGGCGCGCTGCTGGCGGTGCTCATCCCCAAGCTGATCGGCCCGCTGCGCCCGCCCACGGGCCCGGTGCGGCACCCGCTGCGGCTGGCGCGGCTGGTGCTGGTGGTGGGCGCGGAAGTCATTGCCTCCGCGCTGCAGGTGGGCGCGGGCGTGCTGCGCGCCCACCGCCGCCCGCCGCGCGGCACCTTCGTGCGCGTGCCGCTGGAGCTGCGCAGCGCGCACGCGCTGGCGGCGCTGGCGGTGATCACGGCGGTGATCCCGGGGACCATCTGGTCCGAGCTGGCGCCGGACCGCAGCACGCTGCTGCTGCACGTGTTCGACCTGGAAGGCGACGAGGCCGATTTCATCGCCCATTTCAAGCGGCGCTACGAAAGGCCGCTCAAGGAGATATTCGAGTGAGCGATATGTTGTCCCTGGCGATAGGCCTGACCTTGATTTTGTACGCGGCGTCCATGGGCATCGCGCTGATGCGCCTGGCCCGCGGCCCGGCCGCGCAGGACCGGGTTTTGGCCCTGGATTTCATGTACGTGGTGGGCATGCTGACCATGCTGGTGCTGGCCATACGTTACGACAGCAGCATGTATTTCGAGGCGGCCTTTTTGATGGTGCTGTTCGGTTTCGTCAGCTCGGTGGCCTTGGCGAAATTCCTGCTGCGCGGCGAGGTGATCGAATGAGCGGTGCGCCCTGGAGTGAAATCGTCGTCGCCGTGCTGCTGGTACTCAGCGGCGTGGTGGTGCTGGCGGCGGCACTGGGCTTGTGGCGGCTGCCGGACTTTTTCCTTCGCATGCACGCGCCGGCCCTGGCCTCCACCCTGGGCGCCTGGACAGTGACGCTGGCGTCCATCATTTTCTTTTCAGCGCGCAAGGAAGGGCTGGATTTGCACGTGTGGCTGATCATCGTGGTGCTGGCAATCACGGCGCCGGCGACGACGATGGTGCTGGCGCGGGCGGGAGTATTCAGGGGGAGGCAAAAAATGAAAAATACCTCGCCGCAAGAAATTATCCCAGACATAACCCAAAAAACAAAATGATGACTTTTTCCGCGGCACACCAAGAACCAACACAACGACCCAGCCTGCTTTTCATCAAAATCAATTTTTTTACAACAAAGCCTTCCATCCGTCCGCATGCTCAGATAATTATCAATTACCTTTTAAATCGAACCGACGTTGCCAGTATTTTCCCAGCCTTGGCAAAATCCAAGCCTTCCACAGCCTCACTCAATATTTGAAATTCTTCTTCATTCAAAATCGCTCTCAATTGGGAAGCCATTTTCCCGAACATCTCTTCCGCTTCAAAACTCTGGCTCTCCAGCAAGCTCACGAATTCATCGATCGCGGCCCCGTCCAGCGGCGCGTCAACCGCCATGGGCAGTTCCACCACGGGCGGCTCCAATACCGCCCGCGCGGCCACGCGATATTCAACAATCTGGCGAGACAGGCAAACGCAGAGATTCTGGGCGTCAGCCGCCGATAAACCGCCCCCCTTGAGCCCAAGCTCCAGCGCGTGCGCCGTTTCCTGCAGCCGGGTCAGGCCCAGCATGGACGCGCTGCCGCGCAGGCGGTGCATGCGGGCGGCCAGCCCTGGCGCGTCCTCGGCCAGCAGCCGCAGCGCGGCAGCTTCGTCCTCCAGCTCCGCCAGCGTCTGCAGCAGCCGCGCCAGCAGCTCCTTGAACAGTTTGAAATCGCCGCCCAGGCGACGCGACACGGCGGCCGTGTCCACGCCGGCCACCACGGGCCAGTCCGGCGCCGGCGGCTCGGCCGGCGCGGCGGCCACTGCCGCCGTCACGCTGGACTCGTAGGGCAGCGGCTGCCCCTGCGCCTTTTCCACGTGCCAGCGGATGCTGCTCACCAGCGTGCGCGGGTCCAGCGGCTTGCTCAGGAAGTCGTCCATGCCCGCGGCGCGGGCGTTGGCGCGCTCGCTCACCAGGGCACCGGCGCTCAGCGCCAGCACGGGCAGCCGCGTCAGGCCCAGCTCGCCGCGGATGCGGCGCGTAGCCTCCAGCCCGTCCATCACCGGCATCTGCACGTCCATCAGCACCAGGTCGTACACCGCCGCGTCCCGGCGCAGCCGCTCCAGCGCCTGCGCGCCGTCGTTGCAGGTGCTCACCAGCGCGCCCTGCAGCGCCAGGATGCGCTGCGCCACCTCGCGGTTGATGCCGCTGTCGTCCACCACCAGCACGCGCACGCCGGGCAGCGCGCGGCAGCCCACGGGCAGCGGCTGCTGGCCCGGCACGGCGTGGTCCGGGGCCGCGCCGTGCCGGGCCAGGGCCTGCGCCACGGCACTGAACAGGCTGGACGTGCTCGCCGGCCAGGCCAGCCGGCCATGCGGCAGCAGCGCAACGTCGTCGCCGTCCGGCGCTTCGTCGGCGCCCGCGGCTGCGGTGAGCAGCACCACCGGCCGGCCCGTGACGCGGTGCGCGGCCAGCGCCTGCGCCAGCAGCCCGCCGGCCTCGCCGGCCGTGGCGTCCAGCAGCAGCACGTCCGGGGCCGCGGCTTGGGCCTCGCCCGCCGTACCGGCCTGCGCGCCGGTGGGCTGGAGCTGGGCCGGCGCCTCCTTCAGCGCGGACGCCTGCGCCCGCCAGCCCAGGCGGCGGCACAGATCGCCCAGCGCCGTGCGGCGCGCGGCGTCGCCGCCGGCCACCAGCACCTGCAGCGCGCTGCCGGCCTCACCCGGGCGGCGGGACAGGCCCAGCTCCAGGGTGACGTCGAAGCGGCTGCCGCGGCCCACCTCGCTGCGCACCGACACGTCGCCCCCCATCAGGTTCACCAGCCGGCGGACGATGGACAAGCCCAGCCCCGTGCCGCCGAAGCGCCGCGTGGTGCCGGCGTCGGCCTGCGTGAAGGGCGTGAACAGGCGCTGCAGCAGCGCCGGCGCCATGCCGGCACCGCTGTCCTGCACGGCCAGGTGCAGCCGCACGCGGGCATCGTCCAGCGGCTCGGCGCGCACCTGCAGCGCCACTTCGCCGCTCTCGGTGAATTTCAGGGCGTTGGACAGCAGGTTGACCAGCACCTGGCGCAGCCGCGTGTCGTCGCCCACCAGCAGGTCCGGTGCGTCGGCGGGGTCGTCCACCGCCAGGCGCAGGCCCTTGGCGTGCGCCTGCGGCGAGAACAGGTCGCGCAGGTCCTGCAGCAGCGCGCGCAGGTCGAAGCTGCGCAGCTCCAGCTCCATCTGCCGCGCCTCGATCTTGGCCAGGTCCAGCACGTCGTTGACCACGCCCAGCAGCGTGCGGCTGGCCACCTGGATCTTGGCGACGGCGTCGCGCTGCTCGCCGTCCAGGCGCGACTGCTCCAGCAGGTAGGACAGGCCGATCACGGCATTGAGCGGCGTGCGGATCTCGTGGCTCATGTTGGCCAGGAACTCGCTCTTGGCCGCGTTGGCGGACTCCGCCGCGCGCTTGGCCTCGCGCAGCGCCGAGGCGACGGCGTGGCGTTCGCTGACGTCCTGGAACGTGCCCGTCAGCCGCACCGGGGGGCCGCCCGGGTCCGACGGGTCGCGGTCGGGCTCGCCCACCGTGCGCACCCAGACGTCGCGCCCGTCGGCCGTGCGGAAAGGCAGCTCCAGGTCGTAGCCCCGGCCCTCCTCGGCGGCCGCGCGCACGGCCTCGCGCAGCTGCTCGCGCCCCGGCCCGGGGTAGAAGTCCAGCACCTGCTCCAGCGTGGCCATGGACTCCGGGCCCGCACCCACGACGCGGCACAGTTGCGCGCTCCACTCCACGGCGCCGCTGCGCAGGTCCAGTTGCCAGCCGCCCACGCCCGATACCCGGCCGATGCGCTCCAGGAACGCCTGGTTGGCGGCGAGCTGCTGCTGGGTGGCCTTGGCGCGCGTGACGTCCTGGTGGATGCCGTGCACCCACTGCGGCGCACCGTCCGCGCCGCGGCTGGCCACGCGGGCGGTGGAATGCAGCCACACCCAGTGGCCCTCGCGGTGGCGCATGCGCAGCTCGACATCGTAGACCTCGGTCTCGCCGGCGAAATGCGCCTGCAGCAGCCGGTAGGCCTCGGCCACGTCCTGCGGATGCGTGAGCGCCTCCCAGGTCTGCACGGTGGCGGGGCGCAGCTCGGCGGCGGTGTGGCCCAGCAGCGAGGCCCAGCGCTCGTCGATGCGCAGCTCGCCCGTGGGCACGTGCCACTCCCAGGTGCCCACGTTGGTGTCGCGCAGGATGTCCTGCAGCCGCTGCCGCTTCGCGTCCAGCGCGCGGCGGCTCTGGACGATCTCCGTCACGTCGTGCAGCACGATGTAGAGGCCGGACGCCGGGCCGCCGCCGGACTGGTCAGGAATGAAGTGCATGAGCGCATGGCGCTCGCCGCGGCCGTCCGGCCGCAGGAAGGTGCGCTCCACCGTCCCGCGCTCGCCGCGCAGGGCCGCCTCCAGGTGCAGGCGGTTGCGCTCGAAAGCCTCCTTGCCGAACACGGCGCTGAAATGCCAGCCCGTCACCGTCAGCGGGTCCACGCCGAACCAGTCGCGGTAGGCCTCGTTGGAGAAGCGGTTCAGCAGCCCGGCGTCCCAGTGGCAGATGGCCGAAGGCAGCGCGTTGATGATGTTGCGCAGGTCGCGCCGCGCGCGCTCCAGCTCGGCCGTGCGCTCGGCCACGCGCTCCTCCAGCGAGGCGTTGAGCCCGCGCAGCTCGGCGGCCTGCTGCGCGTCGCGCCCGCGCAGGGCCTGCAGCGTGTCGGCCAGCTCGTGCGCTTCGCGGTAGGCCGCGCCGCGCAGGCGCAGCGCGCCGGGCGCGGCCTGTGCCAGCGCGCCCGTGATCTGGCGCAGCGGCCCGGCCAGCCGCCTGGCCAGCGCGGGCGTGAGCAGGCCTAGCGCCAGCGCGATGGCCAGCGTGGCCAGCACCAGTTGCAGCCGCAGCGTGCCGTAGGCGGCCAGCGCCGCGTCCATGGGCTGGCGCACCACCACCACCCAGCCCAGGCCGGGATAGCGGTCGCGCGCCCGGGTGGGCTCCACCGCGACCAGGCCGCCGCTGCCGGCGGCAAACCAGCCGGGGTCGGCCACCGCGGCGCGCTGCAGCGCGGGCAGGTCCAGCCTCGCGTCGGCGTCGCCCGGCGGGCCGACCAGCACTTCGCCGTCGGCGCGGGCGATGCGCACCTCCACGCCGCGCGCGGCCAGCTCCGGCGACAGCAGCCCGCGGCTGAGCGCGCGCGCCCACTCCCAGCTCAGATGCACCGCCAGCACGCCCTGCACCCGCCCGCCCTCCACGATGGGCGCGGACATGTCCACGAAGCGCCAGGGCTCGGCGCTGGCGGGCAGCACCCCGGCCAGCAGCGCGGCCGGGTGCACGTCGCCCACGTAGGGCACGCCCTGCACCGCGCGCTTGAACCAGGGACGCTGGGCGGCGCTGCGGCCTTCGAGCAGCCCGTCCGCGGCGGCCAGCACCTGCCCTTGGGCATCGGCCACGCCCACCCAGGTGCTCAGCGGCGACTTGTCCTTGACCGCCTGCAGCGCCTCGCGAAGCTGCTCGGGGTGGTCCAGCGCATGGAGCTGGCGCGACGCGGCCATGGAGCGGACCTCGTCGTAGCGCTCGGCCATGCCGCGCTCCAGCTCGTCGCGCAACTGCCAGGCCACCTGCGCCAGCGCCTGGCGCGACTGCTTCACCTCGTGGTGGCGCACGAAGCGCTCCATCACCAGGCCCAGCACCAGCGCCGTCACCAGCACCGTGCCCACCAGCATGCCGGCGGCCCAATGCGACAGCGGACGGGCCTGGGAGCCGCCGCGCGGCCCGGGAGGAAGGGCTTGCATGAGAAGAAGGGTCAGAACAGCGCGGCCGCAGCCGCAGCCGCTGTCGCGGCCCCCGGCAGCGCCGGCGGCAACAGCGGCTGCGCCAGGCCCAGCGCGGCGTCGAAGCACCAGGCCTGGTCGCGCCCGGCGGCCTTGGCGGCGTACAGCGCCTGGTCGGCCTGGGACAGCAGCGCCTGGTCGACCTGCGGCAACACCAGCCCGGCCGCGCGGGCCGGAACGACGGCCACGCCCACGCTGGCCGTCACGTGCGGCGCCACGGCCGAGCCCGCATGCGGCAGCGCGCGATGGCGCAGCACCTGCATCACCCGCGCCGCCACGGCGGCCGCCCCGGCCGCGTCGGTCTCGGGCAGCAGCAGCGCGAACTCCTCGCCGCCGTAGCGGGCCACCACGTCGTCCGGGCGCAACCCGCCCAAGCGCAGCGCGGACGCCACCTCGCGCAGGCAGGCGTCGCCCGCGGGGTGGCCGTGGCAGTCGTTGTAGGCCTTGAAGTGGTCCACATCGAGCAGCAGCAGCGCCAGCGGCCGGCCGCCGCGCAGCGCGCGCTGGCATTCGGCGGACAGCCGCTCGTCGAACACGCGGCGGTTGGCCAGGCCCGTGAGCGCGTCCGTGCGCGCCAGCCGCTCCAGCTCCAGCGTCATGCGGCGCAGCCGCAGCTGCGTGGCCACGCGCGCGCGCAGCACCAGCGGGCTCACGGGCTTGGCGATGAAATCGGCCGCGCCCAGCTCGAACACCCGGGCCTCGGTGCGCTCGTCGCCGTGGCTGGTGATGAAGATGACGGGCACCTGCGCAAAGCGCGCATCCCGCTTGAGCGTGCGGCACACCTCGAAGCCGCTGAGGCCGGGCAGCTCCGCGTCCAGCAGCAGCAGGTCCGGCGGCTCGGCCAGCGCGCGCTGCAGCGCGTCCGCGCCGGACGTGGCGAAGCAGCGGCCCGCATGGTCGGCCAGGATGCGGCCCAGCGCGCGCAGCATCACGGGGTCGTCATCAACGATGAGGATCTTTTCCGGCGGGGAGGACAACGGCGGGGCGGCGAACGCCGCGCTGCTGAAGGGCCCGCGCGCCGTCCTTGATCAAAGTAAAGACATCACGTATTCGGCTCGCGCGCAGGCCGTTTTAAGCGCTGCCCAGGCGGAAGTCCGAGAATTAGTGACGCTTACCGCACCCGGGCCGCCCGGTACGGCCGCAGCCGCCTGGGGCCGGGGCGCGGCCGGCCCGCCGAGCGGCTCAGCCCGCAAGCCGCTGCAGCAGGTTGCGCAGCCGGCCCGCGGCCACCGGCTTGACCATCACTTCCAGCCCGCTTTCCGAGACGCGGCGCAGCTCCGGCGGGGTGGTGTCGCCCGTGACCAGCACGGCCGGCACCTCCAGGCCCCAGTGCCGGCGCACGGCGGCGATGGCGGCGATGCCGTCCGGGCCCTCGCCCAGGTGCAGGTCGGAGACGATGAGGTCCGGCGCCCGCGCCAGGGCGCGCTGCGCCTGCGCGGCCTCCTGCGCCGAGGCGGCGACCACGGCCTCGTGCCCCCATTCGCGCAGCAGCCCGCCCAGGGCTTCGCGTATGGCCTCCTCGTCCTCGATGACCATCACCATGCGCGCGGCCGGCACGCGTGCCACCAGCGGCGGCGCCGGCACCTCGGCCGCCGGGCAAGGCCCGGTCCGCGGCACGCTCAGGCGAAACACCGTGCCGCGCCCCGGCAGCGACGCCACGGTCAGCCCGTGGCCCAGCAGCTGCGCCAGCCGCTTGACGATGGACAGCCCCATGCCCAGCCCGCGCGAGCGCGTGCGCGCGCCGCCGTGGCCCACCTGGTAGAACTCGTCGAACACCCGCGGCAGCTCGGCCGCGGCCATGCCCATGCCGGTGTCCCACACCTCCACGTGGACGTGCCGCCCGGCGCTGCGCGCCACCACCACCACGCCGCCGCGCTCGGTGTACTTAAGCGCGTTCTGCACGAGGTTGGCCAGCAGCCGCTCCAGCAGTTGCGGGTCGCTGCTCACCCACTTGCCCCCCGGCGCGAAGCGCAGGTTCAGGCCCGCCAGCTCGGCGCGCCCGCTGAACTGCACGTACAGGCGCTGGAACACGTCGCGCAGCGCCACGGGCTGCGCCTTGGGCTGCACGGTGCCGGCGTCCAGCCGCGAGACGTCCAGCAGCACGTTGAAGGCGCGGTCCAGCCCGTCCACGGCGCGCAGCAGGTTGCGCACGTAGGGCTCGTGGTCGCTGCCGCCCAGGCGCTGCTCCAGCGTGGCGGCGAACAGGCCCAGCGCGTGCACGGGCTGGCGCAGGTCGTGGCTGGCATTGGCCAGGAAGCGGGTCTTGTCGCCGTCGGCGCGCACGGCCCGGTCGCGCTGCGCGGCCAGCAGCCGCAGCGCCTCCTCGCGCTCCAGCCAGGCCAGGGCCCGGCTGCGCCAGCGGGCTTGCCGCCGCGTGGCCCACCCCGCCAGCACCACGCAAGGCAGCAACAGCAGCCCAAGCGACGTGAAGGCGT
This sequence comes from Azohydromonas lata NBRC 102462, assembly GCF_001571085.1. Lineage (GTDB taxonomy): Bacteria > Pseudomonadota > Gammaproteobacteria > Burkholderiales > Burkholderiaceae_C > Azohydromonas > Azohydromonas lata. Next base: position 14,169 of record NZ_BCTC01000096.1, read on the forward strand.
CGCCCATCCCGCCCGCCCCCTGCTGCCAATGCGCCAGCGCCACGCAGCCCGGCAGCAGCAGGGACAGCAGCGCCGCGGCCCCCAGCGGCGCCAGCGCCGCCGCCACGGCCAGCGCCACCAGGCCCAGCACCGCCCAAAGCAGGCCGCGCGGCCCCGGCAGCCAGGCCATGGCGCCCAACATCAGCAGGCACAGCGCCGTGAGCAGCACGAAGTTGCGCAAGGAGCCGCGGCGCGGCAGCGCGGGGCCCACGAACCACACGGGCCGCACGGCCCAAGCCACCCACAGCGCGGCGGTGCACGCGGCCCACAGCGGCGCGCCGCTGCCCGCCGGCGCAACCGACAGCGCCGCCCCCAGCGCGCACAGCACCGCCAGCACCACGCCCGCGGCACCCTGGCGTATGTCGGCCACCGCCAGGTCGTACAGCCGCCGCTGCCGCGTGCGGCGCTCCGGCCAGGGCTGGCGCGGCGCCTCGTCCGGCGTGCCATGGCCGTTCACGGCCACGTACACGCCGCGCCCGCCCGGCGGCGGCGCGGGCACGCCGCCGGGTGGCGGCATGGCCGGTGCGCCGGAAGCAGCCCGCGACACCACCGTCACACCAGGCAGCGGACCCATGCCGCGCCTCAGCGAAACAGGCTGATCAAATGCGACCGGGATTTCACGTCCAGCGCCAGCAACAGCGCCGAAACATAATTTTTGACCGTCCCCAGGGACAGCGACATGCACTGGCTGATTTCCTGGTTCGCGCAACCGGACAAAACCAGCTCCAGAATTTCCAGATGCCGGGGGCCCAGCTCGGAAACCCGCTCATAAAGCGTGGAGCCGGTGAATTTCGGGAACAGTGCGCCCGCCGCGCAAACCGCCCCCTCGCGTTTGTCGGAGCGGGTTTGCAGCAGCGCGCCCAGGGTGCGGCGCATGTCTTGCATCACCGCGCCCTTGTGCAGGTAGGCCACCGCGCCCAGCGCGCGCGCCTGGCGGACCACGAACTCGTCCTGCGTGCCGCTGAACACCGCCACGCGCGCCTCGGGATGGCACTGCACGAAGCGGCGCAGGCCCTGCAGCCCCTTGCTGTCGTGGAGGTTGAGGTCCAGCAGCACGGCGTCCACCGGCTCGTGGCGGGCGTACACCTCCAGCGCCTCCTCCAGCGACGCCGCCTCCAGCCAGGCGACCGGCACGCCGTCGATTTCCGCATACAGCGAGCGCAAGCCGCAGCGAATCAATTCATGGTCGTCCACCAGCAGAATTCGACGCGAAACCAGGCATTCGATTTTCACTTCCTGGATTTCCGCCGCTCTTGGAATCCAGGAGGACTCGCTGACACATTGCATATCGTCCCCCAATCGAAAATGGCAAATACGCTGCAAGCCTTCGTTTATGGCACCGGAATTTATTTTCAAACTCCGACACGAAACGTTGGCAAGCTGAAAAACATTGTGTGGGATCGCAATATGTTTGCCATCTTCACAAGGAGCTGGCTCGCACGGGGGAGACGCCGGGCGTCGCGCAAGGCGTGTGCCGCAAAACGGCGCCGGCCGGGCGCAGGGCCCGGCCGGACGGTGTCACTCGCGTGGGGGAGACGCGGGGGGCTCAGAGCTGGTTGGGCGGCGTGATGCCGTAGCGCTTCATCTGCCGGTAGATGGTGGCGCGGCACACGTTCAAGGCCTGCGCGCTGGCGGTGATGCTCCACTTGTGCCGGCGCAGCACCTGCAGCAGCTCGCGGGCGTGGGCGTCGTCGGCCAGGGCGTCGGCCTGCGGCGCCTCCTCGCCAGCGGGCGCCGGCAAGGCGGCCGTCGCGCCGAAGGGGACCGGCAAGGCCACCGGCGCCACGGGTGCCGCTGGCACCGGCAGGGCCTGCGCCGCACCCTGGGCCATCTCGGCCGGCAGCTCCGCGGGCGTGACCGGCTGCCCGCCCGCCAGCGCCAGCGCATAGCGCAGCGCGTTGCGCAGCTCGCGCACGTTGCCCGGCCAGCGGTGGGCCAGCAGCAGGCGCAGCGCCGCGTCCGTGAGGCTGGCGCCGGCGAAGTGCAGGCGCTGCGCCTCCTCGGCGAACACCGTTTCGACCAGGTAGCGCACGTCGCGGCGCTCGCGCAGCGGCGGCAGCCGCAGCACGGCGCCGCTCAGCCGGTAGTACAAGTCCTCGCGGAAGCTGCCGCGCTCGATGGCGCCGCGCAGGTCGCGGTGCGTGGCGGCGATGACGTTGAGCGTCACCGGCACGGGCTTGTCCGCGCCCAGGGGCAGCACTTCCGACTCCGACAGCACGCGCAGGAAGCGCGTCTGCAGGTGCAGCGGCATGTCGCCGATCTCGTCCAGGAACAGCGTGCCGCCGTCGGACTGCGCGATCAGCCCCTTCATGCCCTTGCTGCGCCCGCCGGTGAAGCTGCCCGGCGTGTAGCCGAACAGCTCGCTCTCGATCAGCGACTCGGGGATGGAGGCGCAGTTCACCGCCACGAACGGTTTGCGCGCGCGGCTGCTGTGCTCGTGCAGCGCCTTGGCCAGCACCTCCTTGCCCGCGCCGGTCTCGCCCTGGACGAGCAGCGTCACGCCGCTGTCCACCAGGCGGCCGGCCTGGTGGATGAGCTGCTGCATGGCCGGGTCGTCCCCGGCCAGGCGCTGCAGCGCGCTGCGGGGCGGCGCCGCCTCGGCCATCACGGTGGCCGGCGGCGGCATGCGCAGCACCGAGCCCGCGCGGGTGCGCGGCGGCACGACGCTGGGGAAGTAGCGCTGGCCGTGGTGCGGGAAGCGCGTGGCCACCTCCGGCGCGGCATGGCCGCGCGCCAGGCTCCACAGCGCCGAGGGGCTGATGTCCAGCAGATCGGTCAGCGGCGTGCCGACCAGGCCGCCGGCGTCGCGGTCGCCGCCCAGCGTCTGCCAGAACTGCCGCCGCGCGCCGGTGTTGGCGCCCACGATGAGGCCGTCCTCGTCGAAGGCCAGCATCAGCTCGCCGGAGACCTCCACCAGCCCGCGCACGCGCCCCAGGCGCAGGATCCAGCGGTCGCCGAAGGCGCGCAGGAAATTGGCGTCCTCGATCATCTGCGCGTACATGGTCGTGAGGTGCCACACCAGGTGCTGGCTGTCGCGCCCCGACGGCGAGGACAGGGCCGAGACGTCCAGCACGCCCAGCAGCGCCCCGTCCGGCGCGTACAGCGGCGAGGAGGTGCAGGTCAGGCCGATGTGCGTGGCGTCGAAGTGCTCCTCGCGGTGGCAGGTGATGGTGGTGCGCTCCATCAGGCAGGTGCCCACGCCGCAGGTGCCCGCGTGCGCCTCGTTCCAGTCCGCGCCCACGTACAGGCCCGCGCGCTTGAGCTGCGGCTCGGTGGCGGGGTTGCCGATGTAGTCCACGGCGATGCCGTCGGCGTCGGTGAGCAGCAGCATGTAGCCCAGGTCCGCGACGCGGTGGAACATGTCCTCCATGCCGGCGCGGGCCACGCGAAGAAAGCCTTCCATGCGCTGGCGGTGCTCGCGCACCGCCGCGGAGGGCAGGATGCGCGCCGGCGTGGGCCGCGTCGGGTCCAGCCCGTGCTGCGTCATGCAGCGCGTCCAGGATTTGTGGAACAGCGAATCCGCCGCGGCGCGTTCGCGCGTGGCGCCCGTGCCAACGGCGATCACGTTGTCGATGTGGCGGGTCATCAAGGCATCGGCCATGTTCTTGTCTCCTCGTGCCGGCCGCTTCGCTGATCGTTGCGTTGCGGTCGTGCTGCTGGTGCACGGGGCCGTGTAAAGCCCGCATGGCGGCTGGCGCCGGGCTGGAATCATGGCCAGCGCGGGCCGGGCTGAAAACAGCAATAACCCCGACTTGAACGCAGTCCCTTGCGACGCACGGCTCACGGGTGTCGCAGCGCCATGCGACAGGTGTCGCACGCGCCGCCCTCCCCTGCGACACACGGCCGCCCCGCCCCGGCGACACGCCCGCCGCCGAGGGCGCCATGGGCCGTTTTCGCCCGCCGGCAGGCCGTTTTCCGGACATGGCATAGGCCTTGCGGTTAAGCCCTCCGCCAGTGTTGCGGAGTCCAGGCGAATGTCGATGCGGTCCAGTCAGAACAGCGATGAGGTGTGCGTGGGGATCATTGCCAACCCGGTGTCGGCCCGCGACATCCGGCGCGTGATCGCCAATGCCAGCAACCTGCAGATCGCCGAGCGCGTGAGCATCGTGCTGCGGCTCATGAGCACCCTGAAGTCGCTGGGCGTGGGCCGCGTGCTGGTGATGCCGGACAAGGCCGGCATTCGTGCGCTGCTCAACCGTCACCTGCAGCGCGAGCGGCCGGACGCGGACCTTTTCCCCGCCGTCGAGTTCCTGGACATGGACGTGACGTCCACGGTGGAAGACACCTTCACCGCCGCGCGGCTCATGCGCCGGCGCGGCGTGCGCGCCCTCATCGTGCTGGGTGGCGACGGCACGCACCGCGCCGTGGTGCGCGAGGTGGCGGACGTGCCCATCGCGGGCCTGTCCACCGGCACCAACAACGCCTTCCCCGAGCTGCGCGAACCCACGCTGGTGGCCATGGCCGTGGCGCTGCACGCCACGGGCCGCATCCCGGCCGAGCACGCGCTGGCCTGGAACAAGCTGCTGGAGGTCAGCATCGACGGACCCGACGGCAGCCGCCGCGACATCGCGCTGGTGGACGCCGTCATCTCCACCGAGCGCTGCATCGGCGCGCGCGCCGTGTGGAAGACCGACCAGCTCACCGCGGCGTACTTGACCTTCGCCGACCCCACGGCCATCGGCCTGTCGGCCATCGGCGGGCTGCTCATGCCCGTGGACCGGCGCGAGCCGCGCGGCCTGGCCGTGCAGCTCGCCGGCGACGGACACGCCAAGCGGCTGGACCTGCGCGCGCCCATCGCGCCGGGGATGCTGCTGGACGTGCCCATCTCCAGCTGGACGGCCATGCCGCCGGACGAGCCCTTCGAGGTGCGCCACGCCGGCGGCATCGTGGCCCTGGACGGCGAACGCGAGCTCCCCTTCGATTCCGGCGAGCGCGTGCGGCTGACGCTGCGCGTGAACGCCTTCCCCACGGTGGACATCCCCCGCAGCCTGCACTTCGCGGCGCGGCAGGGGCTGCTGCACACCGTTTCCTAAGCAACCTTCCACAGGAGGCAAGAACCATGGCTGTGAACCCCTTCCCGCTGGAGCGGCAGGCGCTGCTGCAGTGCTACCGGACCATGCGCACCATTCGAGAGTTCGAAGAGCGGCTGCACGTGGACTTCGGCCGCGGCGACATTCCCGGCTTCGTGCACCTTTACGCCGGCGAGGAAGCCACGGCGGTGGGCATCATGAGCCACCTGGGCGACGGCGACCGCATCGCCAGCACCCACCGCGGCCACGGCCACTGCATCGCCAAGGGCGTGGACGTGGTGGCGATGATGAAGGAGATCTACGGACGCAAGGGCGGCGCCTGTAACGGCAAGGGCGGCTCCATGCACATCGCCGACCTCTCCAAGGGGATGATGGGCGCCAACGGCATCCTCGGCGCGGGCGCGCCGCTGGTGTGCGGCGCGGCGCTGGCGGCCAAGTACCGCAAGAGCGGCGAAGTGGCCATCTGCTTCGTGGGCGACGGCGCCTCCAACCAGGGCACCTTCCTGGAGAGCCTGAACCTCGCGGCGGTGTGGAACCTGCCGGCGCTCTTCGTGATCGAGAACAACGGCTACGCCGAGTCCACCTCGCGCGACTACGGCACGGCCGTGGACAGCTACGTGGACCGCGCCAGCGGCTTCGGCATGCCCGGCGTCACCGTGGACGGCACCGACTTCTTCGCCGTGCACGAGGCCGCCGGCGAGATCATCAAGCGCGCCCGCGAAGGCGGCGGCCCCGCCCTGCTCGAATGCAAGATGGTGCGCTTCTACGGCCACTTCGAGGGCGACGCCCAGACCTACCGCGCCCCGGGCGAGCTCGATGACATCCGCAACAACCGCGACTGCCTGCGCAAGTTCGCGGCCGAGGTCACGGGCGCCGGCATCCTCACCGCCGACGAGCTGCAGGCCGTGGACCACGAGGTGCTGGGCCTGATCGAGGACGCCGTGCGCCAGGCCAAGGCCGCGCCGCTGCCCACCGCCGCCGACCTGCTCACCGACGTGTACGTCAAGTACTGAGCACGGCGCGCGCCTTCACATCACAAGCATCAATTTCAGCCATCCAGCCAGGAGACAGGACATGGCCAGGAAGATTTCACTCAAGCAGGCCGTCAACGAGGCCATAGACCAGGAAATGGCCCGCGACCCGTCGGTCATCATGTTGGGCGAGGACATCGTCGGCGGCGCCGGCGCCGAGGGCGAAATGGACGCCTGGGGCGGCGTGCTCGGCGTCACCAAGGGCCTCTACGCCAAGTACGGCGACCGGCTGCTGGACACGCCGCTCTCGGAAAGCGCCTACGTGGGCGCCGCGATTGGCGCGGCCTCCTGCGGCATGCGCCCAATAGCCGAGCTCATGTTCATCGACTTCATGGGCGTGTGCTTCGACCAGATCTTCAACCAGGCGGCGAAGTTCAAGTACATGTTCGGCGGCAAGGCCGAGACGCCCGTCGTGATCCGCGCCATGGTGGGCGCGGGCTTTCGCGCCGCGGCGCAGCACTCGCAGATGCTCACGCCGGTGTTCACGCACATCCCGGGCCTGAAGGTGGTTTGTCCCAGCACGCCCTATGACACCAAGGGCCTGCTGATCCAGTCCATACGCGACAACGACCCGGTCATCTTCTGCGAGCACAAGAACCTGTACGCGCTCGAAGGCGAGGTGCCGGAAGCCTCCTACGCCATTCCCTTCGGCGAGGCCAACGTGGTGCGCGAGGGCGAGCACGTCTCCATCGTGACCTACGGCCTCATGGTGCACCGCTCGCTGGAAGCCGCCGCGGCGCTGGCCAAGGAAGGCGTGGAAGCCGAGGTCATCGACCTGCGCACCCTCTCGCCGCTGGACATGGACACCGTGCTGGAGAGCGTGGAGCGCACCGGGCGCCTGGTGTGCGTGGACGAGGCCAGCCCGCGCTGCAACATCGCCACCGACATCGCCGCGCAGGTCGCCATGCAGGCCTTCGGCGCGCTCAAGGGTCCCATCGAGCTGGTCTCGCCCCCGCACGTTCCCGTTCCCTTCTCACCCACGCTGGAGGACCTCTACATCCCCAGCGCCGCTCAAATCGCCGACGCCGTGCGTCGCACGCTCAAAGGAGGTAAGCGCTGATGGCTGCTGCTGGCATCACTCCCATCGTCATGCCCAAGTGGGGCCTGTCGATGAAGGAAGGCACCGTCATGTCCTGGCTGGTGGAGGAAGGCGACGAGATCACCGTCGGCAAGCCCATCCTGGAGGTGGAGACCGACAAGATCGCCAACGCGGTGGAGGCGCCGGACCCCGGCGTGCTGCGCCGCAAGGTGGCGCAGGCCGGCGAGCTGCTGCCGGTCAAGGCGCTGCTGGGCGTGATGGCGCCGGCCGAGGTGTCGGACGCGGACATCGACGCCTATGTCGCCGCGTATGAGACGCCCTCGGCCGACGGGGAGGACGCGGACGACGCCGCGCCCGCCTATGCCTGGACGACGGTGGACGGCATCCGCGTGCGCTACGCACGCCGGGGTGCTGCCGGCGGCACGCCCGTGCTGTTCATCCACGGCTACGGCGGCGACCTGGACAACTGGCTGTTCAACATCGACGCCGTGGGCGAGGTCGCGCCCGTCATCGCGCTGGACCTGCCCGGCCACGGCCAGTCCGACGCCAAGCTGCCGGGCACCAGCCTGGCCGCGCTGGCGGACTTCACCGCCCGCTTCCTGGACGCGGTGGACGTGCCCCAGGTGCACGCCGTGGGCCACTCCATGGGCGGCGCCGTCGCCGCGCAACTGGCGCTGGCGCACCCGGCACGCGTGGCCTCGGTCGCCTTGATTGCACCGGCCGGCCTGGGCGAGGACCTCAACCACGGCTACACCGAAGGCTTCGCCACGGCCGCCTCGCGGCGCGAGCTCAAACCCGTGCTGGAGCAGCTCTTCAACGACCCGGCGCTGGTGAGCCGGCAGATGGTGGACGACGTGCTCAAGTACAAGCGGCTCGATGGCGTGGAGCCGCTGCTGCTGTCGCTGAGCCGGGGCCTGTTCCCGGACGGGCGCCAGGCGGCGCGGCCGGGGCTGGAGCTGGGCTCGACCGGCAAACCGGTGCTGGTGGTGTGGGGGACGGAAGACCGCATCGTCCCCGCCGCCCATGCGCAGCACGCGCCCCCGGGCGCCACGGTGGAGCGCTTCGAAGGCGCGGGCCACATGGTGCAGATGGAGCGCGCCAGCGACGTCAACCGGCTGCTGCGCCGGCATGTGGGCGGCTGAAGGCACGGCCCTTCCCGAGGTGGCCGGCGGGCCGCCTCGGCCCGGCTTCGCGCTGCTGCCCACCGCCGGCACGCAGGACGACCTCGCCCTGGAGCAGCGGCTGCTGGACCAGGCCGCCGAGGGCGGCGCCTTCGCCGCGGTGTGGGAATGCCACCCCGCGCTGGTGGTGCCGCCCACCTACCGGCGCTTCGAGCGTTTCGAGGCCCTGTGCGAGCGCTCGGCGGCCGAGGGCTGGCCGGTGGCCGTGCGCCGCTCCGGCGGCGGGCTGGTGCCGCAGGGGCCGGGCATGGTCAACCTGAGCCTGGCCTGGCGCACCCCCGCGCGCCTGTCCGATGCCATGGAGCCCGTCTACCTGGGCCTGTGCGCGCTGCTGCAGCACGCCTTCGACGGCTTCGGCGTGCAGGCGCGGGCACAAGCCGTGGAAGGGTCGTTTTGCGACGGCCGCTTCAACCTCGCGCTGGACGGCCGCAAGGCCGTGGGCACGGCGCAGTACTGGAAGCGGATCAGCGCCACCGAGCACGTCGTCCTGGCGCACGCCTGCGTGCTGGTGGAAGCCGACCTGGCGCTGCTCGTGCACCGGGCCAACGCCTTCGAGGCGCGCCTGGGCAGCGACAAGCAGTACAGCGTGGACGCGGTGGCCAACCTCGCGGACTGCGCGAGCGCGGCGCCGACGGCGCCCGCGCTGTCGGCCTGCAGCTTCTCGCAGCGGCTGGCGCAGGCCGCCGCACAGGCGCCGCTGCCGTGCTGAGCCCCGGGAGCGCATCACCCATTGCAACCACGCCTTCGTGAAGGTCCGCGGCTACGAGTACGACGAGCTCATAGGCCGGCCGCACAGCCTGGTGCGCCACCCCGACATGCCGCCGCTGGCCTTTGCCGACATGTGGGCCACCATAGGCCGCGGGCGGCCCTGGAGCGGCGTGGTGAAGAACCGCCGCAAGAACGGCGACCACCACTGGGTGCCGGCCAACGCCACCCCGGTGCTGGAGGGCGGCAAGCCCGCGGGCTACATGTCCGTGCGGCTCAAGCCCACGCGCCAGCAGGTGCAGGAGGCCGGGCAGCTCTACGCCCGGCTGGCGGCCGAGCAGGCGGCGGGCCGCCCAAGCATCAAGCTGCATGCGGGGGCGGTGCGCCGAGTGGGCTGGCGCGACCTGCCGGCGCGGCTGCACCGCCTGGGCCTGACGCAGCGCATGGCGCTGGGCCTGTCGACGCTGGTCCTGGGCAGTGCGGCCGTGCCGGCGGCGGCCGGCTTGCCCGCGGCGGCGCCTCGGTGGACAACATCGTCAAGACGATGGCCGACATCATCGGCACCATCGAAGGCATTGCCTTCCAGACCAACATCCTGGCGCTCAACGCAGCGGTGGAATCGGCACGCGCGGGCGAGCAGGGTCGCGGCTTCGCGGTGGTGGCCTCCGAGGTGCGGGCGCTGGCCCAGCGCAGCGCGGTGGCCGCCAAGGAAATCCACGAGCTCATCAACGCCGCCTCCGCCCAGGTCGAGGCGGGCGTGCACCGGGTGCGCGAGGCCGGCGGCACGCTGGGCGAGGTGGTCGGCTCGGTGCAGCGCGTGGCCTCGCTGGCCGACCACATCTGCAGCACGGCCGAGGAGCAGTCCGGCTGCATCGCCCAGATCAACGAGGCCGTGGCGCACATCGACGCCGCCACCCAGCAAAACGCCGCCCTGGTGGAGCAGACGGCCGCGGCCTGCGAGGCCTTGAAGCGGCGCGCCGGCACACTGGTGCGCGCGGTGCAGGTGTTTCGCGTGGCGGCGTGAGCCGCGCGCACGGCCTTTGGGCCCTGCCGCGGCCCCGGGGTGTGGCTAG
>NZ_BCTC01000097.1 GCF_001571085.1 Azohydromonas lata NBRC 102462
TGAGGGCTTGGGCAGCTCGTTCAAGCAACGGGCTTCTTGTTGTTGGTGCGGCTGGCAGGATTCGAACCCACGACCCCTTGGTTCGTAGCCAAGTACTCTATCCAACTGAGCTACAGCCGCGCTGAGCCTTGAATTCTATACTGACTTTTGCGCGTTAATCAAGAGCCGCTGCAAATTCATTGCAATCGTGTGCGCGCGGCAGGTCGCCCTCCTCGCGCGCGAGCTGCGCCAGGGTGCGCCAGGCGCGGCGGCGGGCGGCCGGGGCCAGGCGGGCATCGCGGGCCGACTGCTCCAGCGGGCGGCGCGCCTTGCCCCAGAGCTGGCGCTCGGCGAAGGCCGCGCCGGCGGCCACGACCACGGCGGGCTCCTGCGGGTAGGCCTGCAGCGCCGACTCCAGCCGCGGCAGCCAGTCCGCACCCACGCCCGGCAGCGCCGGCAGCAGCGCCAGGGCGATCTGCTCGCGCTCGTCGGTGGAGAGCTCTTCCAGCCTGTCCCACAGCGGGCGCAGCCAGCCGCGGGCGTCGCCGTGGCCGCCCAACGCGGCGGCGTGTTGGGCCGCGCGCGCGGCGACGAAGGGGTCGCGGCGGTCGGCCGGGTCCAGGCCCTGCCAGACCTGGGCGAGCTGGTCCAGGTCGTGCGCCTGCTCCAGCGCCTGGAAGGCCAGCGAGCGCAGCAGCCCCTGGGCCGCCACGGATGAAAAACCCTGGTGCTTGGCCAGCAGCCGTGCCGTGGGCAGCGCCTGCAACGGCTGCTGCGCCAGGCGCTGGGCCTGCAGGCGCAGCCGCAGCGCCTGGGTGCGCCGCGCCACGCCAGGGGGCAGCTCGGACAGCAGCGCCTGCGCCTGCGTGGCGTCGCGGTCGTCCAGCGCCCATTCGGCGGCCAGCAGCAGTGCGGCGTCGTCGCCCGCGCGCGGCACGCCCACACGGCGCGTGGCCAGGGCCTGGCGCAACTGCTCGTCGCGCTCGGCGCGGTTTTGCAGCCGGTGCGCGCTGGCCGCGGCCAGCAGGTGCGACAACTGCGCCATCTCCTGCTCGCCGCCGTCCGGCGTGAACTCGCGCAGCGCCAGCGCCCGCTGCGCGGCCTTTTGCGCGCGGGTGTAGCGCGCGGCCAGGAACTCGGCCAGCGCCTGGCGCAGCGCGGCCTGCACGGCGCGCTCGCGGCGCAGCGCGCGCCACTCGCGCGCGCGCTGCGGCAGCCCGGTGAGCGCGCGCAGCGCCTGCAGCGCCGACACCAGCACCGCCCCGCCGCCCAGGAGCACCAGCAGGAAGAGGTTGAGCGAGAGGTCCATGCGCCAGCCCCGCCAGTACAGCGAGACCAGCCCGTCGTTGGCGCCCAAGGTGATGGCCGCCACCACCGCCGCCACGAAGAGCAGCACCAGCCAGATGACGCTGCGCATGCTCAGCGCCCCGCCGCCGCCGCGGCCAGCGCCGCCAGCGTCTCGTCCGGCCGCGGCAGCGACACCTGCTTGGTCTGCCCCGCCACCTGCTTGAGCAAGTCGGAGGCGACCTGCACGCGGCGCGAGCCGGGGTCGAAGTAGCGCTCCAGCGCGCCTTGCGCGTCGCGCATGTCCGACTGCGCGGTGGCGTACTGGCGCGACAGCAGCGCCAGCCGCGCGTTGAGCAGCCGCAGCTTGAGGTTCTCGCGCAGGAAGTACATCTGCTCCGGCGCCAGCAGCAGGGCTTCGGGCTGCTGCACGCGCGCCACGCGCACGAGAGAGCGCACCTCGTCCCACGCGCGGGCGGGCCAGGCGTCCCACCAGGCGCTCAGGTGATCGTTCCAGGACGCGGCGGAGGCGCCCGCCTCGGAGGCGGAGGCGCTGCGCGGCGCGGCGGCCGGGGCGCGGCGCGACTCGGTGGCGGCCAGCAGCGGCAGCTCGTCCACCAGGCGCACCAGCTCGTCGAGCTTGAGCGTGAGCGTGGAGAGGTCGCTCACGCCCACGGCCTTGACGCGGTCCAGGTCGCGCGCCAGGGCGCGGCGCACGCGCTCCAGGCGCGGCTGGTTGTAGCGCTGCAGCCGCTCGTCGGCCTGCTGCAGGGCGTGCAGCAGCGGCTCGGTGCTGCCGGTGATGGTGCTTTGCTGCAGGGCCACGCGCAGCGCGGCGTCCACGTCGGCCACGACGTTCTCGTCGCGCGAGCGGGAGAGGGACTGGATCAGGTCCTCGATCTGCGTGCGCTGCAGGGCGGCTTCGGAGACGCGCGCGTCCAGCAGCGCGACGCGGGCGCCGGCTTCGCGCGAGGCGTCCTGCGCCTGCTTGGCCAGCAGCAGCGCCTGCGCGGACTCGCCCTGGCTGTCGTCCTGGCGCTTGATCAGCTCCTTTTCCAGCACGCGCAGGCGCTGCTGGGTGCTCCAGCCCACGCCCAGCGCCCCCACGGCCACGGCACAGGCCACGATGAGGGCCCAGTCGCGCGTCGCGAGGCGGCGGGAGGTCACGGGCGCCGCGGGCGGCGGCGGTACGGCGGCGGCGTCGGTAGAGGCAGCTTGGTTCACGGTCGCGGGGGATGTTGTAGTGGGCGTTCAGCGTCGCGCAGCGCGGCGCACACGGCATCGAAAGCGGGAGGGACGCCGGCCACCTGCGCGAAGCCCACGTCGCGCGCGGCCTGCGCAATGCGCGGGTGCGAGGCCAGCGCGCGTGCGCCGGACCAGTCCGCGCCCGCGGGCGCCAGTGCCGGCAGGTAGCCGACCGCCTCGGAGCTGCTGAACAGCCAGATGAAGTTGTCAGGATGCGCCAGCGCGTCGGCGATGAGCGCGGCCTGCGCGGCGTGCGGTGCGGGGGCGCCGCGGCCGTAGGCCTGCAGGAAGTCCACCTGCGCGCCGGCCTCCTGCAGCCGCTGCGCCAGCCAGTCGCGCCCGCCTTCGCCGCGCACCACGCGCACGCGGCGGCCGTTCCAGGGCAGCGCGTCCATGCGTTGCCACAGCGATTCGGAGTCGAAGCTTTGCGAATCGGCCGCGGGCTGCAGGACGCTGGCTGCCGGCACGCCGGCGTCCATGAGCGCCTGCGCCGTGCCCGGCCCCGGCGCGGCGGCCCACACCTGGGCCGGCCAGTGGGTGCCGGGCGGCCGCGCGGCAAAGAAGCGGCTCACGGCATTTGGGCTGACGAAGACGAGCGCATGCACTGCCGCGGCGGCGATGTCGGCCCAAGCCGCGCGCAGCGGCGGCTGCGGCGCCTCGGCGATGTGCAGCAGCGGCAGCGCCACGGCGTCGAAGCCGGCCGCGCGCAGCCGCGCCACCCACTCGTCGGCCTGCGGCTGCGGCCGCGTCACCAGCACGCGCAAGGCCGGCATGGCGGACACCGCGGCGCTCAGTGCGCCGCTCCGAGGTAACCGGCCGCGCCCTGCTGTTGCAGCGCCTGCGCGGCCTGCGTGCCCAGGGCCTCGGCCTGCGCCTCGTCGGCGACGGCGGCCTGCAGTTGCGCGCGCAGCGGCGCGCGGGCGCCTTCGGCCACGTCCTCGCCGATGAGCACGTCCAGGTGCATCTCGCCGCCCGCCCAGGTCGCGTGCGCGGCCAGCGGCATGCTGCAGCTGCCGCCCAGGGCGCGGGAGACGGCGCGCTCGGCGATGGTCGCCAGCCAGGTGGGCCGGTCGATGAAGCCGGCGAGCTGGGCGATGAGCGCGGCGTTGTCGCTGCGCACCTCGATGCCCAGGGCGCCCTGGCCGGCGGCGGGGATCATCTGCTGCTCGTCGAAGACGCTGCGGATGCGCTGGGCCAGGCCCAGGCGCTTCAAGCCCGCGGCGGCCAGGACGATGGCGTCGAACTGGCCCTCGTCGAGCTTGCGCAGCCGCGTGTCGAGGTTGCCGCGCAGGGGCTCGATGCGCAGGTCCGGCCGCAGCGCGCGCAACTGCACCACGCGGCGCAGGCTGGAGGTGCCCACGCGCGCGCGCTGCGGCAGCGCGGCCAGGTCGTCGTACTGGTTGGAGACGAAGGCGTCGCGCGGGTCCTCGCGCTCCAGGATGGCGGCCAGCGTGAATCCTTCAGGCAGCACCATGGGCACGTCCTTGAGCGAATGCACCGCCAGGTGCGCGCGCCCTTCCTCCAGTGCCGTTTCCAGCTCCTTGACGAACAGGCCCTTGCCGCCGACCTTGGACAGGGTGCGGTCCAGGATCTGGTCGCCGCGGGTGGTCATGCCCAGCAGGGTGACGGTGGCGCCCAGCCGCTGCTGCAGCAGCGCGCGCACGTGCTCGGCCTGCCACAGGGCCAGGCGGCTTTCGCGCGTGGCGATGATCAGTGAATTGCTCATGGGGCGGAATTATCGGCGCGCGCCCGGCCCCCTTTCGCCGCCCCCGCGCCTGACGTGAAAAGGGCACGACAGCCACGCAATAACGCGGCCCGGGGGCGCGACCCCTTAGGATGCGCGCTTTTGTTTTTTTGCGAGACACCCCCATGCCCCGCCGCCCTGCTCCCGCTGACGACGCCGCTGAGAAGAACCGCCCGCTGGTCGAAGACATTCGACTGCTTGGTCGGCTGTTGGGCGAGGTGATTCGCGAACACGAGGGCGCCGCCGCCTACGAGTTGGTCGAACGCGTGCGCCAGCTCTCCGTGGCCTACCGGCTCAAGAACGACGCCAATGCCGGCAAGAGCCTGGACAAGTTGCTCAAGAACCTGTCCTCGGACCAGACGGTGAGCGTCATCCGCGCCTTCAGCTATTTCAGCCACCTGGCCAACATCGCCGAGGACCGCCACCACGTGCGCCGGCGCGAGTTCCACGAGCGCCAGGCCGCGCACGACGGGCACCCGCCGCACGAAGGCTCGCTGGCCGCCAGCTTCGAGAAGCTCACGGCCGCCGACGTGCGCGCGCAGGACATCGCCCGCATGCTGGAGCAGGCCTACGTCTCGCCCGTGCTCACGGCGCACCCGACCGAGGTGCAGCGCAAGAGCATCCTGGACGCCGAGCGCGCCATCGCCGAGCTGGTGGCGCAGCGCGACCAGCCGCTGTCGCCCCGCGAGCGCGAGGACAACGAGGCGCTGCTGCGCGGGCGCATCACGCAGCTTTGGCAGACGCGCATGCTGCGCTACACCAAGCTCACGGTGGCCGACGAGATCGACAACGCCCTGTCCTACTACCGCACCACCTTCCTGCGCCAGATTCCGCGCCTGTACCGCGAGATCGAGCACATGCTCCCCGGCTACGCCGTGGGCAACTTCCTGCGCATGGGCAACTGGATCGGGGGCGACCGCGACGGCAACCCCAACGTGACGGCCGAGACGCTCAAGCTGGCGCTCTCGCGCCAGTCGGAAGTGGCGCTGCGCCACTACCTGATCGAAGCGCACGAGCTGGGCGCGGAGCTGTCCATGTCGCAAATGCTCGCGCCCGTGACGGCCGACATGCGCGAGCTGGCCGAGCGCTCGCCCGACCACAACCCGCACCGCGAGGACGAGCCCTACCGCCGTGCGCTCACGGGCATGTACGCGCGGCTGGCCGCCACACTGTTCGAGCTCACCGGCACCGAGGCGCTGCGCCATGCCGTGGCACCGCAAAGCCCCTACCCGAACGCCGAGGAATTCCTGCGCGACCTGGGCGTGATTGAGGACTCGCTCAAGAGCCACCACGCCCACGCCCTCATCACGCCGCGCCTGGCGCCGCTGATGCGCGCGGTGCAGGTGTTCGGCTTCCACCTGGCCACGGTGGACCTGCGCCAGAGCTCGGACCAGCACGAGGCCGTGATCTCCGAGCTGCTGCAGGTGGCGCGGCTGGAGAGCAACTACGCCGGCCTGGACGAGGCCGCGCGCCGCGAGCTGCTGCTGAAGCTTTTGAACGACGCGCGCCCGCTGCGCGTGATGGGCCACGAGTACTCGCCCTGGACGCAAAGCGAGCTGGCGGTGTTCGAGACCGCGCGCGCCATGCGCCAGTCCTTCGGCGCGCAGGCGCTGCGCCACTACATCATCAGCCACACCGAGGAGGTCAGCGACCTGCTGGAAGTGCTGCTGCTGCAGAAGGAGACGGGCCTGCTGCGCGGGCTGCTGGCCGAGGACGACGCGGTGGCCGACCTCATCGTCAGTCCGCTGTTCGAGACCATCGGCGACCTGCGCCGCGCCGCGCCCATCATGGGCGAGTACCTGGCGCTGCCCGGCGTGCTGGAGATGATCAAGCGCTCCGGTGCCGAGCAGGACGTGATGCTGGGCTACAGCGACTCCAACAAGGACGGCGGCTTCTTCACCAGCAACTGGGAGCTGTACCAGGCGGAAACGGCCCTCGTGGCGCTGTTCGAGCCGCTGCGCGAGCAGCACGGCCTGACGCTGCGCCTCTTCCACGGCCGCGGCGGCACGGTGGGGCGTGGGGGCGGCCCCAGCTACCAGGCCATCCTGGCGCAGCCCCCGGGCACGGTGAACGGGCAGATCCGGCTGACGGAGCAAGGCGAGGTCATCGCCTCCAAGTACGCCAACCCTGAGATCGGCCGGCGCAACCTGGAAACGCTGGTGGCCGCCACGCTGGAAGCCACGCTGCTGCACCCGACCAAGGGCGCGAGCAAGGCCTTCCTGCAGGCCGCGGCCGAGCTGAGCCAGGCCAGCTTCGAGGCCTACCGGCACATGGTCTACGACACGCCGGGCTTCGCGGATTACTTCTTCGCCGCCACGCCCATCCGCGAGATCGCCGAGCTCAACATCGGCTCGCGCCCGGCCTCGCGCAAGGCCACGCGCGCCATCGAGGACCTGCGCGCCATCCCCTGGGGCTTCAGCTGGGGCCAGTGCCGCGTGGCGCTGCCGGGCTGGGCGGGCTTCGGCTCCGCCGTGGAAACCTTCCTGGGCACGGACGAGGCCGAACGCGCCAAGCGGCTCACGCTGCTGCGGCGCATGTACAAGCAGTGGCCCTTCTTCAGCACGCTGCTGTCCAACCTGGACATGGTGATGGCCAAGTCGGACCTGAACATCGCGCGCCGCTACGTGGAGCTGGTGGAGGACAAGCGGCTGGGCAAGAAGATCTTTGCCGCCATCGAGGCCGAGTGGCAGCGCACCTGCGAGGCGCTGAACCTCATCACCGGCGTTGGACAGCGGCTGGCGTCCAACCCGGCGCTGGCGCGCTCCATCGAGCACCGCTTCCCCTACCTGGACCCGCTCAACCACCTGCAGGTGGAGCTGATGCGGCGCTGGCGCCGGGAGAAGGAGCACAACGACGAGCGCCTCAAGCGCGGCATCCACCTGTCCATCAACGGCGTGGCGGCGGGCTTGCGCAACACGGGTTGAGCGTGGGCGGGGGAGCGGCCCGGCCGCTCCCCTGGCGCCCGGCACGGGCCCCTTGCGGGCTTGGCCGGGCCGTGCACCCCCTCACTTAAAATCGCGGATTCGCCTTCCGAATCCCGACGTTCTTCTTTTTCATCACAGCCATGTCCTCGAACCAACTCGACAAGAAGGCGCAAGCCTGGTCCGCCCTCTTTTCCGAGCCCATGAGCGAGCTGGTCAAGCGCTACACGGCCAGCGTGGACTTCGACAAGCGGCTGTGGGCGGCCGACATCGAGGGCAGCCTCGCGCACGCGGCCATGCTGCAGGCGCAGGGCATCATCGGCGCGCAGGACCTGGCCGACATCCAGCGCGGCATGGCGCAGATCCGCGGCGAGATCGAGGCCGGCAGCTTCGAGTGGAAGCTGGACCTGGAGGACGTGCACCTCAACATCGAGGCGCGCCTCACGCAGCTCGTGGGCGACGCCGGCAAGCGGCTGCACACCGGCCGCAGCCGCAACGACCAGGTCGCCACCGACGTGCGGCTGTGGCTGCGCGGCGAGATCGACCAGCTCCAGCCGCTGCTGGCCGCCATGCAGCGCGCGCTGGTGAGCGTGGCCGAGAAGAACGTCGAGACCATCCTGCCGGGCTTCACGCACATGCAGGTCGCCCAGCCGGTGAGCTTTGCCCACCACATGCTGGCCTACGTGGAGATGTTCGCCCGCGACGCCGAGCGCCTCACGGACCTGCGCAAGCGCGTCAACCGCCTGCCGCTGGGCTCGGCCGCGCTGGCCGGGACGAGCTACCCGCTGGACCGCGAGATGGTGGCCAAGCTGCTGGGCTTCGACGCCGTCACGCAGAACAGCCTGGACGCCGTGAGCGACCGCGACTTCGCCATCGAGTTCACGGCCTTCGCGTCCATCGCGATGATGCACGTCTCGCGCCTGGCCGAGGAAATCGTGCTGTGGATGAGCCAGAACTTTGCGTTCATCGACCTGGCCGACCGCTACTGCACGGGCTCGTCGATCATGCCGCAGAAGCGCAACCCGGACGTGGCCGAGCTGGCGCGCGGCAAGACGGGCCGCGTCTACGGCCACCTCACGGCGCTGCTGACGCTGATGAAGGGCCAGCCGCTCACCTACAACAAGGACAACCAGGAAGACAAGGAGCCGCTGTTCGACGCCGTGGACACGCTGCGCGACACGCTGCGCATCATGGCCGAGATGGTGGAAGGCATCATCGTCAAGCCCGCCGCGATGGAGAGCGCCGCGCGCCGCGGCTACGCCACCGCGACGGACCTGGCCGACTACCTGGTGAAGAAGGGCCTGCCCTTCCGCGACGCGCACGAGGTCGTGGCGCACGCGGTGAAGGTGGGCCTGCAGCGCGGCGTGGACCTGTCGGAGCTGCCGCTGGACGTGCTGCAGCAGTTCCACGCCAGCATCGGCGAGGACGTCTACGAAGTGCTGACCCTGCGCGGCTCGCTGCAGGCGCGCCAAGTGCTCGGCGGCACGGCGCCGGTGCAGGTGAGCGCGCAGATCCAGCGGCACAAAGGGCGGTTGGGCTGAGAGGCACACCTCCAAGCTCTGCAAAGCAGCCCGGCGATGCCGGGCTTTTTCATTGGCGATGAGCCCTCGACGTCGCCATCAGGTACCTTGCCGATTAATATATGACGGCGATATATATCAAGGAGCAGCCTGATGGACACAGCCAAAGTCTTCATGACCGGCCGCAGCCAGGCGGTACGGCTGCCCAAGGCTTACCGCTTCGACACCGACGAGGTGACGATTGAGCGGGCGCCTGACGGCGCGATCGTGTTGCGCCCAAAGCCCAGGCTCAACCTTGGCGAGCGCGTGCGGCGCGCTCTGGAACAGACGGGCGACACCAGCGACTTCGAACGGCCGGACCAGGGCACGCTGGAGCGCGATGCCTCCTGGTGGGATGAGCAAGACCAGCCCACGGACAAGTGATGCGGCTGCTCGACACCAACATCTGCGTCTACATCATCCGCCGCCGCCCGCCGGCGGTGTACGAACAGTTGGCGCATGCGGAGGCCGAAGGCGTCGCGCTGTCCGTGGTCACGGCGCTGGAGTTGCAGGTCGGCGCGGTGCGGGCCTCGGCGCACCGGTATGCCAGCCAGATCGAAGATTTCTTGGGCGCCTTCGACGTGCTGCCGTTGGACGACACTGTTCGCCCCATCTATGCCCGCGAGCGCGTGGCGCTTGAGCGTACCGGCCAGAAGATTGGCCCCATGGACATGCTCATCGCAGCCCATGCACTCGCTCTGGATGCCACGCTGGTCACCAACAACATGCGCGAGTTCAGCCGCATCCCGGGCCTGAAGCTGGAAAACTGGGCCGAAAGCGTGTGACGCGGCGTGCAGGCGGATTCAACCGCAGCGAAAAAGCCCGGCGCTGCCGGGCTTTTTTTCATTTGCCAGGAGCGTCAGCCTCGCTGGGAATGCATGTTGATTCCAACGTACGACGAGTTCGTCGTACGTCGGCGCAACCGTGGCCGTCAGATCGACCGCACCACGCGCGCCACCGGTGGCGCGGGCTCGGGCTCCGCATCAAACCGCTCGAAGCCGCAGTAGCAAAGGAAGTGGCGGTTGGCCGCGCGGCCGAAGAGCGTCATGCCCAGCTTCACGGCCAGCTCGTGGCCCATCTGCGTCACGCCGTTGCGGCTGACCACGATGGGCACGCCCATCTGCGCCGCCTTCATGACCATCTCGCTGGTCAGGCGGCCGGTCGTATAAAAAACCTTGTCGGCGCCGTCCACGCCGTTCATCCACATCCAGCCGGCGATGGAATCGATGGCGTTGTGGCGGCCCACGTCCTCGACGAAATACAGCATCTCGCTGCCGCGGAACACGGCGCAGCCGTGCACCGAGCCGGCCTTGCGGTGGATGCTGTCCATCTGGATCTGGCGCATGCGCTCCAGTTGCGCGGCCAGCGTGGACTGGCGCAGCCGCGCCTGCGTGGCCGAGGGCAGCCGCACGTCGTCGAGCTGCGTGAGCACGTCGCCGAACAGCGTGCCCTGGCCGCAGCCGGTGGTGACGATGCGCCGCGCGGTGCGGTGCTCGATGTCGTGCACGCCGTGGCGCGTCTTCACGGCCGCGGCGTTCACTTCCCAGTCCACCGTGACCGACTCCACCGCCTCCACCGAGCCCACCAGGCGCTGGTTGCGCAGGTAACCCAATACCAGCAGCTCCGGCGCCGCGCCCAGCGTCATGAGCGTGACCAGCTCGCGCTTGTCCACGAACACCGTCAGCGGCCGCTCGTTGGGCATGTGGATCACGCGGCGCTGGCCGTATTCGTCCAGCACCTCGACTTCGCGCGTGAGCGCCGCGCCGGCATCGGTCAGGCGCGGCAGCAGAGGCAGTTGGCAGGCGGGTTGCATGGCAGCCATGCTAGGGCCCTTCGAGCGTCAGGGCTTTTTCGCAGCCGCCACGGATGCGGCGGCAGCCGTCGTGGCGGCCGGGGTGGACGCCGCTGCAGCGGCACCCGCCGGGGCCGCGGCTTCAGGCGGCGTGTACGCGAAGGGGCCGGGGTCGGCGCAGGCCGGGGTGGCGACGACCTCGCCCACCGGCTTGCCGGCCTTCTTCGCCTCGGCCAGCGTGCGCGCGGCCACGCGGTCATTGGCCTTGCAGAGTTGATACGCGGCGACCTTGTCGCTCCACGCCGCCTTGGCCTTGGCCTCGTCGGCTTTGGCCTTGGCTTCGTCGGACGGCGGCGGCAGCTTGGCCACCGCCGCGCCGGCGCCCAGCAGCGCGGCGGCGGCCAGGACGAAAGAACGGGAAAGCTTCTTCATGATGTTCGGGTCTCCTGCCCAGCTCAGGCGCGGGGCGTGGCCATGGGCGCGCTCGGCGCGGCGGTGGCCGAGCGCTGCGCGGGGATCTTGCCGGCCTTGACGTCGTCGTACCAAAGCTCGTGGTGCTCGCGCGCCCAGTCCTCGCTGACGTAGCCGGTGCGCATGGCGCGGTACGCACCCTTCACGCCCACGGAGCCCATGTAGATGTGGCCCATGAACAGGCACATGATCAGCACGGTGGAGACGGCGTGGACCATGTGCGCCCACTGCATCTGGCCGCGCAGGTAGCCCAACTCCGGGACGAGCTTGTCCAGCACCAGCCCCGAGCCCACCACCAGGGTGCCCAGCCAGAACATGCCGACCCAGAACAGCGTCTTCTCGCCCGCGTTGAAGCGGTGCGAAGGCACGTGCTCGCCGGTGAACAGGCCGCCGCCCTTGAGCGCCCACTTCCAGTCCCAGGCCCTGGGCAGGTTGTCGCGGGCGAACGTCAGCATCATCACCACCATGGACACGGCAAACGCCGGCCCGGCGAAGTTGTGCGCCGTCTTCAGCGCGTAGGTCAGCCAGCCGAAGAGATGCGTGCCGATGAGGGGCAGCAGGAAGAACTTGCCGAAGGCGATGACGATGCCCGACACCGCCAGCAGCACGAAGGCACCCGCGTTGACCCAGTGCGTGGCGCGCTCCAGGGGCGTGAAGCGCTCTATGGTTGCGGGCGCATGGTCGTCGTGGCCCATGGGGCCGCGCTTCCAGTAGAACAGGCCGATGGCCACCACCACGATGAGCAGCAGCGAGCCGCCGACGGGGATGAGCCAGCGGTTGCGCACCTGGCGCCAGGCCTCGCCCGCGTTGGTCACGGCCGAGCCCGGGTACTGCGTGAAGCGCTGGATGAGCACGCCCTTCTCCGCGCCGGGCAGCGAGGCGTAGCCCTCCACGTTGCCGCTCTCGCGCACGGCGCGCCACAGCGGCGCGTTGTTGCCGGGCTGGCTTTTCGCGCGCTCGGCGTTGGTCTCGTCCGCGCGCGGCTCGGCCGGTGTGACGGTGGCCGGCGCGGTGACGGCCGGCTTGGCGTCCGGCAGCGCCGGGGCCGTCTGCGCCAGCGACGCGCCGGCCCCGCCGGCCAGCAGCGCCGCGGCCAGCAGCAGTTTGTGCATCAAGGCTTGCATGGCCTCTCCTTGTGGCGTGCCGTCAGGGTCGCGGCGCCGTGGGGGCCGAGCGCGAGTACTCGTTCTGGCCCTGGCCGCGGGTGCGGATCTGCTGCTCCCAGGCCGCGCGGTCGCCGGCGTTCCAGCCGGCGGCGGTGAACTGGGCGTCGCCGCCGCTGAAGGCCGGCTTGTCGGACTTCACGTGCTTGGCGCCCAGCTCCTGCGAGCGCTCGCCGCAAGCCGACAAGGCCATGGCCGCAGCGGCCAGGGCGAGCATGAAACGCAGCCTGCTCACGACTTCACCTCCGCCTTCGCCTCGGCCTTGACCGCGCCGCCATGGCCGCCCTGGGGCTGCGCGGGCTTGCCGTAGGCCGTGCCCCAGCCCCACACCTCGCTGCCCTTGCCGCGCTGCACCACGCGCTGGCGGAAGATGTCCGCCACCACGTCGCCGTCGCCGCCCAGCAGCGCCTTGGTCGAGCACATCTCGGCGCAGATCGGGAGCTTCCCTTCGGAGAGACGGTTGCGGCCGTACTTTTCGAACTCGGCTTCCGAGCCGTTGGCCTCGGGGCCGCCGGCGCAGAAGGTGCACTTGTCCATCTTGCCGCGCAGGCCGAAGGTGCCGTTGGTGGGGAACTGCGGCGCGCCGAAGGGGCAGGCGTAGCTGCAGTAGCCGCAGCCTATGCACACGTCCTTGTCGTGCAGCACCACGCCCTCGTCGGTGCGGTAGAAGCAATCCACCGGGCACACGGCCATGCAGGGCGCGTCCGAGCAGTGCATGCACGCCACGGAAATGCTCTTCTCGCCGGGCACGCCGTCGTTGAGCGTGACCACGCGGCGGCGGTTCACGCCCCAGGGGACGTCGTGCTCGGCCTTGCAGGCGGTGGCGCAGCTGTTGCACTCGATGCAACGCTCGGCGTCGCACAAAAACTTCATACGGGCCATGTCAGGTCCTTGTCTCGTTCGGCTGCTGCAGACGTCAGGCGCGCTCGATCTGGCAGATCGTCGTCTTGGTCTCTTGCATCATGGTCACGCTGTCGTAGCCGTAGGTCGTGGCCGTGTTGATGGCCTCGCCGCGCACCACGGGCATGGCGCCCTGCGGGTAGTACGGCGCCATGTCCATGCCGCCCCAGCGGCCGGAGAAGTGGAACGGCAGGAACACGGTTTCCGCGTTCACGCGCTCGGTCACCAGCGCCTTGACCTTGATGCCCTTGAAGCCCTCCACGGCCTCCATGGGCGGCGTCCTCACCCACACGTACTCGCCGTTGCGGATGCCGCGGTCGTTGGCCGCCTTGGGGTTGAGCTCGACGAACATGTCCTGCTGCAGCTCGGCCAGCCAGGGGTTGGAGCGCGTCTCCTCGCCGCCGCCCTCGTACTCCACCAAGCGGCCGCTGGTCATGATCAGCGGGAAGCGCTGGCCGATGTCCTTGTTCTTCTCCTGCACGCTCTTGTAGAGCGTGGGCAGGCGCCAGAAGGCCTTCTTGTCGTCGTGCGTGGGGTACTTGGCGATGAGGTCCGGGCGGTTGGAGTAGATGGGCTCGCGGTGCTTGGGGATGGGATCGGGGAAGTTCCACACCACGGCGCGCGCCTTGGCGTTGCCGAAGGGGTGGCAGCCGTGGTTCTTCATGACCACGCGCTGGATGCCGCCGGAGAGGTCCGTCTTCCAGTTCTTGCCCTCGGCCGCCTTTTGCTCGGCCTCGGTCAGCTCGCCCCACCAGCCCAGTTTCTTGAGCAGCACGTGGTCGAACTCGGGGTAGCCGGTGGTGATGTCGGCACCCAGGGAGTGCGAGCCGTCCTCGGCCAGCAGGCTCACGCCCTCGCGTTCCACGCCGAAGTTCGCGCGGAAGTTGCCGCCGCCCTCCATGACGTGCTTGGAGGTGTCGTAGAGGTTGGGCGAGCCCGGGTGCTTGAGCTCCGGCGTGCCGTAGCAGGGCCAGGGCAGGCCGAAGAAGTCGCCGTCCAGGCTGTAGCCGCTGGCCTGGTCGATGCCGCCCTTGGCGCGCAGCGTCTTGACGTCGAAGACGTGCATGTTGCGCATGTGGGCCTTCAGGCGCTCGGGGCTCTGCCCGGTGTAGCCGATGGTCCACAGCGCGCGGTTGATCTCGCGAAGGATGGACTCGGTCTCCGGCTCCTGCATGCCGCCCTTGCCCGGGACCATCTTGTAGCCCTGGACCAGTTCCTTGCCGAAGCCCAGCTTGTCGGCGAGCTGGGCCATGATCATGTGGTCGGTGCGGCTCTCCCACAGCGGCTCGATCACCTTCTCGCGCCACTGGATGGAGCGGTTGGAGGCGGTGCAGGAGCCGCTGGTCTCGAACTGCGTGGTGGCCGGCAGCAGGTAGACGCCGCGGTTGGGGTTGGCGTCCTCGGCCCGCCCCGGCATGGCGGCCATGGCGGCGGTGGCGCTGGGGAAGGGATCGATCACGACCAGCAGGTCGAGCTTGTCCATCGCCTTCTTCATCTCCAGGCCGCGGGTCTGGGAGTTGGGGGCATGGCCCCAGAACAGCAGGCCGCGCAGGTTGGAGTCCTGGTCGATGAGCTCGTTCTTCTCCAGCACGCCGTCGATCCAGCGCGAGACGGTCATGCCGGGCTTGGTCATCATGCCCGGGGCGTAGCGCTTCTTGAGGTCCTCGAAGTCCAGGCCCCAGACCTTGGCGAAGTGCTTCCACGAGCCCTCGGCCAGGCCGTAGTAGCCGGGCAGCGAGTCGGGGTTGGGGCCGACGTCGGTGGCGCCCTGCACGTTGTCGTGGCCGCGGAAGATGTTGGTGCCGCCGCCGCTCTTGCCCACGTTGCCCAGCGCGAGCTGCAGCAGGCACGACGCGCGCACGATGGCGTTGCCGATGCTGTGCTGCGTCTGGCCCATGCACCACACGATGGTGCCGGGGCGGTTGTCGGCGAGAAGCTTGGCGACCTTGTAGGTGGTTTCGCCGTCAACGCCGCAGACCTCCTGCACCTTGTCCGGCGTCCACTGCGTGAGCACCTCCTCGCGCACCTTGTCCATGCCGTAGACGCGGTCCTGGAGGTACTGCTTGTCCTCCCAGCCGTTCTTGAAGATGTGGTGCATCACGCCGAACAGGAAGGCGATGTCCGTGCCGGAGCGTATGCGCACGTACTCGTCGGCCTTGGCCGCGGTGCGGGTGAAGCGCGGGTCCACCACGATGACCTTGCAGCCGTTCTCCTTGGCATGCAGCAGGTGCAGCATCGACACCGGGTGCGCTTCCGCCGCGTTGGAGCCGATGTACAGCGCCGCCTTGGCGTTCTGCATGTCGTTGTAGGAGTTGGTCATCGCGCCGTAGCCCCACGTGTTCGCGACGCCGGCGACGGTGGTGGAGTGGCAGATGCGGGCCTGGTGGTCGCAGTTGTTGCTGCCCCACAGGCTCATCCACTTGCGCAGCAGGTAGGCCTGCTCGTTGTTGTGCTTGGACGAGCCGACCACAAAGATGGAATCCGGCCCGCTTTGCTTGCGCAGCTCCAGCATGCGGGCGCTGATCTCGCTGAGGGCCTGGTCCCAGCCGATGCGCTGGTACTTGCCGTCCACGAGCTTCATGGGGTACTTCAGGCGGTACTCGCCGTGGCCGTGCTCGCGCAGTGCGGCACCCTTGGCGCAATGGGCGCCCAAGTTGATGGGCGAGTCGAACACCGGCTCCTGGCGCACCCACACGCCGTTCTCGACCACCGCGTCCACGGCGCAGCCCACCGAGCAGTGGCCGCACACGGTGCGTTTCACTTCCACCTTGCGGCTGCCGTCGGCGGCAGCGGCGGGCTTGTCGGAGGCCTGGGCCTTTTGCACCAGGCTCAGCTGCGAGGCAGCGATGCCCACGCCCACCCCCAGTCCGGAGCGGCGCAGGAAGGCGCGGCGGTCCAGCGTCGGGATGGCGCGGCGGTTGAAGCTGTCTATGCCGCGGGTGAGGCTGGAGACCAGGCCCGCGGTCGGTTGGCCGGCGGCGGCCGGCGTGGCGCTCTTGCGCGTGAGCAACATGGCAAAAAAACCTTCTCTAGGGCCTGGCCCCTCCCGCGCGGGCAGGTGTTCGCGCCCAGCGGATGGAAAGCCGTTGGGCGTGGCGGCCCGCTTCAGGCGGGCCAGGCAAGGCGTGTTGGCGGCTGTGGGGACGGCGCGTCAGGTCAGATGCGCGTGGTCTGGTAGTAGCGCAGCACGTGGGGCGTGACCTGGTAGCCGTCGCTCTTGGGCGGCTCGGCGGCAGGCTGCGCGGCGGCGGCCACAGCGGGCGCGGGATCGCCCTTGGGCAGCACGGCCACGGCGGCGGCCAGAGCGCCGGCCGTACCGGCGCCGGCCAGCGCGCGGCGGCGCGACAGTTTGTTGGGGGTCTCGCTCATGGCGTCTCCTCAGCAGCGGTTTTTTTGGGGATGCGGCCGGCAGCACATGGATGGGCTTGGGCCGTCTCGGTCTCGGACACCGCGCGGCCACGCCTGGCGCGGCGGTGTCGGTCCAACGGGGCTATGCAACGCTTTGCCTAGGAATGGGACAAACCGCCGCAGGCCTCTCCATTGCACAGCCCGTACCAGGGCCGGCGGCGGCGGCCGGGCCTTGAACATCAAGCACTTGCGTCAGGTCAAGCCCTGCGTGGCGGTGCGGGCGCGACAAGCTGTCGCGGCATCGCACGACAAGTTGTCGCGGCGCCTGCCGGGGGCGTTGCGGCGCCGCCCCCCGCGTGGCGGGGGGCCTTCCTACAATCCAGCCCCGCCGCCGCCCCAGGCCCACACCGCAGTCCCCGCCGTGACACCACACACCGCCCCCTCCTCTCCCGCCGAGCGCTGGCCGCTGGCCAGCGTGCTGGTCGTGGACGACGAGGAGGGCATGCGCAACTTCCTCACCAAGACGCTGGCCACGCGCTGCGGCCAGGTGCTGGCCGCGGGCAGCGCGGAAGAGGCGGCGCAGCTCTGTGCGCAGCACCGCTTCGACCTGCTCATCCTGGACATCGCGCTGCCGGGCAAGAGCGGGCTGGAGCTGTTGCGCGAGCTGCGCGAACAGGGCCACTCGGGCGAAGTGATCCTCATCACCGCCTTTGCGGACCTGGACACGGCCATCGAAGCGCTGCGTGCCGGTGCGTCGGACTTCATCCTCAAGCCGTTTCGCATCGCCCAAATCCTCAACGCCATGGCGCAGTGCCTGGAGCGCTCGCGGCTGGCGCGCGAGAACTTCATCTTGCGCCGCACGCTGTCGGAGAAGACGCCGCCCTCGCCGCTGGACGGCTTCGTCGGCGGCTCGGCCGTGATGGCGCAGTTGCAGCACGCCCTGCAGCGCGCCGCCGCGGTGCCCAGCACGGTGCTGCTGGCCGGCGAGTCCGGCACGGGCAAGGAGCTGGCGGCGCTGGCGCTGCATGCGCGCAGCCCGCGCGCGGCGGGGCCCTTCGTCCCGGTGAACTGCGCCACGCTCTCGCCGGACCTCATAGACAGCGAGCTGTTCGGCCACGCGCGCGGGGCCTTCACGGGGGCGGCACGCAGCCGCGACGGGCTCTTCTACTACGCGCAGGGCGGCACCCTCTTCCTGGACGAGATCGGCGAGTTGCCGCTGCCGCAGCAGGCCACGCTCTTGCGCGTGCTGGAGGAACGGCGCATACGCCCCGTGGGCAGCGAGCAGCAGATCCCGGTGGACGTGCGCATCGTCGCGGCCACCAACCGCGCGCTGGCCGAGGAGGCCAAGGCCGGGCGCTTCCGCAAGGACCTGTATTACCGGCTGCAGGTGGTGGAGATCACGCTGCCGCCGCTGCGCGCGCACAAGGAGGATCTGCCCGCGCTGGTGGCGCACTTCATCGCGACGCTGGCGCCGCAGTTGGGGCTGGAGCCCATCAGCGTCAGCGACGAGCAGATGGCCTACCTGCAGCAGTACGACTGGCCGGGCAACGTGCGCGAGCTGCGCAACCTGGTGGAGCGCTCGCTCATCCTGGGCGCGCTCAACGTGCAGGCGCTCTACCCCGGGCTGGAGCCGGCGCCGGGGCCTGTTCCCGCGGGCGCGGCGGGCGCCGCAGTTCGCGCGCCGGAGCCGACGGGCACTGGCGCACCCACCGACCTGCAGACGCTGGAAAAGCGCCACATCCTGTCGGTGCTGGAGTCCGTGGGCGGCGACAAGACGCGCGCCGCGGCGCTGCTGGGCATCTCGCGCCGCACGCTGGAGCGGCGCTGCGCGGAGTGGCAGCTCGGGGCGTGAGGCGCGCCGCCTGGCCATGACCCGCTCCCCCGGCTCCATCCGCCGCCAGCTCCTGACGCTGTCGCTGCTGCCCGCGGGCGTGGCCTTGCCGCTGTTGGGCGTGGCGCTGGCCTGGTGGGGCTCCAGCGCGCTGGACGCGCTGCTGGTGACCAAGGTGCGCGCCGACCTGGCCGTGGCGCACGGCTACTTCGAGCGCGTGCGCTCCGAGATGGGCGCCAGCGCCGCCGCGCTGGCCGACTCGCAGGCGCTGCAATCCGCCCTGGCCCGCGGCACGGCCCCAGCGGAGCTGGGCGCGCTGCTGCAGCGCTTCAAGGAGCGTGAGGGCGTGGACTTCGTCAACCTGCGCGACGCCGAGGGCCGCTTGCTGGCCACCGACTTCGGCCCGCCGCTGCAGGCCACGCGCGCGGGCTGGTTCAACGGCCCGGCCTCGCGCTCGGCCGTGGAAGTGCTGGCGCCGCAGGACTTCGCGCTGCTGGCGCCCGCACTGCAGTCGCGCGTGGCCGTGCCGCTGCTGCCCACGCCCTACGCCGCGCCCACCGAGCGCAGCACCGAGGAGCGCGCCCTGGTGCTGCTGGCGCGCGCGCCGGTGGCCGATGCGCGCGGGCACATCACCCACTACCTGCAGGCCGGCACGCTGCTCAACCGCAACCTGGCCTTCATCGACCACATCAACGAGATCGTGTACCCGCCGGGCACCCTGCCGTTCGGCAGTCGCGGCACGGCCACGCTCTTCCTGGACGACCTGCGCATCACCACCAACGTGCGCCTGTTCGAAGGCGGCGCCGCGCACCGCGCCATAGGCACGCGCGTCTCGCAGCAAGTGCGCGAGGCCGTGCTGGGCCGCGGCAGCACCTGGCTGGACCGCGCCTTCGTGGTGGGCGACTGGTACGTCTCCGCCTACGCCCCGCTGGCCGACGGCGAGGGCCGCCGCGTGGGCATGCTCTACGTGGGCTTCCTGGAGCAGCCTTTCACCTTGCTGAAGTACGGCGTGCTGCTGGGCATAGGCGTGCTCTTCTTCGCGGTGATGGGCGCGGCGGCGTGGCTGTCGCTGCGCCGCGCGCGCGCCCTGTACCAGCCGCTGGAGCGCATGGCGCACACCATGCGCGAGGTGCAGTCCGGCCAGCGCGCGCGGGTCGGCCCGCTGCAGGGCAGCCCGGAGCTGGGCGCCCTGGGCGCACACCTGGACGGGCTGCTGGACACCGTGGACGAGCAGACCCGCGCCCTGCGCTGGGCCAACGCCGAGCTCGACGCCAAGGTGGAGGAGCGCACCCGCGAGCTGCAGGCCGCGCAGCGCCAGTTGCTGCGCAGCGAGAAGATGGCCGCCATAGGCCAGCTCACGGCCAGCATCGCCCACGAGGTCAACAACCCCATCGCGGTGCTGCAGGGCAACCTGGACCTGATGCGCGAACTGCTGGGCGAGCACGTCAACAGCGTGCGCGACGAGCTGAAGCTGGCCGACGAGCAGGTCGAGCGCATGCGGCTCATCGTGGCGCAACTGCTGCAGTTCTCGCGGCCCACCGAATACGCCGGCTACGTGCAGGCCGTGGACCCCGCGCAGGCGCTGCAGGACTGCCTGCGCCTGGTGGGCCCGCAGCTCGCCCGCAGCCGCGTGCAGGTGAAGCAGCAGTTCGCGCACACGCGCACGGCCGCCATCAACCGCCAGGAGCTGCAGCAGGTGCTGGTGAACCTGCTGCTCAACGCGCTGCAGGCCATGGGCGACGGCGGCGTGCTGCGGCTGTCCACCCGCGACGAGGCCGAGGGCGTGCTGATCTCGGTGGCGGACAGCGGCCCCGGCCTGGCGCCGGAGGTGCTGCGCGACCTCTTTCAGCCCTTCATGACCACCAAGCACGACGGCACGGGTTTAGGGCTGTGGATCAGCCACGGGCTGATAGAGCGCTACGGCGGCGCGCTGCGGGCGAGGAACCGCGACGACGGCGAGAGCGGCGCGGTGTTCGAGGTGTGGGTGCCGGGGGAGACGGTGGCGTGAAATGCCGCCGGGCTGGCTTTGTTTCATCGCTCCCGCCTCCCATAAAACACAAACTCCGCCTGATACCCCACCGCCATTTCCCGCCCAACCCGCCGTGCATCGCAAGGCTGATGGGGCGCCGCACCGCCGCGGGTATTGAGCCGCTGGATGTAGCTCACGCCTTGCATCGTCCCCTGCCCTGACGTGCCCGCGGCGCGCAGCAGTTGCAGCGGCAGGTGGCCCTCGCCGGCCGGCGCGGCGGCCAGGGGAAGGCCAACCACCTTGGAGCCGTCCACCGACTTCCACGTCGGCCCGCCATAGCTCCAGCCGATCTCGCGCAGGTACAGGTCGTACAGGCGCCCCGCCGATTCGCCCGCCACCCACGCGTAGCCGCCGCCCGCGCCGGCTTGCCGGCGGCAGGCATAGCGCACCTCGCCTTTGCCCAGCGACCACAGGCGCAGCTCATGCCCCGGCGGCACGCGCAGCGCGGTGGGCAGCGCAGCGTTGTCCACGGCCGCACGCGCAACAGCCACCGCCGCCAGCAGCGCAGCGGACACGAGAACGGGCGCAAGCGTCGTCACGGCGGTTCTCCTTCGGGAAATTCGCGGCAAGCACCGTCACGGCAGCACGCACGCTGCCCACCGCCACCCGGGAAAACACCCGCGCCCGCGCTGAGTAGTTCCCACATGCCCACCCGTATCGACAGCGGCACACTTCAACTCCTCTATAGGACTAGATCAATTACCAGATGGAGCCCTTGCGCCTGGTTCAGCCTGAAGTCGGACAAAGCCGCTACGCCGCGCTGGCCGCCGCGCTGCGCGCGCGCATCGTGGCGGGCGAGTGGCCGCCCGGCACGGCCTTGCCCGCGGAACAGACGCTGGCCGCCGAGCACGGCGTGGCGCTGGGCACCATGCGCCGCGCGCTGGAGCTGCTCACCGAGCAGGGCTTCATCGAGCGCCGGCACGGGCGCGGGACCTTCGTGAAGCCGTCGCTCAGCGGCGCGTCGCTGCTGCGCTTCTTCCGCTTCGGCGACGGCAGCGGGCAGGCGCCGGCTTCGCGCATCCTCTCGCGCGAGCCGCTGCCCGCGCCCGCCGACGTGGCCCGCACCCTGGGCCTCGGCCCCGGCGAGCCGGCCTTGCGGCTGCTGCGGCTGCGGCTGGTGGCGCAGCAGCCCTGCCTGCACGAGGAAATCTGGCTGCCGCTGCCCCTCTTCGCCGCGCTGGCCGTGGGCGACACGGCCGACTGGGGCGACCTGCTCTACCCGCTGTTCGCCCAACGCTGCGGCGTGCACGTGCACCGCGCGGTGGACAGCATCGGCTTTTGCCGGCTGCCCGCCGAGCCGGCGCGCGCCCTGGCGCTGCCGGCCGACCACCCCTGCGCGCGCGTGCAGCGCCAGGCCTTCGACCTCAGCGGGCGCTGCATGGAACTGCGCACCACGCTGGGCGACGCCAACGCCTTTCACTACACCGTGGCCATCACCTGACGGCCTGAGCCCTCTCCGGCCTGGCGGCTGGCCTGCGGGCCGGCGGCGCCCACGGGGCCAGGCCGGCCTCGCCACTCCAGCGCCGCCGCATCCCAAGCACACCGCAAGAGAGAAAAGACATGACTGCACCCGCCTCCTGGACGCGCCGCCGCCTGCTGGCCGCATCCGCGCTGCTGGCCGCCCCGGGCCTGTCGCGCGCGGCCGGCGACATCGCCGGCGGCAAGCCGATTTCCCTGATCGTGAGCTACCCGCCCGGCGGCGGCGCCGACGTGATGGCCCGCCTCATCGCCCCGCGCCTGGGCCAGGTGCTGGGCCAGACCGTGGTGGTGGAGAACAAGCCCGGCGCCAGCGGCACCATCGCGGCCCAACAGGTCGCCCGCGCCGCGCCGGACGGCACCACGCTGCTGCTGGACGCCTCCAACTACGCCGTCAACCCGGCCCTCTTCGACCATAAGCTGCCCTACGACCCGGCCACCGCCTTCGCGCCGCTGGCCGTGCTGGCCACCTTCCCCAACGTGCTGGTGTGCACGCCGGGTTTCGAGGCGCAGTCGGTCGCCGACGTCATCCGCCTGGCCCGCAATAAACCCGGCCGCCTGACCTACGCCTCGTCGGGCAACGGCTCGGCCCAGCACCTGGCCGGTGCGCTGTTCGAGCAGATCGCCAAGGTGGAGCTGACGCATGTGCCCTACCGCGGCGGCGGCCCGGCCATGAGCGACGTGATGGGCGGCCAGGTGCCCCTGTTCTTCGCCAACGTGGCCTCGTCGCTGGGCCACATCCAGTCCAAGCGGCTGCGCCCGCTGGCGGTGACGTCCAGGCTGCGCACCCGCGCCCTGCCGGACGTGCCCACGCTGGAGGAGTCCGGCCTCAAGGGCTACGAGGTGCTGGAGTGGAACCCGGTGCTGGCCCCCGCCGCCACGCCGGCACCCGTGCGCATGAAGCTGGCCGCAGCGCTGCGCACCGTCATGGCCGACGCCGAGGTGCTGGGCCGCGTGCGTGCCCTGGGCGGCGAAGTGTTTGCCGGCGACGAGAAGGCCGCCGCCACCTTCCTGCAACAGCAGCAGGCGCAGTGGACCCGCGTGGTGCGCGAGCACCGCATCACGCGGGAGTGAGCCGCATGGCGCATCAACACCCCCCCGGCGGCTGGGACTGCCACGTCCACGTCTTCGACGCCGACGCCCCCGTGCAGCCCGGCCACTACCGCCCCGTGCACCGGCCGCTGGCCGACATCGAGGCGCTGGCCGCCGCCCACGGCGTGCGCCACCTCGTGCTGGTGCAGCCCAGTGTCTACGGCACGGACAACGGCGTGATGCTGCGCGCGCTGCAGGCCGCCAAGGGCCGCCACCGCGGCGTGGCCGTGGTGGACGCCGGCGCGGCCGACGCCGAGCTGGACGCGCTGCACGCCGCCGGCGTGCGCGGCATCCGCTTCAACCTCGTGTCGCCCGTGGGCCACCAGGCCCGGCACGGCGACCCGGCCGACGCGCTGCGCGCCTTGGCCCCCCGGCTGCGCGCGCGCGGCTGGCACGTGCAGTGGTACGCACGCTGTGAACACCTGCCCGCGCTGGCCGTGCTGCAGGAGGAAGCCGGGCTGCCCTTCGTCCTGGACCACCTGGCCGGCCTGCACGCCGAGCTGCCCGCCGCCGACCCGGCCTGGCGCGCGGCGGCCGCGCTGGCCGCGGGCGGCGCCTGGATCAAGCTCTCCGGCTGGTACCGGCTGCGGGACGCGAAACCCTATGCCGCGCTGCGGCCGGCCATCGCCCGCGCCTTCGAGCTCTTCGGCGAGCGCGCCCTCTGGGGCTCGGACTGGCCGCACACCAGCTTTGCCCCCGAAGCCCTGCCCGCCTACGGCTCCACGCTGGCGCCGCTGCGCCAGGCCCTGGGCGACGACGCCACCCGCCGCGTGCTCGACGTGCACGCCCCTTTGCTCTACCAACACGAGACCCGCTGACATGAACCGCAACACCGCATCCCGCCGCGCCGTGCTGGCGCTGGCCGCCACTGCCGCCACCGCCGCCCTGCTGCCCGCCGCCGCCCAGGCGCAGGCGCCGGCCTGGCCCGTGAAGCCGATCCGCTTCGTCGTCCCCTTCGGCCCGGGCGGCGCCAACGACATCGTGGCCCGCGCGGTGGCCGAGGCCACGGCCAAGCAGTTGGGCCAGCCCATCATCATCGAGAACAAGCCCGGCGCCGGCTCCATGCTGGGGGCGGACCTGGTCGCCAAGTCGG
>NZ_BCTC01000098.1 GCF_001571085.1 Azohydromonas lata NBRC 102462
ATTGCCCGACGCGCCCGCCCCCACGACGATGGCGTCAAACTTTTCCTTGGCTTGCTTGGCCATGTGCGCTCCTTAGGCGACCTTGCGGATGCGCTTTTCCAGGTGCGTACGGAACGCCTGGGTCAGCACGGGCAGCACCTGCATCGCGTTGCCGACGATGCCATAGTGTGCGAAATCGAAGATGGGGGCATTGGGATCGGTGTTGATGGCAACGATCACGTCGGCGCCTTCCATGCCCACGCGGTGCTGGATGGCGCCGGAGATGCCCGCGGCGATGTACAGGCGCGGGCGCACGGTCTTGCCCGTCTGCCCCACCTGGCGCTCGTTCTCGGCCCAGCCGGCCTGCACCGCGGCGCGCGTGGCGCCCACTTCGGCGCCCAGCACGCGGGCCAGTTCCCACACGAGCTTGAAGTTGTCGGCGTTCTTCAGGCCCTTGCCGCCGGAGACGATGATGTCCGCGTAGGCCAGGTTGATGGTGTTGCGCTCGGCGTCGGGGATGAAGCTCAGCAGCTTGGTGACGATGTCCGTCTCCACCATGCCCAGCGCCATCTCGATGATGTCGCCGGTGCGGGTGTCGTCGCGCCGGGGCATGCGCATCACGCGCGGGCGCACCGTGGCCATCTGCGGGCGGTAGGCCAGCGTCATGATGGTGCACAGCAGCGAGCCGCCGAAGGTGGGGCGCGTGGCGGCCAGCGCGCGGCCGTCGATGTTGAGCTCGGTGCAGTCGGCGGTCAGGCCCGTGCCCAGCGTGGTGGCCACGGAGCCGGCGAGGTCGCGGCCCATGGTGGTGGCGCCCAGCAGCAGGATTTCCGGCTGGTACTTGTTGACCAGGTCGGTCAGGCCTTTGGTGAAAGGCTCATTGCGGTAACCCTTGAGCACCGGGTCGCGCATGATGTAGCAGTGGTCGGCGCCGTAGGCGTAGGCCTCCTTGGCGAAGGCGTCCAGCGTCTCGTCCGGGCCGCCCATGACCACGCCGCTGACTTCCACGCCCAGCTTGTCGGCCAGCTTGCGGGCTTCGCCCATCAGTTCCCAGCTCACCGGGTTGACGTGGCCGCGGTCGTGTTCCACGAACACCCACACGCCCTTGTAGCACTTCAGGTGCTCGGGCAGCTCGGTATTGCGACCGCCGCGCGCGGCGGGGCGGGCAGCAGGCTTGGCAGCTTCGCTCATGTCGTTCTCCTGACTTGGGCACTCATCAAGCGCTCAGGCGCTCGACCGTCTCTTCTTCGAGCGTCGGGTGCGTGGTGAAAATCTTTTGCAGCAGGTTGAGGCAGACGTCGTTGACGCTGGTATCGGCCACAACCATCATGTCGGCCTTCTCGCTGCGCGGCGTCGGGCCGAACACCTTGCTCACCACCGTGGGCGAGCCCTTGAGGCCGATCTTGGTGACGTCCTCGATGCCGGCATCGTCCTTGTTCCAGCGGCGCACTTCGCAGCGGCCGGCGCGCAGCATGTCGTCCATGGTGGCGAAGCGCATCTCGTTGGTGCCTTCGAGCATGGTGATCAGCGAGGGCAGCGTCGTGTCGAGCAGTTGCACGCCGCCTTCGGCGCGGCGCTCGACCTTGATGCGGCGGCCGTCGAGGTCCACCTCGACGATGCGGCTGACGTAGGTCAGCAGGTTCATGTTCAGGCGCTTGGCGATGCCGGGGCCGACCTGCGCGGTGTCGCCGTCAATGGTCTGCTTGCCGGTGAACACCAGGTCCACCTGCTGCTCCTGGCTGATCTTGCGGATGGCCGCGGCCAGCGCGTAGCTGGTGGCCAGCGTGTCGGCGCCGGCGAAGGAGCGGTCGGTGACGAGGATGGCGTCGGTGGCGCCGAAGCTCAGGCACTTGCGCAGCGCATCTTCGGCCTGCGGGGGGCCCATGCACAGCACCGTGACGCGGCCGCCGAACTGGTCCTTCAGGCGCAGCGCCTCTTCCAGGGCGAAGAGGTCGTAGGGGTTGACGATGGCCGGCACCCCCTGGCGCATGATGGTGTTGGTGACCGGGTGGACGCGGATCTGCGCCGAATCCGGCACCTGCTTGATGCAGACGACGATGTGCATGGCAACTGTTCTCCTGAGAATCGGCTCTTGAGGCTGTTGAGTGGGGTGTCGCTCAGCCCGCGGCGCGCGCGGCGCGGCGCTCGGCCAGGCTGTCGCGCAGCGAGCTCAGCTGCACGTGCTGGGTGCCGTCGGTGTCCTGGAACACCTTGAACACTTTTTCCTTGGCGGGCGTGGAGGACACGAAGTCCTGGTAGGCCTGCACCAGCAGCTCGCGGTAGCGGCGGAACAGCTCCACCTCGTCCAGCCCGGCCAAGCCTTCGGTCTTGTGCAGGTATTGGTAGAAGCGCTTGAGGATGTGCAGCCGGTTGACATGCACGGTGCGCTCCTCGAAGGGCACGCCGAAGAAATTGAGGAAATCCTCGGCGCTGGAGAGGGCCTTGAGGCGCTGGGTGAACGAGTCCATGTGGGGTCTCCCGGGGTGGTTCCGTTCAGGCGGCCAAGTGCTGCCGCATGGCGGTGTTGAGGTAGAGGTGGCGCAGGTCGGCGTCGGTCAGGGGCTGCTTGCGGGTGACGGCCAGGTCGCGGATGTGCAAGAGCAGTTGCTCGGCCTGGCCATCGCCCAGCGCCAGCCCCAGGCGTGCGCAGGCGGCGCGCACGCCGTGCGTGCCCGAGTGCTTGCCCAGCACCAGCTCATGCGTGCGGCCCAGTTCCTCGGGGGCAAAGGCTTCGTAGTTGCCGCGGTCCTTGAGCAGGCCGTCGACGTGAATGCCGGACTCGTGGCGGAACACCGCCGCGCCCACGATGCTCTTGCCCGCGGCCACCGGCCGGTTGGCGGCTTGCGCCACCAGTTGCGAGAGCATCGGAAGCTGGCGCATGTCCACGCCGCAGTCCACGCTGTACAGGTGGCGCGCAGCCATGGCCACTTCTTCCAGCGCCGCGTTGCCGGCGCGCTCGCCCAGGCCGTTGACGGTGGTGCTGGCGTGCGTGGCGCCGGCGCGCAGCGCGGCCAGCGTGTTGGCCGTGGCCAGGCCCAGGTCGTCGTGAGCGTGGATCTCGATGTCCAGGTCGGTTTCGGCGCGCAGCCTGGAGATGCGCTCGTAGGTGGCGAACGGGTCCAGCACGCCCAGCGTATCGGCGTAGCGCACGCGTATGGCGCCGTGTGCCTGCGCCACCTGCGCGGCGTGGCAGATGAAGGCGGGGTCGGCGCGCGAGGCGTCCTCGAAGCCCACGCTGACCGTGGCGCCAGCGTCGCGGGCGCGGTCCACGAACTCGGCGATGGTGGCCAGCACCCAGGGGCGGTTGCGGCGCAGCTTGCCCTGGATCTGCTGGTCCGACACGGCCACCGACATGTGCACGATGTGCGCGCCGCAGCGCAGCGCGGCTTCCAGATCGGTGCGCGTCATGCGCGCCCACACCATGGTGCGCGCACGCTTGACGTTGGAGACGATGGTGCGGATGAGCTCCACCTCCTGCTGGCCCATGGCGGGAATGCCCACTTCCATCTCGCCCACGCCGGCTTCGTCCAGCGCGCTGGCGATGGCCAGCTTCTCCAGGTCGGTGAACGCCACGCCTGCCGTCTGTTCGCCGTCGCGCAGGGTGGTGTCGTTGAGAACGAAACTGATTGGCTTCATGGGGGGCTCCGGTTTCCGGACGTCGTGGCCGGGGCGTTCGCAAGCCCCGTGCCATGTCCTTCGTGCCCCTTAAGCCATTGACTGGCAAGCGTTTTTTCGCTGTCGTGCCCCCACGCCGGGGGATGTGTGTTTTGTCGTCTTACCTACAGGGCGAACGTGCGGAGATCGGCTGGAGTGTCTGCGGCTTGCCCTGCATCAAGCCGCGGCCTTGCGCCGTGGCGTCAAAGGCATTTCAGCGTGGTGGCCCGCTTGTTGCGCACAGGCGTGCCATGAATCCGAGCGATTTCGTGCAGTTTCTCCAATCGCCCGCCGGGACGGCGTTCCTGGGCGAGTTCACGCCGCGGCGCTTCGCGCGCGGGCAGATGGTGAGCATGCCGGGAGGCGCGGTGAACAGCGTGTTCATCGTCCGCAGCGGCCGCTTGCGCATTTACCTGGCCGACGAGCAGCGCGAGCTCACGCTGGCCTTTCTGGAGCCGGGCACCCTCTTCACCACGCACACGCCCACCTTCGTGATGGCGGTGGAGCCCACGGAGCTGAGCCTCATCGAGACGCGGCATTTCACGGCCTGCCTGGCGCGGGCCCCTGCGGCCGTGGGCGCCATCATGCGAACGCTGGGCACGCTGCTGGGCAGCACCATCGCCATCGTCGAGAACCTGGCGTTTCGGGACGCACGCCAGCGCCTGGCGCACTTTCTCCTGGACAGCGCGCGCCGCCGCGGCAGCGTTGCGGCGGACCAGGGCGGCGGCTGGGTGGTGCCGCTGCGCATGTCGCTCACCGACATCGCGCTGCTGCTGGGCTCGCGGCGCCAGACGGTGTCGGCCGTGCTGGGCGAGATGCAGCGCGACGGGCTGGTGCGCCGCCAGGGCCGCCAGCAGCTTTTCATTCCCGACCTGGCCCGCCTGGAAGCCTGGCTGCGCGAGGGCGCGGCGCGAGACGCCGCGCGCGAGGCGCGTGAAACGTCCGCTGCGCGACAGACGGCGGTGGCGCGTGCGCCCTAGCCTTGCAGGCATCGCAACCCAACGCGCTTTCAGCCATGTCCTGCATCTGCCGCAATTCACAGTCCGCTGCTCAAGCCGCCACCGGCGACTCGCCAACCCCGACGCCCCACGCCCAGGGCGCCACCGACCGCTACGTGTCCTTCCAGGGCATCGATTGCGAAGGCAACACGCGCCGCGTGATGGCGCTCATAGACCGCTACACCTTGGGCGGCGAGCCGCTGGATGCCTTCTGGAGCTACTTCCACAAGCGCCGTGCCGCCACGCTGGGCCCGCGCTTCGACGACTTGCTGCTGCTCTCCAGCTTCGTCAACCCGGTGCGCGAGCTGTTCGAGGCCAAGGGCGACGCCGAAGGCTTGGCGCTGCTGGAGAAGCTCGAAGACGAGTGCTTTTGAGCTGTCTTCTTCCTCGCGCGCCAGCTCCCGCGCTTGCCGCTGTCCGCCGTAAGACCTTCCCGCGGCGTGCCGAGTGCCCATGAACATGTTGGGCTCGACATGCTGCGCCAAAGGCTGGGGCAGGGCTCAGGGCGCGCCGGGTCATCAATGCACGGGAAACAGCACTGCGAGCTACCAGCCAAAGCACAAGCCCTTCACTTCTGCAAAGCACTGCATGTGCTCCTCGTGAACGCATTCCTGCCTACACGTGCCGTTTAATAGAAGCAGTCCCGAGCAGAAATCATCTGCCATAAGTGATTAATTTTTAAATTGCGATATATCAATCATCTCTTGTTTATTTCATTTGGTATCATAATTTCTGCTGTCATATTTGAAGAAAATAAATGGATTTAATGTGTTGATTGTCTGATTTTTGATGTGAGCGCTTATTAATATTCTGAAACTTTCTGTGCATTTGTCTGGTGTGTGCTCAGAAAGGTTTGTTGCCATCCATTCAAATATTGACGAAGCAATTCCTGCTTCAAAGGGAGAAAAATGCGATTTTATAAGAGGCTTTTGTCAGTTGCAGCGCTCACGTCGGTGGTTACTGCTGCAAGCGCCGGAACGGTAAATCTGCTCAACGCCGGATTCGAGAATGACTGGAGTGCTTATAATTACTACGGCAATGATAATCTTATCGCCGCTTTTGAGCAGCCAACTGGTCCAAATATGGGTTGGGCCTTTGGGGAAAACACCGCTGTGGTAATGGATGGATACCCTGCCAATTCACCTTTTGATGGTTTTCAGAGTGCGCGATATGCCGGGCTGTTTGGTGCAACCGGTTGGTTGAGTCAGCAGTTTTCGCTGGCCAGCCGGGCAACGGCGGAATTGTCGTTTTTTATGAAGTATCGGTTGTTTCGCCCTAGCACGCAGGTGGTGGAAATCGCTGTGGACGGGCGAAGCGTTGGAACCATCAACGCCACCATGGGCGAATGGAGTGAGCAGACAGTCGATTTGGGCTTGCTCAGCGTAGGTAATCACACTCTCGCATTTCGAGGCCTGGACGGGAATCCGGCCCATCTCGGCGCCACCGCCTTCCTGGACGCCGTAACCATCACCTCGGACGGCACCACCGCCGTCCCAGAGCCCGGCTCCCTGGCCCTCGTGTTGCTGGGGTTGGGTTCGATCGGCGCCGCTGGGCGCAGGCGGCTGAATGTGCCGCGCCCGCGTCAGCAGAAGTGCTGCACTGCAACCGCCTGAGCACACCCTGTGCTCGCGGCACCTTGTAGGTGCGCCTCCATCCCGGGCAGTACAAGGAATACTGGGCTTCTTATTCCATACTATGGAATTTGAGCTTATTTGGCAGCAATCCTTAAGTGCATTTTCAAGCAAGACTTTAAAATCGCTTCCATGGAAAGCCTTGCCAATCTCGAAGCCTTCGTGCGTTCCGCCGAGTCCGGCAGTTTTTCCGCGGCGGCGCGGCAGCTTGGGCTCACGCCCGCCGCGGTGAGCCGCAACGTGGGGCAACTGGAGCAGCGCCTGGGGGTGCGGCTGTTTCACCGCTCCACGCGGCGGCTGGAGCTGACGGAGGCGGGCGAGCGCTTCCTGTCCTCCGTGGACGGCCCGCTGCGGGCGCTGCGGGCTTCCATGGCCGATATCGGTCCGCAGGGCGACGCGGGCGGCGGCGTGCTCAAGGTCAGCATGGCGCGCGCGTTCGGCCTGGCCCATGTGCTGCCGCTGTTGCCGGAGTTTCGTGCGCAATGGCCTCGGCTCCAGCCGCAGTGGAACTTCGAAGACAGGGCCGTGGACCTGGTGGCCGAGGGTTTGGACGTGGCCATAGGCCCGGGGCTGGAGCCTGGCTCCGGCGTGGTGACGCGGACGCTGGCGCCGGCGCATCTGGTGGCGGTGGTTGCGCCGGCCTACATGGCGGGGCGTGCCGCGCCCAACCTCCCTTCGCGGCTGGCGGCGCTGGACGGCATCGTGCTGCGCCCGCCGGCGGGTGGCCGGGTGCGGCATTGGTCCATGCGCCAGGCCGACGGCTCTGCGCAGCAGGCCCTGCTGTCGGAGACCCTGGTCTTCGACGATCCGACCGCCGTGCGCGAAGCCTGCCTGCTGGGTTTGGGCGCGGCGCTGCTGCCGCTGGCCGATGTCCTGTTGCCCCTGCGGCGCGGCGCACTGGTACGGCTGCTGCCGCAGTGGTGGGCGGACGCCGGCACCATCGCCGTGGCCCATGCCGCGGATGCGCCGCAAGGGGGCAAGGCACGGGCGTTCGTGGATTTCCTCGTGGAGCGATTCACGGCCGAGAGCCTGGCGCGCCGGCTGGACGCCAGCGCGCCCTGATGCACGCCTGCCCCTGACCCTTGGACAGCGGCCCTGCCGCTGCCGCGCTGGCCTCAGCGCTCGCGCGCGTGGTTGCGCGTGAACTTGGGCAGCTCGATGACGAGCTCCGGCCCCTTGACCTTGACGCAGCAGGACAGGCGCGACTGCGCGTCCAGGCCCCAGGCGTCGTCGAGCTGGTCCTCTTCCTCTTCGTCGGCCGGGGCGAGGAATTGGGCCCCCTCGCGCACGTGCACGTGGCAGGTGGCGCAGGCGCCCACCTTCTCGCAGGCGTGCTCGATGGCGATGCCGTTGTCCAGCATGGCGTCCACCAGCTTGCGCCCGGGCTTGGCCTCAAAAACCTTGCCCTCGGGGCACAGGTCAGGGTGCGGCAGCACGCGGACGTGCGTGAGCACCACGGGCTTGGTGGCGGTGGCGTCCTTGGCTTCGGTGCTCATGGTGGCGGGCCTCAGGCTGCGATCTGGTCCATGCGCTGGCCGGAGAGGGCCTGGCGTATGCGCACGTCCATGCGCCGTCCGGCAAAGGGCGTGGTGATGTTGTTGAGCGCGGTGGAGGCGGCGCGCAGCGCGTCGCGCAACCGGCGCCAGTCTTCCTGCGTGCCGTCCAGCGACGCGCTTTCGGCCAGCAGGTCGGCCACGGCCTGCATGCCGGCCAGGATTTCCTGGCGCTCCTGCGGCTGCAGCAGCGCCTCGCCGTCCTCGCGCAGCGCGGCTTCGGTGGCGTCGATGAGGCGGCGGGCGTCGATCTGCGCCTCACGCAGCATGCGCGCGGCGCTGTCGTCGGCCGCGGCGCTCATGGCGTCCTTGAGCATGCCGGTGACGGTCTCGGTGGCCAGGCCGTAGCTGGGCTTCACTTCCACGTGCGCCTGCACGCCGGAAATCTGCTCGACGGCGCTCACGGAGAGCAGCCCGTCGGCGTCGATCTGGAAGCTCACGCGGATGCGCGCGGCGCCGGCGGCCATGGGCGGGATGCCGCGCAGCGTGAAGCGCGCCAGCGAGCGGCACTCGCCCACCAGCTCGCGCTCGCCCTGCACCACGTGCAGCGCCAGGGCGGTCTGGCCGTCCTTGAAGGTGGTGAAGTCCTGTGCGCGTGCCACGGGCACGCTGCTGTTGCGCGGGATGATTTTCTCGACCAGGCCGCCCATGGTCTCGATGCCCAGCGACAGCGGGCACACGTCCAGCAACAGCAGGCCGTCGCCGGTGCGGTTGCCCGCGAGCTGGTCGGCCTGGATGGCCGCGCCCAGGGCCACGGCCTGGTCGGGGTCGATGTCGGTGAGCGGGGGCTTGCCGAAAAGCTTTTCGATTTCGGCGCGCACCTGCAGCAGCCGGGTCGAGCCGCCGACCAGCACCACGCCGTCAACCTCTTCGACGCGCAGCTTGGCGTCGCGCAGCGCGCGCTTGACCGGGCCCAGGGTGCGTTCCACCAGGGGGCGGGTCAGCTCGTCGAAAGCGGTGCGGGTGAGCGTGAGCACGGCCTCGCTGCCGTCGGCGCGCAGGCAGCGCATGTCGACGGCTTCCTGTTCGCTGAGAGCCTCCTTGGCCCTGCGCGCCGCGGCCAGCAGCGCGCCGGTTTCGGAAGTCCAGCCGCCGGTGGCGGCCATGAAGTGTTCGGCCAGGCGGTGGTCGAAGTCGTCGCCGCCCAACATGGCGTCGCCGTTGGTGGCGATGACTTCGAAAACGCCGCGCTGCAGCCGCAGCACGGACACGTCGAAGGTGCCGCCGCCCAGGTCATAGACCACGAAAGTGCCTTCGCTGCCCTTGTCCAGGCCGTAGGCGACGGCCGCGGCGGTGGGTTCGTTGAGCAGGCGCAGCACGTGCAGCCCGGCCTGCTGCGCGGCGTCCTTGGTGGCTTGGCGCTGCGCGTCGTCGAAGTAGGCAGGCACGGTGATCACCGCGCCCACCAGCGCGCCGCCCAGCGCGCCTTCCGCGCGTTCGCGCAGCGCGCGCAGCACCTGCGTGCCCACTTCCACGGGGCTCTTGACGCCCTGGCGCGTCTGCACGCCCACGGCGGTGTCGGACAGGGCTTGCAGCTCGTAGGGCAGCATGGCCTTTTGCACGTCGGCCAGGCGCCGGCCTATGAGGCGCTTGGCCGAGGCGATGGTGTTGAGCGGGTCGGAGGCGGCCAGGGCCTGGGCCTCGTGGCCCACCGTCACGCCGCCGAAGGCGCCGTAGTGGACCACCGAGGGCAGCAGCGCACGGCCCTGCTCGTCGCTGAGCACCTGGGGCACGGCGCTGCGCACCGTGGCCACCAGGGAGTTCGTGGTGCCCAGGTCTATGCCCACGGCCAGGCGGTGCTGGTGGGGGGCGGCGCTGCGACCGGGTTCAGCGATTTGCAACAGGGCCATGGCCTTGCTCCTTCTTAGACGGCGAAGCTCTCGCCGCAACCGCAGGTGGCGCTGGCGTTGGGGTTGTTGAACTTGAAGCCCTCGTTGAGGCCTTCGCGCACCCAGTCGAGCTGGGTGCCTTCGATCATGGGCAGGCTGGCCGCGTCCACCAGCAGCGTCACGCCTTCGCTGTCAAAGCGCAGGTCTTCGGCGCCGAGCTCGTCGGCAAACTCCAGCGCGTAGGCATAGCCGGAGCAGCCGCTGGTCTTCACC
Source organism: Azohydromonas lata NBRC 102462 (assembly GCF_001571085.1). Taxonomy (GTDB): domain Bacteria; phylum Pseudomonadota; class Gammaproteobacteria; order Burkholderiales; family Burkholderiaceae_C; genus Azohydromonas; species Azohydromonas lata. The sequence continues at coordinate 9,918 of NZ_BCTC01000098.1, forward strand.
GCCAGGCGCAGGCCCAGCCCGCCGCCGCGTTGCGCGAGCGCCTTGCGGATCTGGTTCGCGGCCTTGGGAGTCACGCTGATGGACATGGGGAATGCCTTTCTGTGTTCATGGGCCCGCGCGTGCACCGTAGGCCGGCGCGCGGGCCTGATCGGGTCGAACGGAAATCAGACGGAGAAGGAGCTGCCGCAGCCGCAGGTGCTGGAGGCGTTGGGGTTCTTGATGACGAAGCGAGCGCCTTCGAGCTTGTCCTCGTAGTCGATCTCGGCGCCCACCAGGTACTGCAGGCTCATGGCGTCCACCACCACCTTGACGCCGTCGCGCTCGATGCGGAAGTCATCTTCCTTGCGTTCGTCGTCGAAGGCGAAGCCGTACTGGAAGCCCGAGCAGCCGCCGCCGGTGACGAAAATGCGCAGTTGCAGCGCAGGATCGCTCTCCTCGGCCAGCATCTCCGACACCTTGCTCACCACCGCTTCGGTCAAGCGGATGGGGTCGGTGCCCTCGGGCAATTCGATGGGGGCCGGCGGCACGGCGGAGGTGCTGCAGCTGCCGGAGGCGTTGGGCTGGGATTGGCAGGCCATGTGGGTTCTCCTGGTGGGAAGGTGGCGTGGATCGTTGAGTGGGAGACGGTGGCTGGGTTTCAGCCGTTGCTGCTGGCGCAGGCCGCTTGCTCGGTGACGGGGCTGCGGCGCGAGCGGTAGTCGGCCACGGCCGCCTTGATGGCGTCCTCGGCCAGGATGGAGCAGTGGATCTTCACCGGCGGCAGCGCCAGCTCCTCGGCGATGGCCGTGTTCTTGATGGCCAGTGCCTGCTCCAGCGTGCGGCCCTTGACCCACTCCGTCACCAGCGAGCTCGACGCGATGGCCGAGCCGCAGCCGTAGGTCTTGAACTTGGCGTCCTCGATCACGCCGGTGTCGGGGTTGACCTTGATCTGCAGCTTCATCACGTCGCCGCAGGCCGGTGCGCCCACCATGCCGGTGCCGACGCTGTCGTCGGTCTCCAGGCTGCCGACGTTGCGCGGGTTTTCGTAATGGTCTAGGACCTTGTCGCTGTATGCCATGTGACGTGCTCCTGGTCTGGACTGGATGTGTTGGCGGTTTCAGTTGGTCGGCAGACGTGGTGTCAGTGCTCGGCCCACTGGATGGATTTGAGGTCTATGCCGGCCTGGTGCATTTCCCACAGCGGGCTCAGGCTGCGCAGCCGCTCCACGGTGGAGCGCACCTGCGCGACGGCGGCGTCAATCTCCTCCTCGGTCGTGAAGCGGCCCACCGAGAAGCGGATGGAGCTGTGCGCCACCTCGTCGGACAAGCCCAGCGCGCGCAGCACGTAGCTGGGCTCCAGGCTGGCGGAGGTGCAGGCCGAGCCGGAGGACACGGCCACGCCCTTGATGCCCATGAGCAGCGACTCGCCCTCGACGAACTCGAAGCTGATGTTGAGGTTGTGCGGCACGCGCTTGTCCAGGCTGCCGTTGACGCGCACGGCCGGGATGTCCTGCAGCCCGGCCAGCAGCCGCTCGCGCAGCGCGCGGATGCGCTCGTTCTCGCGGCCCATGCCTTCCTTGGCCAGGCGATAGGCCTCGCCCATGCCCACGATCTGGTGCGTGGGCAGCGTGCCGGAGCGCATGCCGCGCTCATGGCCGCCGCCGTGGATCTGGGCCTCGATGCGCACGCGCGGCTTGCGGCGCACGTACAGGGCGCCTATGCCCTTTGGACCGTAGGTCTTGTGCGCGGACAGGCTCAGCAGGTCCACCGGCAACGTGCTCATGTCGATCTCGACCTTGCCGCTGGCCTGCGCCGCATCGACGTGGCAGAGAATGCCGCGGGCACGGCACATGGCGGCGATGGCGGGGATGTCCTGGATCACGCCGATCTCGTTGTTCACCCACATCACCGACACCAGGATGGTGTCCGGGCGAAGCGCGGCCTGCAGCGCGGCGAGGTCCAGCAGCCCGTCCTCCTGGACGTCGAGGTAGGTGACCTCGAAACCTTCGCGCTCCAGCTCGCGCATGGTGTCCAGCACGGCCTTGTGCTCGGTCTTGACCGTGATGAGATGCTTGCCGCGGCTGCGGTGGAACTGCGCCGCGCCCTTGATGGCCAGGTTGTTGGACTCCGTGGCGCCGGAGGTCCAGACCACTTCGCGAGGGTCGGCGCCTATGAGCGCGGCGACGTGCTCGCGGGCAATCTCCACCGCCTCTTCGGCTGCCCAGCCGTACGCATGGCTGCGCGAGGCGGGATTGCCGAACTGCTGGTAGAGGTAAGGCACCATCTGCTGCACCACCCGCGGGTCAACCGGCGTGGTGGCTGCGTAGTCCAGGTAGATCGGCTTTGCGCTGTCCATTGAAGGCTCCCGTGCTGCGTTGCCGGGTGATTCGCATGTACCGTGCCAACCCAGGGTCAGCGCGAAAAGTTGCGCTGCATCAAGACCTTATCAATTACTTTGGGTGCAAAGGCGCACATGCCGACATCGCCGCGCCGTTGGCGGTGTCGCTTTTGTAGGGTCTGCGACGCGAAGGCCGCCGGGGGCTGTGACCGCTCGCGCAGACGGACCGGCGGGCAGCCGGGCGGAGTCCGCGCGGCTCGCGCAGGCTTCGCAGGTTTATGCGCGGTACTCGAACATCGCCGGCTCGGCGTCGCGGTACACGCGCAGCCACGACAGCGTGGCCGGCACCAGCGAGCGCGCGGCAAACCATGCGGTCTCGTCGCGCTGCGCCCCCTCGGCCGCCATCGCGGCGGCGGCACTGCGCCAGCCGTCCCATTCGAGCTCCGGCATGGCCGTGCGCACCTCAGGAGGCAAGGCGCCCAGCGTGTCGGCCATGGTGTGGAGCTGGCGCAGCACTTCCAGGCGCGTCAGCCGCGAGCGAAGGAACTCGGCCTCCTGCAGGTCCTCCAGCAGCAGCAGCACGCCTTCGCCGGCTTCTTCTATGAGCTTGAACAGGGGGGCGGTGAACATGATGGCGGGGTGGCTGCAATTTCCGCGCCCGGCCGCACCGCCAACGTGCGGCCACGCACCGTTGCGCGCCACATAAATCCCTTGAGTGGTGAGTGTTTGATCCATGTCAGTTGCCTGCGCATCCGGCGATGAGGCCTGGCTGGTGTTGACGTCCGTCAGTATCCAGGCGGCATGCCGGTGGTGCAATGCGTCTGCCCTGATCCGGGATGTGGGCCCGGCAAGGGCCCTTTCGTGTGTGAAGTTGCTAGAACAACTAAAACGGCATTGAGGCAGCACCGGCCGAGGCGACGGCCGGTTGCCAAAAAATATCAGGCCGCCCTTGGGCGGCCTGTTTTCTTTTCCGGCTTGAAGGCGCGGCGCCGGACCGCGCCGCCCGGACCTCAAGCCACGAAGAGGTAGTCCGACAGTGCCGACGCGCCGCCCGTGGCCAGCACCAGCGGCGTGAGCTCGGCGGCGCTGACCAGCGCATCCGCGGCCGCGGCGCGGAACAGGAACACGCCGGTCTGCGCTCCGTTGTCCACGGCGAAGAGCCGGGCGTCGCCCACGGCATACGCCGACGTGGCCGAACCTATTGCCGCTGCGGCGCTGGCCGTGGTGATGGCGCCCGCGATGTCCTGGCTGAACACCACCAGTTCCGCCGCCGTACCGAAGCCGCCGGGCGCATTGCGCAACAGCGCGTTCTCGACCACGGTGTCGCCGTCTCCGACGCGCACGCCGGCCATGCTGAACAGCAGGCTGTCGTCGGCGCTGCTCCAGTCGGTGATGCTGTCCATGCCGGCCAGGTTGTCGAAGACGAAGCTGTCGGCCTGCGTGCCGCCGCTGAGCGTGTCGGCGCCAGCGGCACCGCGCAGCGTGTCGTTGCCGGCGCCCCCGGACAGCGTGTTGCCCAACGCGTTGCCTTGCAGCAGGTTCGCCGCGGCGTTGCCCGCGCCGCTGACAGCCGCGCCTCGCAGCAGCAGGTTTTCCAGTCCGGCGGCCAGCGTGTGGTTGATGTAGGCGACCACGGTGTCCGTACCCGACCCGCCGGTCTCGTCCGCCGTATCTCCGGCGGCCTCGACGATGTAGACGTCGTTGCCCGCGCCGCCGCGCATGATGACGCCGGCTTCGCCGTCCAGCAGGTCGTTGCCGGCCCCGCCGTTGACGATGTTGGCCCCGGGCCGGCCGACGAGAACGTCGGCGTTGCCGGTGCCGGCGATGGTGAGCTGCCCGGCCGGCGCCGGGTCGTCGTCGACGATGGTCGCCACCACCGGCGTGCCGCCGACCACCGCATTGACCGCACTAAAGAGGTTGAGGGCAAAGGTTTCCGGCGTTTCCGCCACCAGGTTGTCCAGCAGCGGAATGCGGACCACCTGCATGGTCTGGCCGGGCGCGAACACCAGCGTGCCGCTGAGCGCGACGTAGTCGCTGCCATTGGCGGCGCTGCCGTTGGAGTTGCTGTAGCTGACGCTGACTTGCTGCGCCGACGGCGCGCTGAGGCTGACCACGAAGTCCAGTGCCGTGCCCGCCTCCGGCGCCCAAATCGCGGCGGCCGATACGGTGGGCGTGGCCGCCGTCGCCATATCGCTGGGTGCGATGGCCATGTGCCCGCGCACGTCGCCGATGGTGGCGTTGACTGCGCCGCTGAGTTGGAGGTCGAAGAACTCCACGCCTTCGGCCACTGCGTCGTTGCGCATCGGCACCAGCACGCTCTTGCTGGTCTCGCCTGGGGCGAACACCAGGACTTGGGCGGCCTGCGCGTCGTAGTCCGCCCCGGCCGAGGCCGTCCCGTCCGCGGTGGCCGCCACCACCGTGACCTGGCTGGTGCTTGGACGGTCCAGCGTGACGTTGAAGCGCGCGAACCCGCCGCCCTCGTCCGCGATGCCATCGTCCACCCTGATGGCGGGCACGCCGCTGGGCGCGTCGTTGTCCTGGATCCAGCCCAGGCCCGCGCCATCCACGATGGTGGCGTTGACGGCGCTGAACAGGTTCAAGCGCAGCAGCTCGGCAGGTTCGGCCGTGGTGTTGTCCAGGACGGGGATGGACACCACCTTGGTGGTCTCCCCGGGCGCGAACACCAGCGTGTTCGACTGGGCGACATAGTCGCTGCCATTGGCTGCCGTGAGGTTGCTGTTGCTGTAGCTCACGCTGACTTGCTGCGTCGAGGGCGCATTGAGGCTGACGATGAACTGCAGCGCACCGTCGCTCTCGCCGGCTTGGGCGTCCGACACGCTCACCAGCGGCAGGATGGCCGCCGGCGCATCGCTGGCACCGATGAAGGCCCGTGCGCCGTTGTCCGGCAACGTGGCGTTCACGGGCGAGGACAGCACCAGATCGAAGTACTCGGTGCCCTCGGCCAGCGCATCGTTGGCCAGTGCGACGGTCACCGTCTTGACGGTCTGGCCGGGGGTGAAGGTCAGGGTTTGAAGCACCTGTGCGCTGTAGTCGGCGCCCGCCAGCGCCGTGCCGTTGGCTGTGGCCACGTTGACGCTCACGTTGCTGGTGCTTGGGCGGTCCAGCGCAAGGGTGAAGGTGACGCTGCCTGCGGCCTCGTCCACCACGCTGTCCGCCACCTGGATGACGGGCGTGCCGCTCGGGGCGTCGTTGTCGTAAAGGGTGCCCAGCCCATCGTTGTCCACGATCACGCCGTTGACGGCGGAGAACAGGTTCAGGCGGGCGAACTCCACGCGCTCCTGCGTGGTGTCGTTCAGCACGGGAATCACGACCACCTTGGTGGTCTCCCCGGGTGCGAACACCAGCGTGTTGGACAAGGCCACGTAATCGCTGCCGTTGGCGGCCGTGACGTTGGAATTGCTGTAGCTCACGCTCACCGTCTGGTTGGACGGCGCGCTGAGGCTCACCACGAAGCGCAGTGCCGTGTCGCTTTCATCGGCCACGGCGTCGGAAACGCGTATGAGCGGCTGCGCCACGGGCGTGGCGTCGTTGGCGCCTATGGTGGCGCGCCCAAAGGTGGGGGCTGCCAGCACGCCGCCCACTGCGGCGGACAACTGCAGCATGAAGGTTTCGTCCAGTTCCGCGATGCCATCGTTGGCCAGCGCGATGCTGACGGTCTTGGCGACTTGCCCCGGGGTGAAGGTCAGTGTCTGCGCCGCCAGCGCGGTGTAGTCCGAGCCGGCAATGGCCGTCCCATTGGCCGTGGCGACGTTGACGCTGACGTTGCTGGTGCTGGGCCGGTCCAGTGCCACCGTGAAAGTGACGAAACCCGCGGACTCGTCCACGACCGTATCGGCCACGCGGATGACGGGCGTCCCGCTGAGCGCGTCGTTGTCATGGATGGTGCCCAGGCCGTCGTTGTCCACGATGGTGCCGTTGACCGCGGAAAACAGGTTCAGGCGTACCAGTTCCGTCCGCTCCGCCGTGGTGTCGTCGAGCACGGGCACCGTCACGACCTGCGTGGTTTGCCCAGGCAGGAAGACCAGCGTGCCGCTCCCCGCCAGGTAGTCGGACCCGTTGGCCGCGGTGACGTTGGAATTGCTGTAGCTCACGCTCACCTGTTGGGTGGCGGGAGCGTTGAGGCTGACCACGAAGCGCAGGCTCGCATCGCTTTCGTCGGCAACCGCGTCCGAAACGCTGATCAGCGGTGAAATCACCGGCGTGGCGTCGTTGGCGCCTATGGTGGCGCGGCCCAAGGCAGGCGCCGCCAGTACGCCGCCCGCGGGGGCGGACAGCACGAGATCGAAAGTCTCCGCGCCCTCGGCCACCGCGTCGTTGATCAGCGCCACGCTGACCGTCTTGGCCGTCTGGCCTGGCGAGAACAGCAGCGTCTGCGACAGTGCGGTGTAATCCGACCCGGCCAGTGCCGTGCCGTTGGCCGTGGCGACGTGGACGCTGACGTTGCCGGTCGCCGGCCGGTCCAGCGTGACCGTGAAGCTCACCACGCCGGCACTTTCGTCGACCACCCTGTCGCCCACGCGGATGACGGGCGCGCCGGGCAGGATCTGGTCGTTGTCGTAGATGGTGGCCCAGGCGGTGTTGCGGGCGATGGTGTCGTTGACCGGGCTGAACAGGTTGAGCAGGAAGAACTCGGTGCGCTCCGCGGTGGTGTTGGCCAGGATGGGGATGTCCACGGTCAGCACGGTCTGGCCGGGCGCGAAGGTCACGGTGCCTGAGCGCGCGCTGTAGTCGGAGCCGTTGGCGGCCGTGGCGTTGGAGTTGCTGTAGCTGACGCTGACGGGCAGCGCGCTGGGCGCGGTCAGGCGCAATGTGAAACGGGCAACCGTACTTGACTCGTCGACGTCGACGTCGTCCACCGTGATGGGCATGGCGCAGCTCTCCTTGCGGTTATGGGATGCCGGACGCAAGCTTTGTGTGCGCCGGCTCCGCAAGTGAGCTTAGGTATCGCCTCCCCTCGGGGCTTCCCCGGGTCTGGGCTAAGGATGTAATGAGCTATTGCACCGTGTCACGCACGGTGACCAAACACATCTGCCGCGCTTCAGGTCTCGGGGCCGAAGCACACCGGATGGTCGGTGCACACGGCGCAGCTGGGCGCCTTGCAGATGAAGATTTCCTCGCGCTCGCAAAGTTGCTTGTAGAGGAACTTCTTCCATTTCATGTCGCCGGTATTGCGTACCACCAGCGAGGGGAACCAGTGCCTCATCAGCGCCGAGAGCTCGGCGCGCGAAGCCAGTTGCAGGTCCTGCCAGAGGTGGTTGTCCCCCAGGCAGGCCACGGCCACGGTGTCGGCCATGTGCTCGATCTCGGCCGGTGTGCCGGCCGATGGATCGGCATGGTCCAGCAGCAGCTGCCTCACGTCCTGCACCTCGTCGTCGCGCGTGGCGCGGCGCGACAGGGCCATGGGCAGGGGCTGGGGAAGGAAACGCTGCTGGGAGAGCATGATCAGGCCGCCGCGGGAGCGTGCGTGTAGCACTTCTTGGGGCAGATCTTGGAGCAGGCGGTGCAGCCTATGCAAAGCTCCTTGTGGGCGATGGTCATGACTTTCTTCTCGTATTCCTCGTCATCGTCGCCATCGGGGTCCAGCGAGATGCGCTCGCCGTCCTCGTCGAGGCCGATGAGCTCGAGCACGCCGCGCGGGCAAACGCGGAAGCAGCGGCCGCAGCCGATGCACTTGTCTTCGTTGATTTCCTCAACGAAAGCCGGGGTCCAGCTTTCGCCCGAGGGCATGGTGACGCTGAAATTAGCCATGACAGTCTCTGTGTGTCGTGATGTCCTGTCGCCCTGAGGTATCGAGGGGCCCGCGGCCAGGCCTCGATACCTCAGTCCGAAAGGATTCCTCTTCCGATGATCCGGCGGCCTGGGGTCAGGCCGCCGCCTGGGCCGCGGCCAGCTTGGCGCGCGCGGCCATCAGGGCCTCGTGCGCCTCGTGGGCGATGCGCGCCACCTCGGGAATGCGTTCCCAGTTGGTGGGCAAGTCTTCGCTGAGGTCGTGCAGGTCCATCTTGGCCTGCGTGGCCTTGGCGTTGAGCTTCTTGAGCTCCGCCTTGATCGCGTCGATGTCAGCCATAGGTCGCAACCTCCTTGTACTGTTCGATCATCGAGATGCCCTCGTCGACCAGCTTGTTGCCCGCGTCGGCGAGCTTTTGCAGCGAGGCGTAGCCGAAGCGGTGCACGTCGCGCAGGTAGCGGTTGACGACGATGAGGCGCCCGGTGGTGAGCACCGCGCGGCCGAAGCCTTCGTGGCTCATTTTCATCATGGGCGACACCATGCAGCCCGTGGCGCGCTCGATGGCCAGGCCGATGGCGTTGTGGAACAGGTCCAGCCGCCACAGCGTATCGGGATCGGGGTCGCCCATGACCGGCATCTGCCGGCGCTGTTCGGCCGTGATGATGTAGGGCTCCAGCAGATTCAGGTCGCTCTTGCCTTCCCACGTGCCGTGGGTGTCCTGGGCGCGCAGCTGCTTGATCAGCTCGCGGATGAAGCGGTCCTGCAGCAGCGCCTCGTCGGTGCCGTGCTCCTGCACTTCTTCGCTCATTGTTTCACCTCTTCTTCGTCGAAATCGAAGCTCTTTTCCTTGCCCTTTTGCAGCGCCTTGCGCAGCCAGGGCGGCGGCGTGCCCTTGAGCACCCCCTGGAGTTTTTCCAGAATTTCGCTGATGGGGTCCGGGCCCGTCACCTTGACGGGATGGATGCCGCTGGCCACCACGCGCGCGGCGGCCGAGCCGCCGATGGCCGCCACGTAGACGATGGCCACGTCGTGGATGGCGGCGAGCTTGGGCGCGAGCTTGTCCTCGTCGCCGTCCTCGGCCAGGTTGTCGCCGAAGGCATAGTCCTCGATGAAGGTGGCGCCGTCGGCGCTCACCTCGTACACGGCCAGGTGCTTGGCCCAGCCGAAGTGCGCGTCCACGCGCTGCTGGTCCTGGGTGGCGAAGGCAACTTTCATGGGCGGGTACTCCTTGGGGGGGCGGTACGGTTCAAAGTCCGATTTCGGCAACGTCATCGCTCGCGGCAGCAGGCTGCGCCAGACCGGCGGCCGCTGCACGGGCCGCAGGCGTGAGCGGCCAATCGTCGGGGCTTGCATGGTGAATCTGATCCATCAACAGGTTGCCGACTTCGTAGACGAAGTTTCGGCTGCCGCGATAACCGACGTGGCAAATGTGCGAGTTGCCAATGCGGTCGAACGTCGGAATGCCAAGCCGGAACAACGGCTTGTTCAGACGCTGCGCGGCCTGCCGGCCATGCGAGTGCGTCATCAACAGGTCGCAGCCCGCGGCTTGTGCGCTGCGCTCCAGGTCTTCAAGGTCGCCGATCAGCACTTCGCCCGTGGGCATGCGCTCCAGCAGCGGCGACTTGGTGGTGGTGATGCACACCGACAGCTCCGCACCCATCTCGGCGAGGAAGTTGCCGGCCGACCACAGCAGGTCCGGCTCGGCGCCCAACGCCACCTTGACGTTGCCGAAGTGGAAGTGGCCGTCCAGCATGGCGTCCACCAGCTGGCTGCGCTGGCGGCGCAGTTTCGCGGGCACGGGCTTGCCGCTGAGCTGGGCCAGGAACTTGATCAGGGCGTCCGATGCCGTCAGGCCGGTGAGCCGGTCGAACATCGTGTAGGGCACGCCGCAGCGGGCCTGCAGGGCTGCGGCGGCCGCGCGCATCTGCTCGCCTATGGCGATGGTGTGCTGCGCGCCGCCCAGGGCCTGCAGGTCTTCCAGCGCCGTGCCGCCCAGCGTCGTGCCCAGCCAGGCGTCGGGGATGTGGCCGTCCAGCGAGCCGGACACGTCCGGCGCGAACACGGGCTGCAGGCCGAAGGATTCGATGATCTCGCGCAGCTCCTCGATGTCGCCCGGCGTGAGGTGGCAGCCCGGCAGCACGGCCACCTTGCCGGCCACCTTGGGCTCGTCCTGGCGCGGCAGCTTGGCCACCAGCGCCGCGGCGGCGGCGGCCCAGCCGTCCTGGAAGGCGCCCACGTAGTCCGGCGTGGAGACGTAGACCACGGCGGTGTCGTTGAGCTCCGGGTGCCTCTCGTAGGCCAGCTTGATGAACGCCTCGACGTCGTCGCCCTTGGTCTCGGTCAGGCCCGTGGAGCAGATGGCGATGAGCCTGGGCTTGGCGCGGGTGCGGATGTTGATCAGCGCCTTTTCCAGGTTGTCGTAGCCGCCCATGATGGTGGTGGCCTCGTTCATCGCCGTGGTCTGCAGCGGGATGGCCTCCTTGAAGTGGCGCACCAGCAGCACCAGGCCGAAGGAGGTGCAGCCCTGCGAGCCGTGCATCACGGGCATGCACGAGGCCAGGCCCATGAAGGCGTAGCTCGCGCCCAGGGGCTGGCTCATCTTGAGCGGATTGACGGCGGCGGCTTTCTTCGACTCGGTGACCAGTGCCATGGCTTGCTCCGGTAAGTGGACTGCGGCTCAGACGGGCAATGCGGCTTGGGCGGTGTCTTCCCACGGGGCCGGCGCGCGCACCTGCTGCCACACGGGGTTGAAGATCGCCTTGTCGATCTCGTTGATCATGGTGACCATGCCCTCGTAGCCGGCGAAGGCGTAGTGGCGCTCCTGGTTGATGTCCATCCAGGGCATGCGCGCCTTGAGGGCCACGAACTGGCTGCGGCCGCCGCTGAGCATGATGTCGGCCTTGGCGTCGCGCAGCATGGCGTACATCTCGCGCGGGCTCAGGTCGTCGATCATGTGGGCGTCGTCGCCCATGATTTCCTTGATCTTTTCCTTGTCTTCCCGGGTGCTCTTCTTGACGCTGGTGCCCACCACTTCCAGGCCGGCCTCCTGCAACGCCGACACGACCGACCAGCTCTTGACGCCGCCGGTGATGAGCAGCACCTTCTTGCCCGCAAGGCGCTGGCGGTAGGCGCGGATGCGCTCGTAGGCACGGGCTTCTTCCACGGCGATGAGCGCCTCGGTGCGGTCCTTGAGCTCGGCGTCGGCGCCCTGCTCCACCAGCAGCCGCGCGATCTCGCGCAGCGTCATGCTCATGTCCGAGATGCCGTAGAACGAGCCTTCGAAGAACGGGATGTTCCAGCGCTGCTGCATGCGCGTGGCGATGTTGATCATCGACTTGGAGCACACCATCATGTTGACCTTGGCGCGGTGTGCGCTGGCCACCTCGCGGTAGCGGCCGTCGCCGGACATGCAGCTCAGTATGCGGATGCCCAACGCATCGAGCATGGGCTTGACCTGCCACAGCTCGCCGGAGAGGTTGTACTCGCCGATGATGTTGATGTCGTAGGGCGTGGTGTATTCCGGCTCCATGGTGCCGACCACGTAGTCCAGCAGCGCCTCGGCGCCCAGCTTGTTGCCCAAGTTCTTGGGGCCCGCGAAGCCGGGCGCGTTCACCGGGATCACCGGGCGGCCGAACTTCTCCGCGGCGCGCTTGCAAACGGCCTCGATGTCGTCGCCGATCAGGCCGGTGACGCAAGTCTGGTAGACGAAGACCGCCGCCGGGTCCTGCGTGTCCAGGATCTGGCGAATGGCCTTGAACAGCCGCTTCTCGGCGCCGTAGATGACGTCGAGCTCGTTGATGTCCGTGGTGAAGCCGATGCGGTACAGCTCCGAGCCGGAGGAGGCGCTGTGCCGGTTGTCCCACGAGTTGCCCTCGCAGGCGATGGGGCCGTGCACGAGGTGCGCGACGTCCACGATGGGCTGCAGCGCGATCTTGGCGCCGTCGAAGGCGCAGCCGCCTGCGGCGGCACCGGGGGTGAGCTGCTTGGTGCAACCCTTCTTGCGCGCCTTCTCATCCTTGGCCTGGTTGATTTCACAACCGGGCTCATCGAAGACCTGCGCAATCTTGTCCTTCAGGCTGGGCAGCATGGTTTCTCCTGGGCGTGCGCTGTCTCCTATGCAGGTTCGATGCCAGGGTTTTCCCCGCATGATCTGGAACAAATCGGCCGCGCGGCGCGGGTTTAGCGGCCGCGGCTTGGACGGTTCGCGACAATTGCGACATGGGCGGCGCCAAGGCCCGATGCTCCTGGCCGCCGTGCCGCCCGCCCCGCTTCCAGCCGTGATGGGTTTCACGATGCGCAAGAATGGCGGGTTGTCCAGAAAGCCAGCCGCCATGCTCATCAACTGCGTCGTCTATCAGGAGGGGAAAAAGCTCTCCGACATCTCCGTGGAAGACATCAGCCGCTACGTGGAGCGGCCGGACTGCTTCGTGTGGGTGGCGCTGCGCGATGCCAGCGACGAGGAGCTGGCCACCATGCAGCGCGAGTTCGGCCTGCACGACCTGGCCATCGAGGACGCCAGCCACGGCCAGCAGCGGCCCAAAGTGGAGGAGTACGGCGACCAGCTCTTCGTGGTGATGCACACCGTGGAGATCGACGCGCTGGACCAGTTGCAACTGGGCGAGGTGGACGCCTTCGTGGGCCGCAATTTCGTGCTCTCGGTGCGCAACCGCAGCCGCCACAGCCTCCTGGGCGTGCGCCAGCGCGCCGAACAGGAGCCCCACCTGCTTCGCCATGGTGCCGGCTTCGTGCTGTATGGCCTGCTGGACGCGGTGGTGGACCGCTACTTCCCGCTCATCGACATGATGGAAACCGAGCTGGAAGCGCTGGAGGCGCAGATCTTCGAGTCCGGCGCGGCGCGGCAGAACATCCGCCAGCTCTACCACCTCAAGCAGCGCATCATGACCGTGCGCCACGCCGTCACCCCGCTGCTGGAAGCCGTGAGCAAGCTCTGGCGCGGGCGCGTGCCCGCCGTGTGCGAAGGCAACCGTGAATATTTCCGCGACGTCTACGACCACCTGCTGCGCATCAACGCCAGCCTGGACTCGCTGCGCGACACCATAGGCACGGCCATCCAGGTCAACCTGTCCATGGTGACCATCGAGGAATCGGAGATCACCAAGCAGCTCGCGGCCTGGGCGGGCATCTTCGCCGCGGCCACGGCGTTTGCGGGCATCTGGGGCATGAACTTCGAGACCATGCCGGAGCTGAAGTGGAAGTACGGTTACCCGCTGGCCCTGAGCACCATCGTGCTGACCTGCGTGTTCCTGTACCGGCGCTTCAAGAAGGCCGGCTGGCTATGAAGCTCCCATGAAAAAGCGGCCCGCGGGCCGCTTTTCGGTTGGGGCGAGCGAGCCCGGCCGATCGCCGACCGATCAGAACTTCACCACGATGTCCTCGTTGCGGACGATGAACTGGCACGCCAGGCGGTAGGGCGGCGGCGTGTCGGCGTTCTCGGCCTGGGCGATCTGCTCCGGCGTGATCTTGCCGGACAGGCGCAGCACGGCCTTTTCCTTCTCCGTCAGGGCCACGGCGCACGGCGTCTTGTTCGACAGCACCATGACCTCCACGGCGCACGAGCCGCATTCGCCGTTCTCGCACTCGAAGTGCACGGGAATCTTGTGCGCCTGGGCCACGCTCAGCAGCGTCTGCGTGTCGCCCGCGACGGCATACACCGTCACGTCCTTCTTCATGCTTGGGGAAGAGAAAGTCACATTGGCCATGGGAGTCTCCTTGGTCTACCTCGAAAAAAGGCCCACCGGGCATGGGCAAACTTGCCATGCCGGGCGGGCCGGGGATGCTGATCGGAAAACGGCGTGATCAGCGGATGATGTCGTAGCTGTAGTCGGTCTTGCCCGGGACG
>NZ_BCTC01000099.1 GCF_001571085.1 Azohydromonas lata NBRC 102462
CAACCCGCTGGAGAGCATCAGCAACGACGACGCCGAGCTGTGCGTCCAGGCCTTCAACCAGTTGCTGGTGCAACTGGCCTGAAGCCGGACGAGCGACAACTACCCCTTGTAGGAGGCCCGCTTGCGGGCCGAACCGCCGCCCCATCACGACGCCAGCCATCGCTGCCATTCGGCCCGCAAGCGGGCCTCCTACAGACTTTCCTGCTTGACCTCAGAGGACGACATGACCACCCCCTACGCCCAACTCGACGCCTGGATAGACGCCCATTTCGACGAGGAGGTGTCCTTCCTCCAGGAGATGGTCCGCGTCCCCACCGACACGCCCCCGGGCAACAACGCACCGCACGCCGAGCGCACCGCGCAGTTGCTCAGCGGCTTCGGCTTCGACGTCGAGAGGCACGCCGTCCCGGCGGAGGAAGTGAAGGCCAGCGGCCTGGAGAGCATCACCAACCTGATCGTGCGCCGGCGCTACGCCGACGGCGGCCGCACCATCGCTCTCAACGCCCACGGCGACGTGGTGCCCCCGGGCGAAGGCTGGACCCACGATCCCTACGGCGGTGAGATCGAGGACGGCCAGCTGTTTGGCCGCGCCGCCGCCGTCAGCAAGAGCGACTTCGCCACTTTTACCTTTGCCGTGCGCGCGCTCGAAGCGCTGGGTACCCAGCTCAAAGGCGGCGTGGAGCTGCACTTCACTTATGACGAGGAATTCGGCGGCGAGCTGGGCCCGGGATGGCTGCTGAAGAAGGGCCTGACCAAGCCCGACCTCGCGATGGCGGCAGGCTTCAGCTACCAGGTGGTGACGGCCCACAACGGCTGCCTGCAAATGGAAGTGACGGTGCAGGGCAAGATGGCCCACGCCGCCATTCCAGACACCGGCGTGGACGCGCTGCAGGGCGCCGTCGCCATCCTCAACGCGCTGTACGAGCAGAACCGGCTCTACAAGCAGGTGACCTCGCAGGTGCCGGGCATCAGCCACCCCTACCTCAACGTCGGCCGCATCGAGGGCGGCACCAACACCAACGTGGTGCCGGGCAAGGTGGTGCTGAAGCTGGACCGCCGCATGATTCCCGAGGAGAACCCGGTGCAGGTGGAGGCCGACATCCGCCGCGTCATCCAGGAAGCCGCCACCGCCTGCCCCGGCATCGCGGTGGACGTGCGCCGCATGCTCATGGCCCGCGCCATGCAGCCCCTGCCCGGCAACGCGCCGCTGGTCGAGGCGCTGCAGCAGCACGGCCGCGAAGTGTTCGGCGAGGAGATTCCCACCTCCGGCACGCCGCTCTACACCGACGTGCGCCTGTACTGCGAGCGCGGCATCCCCGCCGTGATCTACGGCGCCGGCCCCCGCACCGTGCTGGAGAGCCACGCCAAGCGCAACGACGAGCGCGTGGCGCTCGAAGACCTGCGCCGCGCCACCAAGGTCGTCGCCCGCACGCTGCTGGACCTGCTGCGCTGACGCGCCGCCCCGCGCCGCGGGGCCAGCTCGCTCAGGCGCGCACCACCATCACCGGCACCCGGGAGAGGTGCAAGGTGCGCGCCGCCACCGAGCCCAGCAGCGCGGCGGTGTGCGAGCCCAAACCCTGCGCGCCCATCACGATGAGGTCGCAGCCCTGGGCAGCGGCCACGTCGCTGATGGCCGCGCCCGGGTCGCCCACGTGCTGGTGCTCCTTGAAGGGCACGCCCGCGGCGGCCAGCGCCGCGCGTGCGGGCTGCAGCGCGGCTTCGGCGCGCTCGTGGTGGTAGTCGTCCAGCGAAGTCTTGGGCACGAAGGACGCCACGTCGCCGGACACCGGCCGCTGCACGTTCACCACGTGCACTTCCAGCGCCGCGGGCTCGCGCAGTTGCGCGCGCAGCGCCAGCAGCCGCTGCAGCGCCTGGGCCGCGCCCGGCGAGCCGTCGGAAGCCAGCAGCACGCGCTGCAGCGGCGCCACGCCGGCCCCGGCCAGTGCGGGAGCCGCCACGGGCGCAGGAGCCCGCGCCGCACGCGCGGCCAGCAGCTTGCCCACCAGCAGCACGAGGGCCGCGCCCGCCACCGGCGCCGCGTAGTGCAGCCAGGGCGCGTTGGCGTCTATCCACGGCTTCACCACCGGGTCGCCGATGGCCATTTCGCCGGCCACGTAGCCCAGCAGCGCAGCGCCCAGGGTGATGATCACGGGCCAGCGCTCCATCAGCGTGAGCAGCAGCCGGCTGGCGAACACCACCAGCGGAATCGACACGGCCAGACCCGCGATCAGCAGCACGTTGTTGCCCTTGGCCGCAGCGGCCACGGCAATGACGTTGTCCAGGCTCATCACCAGATCGGCCAGCAGGATGGTTTTCACAGCCGCTGCCATACCCGTGGCGGCGGCGCCATGGCCTTCGCCTTCTTCTTCCGGCACCAGCAGTTGCACGGCGATCCACAGCAGCAGCACGCAGCCCACCAGCTTCAGGTAGGGCAGCCGCAGCAGCTCCACCGCCACCAGCGTGAGCACGATGCGCATCACGACGGCCGCGCCGCTGCCCCAGGCCACGGCGCGTTTTTGCTGCTCGGCCGGCAGCCCGCGCGCGGCCAGCGCGATCACCACCGCGTTGTCGCCGGAAAGAACGATGTTGACGCCGATGATTTGCAACAGCGCCAGCCAGAAGCCGCTGGTCATGTCCATGCGTGCACCCTTTGTTGTGTCTCTTGTGGGAGCGCCGCGGGCAGCGGCGCCTGGTGTGCGGGCGTGCAGCAATCGCCGCGCCCCCGTCGCGGCTGGATTGTTGTGAGGGGCGCTGTCGGTCGGCTGTCAGATGCCTCGGGGTTTCCCCAGGGTCCTGGCGCGAAGCGCGGTCAGCGCCTGCGCCACCCACGCATGCCCGCTCACGAGCACGATGCCCGCCAGCACCAGCAGCGCGCCCTGGACGAAGGCCGGCTCCAGCGGCTCGCCCAGCAGCACGACGCCGGCACCCACGCCAATCAGCGGCGTGAGGAAGGAGAACACCCCCAGGCGCGACGCCAGGTAGCGGCGCAGCAGCCAGCACCAGGCCAGGTAGCTGGCGAAGGACACCACGATGGACTGGAAGGCCAGGTTGCCCAGCAGCCGCGGCGTCAGCGTGAAGCTCATCTGGCCGAAGGCCAGGGCGCCCGCCAGCGCCAGCACGCAGCCGCCCACGAGCTGGTAGAGCAGCGTCTCCGTGGCCGGCGCCGAGGACAGGCGCGAGCAGCGTATGGCCACCGTGGTCGCGCCCCAGGCCGCGCCGCCCAGCAGGCCCAGCGCGTCACCCAGCAGCGGGTTGTCGCCGACGGCCGCGCCTGACGTGCCACGGCCCAGGAAGGCCCAGGCAATGCCGCCGAACGCCACCGCGATGCCCGCCCACTGCAGCGGCCGCAGCGCCTCCGCGCGCAGCCGCCAGTGCAGGCCCAGCGCCGCGAAGATGGGCGCGGTGTAGAGGAAGACGACCATGTGCGAGGCGCTGGTGTGGCGCAGCCCCTCGCCCACCACCAGGAACTCCAGGCCGAACAGCGCTCCGGCCAGCGCGCCCGGGCGCCAAGCGCCGTCGCGCCACAACACGCGCTCGCCGCGATACGCCATGAGCAGCGCCAGCAACACGGCCGAGATGCCGGAGCGCAGGCCGATCTGCAGCAGCGGCGCCATGTCCACGGCGCCCGCCTTCACCGCGATCTGCTGCAGCGCCCAAATCGTGCACAGCAACAGCATCAGGGCGACGGCTTGGGTGTCCAGGGGCTTGCGGGCTGACATGGGGGGTCCTGCTGGAAAGGCGATGGAGCGGCGCATTGTCCGTTGGCGTTTTCAAATGGAATTGCACATATCGGACAATCCATGCCGTAGATCCGCCAGCCTGCAGGCCGGGCACGACGCAGCCGCCTGTCGCACACCCCCTTGCACGCCCTCGCCATGCCCGCCCGCTCCACGCACCTGCGCACGCCGCCCTTCGTGGACGCGCTGCCGTCGCCCATCTGGTTCCGCGCCGACGAGCTGCCGGCCGACACCGCCTACCCGCGGCACCGCCACGCCTGGGGCGAGTTCGTCTATGCCTACAGCGGGCTGATGGAGCTGAAGCTGGCGGACGCCCATTTCCTGGCGCCGCCGCAATGCGGCGTGTGGCTGCCGCCGCAGGTGGAGCACGTGGGCCTGAACCGCGACGCCGCCAGCCACTGCTCGCTCTACGTGTCGGCCCCGCTGTGTGCGCAATTGCCCGCCAACGCTTGCGCGCTGAGCGTGAGCCCGCTGGTGCGCGCGCTGCTGGAGCACCTGCGCTTGCACCCGCACCCGCGCGACGAGCCGCCCGCGGCCGCTGACGCGCGGCTGCTGCAGGTGCTGGTCGATCAGCTCGCCCGGGCGCCGCGCGCGGGCAGCTACCTGCCCGGCTCGGACGACCCCGTGCTCGCGCCGCTGCTGCGCGCGCTGGACGCGCAGCCGGGCGACCACCGCTCGCTGGCCGATTGGGCGCAGGCCTTGCACAGCACCGAGCGCACGCTGCTGCGCCGCTGCCGGCGCGAGCTGGGCATGCCCTTCAGCGAGTGGCGGCAGCGGCTGCGCGTGGTCAAGGCGCTGCCGCGGCTGCAGGCCGGGGAGAAGGTGGAAACCGTGGCGCTGGAGCTGGGCTACGCCAGCGCCTCGGCCTTCATCACCATGTTCCGCCGGCTCACGGGCGTGACGCCGGACGAGTTCCGCCGCGGCGCCACGCCCAAGTAAGGCGAAAGCCGGCGGCGGCGCTCACGCGCGCACCCTCGCTCAACGAATCCTGAAGTACTTGTCTCCGGCGAGTCCTAGGGCGCCACATCGCCCGGCGGGATCACCTCGGCAAGGTGCTTGGGCAGGTCGTCGCCAAAGCTCTGGAGCTCCCGGCCTATGGAGGTGCTCCACGTCTGCGCAATGGCCTCCGCCGTCCATCCACCGTCACGGAAAGCGGTCTGGATTTCCTGCGGATGGGACCACAACGACAGCTTGTCGCCACCAATGCCTATGCACTGCCCCGTCACGCTCCTGGCATGGTCGGAAGACAGGAAGACGACCAGGGACGCCACGTCCGCCGGGCTGCCCAGCCCCAGGCGGCGCAAGCCGGGCAGGATCGGTCCGCCGCGCTCCGACATCTCGACCTGCTTTTCAAGTCCCGGGATGGACGCGAGCATGCGGGTCAGCGCCACGGGCACCACGGCGTTCACCTGAATGTCGGAGCGCGCGCATTCCAGCGCCCAGGTCCGGGCAAGGGCCGCAATGCCCGCCTTGGCGGCCGAGTAGTTGGTCTGGCCGAAATTCCCGCGCTGCCCCGCGATGGACGACACGAGGATCAGGCGGCCGCCACTGCCCTGCGTGCGCATCCGGCGGACCGCGGCGCGCGCGCAGGTGAAGGTGCCTCGAAGATGCGTGCCGATGACTTGGTCGAAGTCGTCATCGGACATGTTCCACAGCACCCGGTCGCGCAAGATCCCGGCGTTCGCGCACAGGATGTCCAGCCGGCCGTAGCTGCTGACGGCACGCTCCACCAATCGATCCGCCGCCGCGGCGTTACCGACCGGCACGACCTCGGCCACCGCCTGCCCGCCCGCGGAGCGGATAGCGTCCACGGCGGCTTGCGCCACTTCCGCATCGATGTCGTTGATGACGACCGAGGCCCCCGCAGCGGCCAGCGACTGGGCAAATGCCAGACCGAGACCGCGGCCACTGCCCGTGACGACCGCCACCTTGCCGTCGAGCCTGATTTCACTCATTGCTGTCCTTTCGTGGGCGACTCAGCGCCCCGTGTACTGAGGTGCGCGTTTCTGCATGAATGCCAGCGGGCCTTCCTTGGCGTCATCGCTGGCGAGCACGGCGCGACGAGCTTCGTCCTCCAGGGCATACCCTTCGGACAGTGGCGTGCCGCTGCTGCACATCACCGTCTCCTTGATGCGTTGCACGGCCAGCGGGCCGTTCTCGGCGATACGGTGCGCCACCGCTTCGGCCTCGGCCAGCAAGGACTCGGCAGGAACGACGCGGTTGACCAGGCCGATGCGGCACGCCTGGTCCGCGCTGATGGTGTCCCCGGTCAGCAGCAGCTCCATTGCCAGTGCATGGGGAATCTGTCGCGGCAGCCGCGCCAGCGAGCCGGCGAACGGGATGATGGCGCGCTTGGCTTCGGGATACCCGAAGCTGGCGTGTTGCGCCGCAATGCGGATGTCCGTGCCCAGCAGCAGCTCCGCCCCGGCGGCCAGGCAGTAGCCGTTGACAGCCGCGATCACGGGCTTGTACAGCGGATAGTCCCGCAGCGAGGACGCCGCCATCACCTTGGGCTCGGCCAACACGCGACGATCCCATTCGTCCTGCGGTGCGCGGTTGCCCGCCAGCAGCGGAATCATCGAGCCCAGGTCACCGCCCGCGCAGAACGCCTTGCTGCCTGCGCCGGTGATGATGGCGGCTCGCAGCTGCGGGTCGCTCGCGTAGTCCTCGACGGCATCGGCCAGCCGGCACACCAGCTCCGGCGTCAGGGCGTTGTGGGCATGGGGCCGGTTGAGCGTGAAATAGGCGATGTGGCCCTTCTTCTCATAGACGAACGGCAAGCTCATGGATCACCCCTTCGGTGTGGCATCGAGGCCAAGCTCTTCGATCAGCTGGGCGCGCAGCTCGAACTTCTTGACCTTCCCGCTGGGCGTCAAGGGAAACGCGTCGATGAACCGGATGTATTTCGGCAGCTTGTGGCGGCTCAGGTTGGCACGGCAATAGTCGACCACCTCCTGCTCGGCCATGCTTTCGCCCTCCTTGAGACGCACGAAAGCCGCGCCTTCCTCTCCCATGTAAGGGTCGGGCACGCCGACGACTTCGGCCTGGCGCACCTTGGGATGCCGCATGAGAAAGCCCTCGACTTCGGCCGGGTAGACGTTCTCGCCGCCGCGGATGAGCATGTCCTTGATGCGGCCCACGATCCGGATGTAGCCCCTGCCATCCATGGACGCCATGTCACCGGAATGCAGCCAGCCCTCGGCATCGATGGCCCTGGCCGTCTGCTCGGGCATCTTGTAGTAGCCCTTCATCACGTTGTAGCCGCGCACGAGAAGCTCGCCGGGCTGGCCGTGGCCCACCACCCCGCCTTCCGAGTCCACGATCTTCACTTCCGTGAAGGGAAGAGGCCGGCCCACGGTGGTCGAGCGCAGCTCGAAGCTGTCTTCGGGAAGCGTCTGGGCAATGATCGGGCTGGCCTCGGTCATGCCAAAGACGATGGCCGGCTCGGCGCCCCACTGCGACTTCAACTGCTCCATCAACGACACGGGAATGGACGTGCCGCCGCTGATGACGCGGCGCATCGACGAGACGTCGAACTCGCCGGCCAGGAAGCGGGGCTCCTGCAGCATGGCGATGTACATGGTGGGCACCGCGTCCATGACGGTGGCCTTCTCCTGCTCGATGAGCGAGAGCATCTTCACGGCATCGAAGGCAATGGCCTTGATGATGGTGCCGCCCGCCACGAGCATGGAAAGCTGGTTGACCACGTTGCCCGCGGCATGGAACAGCGGCATCGCGGTCAGGAAGCGGTCGTCTTGCGCCAGGCCCGCTCTTTGCGCCACCAGGCGGGCATTGTTGAGCGTCCCTCGGTAGGTCAGCATGGCGCCCTTGGGGGCGCCGGTCGTTCCGCTCGTGAACTGGATCTGCGACACGTCTTCCGGCTTGACCAGGTTCTGCCGGCGGGCCAGCGCCTCATCGGCAACCGAGGCCCCCAGCATGGGCAGGCGGTCAAAGGCAACCAGGCCTCGCCTGGCCTCGCCGCCGATGAGCACCGCGCGGCGCAGCGCGGGCAACGCCGCCGACTGGATGTCCAGACGCTCGGGATCCGATATCGCGTCGATCTCGGGCGCAATCGACTTCAGGGACTGGAGGTACTCGTTGCCGCGGTTCTCCTCGATGAGAACGATGGTGTGGACGTCCGCCTGCCTGAGCAGGTACTCCAACTCGACGCGCCGGTAATTCGTGTTGACCGTCACGAGCACGGCACCGATCTTGGGCAGCGCCATTTGCATCAACACCCATTCCGGCACGTTGGTGGCCAGCACCGCCACCTTGTCACCGGACCGGACACCCAGCGCCATCAGCCCCTTGGCTACTTCGTTGGCCTTGTCGCGCAACGCCCGGTAGGTCCATCGCACCTCCAGGCCGATTTCGGGATAACGGTAGACCAGGGCTTCCCGGTGCGGCCGCTCCTGGGCCTGCTGGTCCAGCATGTCGCCTATCGTGGTGCAGAGCAGTCCGCCCGCGCCAAAGGTTTCCGCACGCCACAAGGCGCGGTCTGCATCGATTCCCATGGCTTGCCCTTCAGTCCAGTGCCTTGAAACCCGTGGTCCTTACGACGTTGGCCCAGCGGACGTTTTCACGCTGGATAAACGCCTCGAAATCCGGTCTGTTCGACCCTGCCGGCGTGAAGCCGGCCTTTCCCAAAGCCTGCTGGCTGTCCGAATCCTTGAGCACTCGGACAATATCGGCATTGATCTTGTCAAGGATGGGCGCCGGCGTTTTTGCCGGGGCAAACATGCCGACCCACGAAGTGAAATCGAGATCCTGGTATCCCAGTTCCTTGAAGGTGGGAACCTGGGGCAATAAAGCCGAGCGCGATGCGCCGGTCGTTGCGAGCCCCGTGATTTTGCCGGCGGTGATATACGGCGTGGCCAATGCCACGGAACTGAACAGCCCTTGCGCATCGCCATTGATGACGCCCGTCATCGCGTCGCCAGTGCGCCTGTAGTGCACGGGCTCCATTTTGAAATTGGCCGCGCTTGCCAGCATCGCCGCGCCAAAATGACCCATGGTTCCCGCACCGAAAGTGCCCATCATGGGTGATTCCTTCTGGGCCCAAGACACATAGTCCTTCAGGTTCTTTGCCGGCAAGGTGGTGGGCGCGACCATCACGAAATCCAGATTGGCGACCTGGGCAATCGGCGCAAAATCCTTTTGCGGGTCGTAGGGCAGCTTCTTGTAAGTATTTGGCGCGATGCTGATTTGGGCCACGGCGCCAAAAAGCAGGGTATAGCCGTCAGCCGGAGAGCGCGCGACTTCCTGCGCCGCCAGGAATCCTGCCGCGCCATCCTTGTTGTCGACGACCACGCCCTTGCCCCACTGGGCTTGAAGTTTCTGGGCAAGCACGCGCGCCGCGATATCCGGTGCCGTGCCCGCGGCAAACCCCACCACGATGCGAACGGGCTTTTCCGGATACTCGGCGTGGGCAACCAACGGCAGCGCCGCCGTCAACACGAATATTCCAACCGTCGCGGCGTGGGATGAAGCCATGTGCTTGCACATGGCCCGAATGGCTTCAGAAGTCATGCTTGTCTCCAGGGGTGTTATTCGTGGCCCGGCCCATGGACCGGCCTTCATTGACAACGGGCGCCTTGCAGCAGATGCCCGTGCGCAGGTCACTGCCTGTTGGCAAGAAAATCCGTCACCACGCGGGCCATCACCTTTTCTACAGCCATCATGGCGCCGGTTTTCGGGATATCGGGATGGCTTTCTAGCCTGATTTCCCGATGGAGATTGTCGTTGTCGATAACCGTCACCGACAGACCCGAATTTGGCTCGATGCGTTGCGCGGCAATCTCCGGCACCACCGTGCATGCCACGCCTGCGCGGCAGACGTCGAGGACGGCTGCACCGTCCTCGATGCCTCCCACGATGGCGAGATCCACGCCCGCTTCACGGGCAGCATCGATCAGGAAACCGTAAAAAGGCTGCATGGACGACAGCAGCAAGGGAACCGCCTCCAAATCGGCCAGCTTGACGGGTTGCTGGGGATCGAAAATGGATCGTGGTGAAACCAGGTACAAACGTTCACGAAACAAATGGATGCCATGTTCGCTTTTGGCGTCGGGCCGGTAGACCTGCATGGCCAAGTCCAATCGCATGGAGTTCAACTGGTTCTTGAGCTCGGCTGAATATCCCACCACGAGCTCAGGAGTGATATCGGGAAGCTCGGATTTGAGCGCAAGAAACAGCCGCGCGCCCATGACCGACGCAACGGTGCGCAACACGCCGATGGAGACCTTGCCTTTCATCGCCCCGGCTTTCTCCTGGACGGCGCCCTTCGTCAAATCCATCTGCTTGAGAATAATCTTGGCGCGTTGGTAAAGCTCCGCCCCTGCGTCCGTGGCGGCGACACCCGAGCGGCCGCGTACCAGCAATTGCACCCCCAATTCCTCTTCCAGGCTGGACAGGCGTTGGCTGAGGGCAGGCTGCACGATATGCAGCCGGCGCGAAGCTTCCGAAAGGCTGCCGCTGTCGACAATGGCGATGAAATAGCGCAGATGACGAATATCCATGGCATGCCTGTCTGAAACTGTTGCCCACACCGCCCTGACGGCCGTCAGTGTGTGGCCCTGGGCAGGTCGGCCTCGGTGAATGCAAGCGTGACCTTGGCATCGGCAGGAATTCCAGGCAGGGTGGCCGCCCAAGCCAGCCAGCGGCTGCGCAGCTCCTTCAATCTCTCGGGGTAAAGCTGGGCGAGATTGGCACGCTCGCGCTCGTCTTTGACCAAATTGAAAAGATATTCGTGTCCATCGACCTGCAGGTATTTCCAGCCATCGCGCAGCAGCGCACGCTGTTCGCGGTGGGCCATCCGCCAGCACAGGTCGCGCTCCGGCGTCCAGCGCGGGTTCGCCAGCAGCGGCAACAAGGACAAGCCGTCCATGGCATGGTCCGGATCGGCTTGGACGCCTGCGGCTTCCAGCATCGTCGCGGTCCAGTCCATCGTGATCACGGGTGTGTCGCTGGTGATGCCGGGAATGATTTTCGCGGGCCAGCGGGCAATCAGCGGCACTCGGATACCCCCTTCGAGCAGGTCCATTTTCTGGCCGACAAAAGGCCAGTTGTCCGAGAAACGCTCGCCGCCGTTGTCGCTGGTGAAGATCACGAGGGTATTTTCATCCAGCCCTTTTTCTTCAAGGCATCGCAGAATGCGCCCGATGCCTTCGTCCATCTCGTAAATCATGCGATGGTAGGTTTCCAGCGAACCTCCATCCGTATGCCGGATGGATTTTCCAATCCGCCGGGATTCCGCCTCGTCTGCACGCGTTTCCCAGGGCCAGTGGGGCGCGGTGTAATGCACGCTCAGCATGAACGGATTCGACTGGTTTTGTGAATCGATGAACTGCACGGCCCGGTCGGTGATGAGATCCGTCAGGTAACCTTTTTCCTCGATGTGCGTTTCGTTTTCCCAAAGATCATGCACGCCGTCGCTGCCCTGATGGGAAAAATAATCCACGCCGCCGGAGAGAGGGCCGAAGAAATACTGGTAGCCGCTTTTCAACGGGCCGAAATGCGGGGGATAGCCCAGATGCCATTTGCCGACCAGGCCGGTCGCATAGCCGGCATCCCGCAGCAGCGACGGCAGCGTGGGGTGCTCCGGCGGCAAACCCACGACCTTGTCCTCCCGGGCCCTTCCCGTGAGCGGCTCTTCTGCCGCGCCACGCAAACGGTATTGCCAGCGCCCGGTAACCAGGGCGAAGCGCGTCGGTGAGCACACGGGCGAATTGGAGTAGCCGTGGCGCAGGAGCATCCCTTCCGCGGCCATGCGGTCCAGGTTCGGCGACACGGGCATGCTGCTTCGTGCCCCGGTGCAGCCGAGGTCGGCATAGCCCAGGTCATCCGCCATGATGAAGATGAAATTCGGTCGATTCATGTCCGTGCCTTGCTTATTCATTTGCAGAAAATCCCGTGGCCTTCACCACCCTGGCCCAGCGCGCCGCTTCTTGCTTCACCGCGTCCTGAAACTCCTGGCCGCAAACGCCGGATACGCTCAGGCCCTGGGCAGCCATCTTGGCCTTGACGTTCGTGTCGCCCAGTGCATCCAGGTGAGCCTTGATGAGCCGTTGCGCAATTGAAACGGGAATGCCTTTCGGTGCCAGAAGACCGAACCAGGCAGTTGTCGTCAGGTCGCCCAGGCCCTGCTCCGCCAGCGTCGCAACGTCCTTCAGCGAATCGGGCCTGACGGTACCGGTCGTGGCCAATGCAATCAGCCGGCCGCTCTTGATGTGCGGCAGTGCGGTGGGCAGTTGCGTGAAGCCGAAGAACACATTGCCGCCCAGCAAATCGGTCACCTGAGGCGCGCTGCCGCGGTACGGAATATGGGTCAGGGGAATACCCAGCTTTTCTCCAAGCTGGTATCCCAAGAAATGGGAAGGCGTGCCCGGCTGGTAGGAGGCATAACTTGCATTTTTGGGATTTGCCTGTAGCCAGCGAGCCAGGTCGTCAATGGTTCTGGCGTTGGTCGATGGATGGGCCACCAATACCAAGGGGAACTCGACGCCCTTGCAAAGATAGGTGAAATCTCCCGGGCTGTAGGGGAGTTTCTTGTAGGCACTGGGGTTGATGGTCAGGATCGCGGCGGTGCCAACGAACAGGCTATATCCATCTGCGGCAGCGCGGGCAGCGGCCTCGGTCGCAATCAGGCCGCCACCGCCACCCGGCCGATTTTCCACAACGACAGGCTGTTTCACCTGCTGCGCCAAATGCTCGGCCGATACCCGGGCGTAGCTGTCGATGGCTCCTCCAGGCGTGGACGGGACAATGATCTGTATGGGTTTGCTGGGCCAGCCCTGCGCGTGACCCAGCGTGGCACAGCACAGCAGCGATGCGAGCCAAAAGCTTCGGCCTGCGGAGAAAATGCGACTGGATGGGAACATTCCGTACTTCCTGACGTTGGAATGCAAGCGTAGGGCATCAGAAAATAAATCTCCAATGGTTTTTTCTTGACCCCCCATCATGGAAAATGATGCATCACGAAAAATCACCGTGAAATATTATGTTGACGCCACCGATAAATACCCAAAAGACCTTGGATTGAATAACCCGCTTTATTTGTCACTTCAATTTCAAGCATTCAAATGGGATGCAGGAACGAGGACGCTTGCGCGGGTGGCTGTGCAACGATGAGCGGGTCCGAACATTCTTGAAAAACCCGCTTCGTGCAGCGGGCACAGAGGGCCGGATCCAACCGGGCACAAATGGTGCGAATGGCAGACCGCTTGTCGGCGAAAACATGATCGGCACCCAATTCGTCGAGAAAGCCGTCGCGCCGCCATGGGTCCAGCACCCGTGGGCGCGGGCGGTGGAAATACAGGTCGCCGCCAAAGGCGCGGCGTGCGCGCAGTTCCTGGCGCCACAGCTCCGAGCCGGCCACGTCCACGAAATTCATGCTCTTGGCCATCACCAGCAGGTGCTTTTGCGGCCCCGTCGCGTCGCGCAGCGCCTGCAGCCGGTCCGACACGTGCGCCGTGGCGCCAAAGTAGACCGATCCCTCCATGCGCAGCAGCTTCAGCTGTGGGCACTCCGGCTGCGCGTGCGCCGTGTGGTCCAGCACCACGAAGGGCCGGTGCAGGTCACCGCGCGGGCCGCCTAAGCCCATGGTGCGCAGCGCCGGGCGCGAGGTGCGATGCAGGTACAGGCCCAGCGACAGGGCGCTGCCGATGAGCACCGCCAGTTCCAGGCGCAACGTGAGCGTGGCAGCCAGGGTGATCAGCGCCACGGCCAGTTCCTGGCGGCTGGCGGCGGCCAAGCGGTGCCAGCGCGGCAGGTCCAGCAGCGTCCATCCCACCAGCACCAAAAGCCCTGCAATGGCGGCAAACGGAATCCACGCCAGCACCGGCGCCGTGAGCGCCACCATCGGCACCACCAGCAGCGCCGAGAAGACGGCCGCCAGGGGCGAGCGGGCGCCGGCTTCCAGGTTGGGCATGGAGCGGTTGAGCGAGCCGCAGGAGACGTAGCAGGAGAAGAAGCCGCCGGCGATGTTGGACAGGCCCTGTCCCAGGAACTCGCGGTTGGCGTCTATGCGCTGGCCTGCGCGCGCGGCCACGGCCTTGGCGATGGCAATGGACTGCGCCAGCGCCACCACCGTCAGCGCCGCGGCGATGGCCAGCAAGTGCGGCAATTGCTCCAGGCTCACGCCGGGCACATGCAGCGGCGGCAGCGCGGGAGGCAGCGGGCCCAGCAGCCGCAGTTGCCACGCCGGGGGCGCCCAATGCTGCAGGGCCCAGGCCAGCAGCGTGCCCACGGCCAGCGCCGCCAGCATGAAAGGCGAGCCGGGCCGCCAGCGCCTGAGCCCCGCGGCGCTGGCCAAGGTGGCCAGCGCCACCAGGAGCGCCCCGGGTTGCGGCGCTTGCGAGACGGCCGCCTGCAGCACCACGCCGGCGCTCGCGCCCGGCGGCAACGTCAGCTCCAGCGCGTCCTTCAGTGCATGGACCACGATGAGCAGCGCCGCGCCGGTCGTGAAGCCCAGCAGTGCTGTCGGGGAAATGAAGTTCGCGATCGCTCCCAGCCGCAGCGCGCCGGTGGCGAACTGCAGCAGCCCCACCAGCACCGTCACCGCCAACACCAGCTCCACGTAGGCCGGGCTGCCTACGGCGGCCAGCGGCGCCAGCATGGCAAACAGCGCCAGCGAGTTGGCGTTGGTAGGCCCTGAGACGACGTGGCGGCTGGAACCCGCCAGCGCCGCCACGATGCACGGCACCACGGCCGAATACAGCCCGTACTGCGGCGGCAGCCCCGCCAGCGTCGCGAAAGCGATGCCCTGCGGCAGCACCAGCACCGCACCCAGCAAGCCTGCCAGCAGGTCGGCCCGAAGCGCGGGGGCACAAGGCATTTCGGAATATCCCATTCGCACGACAAATCCTTGTGGAAACACGCCGGCGGCGCCCCATCAGGGATTTTTAGAAGTTGTGCTTGATGCCCAGCGCCATGGCGCTCACGTCCACGCCGCTGTTGGCCGGTACCGTGGCCAAGCCCATGGAAATGGCTGCCTGCCCTTTATTATTCAAGCGAAGCGTGCGGGCATACAGCGTGGTGCGCTTGCTCAGGTTGTAGTCATAACCCAGCGTCAGCATGTCGTTGTCACGGGTGCTGTTGCTGACGTTGCGTCGTCCAAATTCAGCCAGCAGTCGATGCTCGCCAAGGTTCCACGTGACGCCCAGCAAAGTCAGCGTGGATTTGAATGTGCCGGGGGCATCCGCATCGGCAACGCCATACATTGCACTCAGGGTGACCGGACCCATCATGTATTTTCCGTTCACCAGGTGGGCGTCAGCATGGTAGCTGACTGCGGAATTGGTTCCCGTGTTCAAACGCTGGCCGCTGTAGGACACATAATAATTTTCCGCCCGGTAGCTCAGGGTGCCGCCGACGAATCGGCCCGATGTGGCCGCGCCTTCTCCCGGTGCGGCAGTCAATTCGAAACGAAAACCCGAGCCGGACAAGTCGCCATGGCGGTAGCGCACCAAATTGCTCAAACGCATGGGCGGTGCGATGGGCGCGAAGGCCGCGCCCTGGCCATCGGACTTGCTCAGCAATTGGGCCGGCGACCAGTTGACGTTCATCGTGAACGGATCGACCGTCTGCATGCTGTAGAACAGCGGTGCGTATCCCCGGCCCATTTCAACGGTGCCGTACGGGCTTTTCAAACCCACGAATGCCATGCGGCCGAACCCGCCGCCCAGGGTGAATGAGCCATCGTCAAGATTCATCCCCATTTCGAGATTGAAAACCGATTGCCAGCCGCCGCCGAGGTCTTCAGTTCCACGAAAACCCAGCCGCGAAGCCGCAATACCGCCGTCGGCGATTTTCATGGTGGTGCGCGTATCCTTGACTGGCCCCAGGTATACGTCTGCGATACCATAAATCTGCACTGAAGATTGTGCCCATGCACAATGGGCCAAACCTGCAAATGGCAGGAAGCACAGAATTTGGCGGGCAATCTTCACGGTGTCTCCACAGGCATGATGT
Organism: Azohydromonas lata NBRC 102462; assembly: GCF_001571085.1. Classification (GTDB taxonomy): domain Bacteria; phylum Pseudomonadota; class Gammaproteobacteria; order Burkholderiales; family Burkholderiaceae_C; genus Azohydromonas; species Azohydromonas lata. The sequence continues at coordinate 15,708 of NZ_BCTC01000099.1, forward strand.
CAAGGCACGCAATGTGCACTTGAATTATGCGAGTGGCGGCATACTTTGTTTTTATGGAGCTCTCAGATTAAATGATGGCAGAAATTGCGGAGCCTGATGGCGTCATTATGAATTGGTATTACACCGGTACAGGCAGGAGCCGTTAGTCTTTGGTATCGGTGCCGCGCAAGGCAACCGCATTTCCAAGCTCTCGCCATGACCTGCAATTTCCTGTTCTTCATCGTCGACCAGTTGTGTGCCACTCACCTGGGCTGCTACGGCAATTCCATTGAGGCCACGCCCGTGATCGACGGCCTGGCCGCTGGTGGTTGGCGCGCGCAGGAGTGCCATGTCGCGACACCGATCTGCATGCCCAACCGTGCCAGCCTGCTCACGGGGCGCATGCCCTCGGTGCACGGCGTGCGCCACAACGGCATCCCGCTGTCGCTGGGCGCGGTCACGATCGCGGACCTGCTGCGCGAGGCGGGCTACGCGACCTCGCTGATCGGCAAGTCACATCTGCAGAACATGACGGCCAAGCCGCCGCTGCATGCCCAGGACGCACACCGGCCCAAACGCGAAGCTCAACGCCCCTATCCGGGCAACTATCAGCAGGAATGCCAGAAGACCTGGGAAGCGAGCCCGTCCTTCGAGATGGAGCTGCCCTTCTACGGCTTCGACCATGTGCAGCTGGCCATCGGACACGGCGATGCCTCCGACGGGCACTACCGCCGATGGCTACAGGCCGAGCATCCCGAGTTCGCCGACAAGGTCGGGAAGCAGCACAGCCTGCCCGCACCCGGGTACGAACTGGTCAAGCACGGACAGGCCTGGCGCAGCGCGATCCCGCAGGAGCTGCATCCGACGGCCTGGATCGCTGACCAGACCATCGCGCAACTGCGCGAGGCCCAGCGGCGGCAGCGGCCTTTCTTTCTCTACAGCTCGTTTGCCGACCCTCACCACCCGTACACGCCGCCCGGACGGTACTGGGACCTGTACCGTCCCGAAGACATGGCGTTGCCGTCGTCGTTTCACGCCGACACGCCGCCGCCGCACCTTGCATGGCTGCGGGCGCAGCGTGATGCCGGCCGGGCCGTCAAGAACACGATGGCCTGCTACGCGGCCACCGAGCGCGAAGTCCGGGAAGCGATGGCGCTCGGACTGGGTTCGCTGAGCTTCATCGACGCGCAGATCGGCCGCGTGCTCGCAGTCCTTCGCGAGCTTGGCCTGGACAAGGACACCGTCGTCGTGTTCACCAGCGACCATGGCGAGTTTGCCGGCGACCACCAGCTGCTGTTCAAGGGCTCGCTGCACTACCAGAGCCTGACCCGCACGCCGTTCATATGGCGCGATCCCCAGTGGGCTGCGCACGGGGGCCGGACCGACCGCTCACTGCTGTCGACCATAGACATCGCGCCCACGCTGCTGGAGCGGGCCGGTATCGAGCGCTTCAACGGCATGCAGGGACGGTCCTTCCTGCCTGCGATCTGCGGTGAAGCGCAGCGGCAGCGCGACGCCCTGCTCATCGAGGAAGAAGGCCAGCGGACCTATTTCGGTTTCGACCAGCCCGTGCGCATGCGAACCCTCTTGACCCACAGGCACCGGCTCAGCGTGTACGACGGGGTGTCCTGGGGTGAGCTTTATGACCGGCTGGAAGATCCGGATGAGGCACGCAACCTCTGGGACGAGCCCTCATACCGCACCGTGCGCGAGGCGCTGAGGGCCCGCCTGTCGAGCGAAATGCTTGCACATACCGAAACCAGCCCGGCGGCGACGGCGCTGGCCTGACAAGGACCCGACGTCACGGGGTCCGCCACAACGGAGACAAGACCATGAGACTGCACCGCCGAGACTTCATGTTGGCAAGCGCCGCTGCCGCGCTGAGTGGCCACGCAAGCGCCAATGCGTGGCCTTCCAAGCCGCTGCGCATCATCGCGCCCGCGGGGCCCGGGAGCCCCGCCGATACGGCCATACGCGCTTTTCAAGACCTTCTGCCCGCCCGCCTGGGCCAGCCCATGGTCATAGAAAACCGGCCTGGCGCTCAAGGCGTCATCGGCCTGGATGCGGTGGCCAAGTCTCCTGTGGACAACCATACGTTCGGCATGATGCACCTGCAGCTTGCCGCGGCCCCGGCGATGCGCAACGGAAAAATGCCGTTCGACTTGGAAAAGGACATCGAGCCCGTCGTTCAGCTCAGCACCGAGTCGCCCGTGCTGCTGGTCAACACCAACCTGCCGGCCAACACGTTGAAGGAATTCATCGAGTTGGCGAAGTCCAAGCCCCAGATGCTCGTTTATGGCTCCGCAGGAAGCGGCTCGCCTGCGCACCTGGGGATGGAGCTGCTGCAGCGGGCCGCCGGCATGAGCCTGGTGCATGTGCCCTACAAGACCATTGCGAGTGCCGTGACGGACCTGGCCGGCAAGCAGATCGATGTTGCCCTGGCCGGCTCCAATGCGGCTTTGCAGGGCCTGAATTCCGGGCGAGTCAGGGCACTCGCCGTCTCGGCTCCACAGCGACTTCCCGCGTTTCCCAATGTGCCCACGCTGGCCGAAGCCGGCTTTCCAGGAATCGACCTGCGTGGCTGGGTGGGGCTTGTTGCAAGGTCGGGTACCGACGCAGCCGCCATCACGCGCTTGAACGCCGAGGTGAACGAGTTGCTCAAGCAACCGAAAATCAGGGAGCGCTTCGCCGCCACGGGATCGGAGCCGGCTGGTGGCAGCCCCGCCCTGTTCAAGAGCCACATCCAGCGTGAGACGGCACGCTGGCAGAAGCTGGTCGTCGAAGCGAAGATCAGCGCTGACTGAGCGCTGTGCTGAGAGGCTGCCCGCAGGCGCATGTGAGGGCAGCTCTCTTGCATGAAGCGGGACGGCTCGCCCCTTCGCAGCGGCCGGGCCGGGCACTCAGACCGCGCCGTGCGCCTCCACGTACAGCGCGTACACCGAGTGCGAGCTGGCCATGTAGAGCCGGTTGTTCTTCGGCCCGCCAAAGCACAGGTTGGCACAGCGCTCCGGCAGCCGGATGAACGCCAGCGGCTTGCCCTGCGGGCTGAACACCATCACCCCGTCCAGGTCCTCCGGCTTGCCCTTGAGCTGGAACACCTTGCGCCCGCCCACGTCGGCGGGCTCGGCGTTGAGCGCGCCGTTGCTGCCCCAGCCGCACCAGAGGTTGCCGTCGCGGTCCACCCGGAAGCCGTCCAGCGCGCCCTGGTCGGCGGCGTCGATCAGCTTGGTCTTGTTGGACAGGCTCACGCCGTCGGCACCCACGTCGTAGCTCCAGATGCTGCGGTTGGGCGTGCCCTTCCACTCCACCACGTAGAGCTTCTTCTCGTCCGGCGAGAAGGCCAGGCCGTTGGGGTTCACCAGATCGGTGATGGCGGCCGTCAGCTTGCCGTCCGCGCCGATACGGAACACGTTGGTGTTGGCCTGTTCGCGCTGACCTCTAAAACCTTCCCACTCGCCGTTGATGCCGAACAGCGGGTCGGTGAACCACACGCTGTCGTCGGACTTCACCACGATGTCGTTGGGCGCGTTCAGGCGCTTGCCTTCGAAACTGTCGGCCAGCACGGTGATCTTGCCGTCCTTCTCCGTGCGGGTGACGCGGCGCGTCACCGAGTGCTCGCAGGTCACCAGGCGGCCCTGGCGGTCGCGCGCGTTGCCGTTGGCGTAGTTGGCGTTGGCGCGGAAGACGGTCACGGCACCCGTCTTCTCGTCGAACTTCATGATGCGGTTGTTGGGGATGTCGCTGAACAGCAGGTAGCCGCCTTCCGGGAAGTAGGCCGGCCCTTCGGCCCAGCGGAAGCCCGTGGTGATCTGTTCCACGCTGGAGCTGTAGATGCGGTACTTGGCGAAGCTGGGGTCCAGGATCAGCACCGCCGGGTCCGGGTAGCGCTGGTTCGGCGCGAACGGGAACGCCTGCGCCAGCGCGCTGCCGCCAAGCGACGCCAGGCCGCCCGCGGCAAAGGTCTGAAGCAGGCGGCGGCGCCGCGCGATGAACTGGTCTTGCATGTGTTGTCTCCTTCTTCTTGGCTCTTTTGATGGACCGACGGCGCCGGCCCCCAAGGGGTGCGGCGCCGCCGGGAATGGCGCAGGCTTCAGGCCTGCGTGTAGGACGTTTTCACGGTCGTGAAGAACTCGGCCGCGTAGCGGCCCTGCTCGCGCGGGCCGTAGCTGGAGCCCTTGCGGCCGCCGAAGGGCACGTGGTAGTCCACGCCCGCGGTGGGCAGGTTCACCATGGTCATGCCGGCCTGGGCATGGCGCTTGAAGTGCGTGGCGTGCTTGAGGCTGGTGGTGGCGATGCCGGAGGCCAGGCCGAAGGGCGTGTCGTTGGCCAGGGCCAGCGCCTCGTCGTAGCCCTTGACGCGGATGACGCTCACCACCGGGCCGAAGATCTCTTCCTGGTTGATGCGCATCTGAGCGGTGGTGTCGGTGAAGAGCGCCGGCGTCATGTAGAAGCCCGGCGCGCCCGCGCTGTTGCGGCCCAGCGCCTCGCCGCCGGCGGCCAGCGTCGCGCCCTCACCCTTGCCGATGGCCACGTACTCCAGGTCCTGCGCGAGCTGCTTCTCGTCGACCACGGGGCCGATGTCGGTGCCGGCCTTGCGCGCGTCGTCCACCTTGATGGACTTCATCTTCTCCACCATGGCGGCCACGAACTTGTCGTGTATGCCTTCGGTGACGATGACGCGGCTGGAGGCCGTGCAGCGCTGGCCGGTGGAGAAGAAGCCGCTGTTGACGGCGCAACTCACGGCCACGTTCAGGTCGGCGTCGTCCAGGACGATGAAGGGGTTCTTGCCCCCCATTTCCAGCTGGAATTTCGCCATGCGCGCCACGCACGCGGCCGCCACCTGCTTGCCCGTGCCCACCGAGCCGGTGAAGCTGATGGCGTTGACGCGCTCGTCGTCCAGCAGCGCCTGGCCCACCACCGAGCCGCGGCCCATGACGAGGTTGAACACGCCCGCCGGCAGCCCCGCGCGCTGCAGGATGTCGGCCAGCGCCCAGGCCGAGCCCGGCACCAGGTCCGCGGGCTTGAGCACCACGGCGTTGCCGAAGGCCAGCGCGGGCGCCAGCTTCCACGCGGGAATGGCGATGGGGAAGTTCCAGGGCGTGATCAGGCCGACCACGCCCACGGGCTCGCGCGTGACTTCCACGCCCACGCCGGGACGCACCGAGGCGACCACGTCGCCGGATGCGCGCAGCGCCTCGCCCGCGAAGAACTTGAAGATGTTGCCGGCGCGCACGACCTCGCCCACGGCCTCGGGCAGCGTCTTGCCCTCCTCGCGCGCGAGCAGGTCGCCCAGCTCGGCGCGGCGGGCCAGGATCTCGCTGCCGGCGGCGTCCAGAATGTCGAAGCGCTGCTGCGGCGTGGTGAGCGCCCAGGCGGGCGCGGCGGCATGCGCGGCGGCGATCGCCAGGCGCGCCTGCGCGGCGTCGGCCTGCGCGTACTCGCCCACCACGTCGCGCGTGTCCGAGGGGTTGATGTTGCGGCTGACGGCGGCGCCTTCGACCCACTCGCCGCCGATGAGGTTCTTGAACATGGCTTGTCCTTGAGAGGGGCGTGCCCCTTTGGCCTTGCAGGAGGCCCGCTGGCGGGCCGAATCGCGGCCGGGCCACGGGTTCGGCCCGCCAGCGGGCCTCCTACAGAAACTGGTCAGCAGCCCGGGCGACGGGCTGCGATGCGGTTGACCCGCGCTTACTGCGGGCCCAGGCGGGCGATCAGCGCCTGCAGGTGCTCGACTTCAGCCGGCTTGAGCTCGGACAGCGGCGGGCGCACCGGGCCGGCCGTGTGGCCCACCAGCGTGGCGCCGGCCTTGACCAGGCTCACGGCGTAGCCCTGGCCGCGGTTGCGCAGCTCCACCAGGGGCAGGAAGAACTCGTTGATCAGGCGACCGGTGGTGGCCGTGTCCCCGGTGGCATGGGCGTTGTAGAACTCGATGGCCGTGCGCGGGATGAAGTTGAACACCGCCGACGAGTACACCGGGCAGCCCATGGCCTTGTAGGCACCGGCGAACACTTCCGCCGTGGGCAGGCCGCCCAAGTAGGCGAAACGGTCGCCCAGCTTCTGGCGCACGTTCACGAAGGCCTCGATGTCGCCGATGCCGTCCTTGAAGCCGATGAGGTTGGGGCAGCGCTCGGCAAGCTTCTGCAGGGTCTCGGGGCTGTAGCGGGTGTTGCCGCGGTTGTAGATGACCACGCCGATCTTGACGCTCTTGCACACCAGCTCGACGTGGCGCAGCAGGCCTTCCTGCGTGGCCTCGGTCAGGTAGGGCGGCAGCAGCAGGATGCCCTGGGCACCGGCGCGCTCGGCTTCCTTGGCGTACTGGATGGCCAGCGTGGTGCCGCCGCCGGCGCCGGCAATGATGGGCACGCGGCCGCGGCAGGTCTCGGCCGCCACCTTGACCACGTCGAAGAACTCGCCCGGCTCCAGCGAGAAGAACTCCCCCGTGCCGCCCGCGGCAAACAGCACCGTGGCGCCGTAAGGCATGAGCCACTCCAGGCGCTGCGCGTAGCCGCGCGCGTCAAAACGCAGCTCGCTGTCGAAGTCGGTCAGCGGGAAGGACAGCAGGCCGGACTGGAGGGCGCTCTTGAGCTCTTGGGGGGACATTCAGTGTTCTCCGTGGGGGGTGCGGGTACGTGACACACAGCTTGAATCGCTGCGTTGTATGTCATCGTACAACCTAGTGCCGCCACCTGCAAGATCGCGTGCATGTGGGAAGCACGTACATAGCAAAGACCACCTGAAAGGTCTTTGCAAGTTGTACGACGACACAGTCCAAAACGGGCGTGTGAACGCCAAAAACAAAAAGTCCCGGGCGCGGTGGCGGACCGGGACAGAAAGAAAGGCGCGATCAGCGCCGCATTGGCGTCACACCAGCCGCGTGGCCTCGAACAGCCGCTGCCGGGCGTTGAAGACGTGCTGGCGCATGGCCTGCGCCGCCTGTGACGCAGCCCGCTGGGCGATGGCGTCCAGGATGGCCCGATGCTCGTCCAGCGCGGCCTGCACCCGCGCGGGGCTGGCCTGGTCGCGGGCCACGTTGAAGCGGTCCATGTACTGGCGTATGGGGACGACCAGCCCTTGCATGGCGGTGATGAAGAAGGGGTTGTGCGTGGCGTGCGCAATGGCGGCGTGAAAGCGCGCGTCCTCGTCCGCCGCGGGGCGGCCGGCCTGCAGGCAGGCCTGCAAATCGTCGAAGGCCAGCCGCAGGGCCAAGACGTCTTCCGCGTTGCGGTGCTCGGCCGCGGCGGCGGCGGCACCCGCTTCCATGCAGTCGCGAAAGGCGTAGTAGCGCTCCACGTCCGCCAGGCTGGCCACCGTGGGCAGTGGCGCGGCCTGGGGCTGTGCAGGGCTCATCGCGGCCACGTGGCTGCCGCTGCCGCGCCGGGTTTCTATGAGGCCCTCGGAGCGCAGGCGCGACAGCGCCTCGCGCACCGTGGCCCGCGAGACGCCAAAGCGCACGGCCAGCTCGGCCTCGGTGGGCAGCCGCGTGCCCGGCGCAAAGGCGCCGTTCAGGATGGACTCCAGCACATGCGCGTGCAGGCGCTCCACCAGCGTGCCGCCGCCCTCCTCCACCCGCGCCGGCAATGCCGGCACGCTCCCACCGGCCGCCTGCGGACCCATCAGGTCACCGGCGCCGGG
>NZ_BCTC01000100.1 GCF_001571085.1 Azohydromonas lata NBRC 102462
CTTCGGCCTACAGCGCTGTGCGGCGACCGTTACGTTTTCCCCGGACAGCACTGCGCGAAAGCGGGTATCCACGCCTGCCGGGTGCCGGCGCGCTGGCGTTGGCCTTGGGCGATGCCGTTCGAAGGTCCCACCTGAACGTTCGTGAATGCCCGCTTTCGCGGACATGACAGGCTGGAAGGCAAGACGCCTTGGTTGCAGGGAGGCCGGCGTGGTTCCCACACCTCGGCTCACGGCCGGCTTGGGGGCCGCCTGGGTCCCCGCCTGCGCGGGGATGACGAAGTAGAGAGCGAAGCACGCGGGCTCACGAGATGCGTCAGCCGGCTGGTCTTTTTCCTGTCGGCCGCGCAGCCGGGGCGCCGCGCACCTTCATTGGTCATACCCGTGAAAGCGGGCACCTACGCCAGTCAGGGTGCCGGCACGCCGAAGCCGACCCTGGGCGATGCGGTTCGAAGGTTCTACCCCGGCGCTTGTGGATGCCCGCTTCCGCAGGCATGACGGCGTAGGGAGCGAAACGCCTGGGCTCACGGGATGCGGCGTCCCGGACAGCCGTGTGCGCGGGCCGGGCGCGCCTGCCTCCCTACCGGTGCTTCGTGACCCCCACCCTGGCGCACAGGTCCCGCACCGGGCAGGTCGAGCAGCGCGGCAGCGCGGGCGTGCACACGTGCTTGCCGAAGGGCACGAGCAGCCGGTTGATGTCCACCCACCAGCGCCGCGGCAGCTCGCGCTGCAGCACCGCCAGCGACAGCTCCGGCGTGCGCGCATGCACGTAGCCCCAGCGGTTGGTGATGCGGTGCACGTGGATGTCCACCCCGATGCGCGGCTGCCCGCACGCGATGCCCAGCACGAGGTTGGCGCACTTGGGCCCAACGCCGCGAAAGCCCAGCAGCACCGCCTCGTCGCAGGGCAGCTCGCCGCCGTGCTCCTCCACCACCGTGCGGGCGATGGCGTGCATCTGCCACGCCTTGGCCTCGTGGTAGGTGCTGTCGGCGATGGCCTCGTCCAGCGCCCGCACCTCCAGCGCCGCCACCGCCGCCGGCGTGCGCGCCAGGGCAAACAGCCGCCGCGCCGCCACCAGCGTCGTCTCGTCGCGCGTGCGGATGGAGACGATGCAGGCCATGAGCTGCTCGAAGGCGCTGTCGAACCCCTCCTGCGCCAGCTCGAACAGCGCCGCCTTGGGGAAGGGTTGCACCGCCGCTTCGATGCGGCGCAGCACCTCGTCCACGTCAAAGGCCGCGGGTGCTCCGGCCGTGCCTTCGTTGGGCGGCACGCCGCGGGTGCCGGCCGCAGTGGTGGACGGGGTGTCGGCCGGGGTCTGGGCCCGGGTGGTGGGTTGGGACGGCTTGGCGGCCGTGCCGGAAGCGGGCGTTTTCATGCTGCGGGCTTGGCGCGGGCCGGGCCCGCCGCACGGCGCGGCGGCGCGACAAGCGGCCCCTGGCCCAACGCCGGGCAAGCGGCGCGCCTCAGCCGCGCACCAGCGTGTGCACCGTGATCTCGGGCAGGCAGTTCAGCCGCACGTCCAGCACCGAGGAGCCGCAGCCCACCGACGTGTAGCCCTGCATGGCGCCGTGGCGCCAGGCGCCGCGGGCCAGGGCGCGCGGCGCGCCGGAGCAGGTGAGCACGGGAATGCCGCCGGGCAGGCACAACTGCCCGCCGTGGGTGTGGCCGCACAGCATCAGGTCGAACCCGCAGTGCGCCGCCTGCCGGTAGGGCTCCGGCGCGTGCGACAGCAGCAGCGCGCAGCCGTCGGCCGGGATGTGCTCCACCGCCTTGTGCAGGTTGTGGGCCTGGAAGTGGTGCGCGTCGTCGATGCCGGCCACGAACAGCGCCGCTGCGCCGCGGCGCAGCGCCACCGACTCGTTGAGCAGCACGCGCAGCCCAAGCGCCTCCATGGCCGGAACCATGCGTATGGAGTCGTGGTTGCCCAGCACGGCCAGCACCTCGTCCCCCAGGTGCGGACGCAGCGCGGCCAGCGCACCCAGTGCCTCTTCCACGGGCCCGCTGGTGCGGTAGCGGAAGTCGCCCGTGATCACGCAGGCGTCGTGCGCCACGCCGCGCACGCGTTCGATGAGCGCCTGCTGGAACGCCGCGCCCACGTCCAGGTGCAGGTCGCTCAGGTGCAGCAGCGTGAAGCCGTCGAAGGCTGCGGGCAGCCGCGGCAGCGCCACCACGCGCCGGCGCAACTGGATGCGCAGCGTGTTGCGCCGCGCCCGCTCGCGCAGGCCCAGCAGCTTGAGCGCCGTGTGCAGCAGCCGCGGGTGCTGCAGCCAATAGCCGGGCTGCAGCCGCTGCGCCAGCGGCGGCAGCCCTTGGCGCTCGGCCTCGTCCTCCAGGCCCAGCCGCAGTTGCAGGTGCGCGCGGCCCAGGCGCCGGTGCAGCGCCTGCAGCGCTGCGCGCTCCTGGTCGTCCATGTCCGTCAGCTTCATGCGCCCTGTCCCGCCCGCTCTCGCATCACGCGCTCCCTGCATTGCAAGGCGCCCATGCTGCCCGCGCCGCAGCGGCCGGGCGGCTTAAACCCGTTGCGCGAAACCGCCCATTGGGACGCCGCGGCGCCCTGCGCTCACCAGGGCTGGGGCGGCGAGAGGCGTCCGCCCAGCGTCTCGCACCACGCCTGCGCCAGCAGCGCGCCTTGCCGGGTCTCGGCGCGCGCCAGCTCGGCCTGGCCGCGCCAGGCGGCCAGCCGGCCCCGCAGCGCGTGGCCCAGCCGCTGCAGCCGGTTGTCCAGCCACGCGGCCAGCCAGCCGCCGTGCTTGCGCCGGTACAGCAGCGCGCTGCGCTCGCACCACAGCGCGGGGGGCGGCTTGGGTGAGGCGCTGCCGTCCTGCGGCGCCGGCACGCAGCGCGCGCGCACGTCGCACAGGTGCTGCACGCGCAGGCCCAGGGCGCGCAGGCGCCGGCAAAAGTCCTGCGTCTCGTAGGCGTGGAAAAAGCGCGGATCCAGTCCACCCAACGCGTCGAACAGGTCGCGCGGCATGAAGGCGAAGGCGCCGCACACCCGCTGCGTTGGGCCTGCGGGCCGATCCGGCGGCACGGCGCCGCCACGGGCCCCGCAAGGCCAGCTGCACGGCACCGCGCCCGCCAGGCCGGAGCGGGCAAAGCGCTCCGGCGCCGCCTGCGTCCTTGGGCAGGCGCCGATGGCGGGCACGCCCTGGCCGTCCAGCAACGTGCCGCTGGCCAGGCCGATGAGCGGGTCGCGCTCCACGGCCCGCAACCCGCGCTCCAGCGCGCCGCGCTCCACCAGCACGTCCTGGCGCAGCAGCGCCAGCGTGCGGCCGTGCGCGTGGCTGGCCGCGAGGTTGACGCCGCCGGCCCAACCCAGGTGCGTGCCGCTGCGCACCAGCCGCACCCAGGGGTGGCGCAGCTTCACCAGATCGGCCGTGCCGTCCCGCGAGGCGTTGTCCACCAGCACCACTTCCGCGTCCAGCGCCGCGATCTCCGGTGCCAGCGCGCCCAGGAAGCGCCCAAGCAGCGGCGCCGCGTCGTGCGCCACCACCAGCACGGAAAGTCGCTTCATGGCTCCCTGCGCGGGCGCGGTGCGCCGCTTGTTCTTCAGGCGGCGTGTCCCGTGGCCGCCAGCAGCGCGCGCAAGGCGCGCAGCGGCGCGGGGGCCTCCCAGGGGGCGCCCGCCGCGTGGTGCGCGCCGTCGTCCAGCAGCAGCGCGCCGTCCACGCCGCGCACGCGCCAGCCGGCGCAGGCCTGCGCCCCGTGGCTCACGAAGCGCTGCAGCGCCGCGCGCGACAGCGCAAAGCCGTTGAGCCCCAGGCGCGGGCGGGCCGCCGCGGGCAGCGCCGTGGCGCCGCGCCGGCCCTGGCGGCATTGCAGGGCGTCGGCACCGTCGCGCGCGTCGGCGATGGCCAGGCGCAGGCCTTCCACGAAGCCCGGCGCCACGTCGCTGCCGCCCTGCACCACCACCACCCAATCGGCCGCGGGCTGCGCCTGCGCGGCGCGGCGCAGCACGGCCTCCAGCGTCATCCCAGCCCCGTCGCTGCCCTGGCCGACGGGCAGCAACTGCGCGTCCGCCTTGCCGGCCAGCGCCGCGGCGGCGCCATCGCCCGTGGCCACCAGCACGGTGCAGTGCGCGTCCCACGCGGTTTCCATGGCCAGGCCGCGCAGCGTGCGGTGCAGCGAGCCGGCATCGCGCGCGGGCACCACGATGGCCAGCCGCGCCGCCGCCCTGCCCTCCCCGCCGCAGCCGCGGCTGGCGGCCGGGCCGACGACGCCGGCCGAAGCGCCGGCGGGAACGAATCCAGGGGTTGCGCTCGGGAACAGGGCAATGGGTGTCATGGCGGCAGAGGCGCTGATTCGGCGCAATTCAAATGGTCTGCAGCAATTACAGGCCAGCCCCACCAAGGTGTTGTGGCAGGAATGCAAAAGGCCGGACGGTGCATTAATCCAGCCCATTAACCCCGTCCGCCGGGCGTGAATCCGGGGATTTGTGGCTTGATTGTGAAATATGCCGGGCCGCCCCACCCGGAGAATGGTCAGTCCAGGAGTAATTCGAAGAATTTCGTGCCCGCCACCGGGTCTGGGTAATACGGCGGCGTGGGCGTGAACCCCATGCGCAGGTAAAGCTGCTGCGCGTGGGTGGTTGGCGGCACGGCGTCCAGCACCAGGCGCCTGAAGCCCAGGGCACGTGCGCGCCGCACCACCGCATCCACCAGTTTTTCGCCCAAGTGCCTGCCGCGCAAGGCCGGCTGGACGAACACCCGCTTGAGCTCGGCCACCCCGTCGCCGCGGCGCAGCAGCCCGGCGCAGCCCACGGCCCGGCCGCCGTGCTCGGCCAGGAAAAAGGTGCCGCTGGGCAAGGTGTACAGGGTTTCGAAATTTTCCATCTCGGCGTCGAAACCGCGGTAGGACAAATCCATGTCCAGCCAGGCGACATATTCAAGGATGAGCGCCTTGAGGCGTTGCGTGTCGGCGGGCATTGAAACTTCCCGTATGGGAATGTGCTGGGTCGGCAGGTCCATGGCCGGGGCGGCGGTATGGGGTTGAACGCCGATGGATATTCAGGAATACGGGGTTTTCCCATGCGGCGGCGCGATCCCGTTCGCGCCGGTGGCGTGCGGTGTGACTGCGGCGTGACAAATGCACGCCGCACGCACGTCTGGTGGCGTTGCGCGGGCCCTTCAGGCCTGCGCGGGGCGCCGGTGCAGCGGCTGCGCGGGCACGCCGCCGAACACGGTGCCGGCGGGCACGTCGCGCGTCACCACCGCGTTGGCGCCCACCACGGCGCCGTCGCCTATGGTCACGCCCGGCAGCACGGCCGCGCCGCGGCCTATGTGCACGCCGCGGCCTATGACCACGGGCGACACCCGGGTGCCCTGCGGCTGCCGCGCGGCGCCGCTGCAAAAGCGGTTGGTGTCCAGCACGCTGGCGTATTCGCCGATGACGGTGCCCGCGCCCACGTACACGCCGGCATGGGCCACCAGGTGCACGCCGCGGCCCAGCACCACGCCGTCGCCCAGGTAAATCGTGCCCGCGCCGCGGGTCTCCCAGTACTGGCCCGCGTGCAGGCGCAGCCGCCGGCCCAGCGTCACGCGCCGCGTGCCGCGCAGCTCCACGCGCCCAAGCACCCGGGAGGACGCCGGCACCGGCTCCATGAGCGCGGCCGACAGCCGGGCCTGCGCCCACAGCCCGGTCAGCGGGCGCAGCGCCCGCGCCAGGGCCGCCAGCGGCCGCAGCGCGGCCAGCAGCAGGAAGCGCACCATCATCCGGCCGCGCCCGTGTCCGAAGCGGCGGCCAGCAGCGGCGCGGGCTGCGTGGCCTTGGGCCGCGCGCCCAGCAGCGCCGCCCAACGCGCGCCCTGGCGCTGCGCGTTGAGCTCGCGGCGCAGCGTGCGGCGCCCGCCCTCGGCCATGGCGTTGAGCTCGCCGGCCGTGGCGCCCATGAGTTGTTGCAGCCGCAGCGACAGCGCCGTGGCGTCGTTGGCCGTGAAGTGCCAGCCGTTGCGCCCGGGCACCACCATGTCGCCCGCGGCGCCGCTGTTGGGCACCAGCACGGGCACGCCCGCGGCGAAGGCCTGCAGCACCCTGCGGCCCGCGCCGTCGCGCGGCCCGGTGTGCAGCAGCAAGTCGGCCTGCGCCAGCGCCTGCGCCGCGTCGCCGCGGGCGCCGTGGAAGTTGACGTTGGGGTGGCGCTGCGCGCGCTCGCGCAGCGCCGCCGCCTCGGCACCCTCGCCGTAGATGTCAAAGCGCAGGCCGCGCAGCGCGCCCTGGCGCTCCAGCGCGTCCAGCAGCAGATCGACCCGGTCGGCGTGCTCCAGCGCGGTGAGCATCACCACGCGGCGCAGCCCGGCGCCGGTGAAGAGCTCGCGCTCGGCCACCGGTGCCGCGGGCAGGAAATCGGCGATGACTTCCACGCGCTCCCAGGGCACGCCCTGCGCCTCCAGGCGGCGGCGCACGAAGGTGGAGGGCGCCACGAAGCGCAGCCCAAGCCGCGCCAGCAGCCGGGCGGCGCCCAAGCCGCCAGGCCCGTCACTGCCGTCCTGCACCACGTGCCACTGCGCGCCGCGCCCGCGCAGCAGCGCGCGCAGCGCCGCGGCCCACAGCGAGTGCTGCGCGCCGTTGGCCAGCACGGCGCTGTGCCGGTCGCGCCAGAGCTCGCGCAGCAGCGCCGCCACCATCTGTGGCCGCGAGCCCAGCACCACGCTGCGAAAGCCCAGGGCCCGCGCCGCCTCGTGCACCGCGCCGGGCGGCGCCATCACCACGCCCAGCAGCTCGGGGCACAGGCTGCTGACGGCCTGCAGCGCGGCCAGCGCCCGGCGCCCGCCGCCTTCGAGCCGGCCGTCGTCCAGCAAATGGATCACACGCAAAGACATGGGACGAGGTGCAGCAATTGCAAGAAGTTGTCACGAATTCACGCATTGCAATGGCAGCGGTGCTTGCAAAGGTGATGGAAGTGAAAACACGTTCGCCGGACGGGCATGGCGTGCGCTGCGCGCCAGCGCGCGGCGACCGCCTGGGCGGCGCGCAGGTTTTCAGGCGTGCCGGGGCGCGGGCCAGTGGGTGAGGCGCACGGTGTTGAGGCCGCCGGCGTGCTCGTGCTCCACCCGGTCCGCCGCGGCCTGCATGATGAACAGGCCCAGGCCGCCCTCGGGGTAGTGGGCAAGCTCCACGGGCGGCGTGCGCTGCGGCGCGTCGAAGGCCTCGCCCGCGTGCACCAGCTCCACCACCAGCGCGTCGCGCTCGGCGCTGATGAGCAGCTCTATGGGCGCGCCGGCGGGCCGGCCGCGGCCGTGGCGCACGACGTTGGTGAAAGCCTCCACGCAGGCCACCACGAACAGCCCCAGCGCATCGCCGTCCAGCCCCGCGTGCTGCGCGCAGCGCTCCACCGAGCCGCGCAAGTCCCGTATGGCCTCCACGCGCGCCGGCAGCCTGCGGCGGCTGCGCCAGGCCACGGGGAAGGCGAGAGAGCTGGCAGTCATGGTGCGAAACGGCCCTGGCGGCCGCGGCGGCACCGGCTTGGGCGAGCGCGCCGGGCGGCCGGCGAAGCCTCACGCGCGTGAGACGCGCGCGAGGACTGTGGGCCACCGGCAGCCGCCCTGGGCGCACCGCGGGGATGGAACAACGGGGAGAACCGGTCCGATTGGGCCGCGCCGCGGCGGCGCAAGCTTGGCCCAACTGTGAATTCCTGCACGGACCACGCCGGGAGTTTCAACAGGCCTGGCCCATGGGGTTGTTGGTGGCGGCAACGTCAACTCCTGTAACCGGATGCTGCCGTGGCGGCGGCTGCGAAGACCTGTGAAGGCCTGAGAAGGGCCGTGGCGGCGGGCACGATTTCGCATGCCGTTGCCGGCGCATCGTTCGCGGGCCGGTGTGGCGAAGCAGTGGCGCAAGGGGGCGCAGCGGGCCGCGGCGCCTACAAAGTCGCGCTGCGGCGGTGCGGCCCGTGCGCCGCGGGGCTCAAGCCGAGCCTCAAACAGCCGATGGCTGCGGGATAGTTTTATCCGCGGCGGCCCGCGTGCCGCCCCGCCCTGCGTTGTGAAGCTGATCCCCTTATCCGCCGAGGTGCTGCAGTCCCAACCGTTCCTGCCCTTTGGCGTGTATGCCGAGGACGGGCGCATGTTGTTGCCGCCCCATGCCCCCTTGGGCGACGCGCGCGTGCGAGCCCGGCTTGGGCAGCAGCGCTCGCTGTTCGCCCAGGCGACCGACTACAACGCCTGGCGCCGCGGCATGGCGCAGGCCGTGCAGGGCCTGCTCAACGACAACGCGCCGCTCAAGCAACTGGCGCAGGTGCGGCCGGACATGGTGCGCGCGGAGATTCCGCGCCAGCCCGGCGAGGAGTGGGAGGCCATGGTGCTGGCGCTGGACAAGGTGCTGCAGGGCGCGGACGCCGCCAAGCCGTGGATTGGCCGCATGCAGGCGCTGCGCGCCCAGTGCCGCACGATGGTGGCGCGGCGCATGGACGAGGCGCTGTTCCACCTCATCTACACCGGCGGCAGCCGCGTCTCGCACCACAGCAGCCGCCAGGCGCTGCGCTGCATGCTCATGGCCGGCGAGGCGGCGCAGGCGCTGGGCTGGGACGAGGAGCGCCGGCTGTTGCTGGACCATGCCGCGCTGACCATGAACGCCGCCGCCTGGCGGCTGCACGACCAGCTCGCGCGCCAGGTCGGCGGCATAGACGACCCGCAGCAGCGCGCCCTCATTGCCAGCCACCCCGCCGATGGCGAGCGGCTGCTGCGCGCCAGCGGCGTGACCGATGAGCACTGGCTGTCTGCCGTGCGGCTGCACCATGACGACGCGCTGGCCGGACAGCCCCTGGAGGCGCTGGACGCGGGCCAGGCCGCCGCGTCGCTGCTGCGCCGCGTGGACCGCTACAGCGCCATGCTCAGCCGCCGCATCGGCCGCGAGCCGCTGTCGGCCACGGCCGCGGCGCAGCAGGCCTGCCTGGGAGCGGACGGGCGGCCGGACCCCTTGGGCGCGCTCATGCTCAAGGCGGTCGGCCTGTACCCGCCGGGCTGCTTCGTGGCGCTGGCCAGCAACGAGCGCGGCATCGTGCTGGCGCGCGGCGAGCGGGCCAACCAGCCGCTGGTGGCTGCACTGGTCAACGCCGAGGGCATGGTCATGGCCGAGCCGCGGCTGCGCGACACGTCGCGCCCGGGCCTGGCCGTGCGCACGGCGCTGTCGCCCAGCCAGATTCCCGTGGACCCGCCGCTGGACAAGCTGCAGGTGCTGCGGGGGTGGCTGAAGTAAGCCCACCCCCAGGGCCGCTGCCGCCCCGCGCCAGGAGGCGACGGTTCTGTGCCTGCAGGAGACCCGCTTGCGGGCCGAACCGCGGCCTGCATCCGGCCTGCAGACAGGCCTTCTGCAAGGCCCATGGCGCGCCGCTTGCCGCAGCCCGCGGCAAGGTCACTCGCCCGCCATCCGGCACACGGAACTGTATGAACGTACAGTCTTCGTCTCGCAGGCGGGCCAACGGCATCACGGCAGTACGGACATGGGCAGCAAGGAGCATGGAGACGACCAGGGACGGGGCCTGACCCTGGACCTGTTTGGCGACCTGGAACCGGCGCCGCCCGCGCCGTCCGGCGCGGCGCGTGGCGGGCGCGGCAAGGCGCGCTCGCGCCGCGGCGCCAACGAGGCACGCCGCGAGCCGGCGCAGGCCGGCACGCGCGTGCCCTGGCCCGCTGACGGGCCTGGCCACGGCGGGGCGCCGCAGGCCGGTGCCGACGGCCCTGCGCGATCCGCCGCAGCCGCCTTGGGCCATGAGGTCGAACAGGCCCTGGCCGCGCTGCCGGCCAGCGAGCTGCAGGGCGTGGTGGGCCAGGTGGCCACGGCCATCGTGCGCAGTGGCGAGTTCCAGGTGGCGCTGCGCGCGCAGCTCTACACGCTGGTGGCGCCGGCCATCAGCGAGGCGCTGCGCGGCGCGCTGGCGGTGCAGGAGGTGCGGCAGTCGCTGCGCGACGCTTTCGGCGACGGCGAGGCCGGCGCGCAGGCGCTGCAGCGCGCGCAGGCCGCGGCACGCGCCCGCGACGCCTGCACGGTGCCGTATGCCGGCGGCCTGGCCGGCGCCTACGCCGCGGCGCCCCGCGTGGCGCAGGTGGTGCAGCCGCTGGCCGGCCCGACGGCGGGCAGCAACGGCGACGCGCCGCTGCCCCTGGGCGAGGCCGTGCTGCTGGCGGGCTACGAGCCGCCGCTGGCACGCCAGTACAAGGCGGCGCTGGCCGAGGCCGGCTACGAATCGGTGATCGTGGAGGTGGGCCCCAACGACGCGGCCCTGCCGCCGGAGGCGTTCACCTGCGCCATCGCGTGCCTGCCCGACGACGCGGCCGAGCACGTGCAATCGCTGCTGTCGCGCCACCCGCTGCGGCAGGTGCTGCACGTCAGCGCCACGCCGCGGCGGCTGGTGGAAGCGGTGGAGCTGGTGATGCCGCCTCCACCGCAGGCGGCGGGCTGAAGTCAGCCGCCGCGATGCCCGGGGGACGCCCTGCGCCCTCGCCCGGTGCGCGGCTTCACATCGTGCGCGCGGCCCACTGCGTCACGAGCGACGCCTCGGCATTGAAGCGCTCGCGCAGCGCGAAGATTTCCCGCTTGGCCTGCGCCAGCGAAAGCTCGCCACGTCCGGCGCGCTCCTCGATGTCGGCCATGGCCGAGACGTACTCGGCCGGCGGTCCCTGGTTGCCGTACACGGCAGACGGCTCAATGTTCATGGTGGATGCGGGTTGAGTGTGTGGTGCCTCATGGGCAGACCCGCGCCTCAACGCCTCGTGGGTGCTGCGACAGCGGCATGCTGCAGTGCAGCAATGGTAGCCGATCGCATCCTTCCTCACATCGCGGCCACTACTTAAGGCTTGGCCGAAACCCGGTACTTTTCCTTCATGGTGGCCGGCGCGCTCACGTCGCTGCGCATGGCACGGGCAGGCTTGCTTGTCCTGAAGAGCCAGGAGGGAGTTGCCGTGTCCGCCGCCAGCCGGTGCTCGATATCCTCACCGTCCACAGCAATTCTTGAATTTCATCCCCGAATTGCACAGGCATTTCTCGTTGCGCCCAGGCTTGCGTGGCGCCAATTCCCCACGGGTGCCCTGGTTGCGGCTTTTGAAAGACCGCGCCGGCAATTTGATGCCGGATAAAAAGTCCTGGAGCTGTTTCCTGTGGCGGGCTGCCCGCGTGGGCAGCTCCGGAAATTCCTTGACCTTGTTGGCCAACAGCCTGTCCCGGTCCGCACTGTTCAAGTAGGGATGGCCGTGAGGGTCGAAGCGGTTGCTGGCACGAATCGCGGACAGCAATAAATCGTTGTCGTGGGCAAATTCGGCAATGCTGTCGCGCAGGCGGGCCACCAAAGGGGGGGCCATTTCGCGGCATTCCAGGGCCAGTGCCGTTTCGCCATTTTCCTTTTCATAGCACTGCTGCAACAACAAGACGGCGCGCAGCAGGCGCGGCGTGTCCAGGCCCAGGGTCTGGTACAACTGCGCCAATTCCAGGCAGGCGATATTGGCCGTCTGCTCGAAACCCAGGCAGCGCTCGTACCAGGGTTCCGCCGTTTCCACGGCATGCTGGGGCAGCTGGCCGGTGGCCGTCAGATGCGCCAGCATCAGCATGGCTTGCGGAAAGGATTGGGCTGCGGATTTTTCCAGCCAGCCCAGGGCCGCGGCACGCTCTTGCCCGCCCGCCTGGTTCCACAGGTAAATGAACAGGTTGTATTGTCCCTGTGGAAATCCGGCCTCGGCCGATTTGCGCGTGCATTCGAAAGCGGCGGCGGAATCCGCCGGCCCGCCTAAACCCTTTTCGTACAGGGCACCCAATTGGGCCAGGGCCGAGGGGTGATCTTCCGCGGCGGCAATTTCAAAGTATTTTCTGGCCTCGCGCAGGTCACGCTCGAAGCTGCGCGAGCCGTGCAGGTAAAAATTGGCCAGCACATTGTTGGCGTCGGCATGGCCCTGCCCGGCCGCCTGGTGGATGTAGATTTCGCCCGTGCCGATCTTGGCGTCGCCCTCATGGCCGGCAATCAGCATCAGGCCATACTCGTACATGGAGGGAATGTGCGATTCGGCCGCGGCCTGCTTGAGCCACAGGGCAGCCTGTTCGCGGTAGGAATTCCAGACCGCCTGGTTTTCAAAATACTGCGTCCAGTTGTCCACCGTGCCGTCGCGGGCCGTGTCCATGCGCGAGAGCAGTATTTTGCCGGCCAGGTGCTGTGCATCCGGACGGCGCTCTATGGTGGCCTGGAAAATCAGCTCCTTGAGATTGGCGGGGGTGTCGGCCGCATCGTCCAGCGTGGGCGCGTCGGCCTCGGGAAACTGCTTTTTGTGGCACTCCAGCAGCAGCGCGTGGGCGGCATCCAGGGATTGCGTGGCCAACTCGGTGAGCTGGGGCCATTCCAGGTTGAATTGCTCCGGGTGCACGCCCTTGTTGCCGTTGATGCGCAAAATCTGCAGGTGATTTTCCGTCTCGGCCGTGATGATGCCGTTCTGGAGCAGCAAATAGATTTTGCGGTCCAGGCTGCCGGTGAGCGGGCGCTGCGCGGGCGTGTCTTCGGCCAGGCAGGCGCACATATAGTGGGCGCAGGTGCGCAGTTTGGCCAACGCGTGCGAGGGAAACATGCTGATGCAGTCACGCGCTTCGCCGAAGTGCTGTCCCAGCAGGGGCGAAATCAGGCGGGCGAGGTCGGTGTCCAGCATTTTGTGAAAAGGGGCCCGGGTCACGGGCCCGGCGCCGCGCTTGTGACATCGTGGCGGCGCGGTGGGGAAATACGGTGGTTGATCATAGGCTGCGGCCCTGCGCGACAGAATTCAAGCCACTTGCATCGTCCACCCCGGCGCTGCCTGTCTGCTTCTGCGGATGTGAAAAATTTCACGAAGTGCACGCTGCGCCACGTACCCTTTGCCTGCCCGTTTTGCAGGTGCCATGCGACGTCTGCGCGCTCCTGGCGCACAGCGTTTTTATAGCCATGAAATGGCTGCCTGCAGTTTCGGCCAGGACGAGGTACGGAATAGGCGGTTTGCTTTCAATCGCGCAATTCCCTGAGCACTTCGGGATGCGCCACGGCCACGCGCAACAGCGTTCTGGCCGCCCCGGTCGGCATGCGCCGGCCCTGCTCCCAATCCTGCAGCGTGCGGGCGGAAACGCCGAGCAGGACCGCAAATTCCTGCTGCGACAAACCCGTTCGCGCCCGCGCCTCGGCCGCGTCCGATAAGGACACCTCAGTCATGCGCACCGCCTCGCCCCGCTTCATTTGCTGGACGGACTCCAATAAATCGTGCTGAAACCGCTCCAGTTCAGTGGGCATTTTCCACTCCCTGCTTCAATTGCACCAAAAACTCTGTTGGAGGATTGTCAAACTTTGCCTTGGCGTAAACGATCAATAATCAAATGGTTTGTGTGGCAGCATTGAAGTAGATGACTCTTGCTCCACCTCTTTTGCCTCTCCCACTTGAAGCCCAGCGAACCTTGCGGCATCCGCCACTGCCGGGAATCAAATCACCCGCATCGGGATTGCCGGCAATCCAGTTGATGAATTCAATGCGTTCCGCGTCAGTCCAAACTTCACTGGCGTATTTCTGGAATATGGGTGTCTCGGCAACGGTTTTCGCGGATGCTACGGCAATGCCGTATAGAGATCAAGTTTCGAGTTCGGTAATCCCTTAGTCACCCACGGCGTTCGACGTGGCTGGGGTCAGAAAGTGACGCATCCGCCCTGCCGCTGCCGACATCCGCCGCCTCCATCGTCGCCAGCACCAGCCACAGCACGAAGCCGCCGGCCACGACCAGGCAAATCCGCAGGAACAGCACGTACAGGCGGAATCGCCAGTCGGTTTCCAGCCTGTGCTCCACGGACTGGGAGGTGGCCCGCAGTGCACGCAGGGCGTGCGCGGGCAGTTTCGTTTCCGGCGTCGGTTTGGCCATGGTTCTCGCCCCGTGAGTGCAAGCGGCTTCCCCGGGCATCTTCTCCAGAGATCCGGAATGCCGCTTTCAAGCCTTGGAAAGACAGGCCATCCACCGTAGACGCGCCCCGCGGGTGCGGCCATGGGCGTTTGCTCCCCGCGGAGGCGGGAGAAATCAAAGGGCAAAGGGGGCGTTTGCCCCGCAGGCTCAGACGGCCAGCGCCCCGGCGCCGCCGGCAATGAGCCAGCGCGGCTCGAACCAGCGGTCGGCATCGCCGTCGTAGGGCAGGCGGTTGATGTCCCAGTGGCGGATGAAGGGCGCGTACTCGTCCCACACGGCCGGGCCGCCGCCGATGTAGACCACACGTCCGGGGTAGCGCGCCAGCACGTCCGCCGGCCGCTCGCCGCTGCGGATGACGGCCACGGTGCGCTCGGCCAGCGCGAAGTCCGGCACGCTGGCGATGGTGCGCGGCCCGGCCAGCAGCACGTGGCCGCGCGTGACCTCGAAAAAGCGCGCCACGTCCTCCCGGAAGGGCCGCCCGCGCTCGCCTTCCCAGGGCAGCACGCCATGTAAGCCCAACTGGCCGCGCAGGCCTATGGCGCAAATCGCCCTCACGTCGCAAGTCATCGCGTCCACCTCCGGCCTGTCGGGTTGTGGGTCAGGCGGATGCCGGCGGCGACGCCAGGTGCGCCAGCACCCGGTAAGGCTTGGGGAACCAGGCCCAGTGGTCGTCCAGCCACACCAGGCCGTCGTAGGCCATGCCGGCGTCCTGGCCCGGCGGCAGCAGTTTCCAGGCCACCCACACGCGGTGCGGGTCCAGCAGCGCCGCCACGCCCCGGTAGCCGCCCGGGAAGGAGCGCGACAGCTCGTTGGCGCCACCCAGCAGGCCCGCGGGCGCCACGTGGCACACCAGCCGGCTGCCGGGCACCGCCAGCCGCACGCGCGGCGGCTCGGCCCACAGCGCCTCGTAGGCGTCGCGCGCGGCGTCGGCCACGGCCGGGGCGAAGGCCAGCGCGTAGTCGCCCGCGCGCGGGCGCAGCGACGCGGCCAGCACCCCGTCGCGGTCCTGGCCCAACGCCTCCAGCAGCGGGCGCAACTGTGCCGA
The DNA here is from genome assembly GCF_001571085.1 of Azohydromonas lata NBRC 102462. Classification (GTDB taxonomy): domain Bacteria; phylum Pseudomonadota; class Gammaproteobacteria; order Burkholderiales; family Burkholderiaceae_C; genus Azohydromonas; species Azohydromonas lata. The sequence goes on from NZ_BCTC01000100.1 coordinate 14,923, forward strand.
CACGGCCGCCGCTGCCGCCAGCGCCACGGCGCGCGCGGCCTGGGTGCCGTGCGGTGCGTTCGCGTCGGCGGCTTCGCCCTCCCCGGCTTGGGCCGGCGCGCTGCCGCCGGTGGTCTGCGCAGGGGTTGGGCTGCCGCCTGTGGCCTTTGCGTCGCCGCCCGGCGCCTGGCCGTGCCGGGCGATGGCGGCCTCGACGTCCGTGGCCTCGTCGCGCAGCGCGGCGGCGCTGGAGGCGTCCGCGCCGCGCGCCGCTTCCAGCAGCGCGGCGTGCAGGGCGCGCAACTGCACGGCGGTGAGCGCGGGCGGCCAGCCGGTGTGCGGCAAACCCTCGCCGGGCAGGGCGAAGCGGGCGCGCGAGCGCGGCAGGCCCGGCGCGCCCTCGGCCGTGTAGTCGGCCACCAGCACGCCCCCGTCCAGCGTGCCGACCTGGTGGCGGCGCCCGGCGCGTGGAAAACCCATCAAGTCCAGGAACCAGTGCGGCTCGCCGTCGCCCAGCACGCGTCGGGGGGCGAACACGAATTCCAGGCCCGGGTGGTGCTGGCCCTGCCCCTGGCCCGCGGCCTCGCCCTCCCCGCCGGCCGGCGGTGGCGTCAGCAGCGGCAGCAGCAGCGGCGAATCGGTCTCCAGCGTCACGCCCTGGCGGCGTGCCAGCGCACACAGGCCGGCCAGCTCGAAGGCCAGCAGGCCGAGACGCTCACCCCGGCCGGGGCCCCCGCCATACCAGCGCGCGTGCGCGGCCAGGGCGTCGGCCAAAGCCTGGGACGCCCCGCCTGCGCCCTCGGCCAGGCACAGCGCCAGGCGCAGCACGGGCGCGCGCGTCTGCGTCACGAAGGCCGGGTCGGCGATGCGCGGCGGCTGCGCCAGCGCGGCCAGCGCGTCGCGCAGCAGGCCCGCGGCGGCGGCCTCGCCGCGCAGCAGGGCGGCCAGGGCGACGCAGTAAGGCGTCCAGAACGCGTCCGCCACCTCCGCCGGCTCCTGGCAGGCCAGTACGGCGCGCGGGTGGGTGAGCACGCGCTGGGCTTCGCCGTCGCCGCAGCAACTCGCCAGCGCCAGGGCCAGCGCCCAACGCGGCGCGCTCATGCCGGCGTGTCCGCCCACGGCGAAGGCGCGCGAGCGCCCGTCGGCTAGGCGCACCAGCGCCGCGCCCTCGGTGCGCGAGGCGCACAGCGCCGCCGCCGCGCCGCACGCCGCGCCCTCGCGCAGGGCGTCCCACGCCAGCGTGCGGGCCTCGGCCGTGCCGTCCAGCGAGGCCAGCGCGGCGCGCTCGGCGGCCACCACCAGGAGCTGGGCCGCGTCGTCGTCGTGGCGCGCGGCCAGCACGGTCTCGCGCAGCTCGCCGGCCCAGGCCAGCAGCCGCGCGTGCTCGCGCCACAGCCCCGCGTCGCGGGGAGAAGGTTCAACGGCGTCAGGCATGTCAGGGCGTGGGGAGGGTGGCGGGCGAGGCCGTGGTGGCCGCGGTCGTCGGGTTGGGCGTGGCGCGGCCGCTGCCCAAGTCGAACTTCTGCGCCTCCAGCGCCGTGGGCCGCTGCTGCTTGTCCAGCGGCTGGCGCACCACGTAGTAGTCGATGTTGGGCGGCGACGTGCGCAGGGCGACCAGGATCTGATGGCCCAGCGCCTGCACGTCGGCCGGGCTGGTGGGCCGCATCATGTCGCGCGCCAGGCTCTCCAGGTATTGCGGCGTGCCCTGCTCGGCCAGCCGGCCGTCGGCGGTACGCCGGAATTGGAGTCCGGCTTGCGGGCCCTTGGCTTCGATCAGGATCAAACGCCCGTCAGCCGCGCGGTAGGCCAGGTCCGGCACGCCCGCGCCCTTGCGCGAGCACGGCAGCGGCGGCGTGTTGAGGTTGAGGTGCTGCTGCGCGAAGTGCCCGGCCGCGCTTTCGCCCAGCGCTTCGCCCAGGTCGCGCACGGCGATGCGCGCGTCGTAGAGGTCCTGCGCCATCTGCTCCGGCGTGCGTCCGCTGGGTTTGCCCTTGCCGGCCATCTCCTGCAGCGTGCGCTCCAGGGTGTCCATGGCGTGGGCCTGGTCGGCGGCCCGCTGCACCTGCGCCGCGTCGCCGGCCAGGCTCAGGCCGTGGGTGTTCACGTCGGTGGGCACGGCGCGGATGGCGCCCACGGCGATGCCGCGTATGCCGCCCTGGGCGGTGACGAAGGCGCCGCCGGCCCACACCTGGAACAGCCGCTGCTGCAAGGCGGCGTCGCCGCCGTCCAGCGACGGGTGGGTCTTGAGGTAGCGGGCCTTGAACTCGGCGAAGTCCTGGAAGTTGGGGTGGTCGCCAAAGCGCTGGCGCGCCAGCTCCTGCTGCAGCGGATCGGGGCGCGCCGTGGCGGCCTGGGCCAGGTCGCGCTCCACGTCGCGGCCGTTGAGGCGGGCGTGCTCCACGGCGCGGTCAAGCAGCGCGCGCGAGGCCTCGTCCGGCAGCCGCTCGCGCGCTTGGGCGAGGGCTTCCGCGTCCACGCTGCGGCCGCCGCCGCGCACCAAACCCTCCTCCACCACGCGGGCGGCGGCCGCGCGCACCTGGCGCTGGTCGCCCAGGCCCAGGCCCTGCTGGTAGGCCGACTGCCGCGCCAGCAGCGAGAGGTCGTCCAGGCTGCCCAGGGGCGCTTCCAGCAAGGGGTTCACGCGCGCGGCCTGCACCATGTCGCCCAGCAGGCGCTGGCCGGCCGAGCCGGGCTCCAGCGCCGACAGCGCCAGCGCGCGCCGCGCGTCGGCCGCCTCGCCGCCGTGCACCAGGCCCATGTGGGCCACCAGGCGCCCGGCCTCGTCCTGCAACTGCGCCGCGGCGCGGTGGTCGCCGCGGGCGCGCGCGGCGTCGATCTCGCGCGCCAGGTGTTCCACCTCGGCCATGCGGCCGCGGTCGTGGCGCGAGAGCGCGCCCTTGGCGGCGGCGGGCAGCGTGTCCGGATGCACGCCGGGCTGGAGCAGGTCGCTGCGGTCGTGGCTGACGAAGCGCAGCTCGCCCAACTCGTGCGCCAGCGCGCGCTGCACCTGCGCGGGCGAGGCCTTGTCGGACACGGTGATCACCACCCGCTCGCCGTTCTTCACGTAGGAGGCCACGGGCAGCGGGCCGTCGCGGTCGCCGCTGGCGCGCGCGACCGTGCCCACCCGCACCTCCACTTCCAGCTCGCCGCCGCCGTGCCGGGACAGCAGCAGCTTGGAGGGGTCGCGCTTGCCCGGCCGCAGCAGGCCTTGGAACTGCCCGCCCGGCCCCTGCAGCCGCTGCAGCGCCTCGGGCGTGGCGCTGGCCGCGTTGCGGCCGCGGGTGACCACGCCCGCCTTGCCCTCGCCGTGGAAATCGCTGCCCGGCACGGCCGCCGCCGTGGTGGAGGGCCCGGTTTCCGTCGCACGCGGCGCGGCCGCTTCGGCCGCAGGACTGGAGCGCGCTGGGGCGGTTGCCTCGTCGGCGCCGGCTGGCCGGGCCGGGGGCGCGGCATCCGCCTCGCCCTCGCCGCGCAGCAGCCGCGCCGCATGCGCTTCCTCCGCCGTGGCCGGCGCAGGCCCTGCCGACGGCGCGGGCCCGCCATCGCCCCCGCCGCCCTGGCCGCCGCTGCCGCCGGAGGGCGCGCCGGGCCGCGGGATCTCGTGCACCCGGCCGCTGCCCGGGACGATGAAGCGGTTGAGCTCGCCGATGAGCGGCGCGGGGATTTCGAGCTGGTCGTCGGCGAAGCGCACGTCCACCACGCGGGGCTGGCCATGCAGATCGCCCGTGCCGTGCTCCGGCATGCCGGCCGAGCGCACGGCGCGCACCCAGGCCTCGTCCACTTCGAAGGAGAAGATGCGCGCCTGGCCCTCGCTGTTGTTGAGGACGAACTCCACCGCGCGCTCGAAGGAGCCGAAGTTCAAGTGCGCCGAGGCGCCGCCTTCCACCGTGACGTTGCCCTGCGCGTCCACCCGCACCAGCTTGCGGCTGCGCTCGCTTTCCACGCGGAACACCAGGCGGCCCCCGCCTTCGCCTTCCAGCAGGGGGCGCAGCAGCCGCGGCAGCAGCGCGGGGTTGCGCTCCACGTCGGACAGCGGCACCTGCACCAGGCCCGGGCCCTCGGCCTCCAGGCGGGCGAACAGGGCGTCCACGTCCTCGGGGCCGGGCAGGTCGGCGGTGGCGGAGCGGCGGCCGCTGGCGAAGGCCTCGGCCTCGGCGCGCAGCCGCCCGGCCTGCGTTTCCAGCGCCGCGGCTTCGGCCAGTAGCTCGTTGGCTTCCTGGCGCAGCCTGCGGGCGCGGCGCGGGTTGTGGCTGTCGGCGAGGTCGGCCTCGGCGTCGCGCTGCACGGCGCGCGCCAGCCGCTCCTCGGCCTGGGCCTGCGTGCGCTGCGCTTCCTCGTGCAGCGCACCGGCGCGCTGGCGCTGGGGCAGCGAGGGTTCGCCCGCCTCGCCCGCCCGCAGCGGGCGCGCGTCGGCGCCGGGCTGGTGGCCTTCCACGCGCACCAGCGGGCCGGCCTCGGCGGCGGCGAAGGCGGCGTCGATCTCCTCTTTGCGCAAGTTGGGGAAGAGGCGGTCGCTGTCCTCGCCACCGCCGCCACCGCCGTGGCGCGGGCCGCCGCCGTCGCCCTCGCCCTCGCCCTCGCCCTCGCCGCCGTGGCGCGGCGGGCCGCCGGCCGCGGCCAGGGCCTGGACGGCGGCCAGCGCCGCCTGTTCGGCCTCGGCGTCCGCGCCGTTGGTACGCGGCGCGGCGGACGCCCCCTCGCCGGCAGCGCGGGTGGCGGCGCGGGGTTCGGCTGTGCTGGCTTCCTCGGCGGCCGGGCGGCGCGGGGCGTTGTCCTCGTGCGCCCGGGCGGCGGCGCCTTCGGTGTCGGCTTGGGCCGGGCGTGCGGGCGTGGCGGCCTCGGCCGGCGTGGGTTCGGTGGCGGCAGCGCGCGGCGGGGTGGCGCCCTCGCCCGCACCGGCCGGGTGTGGGGCGGCCTGGCCCTCGGCGCCCGCCGCGGGGTGCAGGCCGCCTTGTTCGGCCACGTGCTGCAGGTTGATTTCGCGGCTCACCGCGTCGCCCTCGCTCACGTGGTTCATGTGCATGAGGTCGGCGGCGGCGGCCTCCAGGTCGTGCGGCAACAGGGGCTGTAAACCCTGGCTGGCGCGCTCGGCGGCAATGGCGTCGCTCAACTGCGCCAGCGCCCGCCCGTGCCGCGCCTGGCCGAAGGCCTCGCCGCCGCCCTCGCCCAGGCCCTGGATGAAGGCGTGCAGCCCGGCCTGGCCCATTTGCAGCAGCGCGTCGCCGGCATCGCCCTTGAAATGGCCGCTGGCGCTGTCCACCGCCAGCTCCGCGCCGCGTCCGCCCACGGCCCCCAGGCTGGAAAGGGCCCCGCGCGCCAGGCTGCGCCGCGCCACGGCCGACACCGTGCTGCCGAAGCCGCCGCCCGCGGAGGCGTTGAGCGCCTTGTCCAGCCCCTGGCCCAGCGCGCCCACGCCGCGCCCGGCCGTGCCCACCACGGTGCGCAGCACGCCGCCCTGCGCGGCCAGGGCGCGGGCGCGCTCGGCGATGGCCGCGCCGTTGCGGCCCAGCGCCTCCACCGACTGGCTCAGCGTCGCCGTGGCGCCGCCGGCCAGCGCACCGCGTATCAGCCCGGTGAACAGCGCGCCCACCGCGTCGGCGCCGCCCTTATCCCAGTTGCTCCAGGTGCGCTCGTCGAAGGCCGCGCCGCTCAGGCCGCCCAGCGAGCCCGTGAGCGCGCCGATGACGATCTGGTCCACGACGGGGTTGCCCGTGAACATGCGCGAGAGGCTCAGCAGCGTGCGGCTGGCCGTGCCCGCCGCCGCCGCGCCCTTGGAAGCCACCTGCGCCGCCGCGCCCAACTGCGCGCCCACGCCGGCCGTGACCGCCTGCACCGCCGTCATGCCCAGGTCCACGGCCGCCTGCTCCCAGCCGTAGCGCCCGCCCTTGAGGGCGTAGTTGGCGCTCATGGAGGCCAGCCCCGCCATCACCGCCGCGGCGATCAGCGGCGCGGCCGCGCCGCCCGTGGCCACCGTGATCACGGCGGCGGCCACCGCGCCCAGGATGGCGATGCCCGTGGTCGCCACGTCGGCAAAGGCGTCTATGCGCGCCGAGTACGACTCGGCCACCGACTGCGCCGTGTTCACCACGCCGGCGAAGTTGTCCTGGTCCCGGCCGGTGTAGGCGCCGGTGGTGGCGTCGAAGTTGGGCAGCCTGCCGATCAGCTCGCCGCGGGCGTTGAAGGCCACCGGCCCGCCGGCCAGCAACCGCACCTGCTGCTCGTAGGCGCCCATGGCCTGGTCGGCCATCGTGCCTTCAGCCAGGAAAGCGCCCAGGCCGCCGGCCTCGCGGCGCTGCTGCTGCAGCGCGAAGGCGGCGGCCTCCAGCCGCTCCTGGTCGGTGCGGGCCACGCCGCGCAGGGCGCGCTCCATGCGCAGCCGGTCGTCGCCCGACAGCTCGGGCAGCACGTCGCCCCCCTGGAAGGTGCCGAGCACGGCGTCCAGCTCCTGGCCGGTCTGGCGCCGGAAGGCCTTGCGCATGTCGGCGATCTCGTCGCGCGTCATGCGCTCGGTGAAGCGGAACAGCAGCTCCTCGTTGGTGCCGCTGCGCTCCAGCGTGGCGTGGCGCATGGCCAGCGCCACGGTGTCGGCGCTTGGGCGCTCCTCGGTGAGCAGCCCGCGCGCGAGCGACGCGCCCACGCTGTCGCTGCCGAAGCGCTCGTTCATGCGCTGCACCAGCGCGTCCTGGCTGGCCTGCACCTGGGCCTGGTCCGGCTGGAAGCCGGGCTTCATGACGGCCTGCGGGTCCAGCGCCGCGCCGGCACCCGCGCCGCCGGCGGCGCCGGGCGTGTAGGCCTGCGCGGCCAGCAGCAGCAGGCGCTGGCGGTCCAGCCGCGCCGCGCGGCGCGCGGCCTCGTTGGCCTCGCGTTCCTCCTGCGTGGCGCCCGGCCGGTCAGGCATGAAGCGCTCGTCGTAGAGCGCGCGGTCCATCTGCAGCGGGTCCGGCGGCTCGCCGCCCCTTTGCAGCTCCACCCCCAGGCGGGCCACGCGCGCCTCGGTGCTGTTGGCGCCATGGCGCAGCAGCGCCACGGCCAGGTCGCGCTGCGCGCCTTCCACGCGCAGCGTCACGGTCTGTGGCGGCATGTCGCCGCCGCCCACCTGCACCTGGATGTCGCGCGTGACCCAGGCCACGGCGCGGTCGGTGGCGCTCATGGCCGCCACGCCGCCGCTGCCCGCGGCGTAGGCCACGTCGGCGTCGGCCACGATGCCGCCCAGCGCCTGCACCACCGCCGCGCGCCGCGCCTCACCCGTCATCTCCTGCGTGGCGCGCCAGTCGCCCTCGTCCGGCGCGCCCGTGTAGCGCTCGATGAGGGCCGCCACCGGCTTGCCGTCGCGCCGCGCCTCGTCCACCGCGTCGCGCATGCGCCAGGCGTCGGCCAGGGCGTGGTCGCCCTGCAGCAGCGCGTCGAACACCTGCCGGTCGGTGCCGCCCAGGGCCTCGCCCACGTCGCGGCGCAGCGACGCGTCCTGGCCCAGCGCCTTGAGCTCGTCCGGCGGCAGCGCGCGCAGCACGGCCTCGATGCGGGCCTCGTCGTCGTTGAAGATGCCCACCGAGTCGCGCAATTCGAAACGCGCGCCGGCCAGGTGGTCGCCGCCGAGGTAGGCGCGCGCGGCGCCGTACTCGCCGCTCTTGGGGCCCAGGGCGCGGCGCAGGTCCACGTCCAGGATGTGGCCGGGCAGCGAGCGCCCGTACATCACCTCCTCCAGTGCGCGGCCCTTGTAGGCGCTCAGGCCCCGCAGCGCGCCCACCACGCCGGCCTCGTCCACCGTGCCGGCCCAGCCGCCTTCGAAAGCCTGGTAGACGCTGCGCACCTTGTTGCGCAGCGAGGTTTCGACGTCACCGCCCGTGCTGCCGACCTGCTCCTTGAAGAACTCCTTGGGTTTATTGCGCACCGCGTAGAAGGTTTCCTCGGCCTGCACCTGCCCGTCCAGGCCCTTGGGGGCGTCGCCGCCTTGGGCCTGTGCGGAAGGCCCCGCCCCGGGGCTGGCGGCGCTGGGGCCGGCGGGCGATGCGCCCTGGCCCTTGCCGCCGCAGGCGCAGTCCGGCGCGGGCGCGTCGCCACCGCCGCCGGCCGCGGCCGCCGCGGCAACCCCGGCGGATG
>NZ_BCTC01000101.1 GCF_001571085.1 Azohydromonas lata NBRC 102462
CCGTCTATGGTCCCGACGATTTCCGCGATGCGCTGCGAGGAGTCGCGTATGCCGCCCATGGTGCGCACCGCCTCGGCCACCACCTCGCTGCCCTGTTGGGCCACCTGCGCGTTGTGCGCCACCATGTCGGCCGCGCTGGCGGCACTGCCGGCGGACTGGTTGAGCGTCTGGCCGATCTGGGACATGGCCGCGGCCGTGCGCTGCAACTGCGCCGCGCCCTGCTCGGTGCGCTTGGACAGGTCCATGGAGGCCATGGCCACCTCGCGGCTGGCGGTGTCGATTTCGCTGGCGCCTGTGCGCACCTGCGCCACCGTGCCGCGCAGCGCATCCAGCGTGGCGGCCAGCGTGCTCATGAGCTGCGCCACCTCGTCGCGGCCCCAGGGCTGGGGGTGCAGCGTCAGGTTGCCGTGCGAGAGCTCGCGCAACTGGCGCGCGATCTCGTCGAGCCCGCCCAAGGTCACGCGGTAGAAGGCCAGCAGCAGGTAGAGGGCAATGGCGATGCCCGCCGCCGACACGCCCAGCTTCACCCACATGGCCTGCTGCAGCCTGTCCACGCGCAGCGCCAGCCGCTTGTCCAGCGAGGCCAGCACGCGCTCGATGCCGGCGTAGTGGTCGGCAACGGCGCGGTTGCCCAGCGCCACGAAGGCCTCGGCGTCGCCCTGCGGCGTCTGGGCCAGCACCTGCTCGCGCACGCGCTGCATGAAGCCGGTGCTTTCCTTCAAGGCCTCGTCCAGCCGCACCTCGGCGGCGATGCCCTCGTCGGCGCGCAGCGCGCGCTTGACCGAGCTGCCGAGCTCCTGCTCCCACATGGTGGCGAAGGCCAGCGCGCTGGCGATCTGGTCGCGCTGCTCGCTGCCGAGCTGCCCGCTGCGCAGCGCCGCGTTGCCCGCGCCGCGCATGCGGCCCAGCACCTCCGCCAGGCGCGGCTGCAGGTCCACGCCGGCGCGCATGAGGTAGTAGGTGTCGATGTCGGGGTCCAGCGTGAGGTTGGAGGCGTCGGCCATGTCGCTGAGCAGGTCCAGCGCCTCGGCGATGAATTGCGAATGCGCGGCGAAGGTGGCCGCGGGCTGGTCCCGCTGCGGCTGCGAGGCCAGTTGCTGCGCCTGGGCCTGCAGCGTCTGCCAGCGCTCCTGCAGCTTGAATTCCGTGCCCAGGCGCTCGTGCGTGGCGAGCAGCTGGTCCCAGGCCGCCTGCACGGCCTGCTGGGCCTTGGGCAGGTCGGGGGCGCCGGCGGTGGCGGCGCGGCGGCGGTTTTGCGCGGCGTCCAGCAGCGGCATGAGCGCGCGCGCGTACTCCACGCCGCGGCGCTCCGCGGCCGAGAAGGCGATGTTGTCCGTGCTCACCGACCAGAACGAGAAAGCCAGCAGCAGCAGCGGCACCAGGAAGGCCAGCGACACCGCCGTCGCCTTGGCCGGAAAGCCCACGCTGCGAAACAGCCGCATGCCCGGCGCCATGAGGCCGTGGTGCAGGAAGAAGGCGGGAACGGTGGAGGGATGCGTGGACCGCGTGCTGGTGCCGGACGCGGTGGCGGGGGGCATGGCCGTGTTCTGGTTCATTGGGCTCGCACTGAAATTTCCTGACCCGAAAAACAAAAGGCGTCCCACAGCCCGCAGCGCATCGCGCGCTGCGGGCTGTGGGACGCCTTTGTCCTGTTCTTATCGGTCCGCCGTTGGACCAATTGGCAGACGGGCCGTCACCGGCCCCTCATGTAACTACTTGTATGCAAAGCCTGTGCCAAGGCCGGCTCCCCGATGGGAAGCGGCTTCGGCCGGGCGGGCCGCCCAACGCCCCGTCGATGCACCAGCGTGACCAGCCGCCTGTGCCGGATTGGTGCGTGCGCCACCATCGGCCGCAGCTCAGCGCTGCACGCCCCAGCGGCGCACGGTGATGCGCTCCAGCGTGGCGAAGACGAGGTTTTCGATGGCCAGGCCGATGACGATGACGCAGGCCAGCCCGGCGAAGACGCGGTCGGTGTAGAGCTCGTTGCGGTTCTGGAAGATGTACCAGCCCAGGCCGCCCTGGCCGGAGGTGGCGCCAAAGACCAGCTCCGCCGCGATCAGCGTGCGCCACGCGAAGGCCCAGGCGATGCGCAGCCCCGACAGGATGGCCGGCAGCGCCGACGGGATGAGGATGTGCACCACCAGCCGCAGCCCCGTGAGCCCGTAGTTGCGCCCGGCCATGCGCAGCACCTCCGGCACGTTCTGGAAACCCGCGTGCGTGGCCAGCGCCAGCGGCCACAGCACGGCGTGCACCAGGACGAAGAGCAGGCTTTGCGCCCCCAGGCCGAACCACAGCAGCGCCAGCGGCAGCAGCGCGATGGCCGGCAGCGGGTTGAACATGGCCGTGAGGGTGGAGAGCAGATCGCGCCCAAGCCGCGTGCTGGCCGCCAGCGCGGTGAGCGCGAAGGCCGCGGCGATGCCCAGCACGTAGCCCTGCAGCAGCAGCGACAGCGAGATGGCCGCCTTCTCCAGCAGCTCGCCGCTGACGAAGCCCGCCGCGAAGGCGCGCGCCGTGGCGGCGAAGGTCGGCAACAAGAGGTCGTTGTCCGTCCAGCGCGCCAGCAGCTCCCAGACGAGCGCCAGTGCCGCCAGGATGGCCGCGCGGCGCAGCGGCGCGTTGTCCAGCAGCCGCCGCGGCCAGGGCAGTGCGCGTTCCACGGGCGTGGCGGTGCAGGGCGCCAGCTCGAATTCCACCTCGGCCTTCACGGGCGGCTCGCCCGCGGCGGGGTGCAAGGCCTCGCTGCCGGAGGTGCGCGCATCGGCACGCAGCGCCGTGCCGGGCAGGGACGTGAAGACTGCGCTCATGCTGTTGCCGCCTCGGGTTGTGCCGTCTCTTCGAACAGCAGGTGGTGGATGCGCTGCGCCTGCGCCTGGAAGGCGGGGCTGCCCACGCTCTCCAGGTCGAACGCGTGGGCGTTCAGCTCGGCGCGAACGCGCCCAGGGTGGGGCGAGAGCAGGACGATGCGGTGGCCCACCACCAGCGCCTCCTCGATGGAGTGGGTGACGAAGACCAGCGAGCAGCGCACCTGCGCCCACAGCGCCAGCAACTCCTGCTGCATGCGCCGGCGCGTGAGCGCGTCCAGCGCGGCGAAGGGCTCGTCCATGAGCAGGATGCGCGGCTGCATGGCCAGCGCGCGGGCGATGGCCACGCGCTGCTTCATGCCGCCGGAGAGCATGTGCGGATGCGCGTGCGCGAAGGATGCGAGCCCAACCTGCTCCAGCACGCGCAGCGCGCGGCGCTCGGCCTCGGCGCGTGGGGCCTGGCCGGAGGCCAGCAGCGGGAACATCACGTTGTGCAGCACCGTCTTCCACGGCGGGAGCTGGTCGAACTCCTGGAACACCATCACGCGCTGCGGCCCGGGGCCGGTGATGCGCCGGCCGTCCAGGGTGATGCGGCCTTCCACCGGCGCGATGAAGCCGCCCAACGCCTTCAACAGCGAGGACTTGCCGCAGCCCGACGGGCCGAGCAGGACGAGGCGCTCCGCCGGGTGGAGGTCGAAAGAGACGCGGTGCGTGGCGCGCACCACGCGCTCGCCCGCCGTGTACTCCAGGCTCACGCCCTCGGCGCGCAGCAGCGGCGCGGGCGCCGCGGCGGTCGGCTCATGTGATTGCATGCGCAACTCCTTGTGCGGTGGTTCGAGCGGCGCGGCTCAGTTGGCGCCCGCGTTGTGCGGGTCGTCGAAGAAGTAGTCGCGCGCCGAGGCGGGCTTGTTCTTGATGGCGCCCACGCGGTGCATGAAGTCCGCCAGCGCGAACGTGTTCTGCGGCGTGAGCTTGAACTGGACCTCGGGGCTCTTGACGATGTCGAGGACGAGCTTGCGCTCCACCTTGCTCTTGTTGACGCGGATGAACAGCTCCGCGGCCGCCTCGGGGTTGGCGGCTATCCACTGCGCGGCCTCGGCCAGCGCGGCGGTGAAGGCGCGGTAGGTCTTGGGGTTGTCGCTGCGGAACTTCTCGGTCGTGTAGAGCACGGTGGCGGAGGCCGGGCCGCCGAGCACGTCGTAGCTCTTGAGCACCACGTGCGCGGCCGGGTTGGCGGCCAGCTCCTGCTCCTGGAAGGGCGGGTTGGCGAAGTGGGCCGTGATCTCGGTGCCGCCCTTGCTGATGGCGGCGGCCGCCTCGGGGTGGGGCAGCGTGACGCTGATCTTGTCCAGCTTCGCGTGCTGCGCGTCGCCCCAGGTCTTGGCCGCGGCCATCTGCAGGATGCGCGACTGCACCGACACGCCCACGGCAGGCAGCGCGATGCGGTCCTTCTCGCTGAAGTCGGCAATGGTCTTGACTGCCGGGTTGGTGCTGACCAGGTAGTACGGGAAATTGCCCAGCGAGGCCACGCCTCGCACGTTCTGGCGGCCGCGGGTGCGGTCCCACAGCGTGAGCATGGGGCCCACGCCCGCGGCGGCGATGTCCAGCGAGCCGGAGAGCAGCGCGTCGTTCATGGCGCTGCCGCCGGAAAGGGTCACCTGCGTCACGGCGATGTCCAGGCCTTGGGCCTTGCCGTGTTTTTCCATGAGCTTCTGGTCCTTGGCGACGTCCAGCAGCAGGTAGACGATGCCGAACTGGTCGGCGATGCGGATCTGGCCTTCGGCGCGCGCGGCGCCGGTGCCGGCGGCAAGCAGGCCGGCCAGGGCCAGGGCGGCCAGGCGCTTGGCGGTGGTGTTCATGGGCGTGGCGGGCGCCTGCAGCGGGGCGCCGGGTAAGGGGTGTGGGGTCGGGGGTGTCGGGGCGCTGTGGCGCCGCGCGGGCGGCGGCATCGGGGGCGCAAGCGGCGGGCGCGGCTTCAGGCCGGCACGTCGCCTTCGATCGTGGTGCGGTTCAGGCGCCGGCGCTGGTGGGCCGGGCACCCGGTGGCCAGGTGCTGCACCGAGCGGTTGTCCCAGAACACCAGGTCGCCGGCGCGCCAGCGGTGGCGGTAGACGAATTCCGGCTGGGTCGAGTGCAGGAACAGCGCTTCGAGGAGCTCATCGCTGTCCTCTGGCGGCAGCTCCAGCACGCGGGTCGTGAAGTGCTCGCTGACGAAGAGCGCCGGGCGGCCGTTTTCCGGATGCGTGCGCACGACCGGGTGCACGGCCGGCGGCACCTCGGCGATCTGCTGCGGCGTGAGGTCCGGCCGCCAGGGGCTGCGCTGCTGCAGCTCGGCGTAGCGCTTCAGGTACCAGTGCTCGGCGCGGCGCCCGGCCACGGCCTGCTTCAGTTTCGCGGGCAGCGTGTCGTAGGCCAGGTGCTGGTTGGCGAAGAGGGTGTCGCCGCCGTCGGCGGGCAGCTCCTGCGCGTGCAGGAAGGAGCCCAGGCTGGGCCGCGGCTTGTAGGACAGGTCGGAATGCCAGAAGTGCCCCGCGTCGCCCAGGCCGACGGGCTTGCCGTCCTCCACGATGTTGGACACCACCAGCACCTCCGGGTGCTCCGGCAGCGCGAACTGCTTGAGCACGTGGCGCTGCAGCGGGCCGAAGCGCGCGCTCAACGCCACCTGCTGCTGCGGCGTGAGCGCGTGCTGGTCGCGAAACACCAGCACGTGGTGGTCCAGGTGGGCGCGGTGCAGGCGGATGAATCCCGCTTCGGACAGCGGCTGCGAGAGGTCCAGCCCGATCACCTCGGCGCCCAGCGGGCCGGGGAGGGGGCGGATGTCGAATTCGGCTTGGGGAGACTGCTGGGACATGACACGCATCAAGACGGCTGAAAGTCGGCCCAGTCTAGGAAGCGCCTTGCGTGTACGGAACGAAGCAAGCCGAATGAGCTTCGTTGCTCAGTGAGTGAGCTGCAACAACATACACGTGACACCCTGACGGCTTTTGAGGATGTGGACTCCGTGGTGACGGGGCCGTGCCGTGGAAGGTGGGGGAAAGGTCGAACCAGGAGGAGAGTGGGGCTGGCGTGTCCAGAGCAGGTACGGCGAGGTCGTCAGGTGGTTGTTTGGTGGATCAAGCTGTATCGCGTATGTTGCACATGGGTCTGTGACAGCCCTGCTCTTTTCCGCGGCGGCGTATTCGGTCAGGCCTGCGCTGGGGTCGGCAGCGGCCGCGAAAACACCGCCGCGGCCACCTGTGCCGGCGCCGTCACAGGCCCCATGTGGCCCAGGCCGTCGAGCTGGCACAGGCCAGCGTTGGGCAGCGCCGCGGCAAGGAGGTGCGCGACGCGCAGCACGGGGGCCGGCGAGGCGCTGCCCGCCAGCAGCCGCACCGGCATGCGCAGCCGGCACAAGGCGGACAGCGGCCGGGCGTCCGCGAACAGCGCGGCGAACTCCGCGTCCACCTTGGGCATGCAGGCCGCGATGGCCTCGCGGCGGCGCGGCGTGCAGTGCTCCCAGGCGCGGGCGCCGCTCCAGTAGTCGACAAACAGGGCTCCGGCCTCGTGCAGGCGCCGCGCGCGCACGTGCTCGCGCACGGCTTGGCCCAGTGCCAGCACGGCCTGCCAAGCGGTCCGCGTGTCGTGCATGCGCAGCACGCCGAAGCGCACCGGCTCGTACAGCGTGAGGCTGAGCACCCGCTGCGGGCAGCGCAGCGCCAGCTCCAGCGCCACCGCGCCGCCGTAGGAATGGCCCAGCAGGTGCACGCCGCCGTGCGCCAGCAGCGGCTCCAGGCGGCAGGCCTCCTCGGCCAGGCTCACCGGCGTGTCCTCGTGCCAGGGGTTGTCGCCGGCGTAGCCCATGAGGGACGGCGCGGTGAATTCCAGCGCGGCGGGCAGGTGCTCGCGCCAGGCGTCCCACTGCCGCGCACCACTGGCGCTGCTGTGCAGCGCGATGACGCGGGCATGGGTGCCGGGCGGGGTCGGCTCGGGGGAAGGCGGCATGGCGGGCTCCGTCGGGTGCCGGCCACGGAAAAAGCGCCGGCAGCGGTTGATACGGCTGGGTTGCGCGCGGGCGGCCAGAGGTTCAAGCCGGAGATCAGGCCGGGAATGAGGCCGGGGTGGGCACGGTGTGGTGCAGTCGCGTTGCGAGCCGTGACACCCTTTCGCGCAGCGCGCGCCCACCATCACGCCATGGGTCGGTTGCCGCTGCTGTGTGTTTTCGCCCTGGGCCCGGCGCTGGCCCTGCCTGCCCTGGCGGCCGGGAGCCTGTCGCTCACGCCACTCGGCGCCGACGGCGCGCCCGCCGTTGCCGTGGTGGACGGCAACCCCTTGCGCCTGCGCGCCGCGCTGGATCAGCCCGCGCCGCGCACCCTGTCCGTCACCTTCGGCCTGGACGACGGGCGCACCCTCGCCACCTGCACCGTGCCGCGCGCGGCGCGCGGCTGCACCACCGCACCCTTGAGCACGCTGGACTGGTTCTGGAGCGGCGCCGGTGACGCGCAACCGCAGCGCCGCCTGTGGGCCGAGGCGGGTGGCGAGCGCGCCGCAGCCTCGCTTGCCGTCACACCCCGCCCCGTGGTGCTGGTGCACGGCTTCATGTCCGACCACGGCACCTGGGCCGCCTACACCGCGGCCGACGGCTTCCTCTCCCGCGCCGGCCTGCACGGTTGGGCCGTGGGCGACGGCCAGGCCGAGGGCAGCCTGGACACCGGCGCGCTCTCGCGCCTGCGCAGCGCCACCAAGACCCTGCCGGAGAATGCCGCCGCGCTGCAGCGCTACATCGCGGGCGTCAAGCGCCGCACCGGCGCGCAGCTCGTGGACGTGGTGGCGCACAGCATGGGCGGGCTGGTGGCACGCTACTACGTGGCCCGGCTCATGGGCGGGCGCGACGTGGCGCAGCTCGTCATGCTGGGCTCGCCGCATGGGGGCTCGGACTGCTCGGCCCTGGCGACCACCTTGGGCGTGCTGGGCCCCGCGGCGCTGGAGCTGCGCCCAAGCTACGTGCGCGACATCTTCAACCGCGGCATCACGCGCCGGCACGGCGTGCCCTTCCACCTGCTGGCCGGCGACGCCATCGCCGAAGGTTTCCGCGCCCCCTGCAGCGACGTGCCCAGCGACAGCGTGGTCAGCGTGGCCAGCGCCTCGGCCATCCCGGGCGACGTGATGCGGCTGCCCGTGCTGCACACCGACATGACGGCTTCGGCCGAGGTCTTCCATCGCCGGGTGCTGCCGCTGCTGCGGCGCGGCGCCACGCAAGCCGCGGACGACGCCGAGGCCTTCATGGGCGACGACGCGCCGGCCGCGCAGTTCGCGCAGGTGGCCAGCGGCCACGTGGAAGCGGGCAGCCGCGTGGAGGTGGAAGTGCAGCTCGACGACGTGGCGGTGGCCGCTTTCGCGCTGTTCGATCCCAGCCGCGAGCTGGAGATCACGGTGCGCGGCGCCAGCGGCCGCACCATCGCGCTCACGGCGCGCGAGCATGGGCTGGTCAAGGTGGACGATCCGGCCTCGCTGCTGACGCTGGGCTACGGCTTCGCCAACCCGCGCCCGGGCCCCTGGCGCGTGACGCTGTTCGCCCCGCGCCAGGCCACGGACTACGCCCTCTCCGCCCGCGTGGCCGGCGGCGCCGTGCTGCGCGCCGAGGCCAGCCCGGCGTCGGCCGCGCGCGGCCAGGCGGTGCAGCTCGGCGCCGAGCTGCGGCACCCGGCCCACACGCTGCAGGCCGTGGCCATGTACGCGCTGGTGCGCCAGCCCGACGGCAGCACGCTGACGCTGGAAATGCAGGGCGAGGGCGAGCGCCGCGGCGTGGCCTGGCGCGCCACCCAGCCGGGGCTGCATGGCGTGGACATCGTGGCGCGCGCCCGCGCGGGCGATCTGCCCCTGGAGCGCCACGCTTTCCTGGCCGTGGAAGTCCGCCCCTGAACGCGGCGCGGGCAGGCAAAAAAAAGCGGGCCGCAAGGGCCCGCTGTCAAGACTGGAGGAGAACTCGATGAAGACTGCTGCGCTTCAGGTGCTCAGAGCTTGGGCACGCAGGCGGCGTAGGTGGAGGGGCAGGTGGCGTTCAGGCCGCCGCTGCTGTCCTTGGGGAAGGCGCTGGACTTGAAGAACTCCAGGACCTTGGGGTAGGGCGCCGGAGAGCCGGTGAAGGAGCGCGTCCAGAACATGTAGTTGGCGCCCAGCCGGTTGCGGCCGAAGGCATAGAGGTCGCTGATCTTGGGCGGGTTGAGCGGGCCGTTCTGCACGGTGGTCAGGTAGTTCTCGGGCTGCACCGAGGGGCCCACCGGCACCTTGCCCTTGGCCAGGTCGTACAGCGGATAGATGTTGTTGGTGAGGTCGGGGTCCTGCATCAGGATGTCCGGCCCGCCCAGCGCCACCTTGCTGTTCACCATGTTGGTGATCAGCCCGGCCATGTAGGGACGCGGGAAGTTGATGAACTGCATCGCCACCGTGTTGGGGAAGGCGCGCTGGGTGGCCGCGTCCACGGCCGCCAGGTTGGTGAAGTAGGCCGTGCGCTGCGTGGTGGTCAGCGGCACCGCCATCTGGCCCATGGCCGTCTCGTTGAAGGTCATGCCTTCGAACGCGTTGTTGCGGTTGTAGCGGTTGCCCAGGGCCGTGGCCAGGGCGATGAGGCGGTCGCGCACCTTCACGTTGTGCAGCGCGGCGTTCTCGCCGTAGCGCTCGTTGCTGCCCAGGGCGTCGCGGGCGCCGATCAGGATCTTGTACGCGCCGCCTTCGTACTCGGCGGTGTGCATGTAGTCGGGCACGGCACGGCCACCGGAGGTGAACACCTTGGTGCCGACCATGACCCACAGCCGCTTGCCGGCGGACTGCGCCAGGGCCAGGTCGCGGTCGATGCGGGTGAAGTCGTACACGCCCTTGGACGTCTCGATCTGCGGCCACTCGTAGCGCAGGATCAGGCCCTTGACCTGCGGCAGGTCCTTGATCTCGGTGAGCGCCTGCTGCAGGGTCGTCGCGTCGCGGCGGCCCAGCGCGATGTAGTGGCCCGGGTTCCACTTGACGCGGGCATCGGTCACCGCCGCGGACAGCAGCGGCGCCGACGCGGCCTTCTGCTGCATGGCGGCCAGGAAGCTCTGTTCCACCGTGGGGTCGTTGGCCAGTTCCCAGGCGTCCGGCGTGACTTCCGGCATGAAGCCGTCGGAAGTCGTCGTCGTGGAAGTGACTGCCTTGGCCGACTCCAGGGCCACGGCCTGGGCCGATTCGGCTTGCGCCGCGGTTTCGTCTTCACCACCGCCACAGGCCGCCAGCATCACCGCCAGCGAGATCATGGAACCGGTCAGAGCCACACGGGATTGGAAAGAGTACTTCATGGTGTTCAGTGCCGCAAAATTCAAAAAACGCTTTTCAACGCCAAGACTGGTCCCGCCGCGCCTTTATGACGGTGCGGTCCAGGTATTTATGCGAGGTATTTATTTGGTCTCTTCCGCCAGTTAACCCGACTATTTGTTTGCGGGTTTCAGTGGCGGCGTGCCTTATGTTTCGGCCGTGTACAGACGCAGATAAGGCAAGCGGCTGTTAGACAATGTTTCTGGAGTAACCGCATGCGAAACAAGGTCTCGAAGGACTGTTTCGCGATTGTGTCGCTGGAGAAGTGGCGCACCTGACGTGGCTGCCTACCCGTCGGCCGGCACCGTTTATGGGCGGCAAACCAAAGAACTTGATTGAAAAGTGTAACTACTGCGCTGGATCAAATTCGGCAGTACCTGAAAATACTTGATAGCCGAATGCCGCGAATTATTTCACGGCGACGTGCCGCTTTTCGGTGCGGCGACATACTCCCAGCCCTCGTCCCGCAAAACCAAGGCCGCCCCGGTCTGGCGCAGACAAGACATCTCCGAGCGGGCAGGCGTCACCGGCCCGCTGCTGTCGTCGGCGGTGGGGGCGGCTTCACGCCGAGCGCCTTCGCCGAACGGCTGACGGCGAACGGCTGAGCGTGAAAGTGCCGTGCTGACACGACACGGTCATGCAGCGGCGGTGCAATGGCCTGCCGTGCAACGACTGGCCGCCGGCCGCGCAGCGCGCCGCCCAAAGGAACCGCCTTGAATCCCGCCGCACTTGTCCACCTCCAGCCCGCGATGTTGGGTCAATACGCCCGGCAATCGCCCCCGCCGGGGCCCTGCGCGGCGCCGGACGAGCGCAAATGGGCCACGGTCGCCGGCATTGCGCTGCTGGCGGTGGCGCCGGTGCTCATTGCGCTGGCGGCGTAGGCGGCCTGTTTCTCCCGGTGGAATTGACGCGCCCAAAAACAGGAAAGCCACACCGCGGTGTGGCTTTCCTCTTCTTCGCGCCCATTCAATTCGAGCCTCATCACTTGGGCATGATGTTTTTGCAGTCCGCCGGCGGATTGATGGCCAAGCAGGCACCCAAGTCGCCAATCACGTCGTCCGATTGGGCATATATCTGGCCGCCTGAGGCGATGACGCCCAGGGCAAGCACCAGGATATAGGCGTTGGATTTGAGCATTTTCAGCATGGTGGACTACTCCTGAAATTTCCCGTCGATGGCCTTTGTCCCGCTTCCCGCCGCGTGGTGAAGCAAGAGGCTTATCGATCAACCTGGATTCAGTATCTCCAGGCGGTGCGGGCGCCACAAACCGATAAAGCGCAGTGTTCGGGACGGATCGAAAGCCGCCGTGCTGTAGGCGGGTTCTTACATGGGCGGACCAAGCGCATGGCGCAGCTGCATGCCTATTGGTGCGAGTCGCAAGCCGCTTCTCTTCATCCGCGAAATTTCACGCCACTATGGCGGCTCGCGGCGCACGGCTCGCTCGTCGTCCACCACTGAGGCATCGCAATGCAGGACAGGCACTCGAACTTCACGGACCCGGCCACCGTCGCGTCCTACGCGAGCGACACCCCGCGCAAGGTGCCCGGCCTCGCCGATCTCCACCGGATGGCCGCGCTGCTGCTGGCCGAGCAAGCGCCGGCTGCGGCCCATGTGCTTGCCGTCGGCGCCGGCGGCGGGCTGGAGCTCCTGTCCCTGGCCACGGCACAGCCGGACTGGCGCTTCACCGGCGTGGACCCGTCACCCGCGATGCTGGCTCTTGCGCACCAGGCCGTTGCACCTTTCGCGGAAAGGGTTGAGCTTGTGACGGGGCTCGTCGATCAGGTCACCGCCGGGCCCTTCGATGGCGCCACCTGCCTTCTCACGCTGCATTTCCTGGACCGAGGCGAACGGTTGCGGACGCTGCGGGAGATCCATCACCGCCTGAAGCCGGGCGCACGCCTGGTGGTGGCCCATCACGCGCCGCCCGGAGCAAACGCCGAGCGGTGGATGGCGCGATCGGTTGCTTTCGGCGCCGGAGCCCGTCCGGATCGGGCAAGCACCGCGGCCGCCGGCACGCTGATGACCCAGCGGCTGCCACTGCTCACGCCGCGCGAGGAGGAAGCCTTGCTGCGTGACGCTGGCTTCGTCGACGTGGAGCTGTTCTATGCAGCCTTCTCGTTCCGCGGCTGGGTGGGAACCAGGGCCTGAGTCGCCAGGCCGCGGTCTTGCGCGCATTCCGCTTGCCGTCCCGGCCGAAAGTTACCGTTCAAGCGGCATGCGAGCTTGCGACTCGCGCCCTGTGCGCCTGTAGGCCCGTGCGCTGCCCGCCCTGCGTCTCACCGGAAATGGAACAACTCCTGGTGGAAATGCCGCCCCGGCAGGCCGTGCCTGCACAAATCCTTGCGCAGGGATTGGCCGAAGGCCGGCGGGCCGCAGAACCACACGCTGCCCGTGGCCCATTCCGGCACGGCCGCGCGCAGCCGCTCTCCCGTGAGGCGGTCGTCGCGCCCGTCCAGCAGCACGTGCAGCCGCACGCCGGCGGCGCGGGCATCGGCCTCCAGCTTGGCCAGGGCCGCGGGCTCCAGCACGGCGGTGGGGTGGAACAGGTCCACCTCCAGGCGCTGCCCCTGCGCGGCGAGCTGCTTCATGCGCGCCACGAAGGGCGTGATGCCTATGCCCGCGCCTATCCACACCTGGCGCTTCAGGCCGTCGTCGAAATCGAAGCAGCCGTAGGGGCCTTCCACCGTCACCGGCATGCCGGGTTTCAGCCGCTCGGCCAGCCGCGCCGTGTGGTCGCCCAGGGCCTTGGTGATGAAGCTGATGGTGCCGGCCTGGGCGTCCCAGGCCGAGGCGATGGTGTAGGGATGCGGGCCCTCGCGCGGGTCGGACATGGCAAAGGCGAACTGCCCGGCCGCGTGCCCCGGCCAGCCCGGCTGCAGCGCAATGCGCGACTCCACCACGCGCAGCGCGGGGTGCGCTTCCACGGCCTCCACCACGCCGGCCACCTTGCGGCCGGCGCCTATGCGCCCGGCCAGCGACAGCAGCGCGGCGGCCACGCCGCCCGCGAGCAGCAGCGCCATCAACCAGCCCACGGGCTGGCGCCAGTACTCGAATTTCAAGAGCACGACGGCGTGCCAGGCGAACACCAGATAGGCCAGCGCCAGCCATTTGTGCGTCTTGCGAAACAGGTGATAGGGAAACCACTTCACCAGCGCCAGCACCAGCAGCACGGCCGCGGCATAGAAGGCCCATTCGCCCATGGTTTCGGCCAGGCCGCGCTGGCTGCGCAAAAAGCCTTCGACGGCGCCCAGCGTGGACGGGTCAGGCCGCGGGCCGCGCGGGGGACGCACCAGCCAGCCCCAGCCGACCATCCATTTCGTGCCCTTGGCGACCCACCAGTGCGCCGTGGCGGCCACGAGGGCCGTGATGCCCAGCCACTTGTGCAGGCGGTAGAGCTTGTCCAGGCCGTCCAGGTGCGGCTCCAGCCAGCGCGGGCGCAGCGCCAGCAGCAGGTCCACGCTCATGGCGCCCACGGCCACCACGCCGCTGAGCTGGACGAACACCGTGCGGAAGGGGAAGTAGCCCAAAGGCGAGGGGAAAAGCGTGTCGGCCAGCAGCCAGGTGCCGGCCAGAAGGGCCAGCAGCGCCGCGAGGGCAATTTTTATGCGGTTCATGACAGGGCAGTTTCAAGGCACCTGCCAGGGCGGCGCAGCGGCCGCCACCCCGGCGGCTTGGCTGCATTGCAGCACCGGCACATGTCCCGGGTTGGGCTGGCGTGTGAAGGAATGTGGCTGGCGACGGCGGAGGGCGCGCCCTCAATCCAGCTTGACGTGGCCGGCCTTGACCACCTCGGCCCAGCGCGGGATCTCGCGGGCGATGAGGTCGCCGAAAGCCTTGGGGCTGTTGGGCGTGGGGATGGCTCCCTCGGCGGCAAGCTGCTCCACCACGGCGGGCGTCTGCAGCGCCTGGTTGATCTCGGCATTGAGCCGTGCCACCACCGCCGCGGGCGTGCCCGCGGGGGCGACGATGCCGTACCACTGGTCGGCGTCGAAGCCGGGCATGCCGCTTTCGGCCACGGTGGGCACGTTGGGCAGCACGGCCATGCGCTGCGGGCTGGAGACGGCCAGTGCGCGCAGCTTGCCGCTGCGCACGTGCGGCAGCACCCCGGGTGCGCCGGTGAAGGTGGCGTCCACCTGGCCGCCCAGCAGGTCCGTCACCGACGGCGCCGTGCCCTTGTAGGGGATGTGCAGCATGGGGAAGTTGGCCCTGAGCTTCAGGTACTCGAAGGCGATGTTGGCGGCGCTGCCGTTGCCGCCCGACGAATAGCTGAGCTGGCCGGGCCTGGCCCGGGCCTGGGCGATGAGGTCGGCCAGGCTCTTGCAGGGCGAGGCGGCGTTGACCACCAGCACGTTGGGCACGCGCGCCACCCAGGCCACGGGCACGAAGCTTTTCAAGGGGTCGTAGGCCAGCTTGGGGTAGAGCGCGGGGTTGACCGCCAGCGTGCCGATGTGGCCCATGAGCAGCGTGTTGCCGTCGGCCTCGGCGCGGGCCACCTCGGTGGCGCCCAAGGAGCCGCCGGCACCGGGCTTGTTGTCTATGACCACCGTCTGGCCCAGGGCCGGGCCCAGGCGGGCGCCGATGGCGCGGGCCAGGATGTCGGTGGAGCCGCCGGGCGGAAAGGGCACGACCAGGCGCAGCGGCCTGGCCGTTTGGGCCTGCGCGGCGCTTGCACCGGCGAGGGCGCCCAGGGCCCCCAGCAGCAGGCCGCGTCGGCGGGAGGACGGGGTTTGCGTGCTCATTGCTGACTTCATGGGGCGAAGGATGACAGGAGCGCAGACCCTTGCCGGCGCCCGCCGGTTGCCGGGCGCGCGCCGCGGCGCTTCTCGGCGGCGATTTTGTCAGTCGCCGCTGCGCCGGCCCAGCAGCACCGCGGCGGCGGCCAGCGCCGCGGGGAGGGCCAGCAGCGACAGGATGGTCTCGAAACTCCAGCCCAGCCCCAGCAGCACGCCGCCTATGGCCGAGCCGAAGATGCTGCCGAAGCGGCCCATGCCCAGCATCCAGCTCACGCCGGTGGCGCGCGCCACCGTCGGGTAGCAGGACGGCGCATAGGCGTTCAGCCCCGTCTGCGCGCCGCTCATGCAAAAGCCCACCAGCGCCACCAGCAGGCCCAGCGCCGCGGACATCGCGCCGTTGAAGGCCAGCAGCAGCACGGCCAAGGCGCCTGCGAAATAGGCCAGGCTGATGACGCGCGTGGGCGCACGCTTGTCCATCAGCCAGCCCACGAACACGCCGCCCGCGGTGCCGCCGATCTGGAACATGGCCGTCATGTTGGCCGCCTGCGAGACGGTCAGGCCCGCGTCCTTGAACAGCGTGGGCAACCAGCCGGTGAGCAGGTAAATGACCATGAGACCCATGAAGTACGTGACCCAAAGCGACACGGACATCAAGGTGAAACCCTTGGACAGCAGCAGCCGCACGGGGGTGCGGGCAGGCGCCGGGGGCTCCTGGGAGACGAACGTGGTGCCGGCGGGAAAGAGGGTGTTGCACACGCGGCCCAGCGTGGCGGCGATGCGCTGCGAGGGCGCGCCGCGCACGGCCAGGAAGCGCGAGGACTCCGGCAGCAGCCAGATCAGCAGCGGCACCAGCGCCAGCGGCACCAGGCCGCCGGCCACCAGCACGGCGCGCCAGCCGAACACGGGGATCAGCGACGCCGCCACGAAGCCCACCACCGCCGAGCCCAGGTTGAAGCCGGTGAACATGAGCGTGACCATGAGCGAGCGGCGCTGCTCAGGCACGTACTCCGACAGCAGCGTGCTCGTGTTGGGCATGGCCGCGCCCAGGCCGATGCCGGTGAGAAAGCGCAGCAGGGCGAGCTGCGTCACGTCCTGCGCGTAGGAAGCGGCCAGCGTGAGCAGCGCAAAGGCCAGCACCGAGCCGACCAGCACCTTCTTGCGGCCCACCTTGTCCGAAGCCGGACCGGCGAAGAGCGCGCCCACGACCAGGCCGAAGGGCGCGGCGCTCATGACGATGCCAAAGGCCGCGCGCGAGATGCCCCACTCCTGCAGGATGGTGGGCGCGACGAAGCCCATGATGGCCACGTCCATGCCGTCGGCCGCGACGATGAGGAAGCACAGCGCCAGCACCAGCCACTGGTAGCCGGACATGGCGCGGCCGTTGATGAACGTGCGCACGTCCACCGGGCTGCTTGCGGTTGAGGAATTCACTGTTGTCTCCGAAGGGGAAAACGGGATCGCGGTGGGGGTCGAGCTCACTGTCGTCTCCGTGTCGTTGGTGATCGGCGGCGGGCGCCGCAAGCGCCAAGCGCGCAGCGCTGCGCACACGCGCCCGGTTGGGCGCGCGGTTCAGGCGGGGGAAGGAAAGCGCGCGCCGGGCATCAGCGCGCGCAGGGCAAGGCGCCCGGCGGTGCCGGGCCGGGCCTCAGGCTTGGGCCTTCTCGGCCGGCTGGTCCCAGCTCAGGCTGCCGGCGTCCTTGCCGGCCACCGAGTACAGCGCGCCGGGCGCGTTGCGCGTGGCCTGGAACTGCTCCAGCGTCTGGCCGCGCATGGCGGCGTAGATGTGCAGGTTGGAGACGCCCACGACCGCGCCCAGCTTCTCCAGGACGAAGAAGCTCGCGCCGTACTGGATGAGGGCGCGCCAGTCCAGGCGGCGCACCATGTCGCGCTCCTGCTCGGTGAGCCCCGCGCTGGCCAACGCGGCCTCGGGCTCGGCCAGGAAACGCGCGCGCTGCGCGGGGATGATGAGGTCGTGCAGGAAGCGGTTGAGCCGGTAACCCTTGACGCTGCGTTCTACGGTGAACGGGTAGGTGCCCTGCAGCTTCTCCGCGCCCTGGAGCTGCTTGCCCATGGCCTCGCGGTGGCGCTCCAGCACGCTTTGCGGCAGCGGACCTGCGTCGCACTCGAAGATGGCGGTGGCGATGCCCGTCATGGAGGGCAGGTAGTAGCTGCGGTGCTTGCAGGCCACCTTGGCGCCCAGCGCGCCGCGCATGGTCAGCCACATGATGACCTCGGCGCCTTCCATGCCGCCCAGCGCCGCGTACTCGGCGTGCGTCATGTCGGCGAGCTGCTCGGGGTCCTTCTCGAACAGGTCCAGGAACTGGTGGTCCCACCCGACGTTGTTGAAGCCCGCGCGCTCGCCGTGCACCTGGTGCGACAGGCCGCCGGTGGCGACCACGGCCACGCGCAAGTCCTCGGGGTAGCTCTCGATCGCGCGGCGCAGCGCCTGGCCCAGCTTGTAGAAGCGGCGCGCCGTGGGAATGGGGAACTGCAGCACGCCCATTTGCAGCGGCACCAGCTTGGCGGGCCAGTCCGGCTGGTGCTCGCACAGCATGGACAGCGGCGAGAAGCAGCCGTGGTCCAACGGCTTGCCCTGGAAGCACGACAGGTCGAACTCCTCGCCCACCAGCGACTGCGCGATGTGCGCGGCAAGCTGCGGGTGCCCGGCGATGGGGGGCAGGTCGCGGGCGCCGCCGCCCTCGTCGGCCACGTGCCACTCCTGCCCAATGCCCAGCGCGAAGGCCGAGTAGTGGTCGAAGAAGAAGGACGTGATGTGGTCGTTGTAGGTCAGCAGCAGCACGTCGGGGCGCTGGTCCTGGATCCACTGGCGCACCGGGTCAAAGGCTTCGAACACCGGCTGCCAGGCCGGGTCGTGGCGCTTGTCGCGGTCGAAAGCGAAGCCGATGGTGGGCGTGTGGGACGCGGCGATGCCGCCGATGATGGTTGCCATGCGGGTGGTTCTCCCTGATTGGGCTTGCGCGGGCTGCAAACGAGGACGCGACTCTAGGGACGCGCCCCCGCCCGCATAAGATGACGCGGATCAAGACGCGATAACCGCTCGTTATCAGGGAAAACGCGCAGCCGCACAGACACATCCGGGCAATGCGGCGGGCTGCACGCGCAACGCTGGCCAAATCGGCTGTCTCTACAGGGGCCACAGGGGCATGGCGCCGCGGGCCACGCGTCCAACGCATTCGCTAAGATGCCGCCCCTTTTCCCGGCTGCGATAACCGCCGGACAGGGGTCCTTGATGAAATTGCAGTCCTTGCGCGCGCTGCTGGCCGCGGTGGAAACGGGCAGCCTGCGCAACGCGGCGCGCCGGCTGGGCGTGTCGCAGCCGGCCCTCACCAAGGCCATACGCGAGCTGGAGCTGGAGTTGGGCGCGCCGCTGCTGCTGCGCTCCAACACGGGCGTGGCCACCACGCCGCAGGGCCGGGTGCTGGCCGACCGCGCGAAATCGGTGGAGCGCGAGCTGGCCGCCGCCGTGGACCAGATACGCCAGCTCGGCGGCGAGATGGTGGGCAGCCTGCACGTGGCGGCCGTGCCGCTGGCGCTGATGCTGCTGGTGCCCGAGGCGCTGCGCACGTTCAGCGCGAGCTATCCGGGCATCCGGCTGCGCATAGACGAGGAGCTGTACATGGCGCAGCTCTCCAAGCTGCGCGCCGGGGAGGTGGAAGTGGCCGTCGGCCCCATGCCGCAAGGGCTGCCGGCGGGCGACATCGTGGTCGAGCCCCTCATGCCCATACAGATGGTCGTGGTGACGGGCAAATCGTCGCCGCTGGCGCGGGCGAAATCGCTGGAGGAGCTGTCCGATGCGCGCTGGGTGTTCACCGGCACCTCGGCCGACGGCGGCTACGCCAAGCACCTGTTTGCCGAGCACGGCCTGCCCGTGCCCAAGGCCAGCGCGGTGGTGAATTCCACGCTGGGCCTGGTGTCGCTGATCTGCGGCGGCGACTTCGTGGGCCTGATGCCGCGGCAGATCGCCGCGCACCCCCTAGCCGCGGCCTACATGCGCACCGTGCCCATCAAGGAAGGCGCGCTGCAGGCCGCCATGGCCGCGATGACGCGGCCGGAAAGCGCGCTGGTGCCGGCGGTGCGCCAGTTCATCGCGCACCTGAGCCGCGCGGCCCACCACTTCGGCCACCTGGAAGGGCCGGCCTGGTAGGGCGGCCGTCCTGTGTGCAGGCGGCATTGGCCGACATTGCGGCAGCCCCGCACGCTGGTCGCGCGCGCGACGAGTTCGCGTGCTGCTTGAGCGGCGGTCTTGTGCCCGTTGCGGACGGACGGTCTACTTTCGCTGACGTCCGCCCTGCGGTGAAAACAGGCGTAGTGACCTTTGAAAGTTGACGAATCGATCGCAAGGTATGAACTTTGCCGGATCGCTGCATCCCTTCACTGGAGTGCAGCATGACTAGAGGTGACAAGTCGTCCTATTCGGACAAGCAAAAGCGTCAAGCCGAGCACATTGAGAGCGGCTATGAGCATCGCGGTGTTCCAAAGGAAGAAGCCGAACACCGCGCCTGGGCCACAGTCAACAAGGAAACCGGCGGGGGAAAGAAGTCGGGTTCCGGCCGTGGTCGTTCAGAGAACCATGAGCCATCCCGCAAGGGTGGGCGCCTGGGCGGAAGAGCTGCGGCGAGCCGGACGGCTGCCGAGCGCTCTGCGTCGGCCAAGAAGGGGGCTGAGACACGCAAACGCAACGCCGCAGCCCGTGCTGGTCACCATTGAGGGGGTGCTCCTCTCAACCGTGAGGCCTTGAGTTGTTGTCCGAATCCGGCGTGGCAGGGTAATGGTCAGGCAAGAGCCAGCTCAAATCACGTTTGGTCACCGGCCTGCAGGTGGCCGGAAACAGCCTTGAATGACCGGCCAACCTGTCGATGCGAGGGGCCGGTGTTGGCCGAGAGCTGCTACTCAAGCGGTATGCGGACTTGCGACTTGCGCCACTACCGCCACGCTCGGTGCTGTCGGCAGCTCCCCTTCACCGAACAGGCTCGACGGGCTCTGTTCACTCCCTGCTGCGGACGGCGCTCAACTCATGCGGCCATTGTCCAAGCGGCGGGGAAATTCATTCACACCTGCTGGGTGGTCAAGTCCAGCTCCCAGGTCTCTCCGATCAGGTCGTGTCCGAAGCCTTGGAACGGCTCACTCTCGATGAGCTTGTAGCCCGCCTTGCTGTAGATGTGCTTGGCCGCCGACAGTTGGCTGTTCGTCCACAACCACACGCGCTGATAACCGGCCTCGCGTGCGAATCGATGGCATTCGGCGACCAGCCGTTCGCCCAAGCCGAGGCCACGGGCAGAGGGCTCGACCAACAGCAGCCGCAACTGCGCGGTGCGGTCGAGGGGCTGCTTGGTTGCCTCGTCTCGCGCCTGGACAAGACACACGCCGCCGATGTTGACGCCATCGCGCTCGGCTATCCAGCAGGCTTCGCGGCTGGCATCAAAGCGGTCGATGAAGTCGGCGGCGATTCGCGCAACCAGTGCCTCGAAGCCCATGTCGAATTGGTATTCGCGCGCATAGAGCGCCCCATGCCGAGACACCAGCCAACCCATGTCGCCTGGACGGTGAGGCCGCAAGATGAAACTGTTCTTCGCCAACTTGCCGCCCGCCTCGTCCAGCAGGAGTTGCACACGCTGAAAGGCCTGCAGCAGCTCGGCCTGCTGTGTATCGCTGAGCCGGCTCAGCAGCGCCTCGACCTGCTGTTGCGAGCGGCGCTCCAGCGGCTCGAAGGCGAGGCAGCCGGCGGCGGTGAGTTGCAGCAGCGACTGGCGAGCGTCGTCCTTGCTGCGGGTGGCGTCCACGAGCTCGCGCTCTTTCAAGGCACGCAGCAAGCGGCTCAGATAGCCTGCATCCAGATCCAGCAGGCGTCCCAGGTCAGTGGCAGTGATGCCAGCGCCATCGTCCAGATGCGCCAGCTCCCACAGGATGCGGCACTCGGTGAGCGTGAATTCCGAGTCCAGCAAGCCCTCGTTCAACACGCCGATTTGGCGGGTGTAGAAGCGGTTGAAGCGGCGGACGGCTTCGATGCGGTTGCTGGAGGTCATGGCCAGATCATGGGCCAATTACTTGCTTTAGGCAAGTAATTGATTGCTTATAGACCGTCTCGACCACCACACGGTTGTCGGCATCGATGGCCATGCCGTCCGGCCCGCTGGTACCGAAGAAGGTGCGGAACGCACCGACCTTGGAAACGGACCCGTCAGGCAGCAGCGGCCCGCGCCAGACGGCATGGCCGCGCGTGACGGCCATCAACAGGAGATGGATGTCTCCTGCAACGGAACGCCTGGGGCCTGGCCCGGCGTCCTTGGAATTGCTATGGATAGGGGGGATACGGGGCTTACTCGGGCTTCACGCCGGCCGAGCGGACGACGTCGCCCCAGCGGGCGTGCTCGGCCTTGAGGAACTGCGCGAGCTGAGCCGGCGTGCCCGTCATGGGGGAGCTGCCTTCTTCCACCAGCTTGGCGATGGTGGCGGGTTTGGCCAGCCTTGGCCACGGCGTCCATGCCGATGTTGCCGCCCGCGCCGGGCTTGTTGTCCACCACGAAGGTCCACTGGGTGTCGGCCGTGACGCGGTCGGCCACCAGACGGGCCACCACATCGGTGGCGCCGGCGGGCGTGTACGGCACCACCAGCCGGATGGGCTGCGCAGGCCAGGCTTGGGCCATCGCGCCGGTCGTGGCGGCCAGGCTGGCCAGCATGGCGAGCGTCTTCAGTGCGCCGCGGCGGGAGTTCAATGTCTGCATGGGAATGTCCGTGTTCAATCGGGGTGCAAATGCAACGGTTTCAGGCCTTGGCCGGCTCGGCGCTCGCCGGGGTGGCATCGGGCTGGGCGCCGATCACGCCGTCGGCACGCAGGGCCTGGATCTGGGTGTCGTCGCAGCCCAGCTCGCGCAGCAGCGCCTGCGTGTGCGCGCCCAGTGCCGGCGGCGGCGTGCGCAGCGGCAGGCGCTGGCCGCCCAGCGCCAGGGGCAGCAGCGGCGTGTGGGTGTCCACCGCCTGGCCGGCGCCGCTGGCGTCGGCCGGCACCGACACCGGCGCCAGGCCGCCGGTGCCCAGCAGGTGCGGGTCATTGAACAGGTCTTGCGGCCGCGTGATGGGCGCGTAGGGCAGGCCGATCTTTTCGAAGCGCGCGGCCAGCTCCGCCGCGCCGTACGCGGCGAACTGGTCGCGCAACGCCGGCAGCAGCCATTCGCGGGCACGCACGCGGTCGTTGTTGGTCTTCAGGCGCGGGTCGGCGGCCAGGCGCTCCATGCCGAACTCGCGGCACATCAGCGCCCACTGCGTGTCGCTCACCGCGGCCAGGAAGATCTGCTCGCCGTCCTTGACGGTGAAG
>NZ_BCTC01000102.1 GCF_001571085.1 Azohydromonas lata NBRC 102462
AACGCGGCCAGCCGCGCGCGCTCGTCGGCGCCGATCAGCTCGATGTCGCCGACCGCCTGGCCGGGCTGGTCCGCCAGGGCCCGCAGCACCGCCACGTAATGCCCCGCCATGCGCTCGATGGCTTGCGCATCGAACAGCTCCACCGCATGCAGCAGCGTGGCCTGGACGCTGCCGTCTTCCATCTCCAGCGTCTGCAGCGTCATCTCGAATTGCGCGTCGTCCTCCTGGAAGTCCAGGCGCTCGACCGCCACGCCCGGCCACTGGGCAAGCGAGCGGTGGTCGCGCCGCACGTGGTTGAACATCACCTGGAACAGCGGCGTGGCGCTCAGGCTGCGCTCAGGCCGCAGGGCGCTCACGAGCCGCTCGAACGGCAAGTCCTGGTGCGTCTGCGCGTCGATGGCGGTGTCCCGTGTCCGCTCCAGCAGTTCGCCCAAGGTCATGCGCGCATCGATCCGCGTGCGCAGCACCTGCGTGTTGACGAAGAAGCCGACGATGCCCACGGTTTCCGCGCGGTGGCGGTTGGCGATGGGCACGCCCACGCGCAGATCCGTCTGCGCCGAGTGGCGGAACAGCAGCGCGTTGAAGGCGGCCAGCAGCGCCATGAACAGGGTCGCCCCGCCGGCTTGCGCCTGCTGGCGCAGCCGCCGCACCACGTCGCCCGGCAACATGAAGGCGTGATGCCCGGCGCGATAGCGCCCGCTGGCACTGCGGGGATGATCCGTCTGCAGCGCGACCACGGGGTGCTCGGTGCCGAGTTGCGCGCACCACCATTCGAGCTGGCGCCGGCCCTCGCCGTCCTCGTCGAGCCAGCGGTTCTGCCAGAGCGCGTAGTCCGCATACTGGACCGGCAGCTCGGGATGGGCCGGCAACAGCCCCCTGACGCGTGCCGCGTATTGCAGCGCGAGCTCGTCGAGGATGAGCTGCACCGACCACCCGTCCGACACGATGTGGTGCATCACCACCAGCAGCAGGTGCTGCTGCTCGCCGGTGCGCAGCAGCACCATGCGCATCAGCGGACCACGCAGCAGGTCGAAGGGCTCGGTGCGCAGCTTCAGCACCTGCGCCCGCACGGCCTCGTCGCGCGCCGCCTGGTCGAGGCGGCCCAGATCGACAACGGGCAGGGCGAACTCGCCGGCCGCCATCACGAGCTGCTGGACCTCGCCGTCACCTTCCTCGCGAAAGACCGTGCGCAGCGCTTCATGCCGTTCGACCAGCGCCTGCACGCCGGCGCGCAGCGCCTTGGTGTCGAGCTGACCGGTGAGCGTGAGGCCGCCGCTCAGGTGGTAGGCGGTGCGCGACGGATCGAGTTTCCACAGGAACCACTGCCGCTGCTGCGCGGACGACAGCGGAGCCCGATCGCTCGCGGGCCGTGGCGCCATCGCACCTTGGGCCGGTGCCTGGCGCGTGGCCGGCGCGCCGCGCAGGCGTGCCTTCAGCGCCGCGCGCTGCTCCTGCGTGAGGTTGGCACGGCGCGCGGAGAGGTCTTGGAGGTTGGACATGCTTTTCGGACAGTGGCGTGCAGGGGAGCGCCGCAGCGGGCGCGC
This sequence comes from Azohydromonas lata NBRC 102462, assembly GCF_001571085.1. Lineage (GTDB taxonomy): Bacteria > Pseudomonadota > Gammaproteobacteria > Burkholderiales > Burkholderiaceae_C > Azohydromonas > Azohydromonas lata. The sequence goes on from NZ_BCTC01000102.1 coordinate 1,545, forward strand.
CGCAATGCGGAAGCGGAGGCGGACGGAGTGGCTGGGCCTAGGCGGCGTTCTCGATCTCTTCGATCAGCCGCGTCTCCACCAGCAGCGCGAGGCCGCGGAGGGTGGGCGCCTTGAAGAAGGCGGCCGGATGCAGCTCGACCTCGTATGCCTTGCGGGCGCGGGCGAGGATCTGGATGGCGAGCAGCGAATCGCCGCCGAGCTCGAACAGGTTGTCGTCGACGCCCACGGTGGCGATGCCGAGCATGTCCTGCCAGAGGTCGGCCAGCCCGCTTTCCAGGTCGCCCGCGGGCGCGACGTAGGCGCTCGACAGCGCGGGCCGCGGATGGTTGCGGCGCTTGCCCTGGACGGACGGGCCGGTTTCGACCAGGGCCAGCATGCCGTTGTCGAGCTCGCCCAGGCGCTGCTCCAGGTCGGTGGTCGAGATCACGACCTGCGCGAACGCCGGCCCGTTGACGATGCGCTCCAGCGCGCGCGCGCCTTGCGGGCCGTCCATGCCTATGCCCTCGGGCAGCACCCGGCCGGCGGCCATGCCCAGATCGCGCCAGGCGTCCCAGTTGACCGACATGACGGGATACCGCGCGCTGCGTTGCCAGAGCGCGGCCACCACATCGAGATAGGCATTGGCAGCGGCGTAGTCGCTCATGCCCAGGCCGCCGGCCATGCTGGAGATGGACGAGCACAGCAGCACGAAATCGAGCGGCTCGTCGCGCAGCACGTCGAGCAGGACCCGCGTGCCTTGCAGCTTGGGCGCGAACACCGCGTCGACCATGGCGCGGGTGCGCTGGCCGATCATGCCGCTGTGGGCGTGGCCGGCCGCATGGATCACGCCCTGCATCGCACCGAAGCGCGCACGCGCCTGCGCGGCCACGGCATGCATTTGCGCCGCATCGGCCACGTCGGCCGACAGCGCCAGCACCTCGCCGCCCAGGGTTTCGATTTCGAGCAACTGCTGCAGCTTGCGGCGCAGCGCCTGCGGCTGGTGCGCATCGGCGGCCAGGCGTTCCCAGTCGCCGCGCGCGGGCAGCGCCGAGCGGCCGAGCAGCACCAACCGGGCTTGCCACGCTTGGGCCAGATGGCGCGCGACCGCCAACCCCACGCCGCCGAGGCCGCCGGTGATGAGGTAGACGCCCTGCCGGCGAAGCCGCTGCCGCGCGCCGTTCGCCCCGGCACCGGATGCGGCCAGCGCTTCGTAGCCGCGCGTCCAGCGATGCGGGCCGCGGTAGGCGATGCGCATTTCGCCGCGGCCGCCAGGCATGCCCGCAGCCAGTTGCTCCAGCAACCACGACTGTGCATCATCACCGGCGGCGGGCAGCACCACGTCGGCCATGCGGCAATCGAGGTGCGGATATTCCTGGCCGATGACCTTGCACAGGCTGAACACCGTGGCCTTCTCGGGACACAGCGCCTCGGTGCCGCAAACGTCCTCCGCCTGGTTGACCACCACCTGCATCGGCAGCTTGCGCTCGCCGCCCAGCCCGGTGGCTTCCAGCGCCTGCGCCAGCGCCAGCAGGCTGAAGAAGCTGCGCTCCAGCACGGCGTCCCGGTCAGCCGGCAGCTCGGCATCGACGCCGCCGAGATGGTGGATGCCGGCAATGGGTCCGAAGTCGGCCTGCACCTGGCGCAGCACCGCTTCATGGTCGGCACGCGCCCCGGCCTGTACCGCGTAATGGCAAGGGCCGAGCTGCGCGAAGGCCTGGGCAAGATCGACGCGCACCACCGGATGGCGGGGCCACTGCCGCTGCAGGTGGTCGGCCAGCGCGATGGCGAAATCGTCCGCGTTGCCTATCACCAGCGTGCAGCCGCTTGCGGGCGCAATGGCCCCTACCGTCTCGACCGGACAGGCGCGCTTCCACACGGGCACGTAGAACGGGCCGTCCGCCCCGCCGGTGCCTGGCGCAGGCACGGCGTCCTTCCAATAGGACTGGCGCTGGAAGGGGTAGCTCGGCAGCGGCACGCGGCGCGCCTTGCGGCCGAGGTGGCAGGCGTCCCAGTCCACCGCCACGCCCGCGCACCACAGTGCGCCCAGCGTGGCGGCCATGTGGCGCTCGTTGTGCATGCGCTGCTGTGGATGCGCCTGGCTCGACAGGATGCCCACGGCGGATGCGGCCAGCGGGTGCTGGCGCGCCAGGCCGGCCAGCGTCTCGCCCGGCCCCACTTCGAGCAGCACGCGGCCCGCCGTGTCCAGCAGATGGGCGAGGCCGTCCGCAAAGCGCACCGTGCCGCGAAGGTGGCGGCCCCAGTAGGCCGGATCGGTGGCCTCCTGCGCGGTGATCGGCCGCCCGGTCACGTTGGAGATGAACGGCATCCGCGGCGCCTGGCGCGGCACGCTCGCCACCACCTTCTGCAGCTCGGCGACGATCTCGTCGGTCATGGCCGAGTGCGAAGCTATCGACACCAGCAGCCTGCGCGGCAGAAGCCCCTGGTCGCCCAGTTGCCGCTCGGCGGCCTCGATGGCGGCCGTCGGCCCAGCCAGCACGCACAGCCGCTCGCCGTTGACGGCGGCGATGTCGCAGCCCGTGGTGGCCAGCAGGGGCTGCAGCTCGGTTTCGGACAGCGTGACCGCGGTCATGGCGCCGGACTGCATCGATCGCATCAGGCGGCCACGCTCGGCCACGATGCGCAGCGCGTCCTCAAGACGGAATACGCCCGCGAGGCAGGCCGCGACGTACTCGCCCAGGCTGTGGCCCAGCATCATCGCGGGCCGGATGCCGCGCGACATCCACAGCCGCGCCATCGCGTATTCGACGATGAACAGCAGGGGCTGCGTGTACTCGATGCGCGCCAGCCGCGCGTCGGCCTCGGCCTCCCCTTGCGACGCGGGATACAGCAGCGCGCGCAGGTCCATGCCCATGGTGCCGGCCAGTGCCTCGCAGCAGCGGTCGACTTCCTCGCGGAAGACGGGATGGTCGCGGTACAGCGCCAGGCCCATGTTGGCGTGCTGCGTGCCGCCGCCCGGAAACAGGAAGGCGACCTCCGGTGCGCTGGCCGGCACGCGCAGCGCCGCGCCGAAGCTGCTGCCGTGCGCGCGCAGCGCCTGCACGGCCAGTGCCACGTCGTCGGCCACCACCACGCCGCGCACCGGAAACGCGCGCCGCCCGTTCTGCAGGGTCTGCGCGACGTCGGCCAGCGCGGCGTCGGTCCCGGCTTCGAGGTGATCGGCCAACTGCGCCGCGGCCTGCTGCAGCGCGCAGGCGTTCTGCGCCGAAAGGGGCAGCACCTGCCATCCCCTGCCGCCCTCGCCGCGGCGTGCCGCCGGCGCCTCTTCGAGCACGACGTGCACGTTGGTACCACCTATGCCGAACGAGCTCACGCCCGCACGGCGCGGCACCGCATCAGCGGGCCAGGGCTTGGACACGGTGTTGACGTAGAAGGGACTGCCCGCGAAATCGATCTGCGGGTTGGGCCGGCGGAAATGCAGGCTCGCGGGCAGCACGCGATGCTTGAGCGCCATGGCGGCCTTGATCAGGCCGGCCACGCCGGCCGCGGCATCGAGGTGGCCGACATTGGTCTTCACCGAGCCGACGGCGCAGTAGCCGCGTCGCGCGGTGTCGCCCCGGAAGGCCTGCGTCAGCGCGGCGATCTCGATCGGGTCGCCGAGCGTGGTGCCGGTGCCATGGGCCTCGACGTAGCCGATGGTGTCGGCCGAGATCCCCGCGACCTGCAGCGCGGCGCGGATCACTTCGGCCTGCCCGTCCACGCTGGGCGCGGTGAAACCGACCTTGGCCGCGCCGTCGTTGTTGGCCGCGCTGCCCTTGATCACGGCGTGCACCGTGTCGCCATCGCGCAGCGCCTCGTCGAGCCGCTTGAGCACCACCACGCCGGCACCGCTGCCTATTACCGTGCCGGTCGCATCGGCGTCGAACGCGCGGCAATGCCCGTCGACCGACAGGATCGCTCCGGCCTGGTGGCGGTAGCCGCCGTCCTGCAGCAGGTTGAGCCACACGCCGCCGGCCAGCGCCATGTCGCAATCGTGGGACAGCAAGGCCTGGCAGGCGGTGTGCACCGCGGTGAGCGACGTGGAGCAGGCCGTCTGCACGCTCACCGCGGGGCCGCGCAGGTTGAGCTTGTAGGCCACGCGGGTGCACAGCGAGCCGCCGGCGTTGCCGCTCATCAGCGCCAGCAGCTCGGCGATGCCGCTGTGGGCGCCGAGATCGAACGCCGGCAACAGGTGGCGCAGCAGGTAGAGGTTGGCCCCCTCGCCGGCATAGACGCCTATCCTGCCTGGCCAGCGCGCGGGATCGCAGCCTGCATGCTCCAGCGACGCCCAGGCGCACTCAAGGAACACCCGCTGCTGCGGATCGAGCGTCTCGGCCTCGCGCGGCGTGTAGCCGAAGAAGGCGGCATCGAAGCCATCAACGCCCTGCAAGGGCGCGCCGGCCTTGACGTAGTCGGGATCGCCCAGCACCGCCGCCGGGACGCCCCGCGCCTGCAGCGCCGCGTCGTCGTAGTGCTGGATCGACTCGACGCCGTCGCGGATGTGGCGCCAGAAGGTATCGACGTCGTCGGCACCGGGAAAGCGGCCGGCCATGCCGACGATGGCGATTTCGAGGCCGGTGAAGGCGGGGTTCGTTTCGGCCATGGACATCAGTCAACCCTCTCTGCCGCCTTGCGGCGTTGGAGCATCGCGGTACGTTTGCGCAGCGCCTGCGCATCGACGGCGGCCGTGCCGCCAGCGTCGGCCGGGCTGCCGCCCTGCTCTATCGCCTGCGCCAGCGATCCGACGGTGGGATGCTTGAAGAGCTGCAGTAGCGGCACCACGATCCGCAGCCGCTCTTCCAGCAGCCGGTGAACGCGGATCAGCAGCAGCGAGTGGCCGCCGAGATCGAAGAAGTTGTCGTGCAGGCCGACATCGGCCACCTGCAGCACCTCGGACCAAAGGGCCGCCAGCGCCTGCGCCACACCGCCCTGCGGCACCTCGTGGCGTTGCGCCCGCACGGGCGGCGCGGCCGCAGGCAGCGCCGCGCGGTCCACCTTGCCGTTGGCGCTGAGCGGCAGCGCATCGAGCACGACCACCGCGCGCGGCACCATGAAGTCAGGCAGCATGTGGCCCAGGCGCTCGCGCAGCACGGCAGGGTCGGGCAAGTGGCCGGGGTGGGCCGCCACATAGGCCACAAGCGTGGGACCGCCGGCTCCGTCCTGCGCGACAACGACCGCTTCCCGGATCGCGGGCTGCGCCAGCAGCTCGGCCTCGATTTCGCCCAATTCGATACGCAGGCCGCGAAGCTTCACCTGGTGGTCGATACGACCCAGGTACTCGATCTGACCCTCGGCGTTCCACCGCACCAGGTCGCCGGTGCGGTAGAGCCGCCCGCCCTGGCCGAAGGGATCGGCAATGAAACGTTCGGCCGTGAGGGCGGCCCGGCTCAAGTAGCCGCGGGCCAGGCTCACCCCGCCGAGATAAAGCTCGCCGGCGACGCCGCGTGGCACCTGGTTGAGCTCGGCATCGAGCACCCAGGCCTGGGTGTCGCTGATGGGGCGTCCGATGGGCACCAGGCTGTGGCCGTCGTCGCGGCAGGTCCACTGCGTGACGTGAATGGTGGTTTCGGTAGGACCGTACAGGTTCTGCAGCGACGCACCGCGCAGGCGCTGCAGCGCCTCGGCCTGCACCGGCGCCGGCATCGCCTCGCCGCCGCAGATCACGTAGCGCAGCCGCGTGCGGGTCTCTATGCCCGGATGGGCCAGGAAGGCCTGCAGCATCGACGGGACGAAGTTGAGCGTGGTGACCTGGTGCCGCTCGATCAGCTGCACCAGCCGCTGCGGGTCACGGTGGTCGCCCGGCTGCGCCACCAGCAGCCGCGCACCGGCAGTCAGCGGCCAGAACATCTCCCACACCGAGACGTCGAAGCCGAAAGGCGCTTTGTGCAGCACCGTGTCGTCCTGCGTCAGGCGGTAGGCCCGCTGCATCCAGGCCATGCAGCTGCGCAGGGCCTCATGCCGCACGGCCACGCCCTTGGGCAACCCGGTGGAGCCGGAGGTGTAGATCACGTAGGCGAGCTGGTCGCCGTGCAGCGGCACACCGGGATCGGAAGCGGGCCCGGCCTCCAGGTCGATCGCGTCGACCTCCAGCACGGCGAGCCCGTCACGCGCGGCGATGCAGCCGCGCGCGGGCCCGTGGGTGAGCAGCAGGCGGATGCCGCTGTCGTCCACCATGTGCGCCAGGCGAGCCGCCGGATACTCCGGGTCCAGCGGCAGGTAGGCGGCGCCGGCCTTGAGAATGGCCAGCACACTCACGACCAGCTCGACGCTGCGCACCATCGCCACGCCCACGCGATCCTCGGGGCGCACGCCGAGCGACAGGAGGCGATGCGCCAGCCGGTTGGCACGGCGGTCCAGTTGCGCGTAGCTCAGCACCTCGTCGCCGAACAACAGGGCCACGGCGTCGGGCCGCTGAAGGGCTTGCCGCGCGATGCCGTGGTGCACCGGCGCATCGCCGGGTTCGCGGTGGCCGTTGACGCTCCAGCGCAGCAGCTCGGCCCGCTCCGGTGCGCCAAGCAAGGCCACGTCGCCGACGGCACAGTCCACGTCGGCTGCCATCGCTTCGAGAACCGCGAGGTAGTGGCCGGCAGTACGGGCCATCGTCTCGGCCTCGAAGAGCTCGGCCGCATAGACCAGGTCCAGCGCCAGCGGCGCGCCCACGCGCTCGCGGGCTTCGAGCACGATCTCGAACTGTGCCTCCGAGTCCGGCATGCCGACATCGTCGACGTGCAGGCCGGCCACGCGCTCGAAGGCGCCGAAGTCCTGCACGAGGTGATTGAACACCGCCTGGAACATCGGACTGACGCTCAGGCTGCGGGCGGGCTGCAGCGCCTCGACGAGCTGGTCGAAAGGCAAGGCCTGATGCGCTTGGGCGCCGAACGCGGCCTGCGCGGCCCGGGCCAGCACCTGCGCCAGCGGTATGCGCCCGTCGATCACGTTGCGCAGCACCACCGTGTTGACGAAAAGGCCGACCACGCGCTGGTTTTCCGGCCGGTCACGGTTGGCCACCGGCACCCCGATCCGGATGTCGCGCTGCCCGGTGCTGCGGTGCAGCAGCACCTGGAATGCGGCCAAGAGCACCGCGAAGAGCGTCACCCCCTGCCGCCGGGCCTGCTGCCGCAGCCTAGCCTCCAGCCCGGCGGACACCTCCAGGCGGTGACGCGCCGCCCGATAGCGCGCCACGGCCCGCCGCGGGTGATCCGTCGGCAGGTCCAGCACCGGCTGCGCCTCACCCCGCGTGGTGTCCAATTGATCGCGCCAGTAAGCCAACTGCTGCTCGCTCGCCTTTGTCTGCGATTGCTCGTGCTGCCACGCGGCGCAGTCCGCGTACTGCAGCGTCGGCGGCAACGTCGCCACCTCACCGGCCAGGGCGGCGGCATACAAAGCCGGCAGCTCGTCGACGATGACCTGCATCGAGGCGCCGTCGGACACGATGTGATGCATCACCAGCGCCAGGATGTGCACCTCGTCGGCCACGCGCACGAGGGTGGCCCGCACCGGCGGCCCGCGGGTCAGGTCGAAGGGCTGCGCCAGCAACGACCGCACGACCTCCATGGCCTGCGGTTCGCGCTCGCCGCCGGCCAGCTCGCGCAGGTCGACCCATTGCAGGTCGAGCGCGCCTTGCGGCAGCACGAGTTGCTCTACCTCGCCGTCGGGGCGCGCATGAAAGACCGTCCGCAACGACTCATGCCGCTGCGCCAGGCCTTGCACCGCAAGTTGCATGGCCGCCGCGTCGAGCGCCCCGGCCAGGCGCAAGGCGCCGTGCACGTGGTAGGCCGTGCCCTGCGGATCGAGCTGCCACAGGAACCATTGGCGCCGCTGTGCGGCCGACAGCGGCAGCGGGCCGGCGCGACGTTCTGCCGGCAGCACCGGAATGGCAGGCACTGGTGGCCGCGCTCCCATGGCCACGCCGCGCCGGATCACCTCCGCCTGCTCTTGCAGCCGCGGATGGTCGAACACCATGCGCACGGGAAACTCGATGGACCAGCGCTGCGACACGTGCGCGGCCAGCTGGACGGCGGCCAGCGAATTGCCGCCCGCTGCGAAGAAGTGGGCATCGCCGGCGTAGGGACGTGCTGCGCCAGGGCTCAGCACCTCGCACCACAGCGCGGCCAGGGCCTGTGCAGTGTCATCCTGCACGGCATCCATCACGGCCTGCGTTGCGCCGCCGCTCACGAAGCGGCCGTTCTCGAAGATCGCATAGGCGTCCAGCGAGCGCTTGGCCCAGCCCTGGCGGCAGGCCGCGCGCTGCAGCTTGCCGCTCGAAGTCTTGGGCAGCGCCCCCGGATTCAGCAGCAGCACCGCGCGAGGAGCCTCGCCACACTGCGCGCTCACCGCCGCGCTGATCGCATCGACCAAGGCCTGGGGCGCGACGAGCTTCTGCAGCCCGCGGGAAATCTCGGCGGCCACGCCTATGCCCTCGCCACCGTCGCCCGCCACCGAGAAGGCCGTGACCCGCCCCTTGCGCACCGCCTCGACCTCGTCCTCGACGACGCGCTCGATGTCCTGCGGGTACAGGTTGTGCCCGCGCACGATGATCATGTCCTTGAGCCGGCCGGTCACGAAGAGCTGGCCGCCGTGCACGAAGCCGAGGTCGCCCGTGCGCAGCCAACGCTGTCCGTCGCGCTCGACGAAGGTCTGTGCCGTCTGCTCCGGCTGGTTCCAGTAGCCGGCCGCCATGCTGGGGCCGGCCGCCCAGATCTCGCCGATGGCCTGCGGCGTGGCGGGCACGCCGGATTCGGGATCGGCGATACGCACGTCGTGCCCCGAGGGCACGCGGCCACAACCGACCAGCGCAGTGCCTTCGGCGGCGCAGGCCACTTGCCGTGCGGCCAGGGCGTCGCCATCGAAGTGGCTCACCACCATGCCGCTGCCGCGGCGCCCGCCGGTGACGAACAGCGTGGCTTCGGCCAAGCCGTAGCAGGGGTAGACCGCGGCGGCGTCGAACCCGACGCTGGCATAGCGCGCGATGAACGCGTCCATCGTGTCGTGCCGCACCGGCTCGGCGCCGGTGTAGGCCACGCGCCAGCTCGACAGGTCCAGCCCTTCGAGCTGCGCGTCCTTCACGCGGTCCACGCACAGCCGGTAGGCAAAGTCCGGCCCGCCGCTGATGGTGACGCGGTAGCGCGAGATCATCTCCAGCCAGCGCACCGGGCGTTCGAGGAAGTAGCGTGGCGAAGCCAGCACGCACGGAATACCGCTGTAGAAAGGCTGCAGCAGGCCGCCGATCAGGCCCATGTCGTGGAACAGCGGCGACCACACGCCGAACCTGTCCGTCGACCCGATGCCCAGCCCTTCGCGAATGGCCCGCTCGTTGGCCATCAGGTTGCCGTGCGTCACCATCACGCCCTTCGGGGCCGAGGTGGAACCGGAGGTGTACTGCAGGAAGGCCACGTCCGACGCTGCGGGCTCGTGCGCGTGCCAGCCGGCCGCAGCAAGCGGATCGACGTCGTCCACGGCGATGACCAAGGCATTCCCGAACTGGCGCGCGGCTTCACCAACCAGGGCCTGCAGCGAACGGGCCGTGAGAACGCCCCGCGCCTGCGCGTCGGCGGCGATGCCGGCCAGCCGTGCCAAGTGCTGCGGCCGGGCTGACTCCGGCGGGAACACCGGCACCGCAACCACGCCGGCATGGAAGCAGGCAAACATGCTGACCGCATAGTGCTCGTCGTTGTCGAGCAGGATCAGCACGCGGGCGCCCTTCTCGAACCGCTGCTGCAGCACGGCCGCCAACGCCCGCACCCGCAGGCCGAAGTCGCGATAGCACAGCACCGTTTCAACGGATTCACCCCCCTGGTCAGCCACGACGATCAGCGCCGTGTCGTCGGGGCAGGTGGCCATCAGGCCCCCGAGCCGCTCGACAAAGTGGCTGGGGTGAACAAAGGAGGGTTGGCTGGAGGTGGTGTGTGTTGTCATCGGATTTCCTGGCTGGCCGGGCTATGCCGGCATGCGCCACACAAGGCAGGCCATCGGTTCACTCGTGGCGGGGCTTCATGCCGTCCCGCCGAGCACGGCCCCATCGGCGGGCGCCAGTGGCACCGCCAGGGCCAGCTCGAACAGGAACACGGTGATGCCGGCCGGCAACGTGTCAGGCAGCCACTGCAATGGCATGCCCTGCCCCCGACAGCTGCCGCGTCAGCTCGCGCACCACGACGGCCAGCACCTGCTGCTCGTGCTGGCGAATGAAGAAGTGGCCGCCATCGAACCAGTCGAGCGTGAATGCGCCGTCCGTCTCATGCCGCCAGGCCTCCATGCGTTCGGCCGCGATGTCGTCATGCCGCCCGGCCAGCACATGCAGGGACAGCGGCAAGGGCGCGTTCGCCCCATACGCAAAGCTTTCGCACACGCGATAGTCCGCTCCCAGCGTGTCCAGCGTGAGGCGCAGCAGTTCGTTGCTGTTGAACACTTCCTCGGGCGTGCCGCCCTGCTTGCGCAGATCGGCGATCAGCGCGGCGTCGTTGTCTTTTCCGACGAAGCGATCCGGATCACGGCGCGACGGCGCCGAACTGGCCGACACGAACATGGCCTGCGGCAAAGGCCGGGACAGCGCGCGCTGTCGCTGCGCGATCCCATAAGCCAGCAGGCCTCCCATGCTGTGGCCGAACAGGACATAGCGGCCTTGCAGGGCCTGCGCCTGCTCGTCGCAGAGTTGATCGACCAGCCTGGAGAAGTTTTCGGCATGGGGCTCACCCATGCGCCCGCCGCGCCCGGGCAGCTCCACGGGCACCAGGCGGACCCACTGCGGCAGCAGGCGACGCCAGCGCAGGTACATCGTGGCGCTTGCACCCGCGCAGGGCAGCATCAGCAGGTCGAGAAACGGCGGCCGCATCGCTGAAATCACTGGGCGGCGACGGCCGAATGGTTGGCAGCGAGCGGCTGCACGGCGTCAGCAGCCTGCGCATCCATCCACTTGCGCAGCGTCAGCGGGCGCATGTCGGTCCACGCCTTCTCGACGTATTCGAGCACCGTCTTCTTGTCGCCCTTCACGCCATCGACGGCGCGCCAGCCACTCGGTACGGCCTTCCAGTGCGGCCAGATGGAGTACTGCTCTTCGTCGTTGACGAGAACGATGAAGGTCTCGTCTTCGCGATCAAAACAACTGGTGGACATGCGGCTTCCTCGTGCGGTTGGGTGGAGCGAAGGACACGCCGCGCGGAGCCCGCTGGGCTCGTGACGCGCCTTCTGCTCCCATTGACGAGTCAGCCCGCGATTTGTTTAGGGCCGTCGGGCCTGCAAAAGGCAGCATTCAAGCTGGCGGGCGGCGTTGCGCACCTGAAGATGCCGGAGAGGCTGAATTCGTTGCTCGCGTGACGGAAGAAGCCGGGGCCACCGGCGCTTGTGCTTGATGCCCGGCTGGACAGTCCGCAACCGCCATGGCGCCAGAGAAGCCTGGCATCCGAGGCCAGTGGTTGCGCCATGGAGTCGGCCACTGCCTTGCAGGCGTGCCTTTGCGCGTGATGGCACATCAGCATTGGCTGCGCGTGCCAGGTGAAAGCGTTCCGTATGGGCCAGGGCAATTCGGCGCGCTTGTCCTGGCCCCGTTGCGCGCCCTGTGAGGCCACGAGGATCGCCCGCGTCGTCCAGCGTTCCTCAGTGCAGCAAAGCCGCGTTGGCCTGGCGCATCGGAGGCGTGACAACTTGCCGTGCTTCATGGCGCACGCCTGCCCTGATGGCGGCATGCGAGCCCTTCTCGGCGGACAACGGTGGCGGTGTGCCCTGGCTCACAAGCCGGCGTCACCAAAACATCAAAAAAGTTCTCATCAATCGAAATGTTGATGATAATCATTCGTATTCAAGAAACACGCTTGGACTTTTCTGATCCGGCAAACATCTGGAGGCCTTGTGGCATGTCCGTCGAACAACGATGTCAGACGCTCGTGGAAGTGTTCATCGCCCACCGTGCGCAGCTTCGCAGTCTTGCCAGGAAGGTGGTAGGGACGGCAGACCTTGCGGACGAAGTCGTGCAGGATGCCTACGTGCGGCTGGCTGAACGCGAGAGCGTGAAAACTGACGTGGAACGCCCGTTCTGCTACTGCTGCCAGGTGGTGCGCAACGTCGCGCTGGACCACTGCCGCCGCAGGAGTCTGGAAGCCAAGCTCCAGGTCCAGACCGAAGATGGGCAAATACCTGAAATACCCATCAATTGCGTCATGGGCGAACGCGTCGACGGCTGGCGCCTGATACAGGCCATCGATCAGGTACTCAACACTTTGCCGCCTCGCACCCGTCAAGCCTTCGAGCTTTTCAGGCTGGGGGAACTGACGCAAAGGGAAATCGCCGCGCGCCTAGGTTGTTCTGCGACGTTGGTCAACTTCATGGTGCGCGATGCCCGACAGGCCCTTGAGTCGTTGAAGGGGCACCGAGAGCTCTTCGCCGCTCGATCTATGAGTAAACCTGCGTGTACGCAAACTTGCTCAAGTTATCACAGATAATTGCCCATAATCTTTTATAAACAAAATGGCCGCAAGTTGGTTTCGCCACGGCAGCTAGCTGCTAATCTAAAGCTCGACAAGCACTTAGGGCGGCGAACGATTCATAGCCAAGCTGGCCGACCCGAGGCTCACGGGTCCAAGGAGATTGCTGCTACTCAGAGAGCGATCACTTGGAAGTCATCGCACAGCCGCTCCAGCAATGCCCCCTCGAGCTTGGCGGCGCCGGCTTTCACCACCCCGGCGCGCTCGAAGACGGCGTAGCAGTAGGCCGTGTTGTTCTGGCGGGAGACACGCCGAATGCCGTCCCAGCTTGGGCTGGCATCGTGGATGGCACGCGCCCAATGCTGCGACAAGGTGTAGTCGCCACCGCTGCACAGGTCGTTGTTGAGGCCCAGGGCCTTGAGAGCCGTGCCAGTTAGATCGGCCATCAGCAGTTGCGGCCGCGCAGGCCGCTGCAGCGACACCATCCACCGGCCGGTCAGCTCCGCCGTGGCTACCAGCCACGCACCATGGCGCCAGGCCGACGACTTGTGGATCACGGTTTCGGCAAAGGCCGTGGCGACCTGGTCAGCGGCATAGCAGACACCGAACTGCTGCAGCGGGTCATCAAAGCGCCCAGCAGCCGCCCTACCCCACCACGGCTCGGTGGCCGGGTACCGCGACAGGCGCACCAGGCGATCAACGGGAACTTCGACGGGCTGCAGCAGGTGCTCGAAGGTGCCGGGCTCAGGTGCGCGCATCGTTCCCGGAATCGGCATCAGGATGCGTGCGCTCGCGAGCCCAGGCCTGTGCCAGCTGCACCGTGCGTGCGAGCTGCCCGGCCTGTATCGCCACCACGGGCGTCCTGCCCTGCAGTCCGCCATGCGCGTGTAGCCAGAACATAAGCTTTTCACTGGGCGACAGCATGCCCAGCGCGCAGCAGACCTGGGCAGCCTGCTCGCGCGTGATGTCGCGCAGTTCGGCCAGGTAATACCGTCGTCCCGCAATCTTCAGCGAGAACAGTTCGCCGCGCTCCACGGCTTGGTCCAGCGCCTGGCGCGTGATGCCCCAGCTGGAGCCCAGCGCCGCAGTAGGTATCAGGGTGCCATCCTGGACCCACCCCTTCAGCAGCTTCTCGCCACGGGCCACGGCTCCCGTTACGCCACCCGATGCCTGTGGACTGGCGGCAGTTGGCGATGTTGGACTCCGAGCGCGATCATGATCATGTGCAGGTCTCTCATTGGCAGCCTCGGCCAATGCTGCCTCAACCTCGCTGACATCGGTTTCCAGCGCGCGAATCAGCGCCTTGGCCTGGGCAAGTTCCTTGCGCATGCGCACGAGCCTTTGCTGCAACTGCTCCACGGGCAGAACTGCAGACAAGGTGACCAAGCGGCTGTTGGGGAATTGAACTCTGGCGGGCATGACCACAGTATATGTCCTAGGCAAGCAAAGCAAGCAAAGCAAGAGGTGACGATAGTTAGTAAAAAGCGCTTTCAACGCTACCTGTGGTGTGTGCGATTACTGAGAAACGCTGTTGGCATAGACAAAAAAACAGCAATCGAAGGCGTGTTTTCCTCCGTCGATTTCTTGCTTTGGCGGCTCAAAGATAACTTCTCTCGGAGGCACAAGGAGTGCATGGAGTGTGTGCCCCAGCGTGATGCCGCCCTGCCCTGCCCGCCTAACCGTCTACCACTCCTGCAACTAAGTCTTGGCCAGCCAGACGGCCTGCCGCGCGACGGATGGCATCGTGAATCCACGCAGGCTCTGCCGCCAAGCCACGTGAGCAGCAAGCGCGACGAGGTGCCAAGGCAAGCGTTGAGCCCGCCAGCCAGCAACGTGGCCTTGTAAGCCGTGTCCAACGCCAGCCGTACCAACGGCTTCCAGGCTCAACCCAGCCAGCATCGAAAATCAGGATGGACAGCTGCACTCCCCAGCCGGCCCAGCCGTGCAACCCCTTGCACGGCATCACGCCGAAGATGATCGTCACGGCCCTGGCCGACCACTACAAATGGGCGGGATCGGCCGAGCGCTGCTTCAGCAGCCAGCCCAGCGTGGCGTCGAGCCTGAAGTTCCTACGCAAGACGCCCTGGGCGCGGGACAAGGCCGAAAGCCTTTATCTCTTCATGCTGTGCGAGCAGCGGCGCGACGATCGGCGCTGATGCGCTACGCCGCCGCGAAAGGGAGCCTGCATTGAACGACACATACGACCTGATCGTGATTGGCGCCAGCTCCGGCGGTGTAGCGGCTTCGCGCCGTTCCATGGCGCGCGCGTGCTCGTCGCCGAGAGCAACCGCGTGGGCGGCACAACACCGCTGGCCTGGGCTTGTCGAAAGCGAGCGTGCAACTCGCCGCACACGGTGCCATTGCCGTGGACCTGGGCAGCCGCACCACGGCCCAGGGCATTTGGGCGATGGCGACGTCACCGACCGCGTCGACCTCACCCGGTGGCCATTGCTGCAGGCCGGCCCTTCACCGATAGCAAGTTCGGTTGCTACCCCGTGCGCGTGGACCACCGCACGGCAGCCAGCGCGGTGTTCACCAAGGCGCCCATCGCTACGTCGGGCCTGACGGAAACCGATGCGGCCCGGCAGGGTTCAGCGGACGTGTGCGAGTCCGACTTCAGACCAATAAACACCGTCTTCATGGGCAGCCAGGCTCGCAGTTGCCTGAAGCTCGTCGTGGACGGCCTGAGCGACGCGGTGCTGGGCATACACAGTCGGCACCGACGCGCCGGGGATTGTGCAGACCCTTGCCGTGGCCATGACCTGTGGCGCCACCAAGCGCTACTTCGACCGTGTGCTGGCTGTGCATCCAACGGCCACAGAGTAGCTTGGGCTAATACGCGAGCCGACACGCCGCCGCGGTAGGCCCCCATAGGGGGTCTCCCATGGTCTTGCACTGCTGTTTTTCTGCGCGGCCTCTTCGAGCGAACCCAAACGCAAACTACCCGGATCGCGCCACCGTGTGGCGTCATGTACCTCGGCTACTCAAAGCGGCCGAGGGTGAGGACAACCCGGCCGTAACTTGCAGCCGGATCGACTTTCCAAACTTGGACCGGGTATCAAACAGCCTCCAACGCTTTGCTGCGGACAATCTTCAGGTTGCGATTCCGCATGGCTGCAAGAAGACCGCCTGACCGACGGCCCCACGCTGTATTGCAATAGCTATTCGGCCGGCAGACGACACTTCACTTTGCCAGGACGGCGCAAGACCGTCTTGCACCGTTGCTGCACTTCTACGCGTCGTGGATGTTGATACCCATGTCCGCTTTCACAAGGGCTCCGCTGCTGTAGAAACAGATTAACCCACGAATCTCAGCAGCATTTCCTCGAACGCTTCCCACCGTTCGGAGGGCAACAGCGAGGGGTCCAGTTCGACTACGACCCGCTTGCCATCATTGCGAATTACCGCATGCCGCCCGTCACCTAATGTGAGCTGCCGTTCTTGGGTGGAAGACCGTCTTGCACCCCGCCCGTCCTGTACACCAGTGAGTGCCTTAAACACTGCGGCAGCCGGCAGACGCTCGGCTCGCAGCTCGTGGGCCCTGGCCTTTACGCCCACCGCATCACGCTGGCATGCGTCGGCTAAGGCCTTCGCCCAACGGAACTGGATTTCGTTAGGCGAAGGAAACGCGTCGAGCACAGGCTGGGGCAGCTCCGCTATCCGGATGGCCTCGCTCACATCCGTAGAGCCACGGCCAATGTCCGCAGCCAACGCCCGCATCGAGGGAAACAAGCCTTCGTCGAGTGCGCGACGGTACATCTTGCCCTGTTCGAACGGTGAGAGATTCTTGCGGTTGCGGTTCTCGCGCTCCATGTGCGCGAAGAGCTCCCGGTCGTCCAACGGCTTGATGACCGAGAGCACCGGCAGTCCAAGATCCAGGCAAGCGCGATGGCGACGGTGGCCAAAAACCAGCTCGAAACGATTGCCCTCGCCTTCAATGGGCCGAACCATGATCGGCTGCACATTCCCGCCCGCGTCTTGGATTTCAGCCTTGAGAGCCAGGAACTCCTGATCTGAGAAGGACGCATCTGCCCGGTTGGCCCAGCGGCTTGGCACGATCTGCGCAGCGTCAAGCAGCTGAGCGCCGCGGTCGCTCTCCAGCTCCTGAGTGCGAGCTTTAAGACCATCCACCTCGCGCTGCAACTCCTCGGTCTTACCTCGCAACGCGTTAGTGTTGAAGATGGCCGCCGTGGTGTAGCCCACCCCCGTCTTGGCTGCAGGTTGAGGCGCCGGCGAGGGAACTGCATCGGGCGTCCTTGGCCTCGCTGGCGGAATGACGAACTCGATGTTGTCGCCGACCTTCTCGCGCTTCTTAGTGCTCATTGCGCGCTCCCCAGCCGCTCGGTCTGGTTGGACCAGAACATCTGGGCCTGATCCTCTATGAGGTCCACCAGGCGGTCGAAAGCGTCGGTAGCGCGTTTGAGCGTGCGCGCCGAAGGCGCATTCTTGAGCTGGTCATAGACCGTGCCGAATTCGGCCGATCCCGCAATGGCTGCAGCGGTCTTGGGGATCTCAATCTGCAGGAGCTTGTCGGCGTACGCCGCGCTGAGCCACTTCTTGACCAAGATGGCGCTGGCGTCGGTGGTCTCGACCTTGGTCAGCAACACGTCTACGAAGGCGAAGCGTTTGGAGCCGCCGCGGGCGCGCACCAGCGTACTGGTG
This sequence comes from Azohydromonas lata NBRC 102462, assembly GCF_001571085.1. Taxonomy (GTDB): domain Bacteria; phylum Pseudomonadota; class Gammaproteobacteria; order Burkholderiales; family Burkholderiaceae_C; genus Azohydromonas; species Azohydromonas lata. Next base: position 18,596 of record NZ_BCTC01000102.1, read on the forward strand.
AGGTCGCTGAAGAGATTCCAAAACTGCGCCGAGCTGGCAAAGTCCAGCGCAGATGGCGGCAGGGGCATCACGATGCCGTCGGCAGCCATGAGAGCGTTGATCGTGACGTAGGACAGCGAGGGCGGCGTATCGATGACGATGAAGTCGTAAGCATCTCGCGCGTTGTCCAGGGCCAGGTCCATCACGCGCCAGAACTCGAAGGCTTGGTCGTTCATCTGCCGCGCCGGCAGCGCGAACTCCGCGCCGAAAAGCACAGGCGCCGCGGCGATCAGGTCGATACCGTCCCAGTAAGTCGGCCGGATCGCATATCCCACGTCATCCTGGTCGCCGTTGAAAAGCGGCAGCAGCGTGTCCTCAGGTGCCACCTCGGAGTCGGGCAGGATGCCAAAGAGAGTCGTCAGGCTGCCTTGGGGATCACAGTCGATCAGCAGCACCCGGTGGCCCGCGAGCGTAAGACCTTGAGCCAGTGTGGCGGCGGTGGTTGTTTTACTAACGCCGCCTTTGAAATTGCCGATGCACAGCGTGCAGGCCGTGGCCATCTGCGGGCGCATGTCGCCCGCACGAGTGGCACGCACCCACTCGCGGGCTTCAGCTAGTGAAAACTCTCGCCGAGCCCCGCTGGGCGACAAGGTTCCTCCAGGCAGATCGCCTTTCTTGATCCTGGCATCGAAACGGTTGCGGCCAAGTCCAGTCAGTTCAGCAAGCTGCGATGCAGTGAACCGAGGCGCTTCCTTACGGGAGGTAGGCGACAGCATCGTGCTGCGTACCTGCGACAAGACGGCTTGCACACGCTCTGCTTGAGCGTCGATATCTTCTAGGCTGAGCCCGGGTTGCTCAAGCAGCGTAGCGTCCAAGCTGGACCTCCTCGGGAATTAGTGATGGTTCCGACGATTGTAGGCGCTGACGTGAATTTTCAGGACTTGCTTTGATTTCTACGTCTGTAAACCGCTGATCGGCCTGCGGCCGATGAATTTGGTATTGAAAAGTGAACCTTTCACGCTTTCTCTTTAGCACTGTTTAAGATTGATTCAATATCTTTAGGCCTGTGTATAAGTTGATTTTTTCCATTCACGACAACAACTTAGTTCCCATGACCGTCCGCAGTATTGACCAAAACCGTCCGCACAAATGACTCATGGCGTCCGAACTATTGACTTATCCCGTCCGTGCTTGCGACTGCCACCATGCAGTTCCACAAAGGCCGCTGTGGACAAGTAATCCCGTGTTGCAAGCGCAGTTGCGGCTTCTGTCGCAAGCGTATCGGTCGGCCGGTGACTCTTGGACAAGCCAGTGGCGTCCGCACTTTTGACTATTGCGATTACGGACAATGTGGAAACGCTCAATGCCGTCCATTGTCCGGATGGGTCTGGACAGAAACATATACTGCGCGCCATGGACGAGCCGTTGCAGTTGCCCGAGGTACCGCAGGAGCGTGGAGACATCTACCGCAAACCTGTGGCGACGCTGGCCATGGTTCCCATCAACGGCCGGCTCACGGCTGGAGGACGCAAGCTCTACAACGTGATGGGCCGCGTGGCCCAGCGGCAGGGCGATGTGGGCAAGCGCGGTTATCAAGCCAAGCTCAAGGCGCTGCTGCGCGTGCTGGACAAGAGCAGTAACGAGGCCGGCATCATGCGCCGCTACCTCACCGAGATGATGTCCACGCGCTGTGAATGGCGCCCGCTCAAGCCAGGTGAAGGATTGCCGGGCGAAGAACCCGAGGACGCTTCGCTCAGCGAGGTCCGAATCTTCCCGCTGCTCGCCGAGGTCAGGTGCTACCAGCGGGGACGCGAGAACTGGGTGACGTGGTTCTACCCGCCCACGATCGAGGAGCAGATCCTCAACCCGCGGCTGTACGCGCAGATCAACCTCACCACCATGGCCCGGCTGGGCACGCATGCGGCCGTGGCCCTGTACGAGCTTTGTGCCCGTTACCAGGGGTCAGGGCGCACGCCACGCAAGCCATGGAGTTGGTGGGTGCCGGTGCTGCGCGGGCACGAAGTGACGGGAGACCGCGAGTACCGCAAGTTCAAGAGCGAACTGCTGAAGCCGGCGCTTGCCCAGATCAACGAGCACACCGAGATCGAGATCGACTTTATCGAGCACCGGGAGGGTGGGGCGGTCGTGGACCTGCAGTTCACTGTCAAACCCAAGCCCGACTTCAAGCTGGATCAGGGCGAGGTCGAACCTGTGGATCTGACGCCCGTAGAACAGGCCCTGGCACTGGGTATCCGCGAACTGGACTACGACGCGCTGGTGGATCGCTATGGCGAGGCGCCAGTGCTGCGCTCGCTGGACGTGGTGGCCAGGCAACTGCGCCAGGAACCTGGCTCCAATGCGGTGGCGCACTTGAAGTGGGTTTTGGAGGGTGTGGCAGGGGAGGGTGCCCGCAAGGCAGCCAAGAAGCGGGTATCAGCGCCAACCCCAGAACCTGCGGCGCCCGCACCTGTGCCAGCTGTGCCCGTGCCCGATCCGGCTCAGGAGTTGGAGCGTGAGCAACTGCGCATCGATTTCGAGGCGTTGCCCCCCGATCTGCAGCGCCAGTGGCTGCAGCGGCTGCGGGACGACGTGGTCGCCAATGGCGTGGCCACGCCCGCGCTGCTGCGCCGCATCGCGGACGGAGACTGGAAGTCTCCCGTGGTGTTGGCCAGACTGGAAAAGTTCTACGCCGTGTATCGCTGACCGGGCGCAGGGCCGACAAGGCTGGCTGACTTGTGTGCGGCGACCTGTAGTCGTCAGCTGCCGTTGGCCTGTTTGGGGTAAGCCTGGTTCAGGTGCAAATGCAACCGCTTCACCCTGCCGTGCGGGCAAGGTCAAGCCTTTGGCCGGGACGACAAGAAAGCTTCCCGGTACGCCGATGGCGACAAACTCCATCGTCCTCGAATGGTGGGCGCAAGGTCTCTTCCAGCATGGCCTCGCACGGCACCTTCAAGTCGCCCAACATCAATACTGCAGGTTCCATACCATGAGCCAGGCAAGGCTCCAGCGCGTGCAGCAGCGTTTCCTCAAAGTGCTCCGCAATTCGGCCGATCTCGTCGAGCGTCATGGGCACAAGCCCGCGCAGCTTTCGGTTGCCATGGGAACGGCTTAGACCAAGTACGAAGGTCACTACTCCAGCCTGCTTTCGCCTTGGAATGCCGTGGCGGTCCATTAA
>NZ_BCTC01000103.1 GCF_001571085.1 Azohydromonas lata NBRC 102462
GACGGCTCGGGGTGCGCTGCGCATCGGCATCCGGCCGGCGTTGGACCACCATGGCACCACGGCCATCAACGGGCGGCCGTCAACGGCTCCCGCCCTCACACCAGCACTTCCACGCACCCCGGATGGCTCAGGAACCCCTGGGGGCTGGCGCTGGCGCCATACGCGCCGGACTGGAACACCACCACCAGGTCGCCCGCCTGTGCCGCGGGCAGCGCCATGCGCTCGGCCAGCAGGTCCAGCGGCGTGCACAGCGGCCCAACCACCGAGGCGTTTTCAACGGCCGCCTCGCCCATCCGCGTGCCTAGGGCCACCGGATAGTTCTTGCGCAGCACCTGGCCGAAATTGCCCGACGCCGAGAGGTGGTGGTGCAGGCCCCCATCGGTAATGAGGAAGGCCTGGCCGCGCGAGACCTTGCGCTCCAGCACCCGCGCCACGTAGACGCCCGCCTCGCCCACCAGGTAGCGGCCCAGCTCCAGCACCAGCACCGCCTGCGGCAGCTCGCGCGCCGCGCGCTCGACGAGCTGCCGCAGGTTGTCGCCGATGGGCGCCAGGTCCAGCCGCTGCTCGCCGGGGAAGTACGGGATGCCGAAGCCGCCGCCCAGGTTGAGCACCCGCACCGGCGACGGCGCGTGCTCGGCCAGCCGCAGCGCCAGCGCGTAGGACAGGCGCTGCGCCTCGCAGATCGCCTCGGCCTTGAGGTTTTGCGAACCGGCGAAGAGATGAAAGCCTTCGAAGGCCAGGCCCTCGCGCTGCAGGCCGCGCAGCACGTCCGGCAAGCGCTCGGCGTCGATGCCGAACGGCTTGGCGCCGCCGCCCATGCGCATGCCCGACCCCTTGAGCTCGAAGTCCGGATTGACGCGCAGCGCCACGCGCGCGGGCAGGCCCAGCGACTGCGCGATGCCGGCCAGCAGCGGCAGCTCGCGCTCGGACTCGACGTTGACCAGCACGCCCGCGGCCACGGCCTGGCGCAGCTCCGCCTCGCCCTTGCCCGGGCCCGCGAAGCTGATCTCGCGCGGATCGGCCCCCGCGTCCAGCGCCACGCGCAGCTCGCCGGCCGAGGCCACGTCCACGCCGTCCACCCGTTGCGCCATGAAGGCGACCAGCGCCGGCATGGGGTTGGCCTTCATGGCGTAGTGCAGCTTCACGGCCGCGGGCAGCGCCGCGCGCAGCTCGGCCACGCGCGCACCCAGCAGGCCGCGGTCGTAGGCATAGAAGGGCGTGCGGCCCACGCGCTCGGCCAGGCGGCGCAGCGGCCAGCCGTTGACCAGCAGCTCGCCCTCGCGCACGGCGAACTGCGACATGGGGGCGTGAACGGGAGGGGTGCTCATGGGCAAGAGGCGGGCAAGGCGGTGAACGGAGGCCGCGGGTACTGCGGGGCGGACGGTGCGGACGGTGTGAGCGGGACGGGAGGGACGGCGTGGCCAGCGGGCGGGCGCGGCGGCCTCAGCCGCCCTGGACGTCGCCCCGATCATCGCCCTGGCGTTGCGCCCAGGCGGCGGCCAGCGCCTTGCGGTCGATTTTCCCGTTGGGATTGCGCGGCAGCGGCGCGGGCACCACGTCCACGCCCGCCGGGACCATGTAGCCGGGCATGCGCACGCGGCACTCGGCCAGCAGCGCGGCGACGTCGAGCTCGCCGCTGCCCTGCGGCGCGGTGGCCACCACGCGTATGGCCTGGCCCAGCACGGGGTGCTCCACGCCGAAGGCGGCGCACTCGCCCACGCGGCGCGTGGCGTAGAGCACCTCCTCCACCTCCGTCGGGCTCACGCGGTAGCCGGAGGTCTTGATCATCTCGTCGCGCCGGCCCACGAAGTACAGGAAGCCTTCGGCGTCGCGGCGCACGGTGTCGCCGGAGAACACGGCGATCTCCGGCAGCGGCAGCCCCGCTTCGCGCCCGCCCACGCCGGCGGGCAGCGGGCGGTAGCGCTCGGCCGTCTTGTCGGGGTCGTTCCAGTAGCCCAGGCCGACCAGGGCGCCGCGGTGCACCAGCTCGCCGGGCTCGTCGGCGCCGCACTCGCTGCCGTCCTCGCGCAGCACCAGGATCTCGGCGTTGGGGATGGCGCGGCCTATGGAGTCGGGGCGGCGGTCCACTTCCTCCGGCGGCAGGTAGGTGGAACGGAAGGCCTCGGTGAGGCCGTACATCAGGAAGGGCCTGGCCCCGGGCACGCGCTGGCGCAGCAGGGCCAGCGTCTGGCGCGGCATGCGCCCGCCGGTGTTGGCGAAGTAGCGCAGGTGCTCGCCGATGGCGGCGGGCCAGTGGAGCGCGGCGAGCTGGATGTAGAGCGGCGGCACGGCGGTGAGCCCGGTGACGCGCTCGCGCTCCAGGGCCTTGAGCACGTCGCGCGGCAGCAGCCAGTTCAGCAGCACCACGCGCGCGCCGGCATGGAAGGCGGTGGTGAGCTGGCTGAAGCCGGCGTCGAAGGACAGCGGCAGCGCCGCCAGCAGCGTGTCGTCGGCGGTGTTTTCCAGGTAGCTCGCCACGCTGGCGGCGCCGGCAACCAGGTTGCGGTGCGACAGCACCACGCCCTTGGGCCGCCCGGTGCTGCCGGAGGTGTAGAGGATGGCGGCCATGTCGGCGTCCACGGCGCGGTGGCCGGCGCGCGCGGGCGCCTGCAGCAGCGCGTCCCAGGCGGTGAGCGTGAGGCCAGCCGGCAAGGCCACGTCGGCCGGCGCGGCGCCGGTGAGGACGACATGGCGCAAATCCGGGCAGCGCGGCAGCTCCGCCAGCAGCAGCGGCAGCCGCTGCGGCGACGTCACCAGCACGCGCACGTTGCAGTCGGCCAATATGAAACCGACCTGCGCAGGCTTGAGCAGCGGATTGAGCGGGACGAATACCCCGCCGGCCGCGGGCGCGCCGAAACTGGCCACCACGGTTTCAAAGCGCTTTTCCAGCCAGATGCCCACGCGCTCGGCACGCTGGAGGCCAAGCGCCATCAGCCCCGCGGCAAAACCCTGCACCTGCGCCTGCAGCGCGGCGTAGCTGAGCTGCCCGCCGTCATGGCTCAGGGCGCCGGCCTGCGGGCAGCGTTGCGCCGCGCGGGTGATCAAGTCAGGCAACAAAACGGCGTCAGGCATGCGCGGGAGGTCTTCGCCGGCACGCTTGGCAAGGCAGGCGGCGCCGGGAAAAGAGGTTCGTTGGGATTCAGGAAAATCAGGAAACAGCGGCCTTCGATCCGCCCTCCGGGCTGCCCGGATTTTGTTTTCCGCCTGCCGCCACAAAACCTGGGCTTGCCCTGGAGTTGATTTGGCGTGGCCGCGGCGAAAGGGGCTGGCCCTCATCAAGGGAGCCGGGTGAATTTTGAGAAAAACTCCTGAGTATCCAATTCTGGGGCTGAATTTCAAGTACTCATGCTGGTGCAGAATCGCGCCTTCGCAACGTGCGTGCCGCAGTCCGTTGCCGCGGCACGACACGCCGGCCCGCTGGCCGGAGGCCGCGCCACGCGGCTCTCCCAGGCCCGGCCGACTCCATTGCACGTCGCTGCGCGTCCCGGACGGGACGCCGCAGCTCCTGGGCTAAGGACCTGCCGCATGGACACTGAACAACAAGTGCTCGACTTGCTCGACGAGCTGCTCGGCTTGGGCGGACGCACCGCGGGCTTCAACCGCGACACCGCGCTGCTGGGCGCCCTGCCGGAGCTGGACTCCATGGGCGTGGTCGCCCTGTTGGGCGGGCTGGAGGATCGCTTCGGCCTCGTGGTGGACGACGACGACATCGACGGCGCCACCTTCGCCACCGTGGGCACGCTCACGGACTTCGTGGCCGCCCGCATCGCACCGCGCGCTCACGCCTGATCCTGCGCCGCCCGCTTCGCCCGCCCCGCCCGCCCTGTTCTCAACCGCTGTCCCTGCGCCCTCGCCCTGCCCTTGCCTCCCTTGCCTCCCGCTGCCGGCGATAGAGCGCAGCCTCTGTACCTGGACCTGGACGGGGCCCGCCGCTTCTGTCTGCACCATCCCGCCCACGGCGGCGCGCCGCGCGCCCGCGTGCTGTACCTGCACCCGCTGGCCGAGGAGATGAACCGCAGCCGCCGCATGGCCTCGCTGCAGGCACGCGCCCTGGCCGCCGCGGGCTGCGAGGTGCTGCAGATCGACCTGCTGGGCTGCGGCGACAGCCCCGGCGACTTCCGCGACGCCACCTGGGACGCCTGGCGCGACGATGCGCTGCGGGCCAGCCGCTGGCTGCGCGGGCGCGCCGGCAACGCGCCGCTGTGGCTGTGGGGCCTGCGCGCCGGCGCGCTGCTGGCGGTGGAGGCCGCGCGCGCCCTGGAGGAGCCAGACCCCTGCAACCTGCTGCTGTGGCAGCCCCCGGCCAGCGGCCGCGCGGTGCTGCAGCAGTTCCTGCGGCTGCGCCTGGCGCAAGCGCTGGCCGGCGGCGACGCCGCGGCGCTGATGAAGTCGCTGCGCGCCCAACTGGAGGCCGGCCAGGCGGTGCAGGCCGCGGGCTACGAGCTCTCCAGCGCCCTGGCCCGCGGCCTGGAAGCCGCGCAGCTCACCCCGCCGCCCGCCCGCGCCGGCCACCTGGCCTGGCTGGAAGTGGGCGGCACCGAACCCGGCGAGCCCGCGCCCGGCGCACAGCCCACCCTGGCCGCCTGGCGCGCCGCGGGCTGGCGCGTGGACGCGCACCGCCTGCCCGGCCCCGCCTTCTGGGCCACCGCGGAAACCGAGACCGCCCCCGCGCTGCTGCAGGCCACGCAGGCGCTGCTGGCCGCCACGGCAGTGGTGCGCGAAGGAGCCGCGGCATGAGCGCGGGCGCAGGCCTGGCCGGCGCCGCGCCCGCCTGGGAGGAGCGCGCCCTGGCCTTCGATTGCCGGGGGCAGCAGCTCATCGGCGTGCTGGCCGTGCCGGCGGGCGCGGCGACGGCAGCGGTGGACACCGGCGTGGTCATCGTCACCGGCGGGCCGCAGTACCGGGCCGGCGCGCACCGCGTGTTCGTCTGCCTGGCGCGCGCGCTGGCCGGCGCAGGCGTGGCGGCGCTGCGCTTCGACCTGCGCGGCATGGGCGACAGTGAGGGCGACTTCCCCGGCTTCGAGCACGTGGCCCCCGACGTGGCCGCGGCCGTGGACGCGCTGCAGGCGCAGTGCCCCGGGCTGCGCCGCGTGCTGCTGTGGGGCCTGTGCGACGGCGCCAGCGCCGCGCTGCTCTACCTGCACGCCACGCGCGACGCGCGCGTGCGCGGGCTGTGCCTGCTCAACCCGTGGGTGCGCTCGGCGCAAAGCCTGGCGCGCGCCCACGTCAAGCATTACTACCTGCAGCGGCTGCTGCAGGGCGAGTTCTGGCGCAAGCTGCTGCGCGGCGGCGTTGGGCTGGCGGCGCTGGGCGACCTGGCCGGCAACCTGCGCGGCGCGCTGGGCCGCGGCAGCGGCGGCGGCGCCGCCCGCGGTGACGGCCAGGGCGCGGCACCAGCCTCGTACCAGCAGCGCATGGCGCAGGCCTGGCGCGGTTTCGACGGCGAGGTGCTGCTGCTCATCGCCGGCCAGGACCTCACGGGGCGCGAATTCCTGGAGCACGCCGCGGCCGACGCGCACTGGCGCGGCCTGCTGCAGCGCCCGGGCGTGCGGCGCGAGGACTGCGCCGGCGCCGACCACACCTTCTCCAGCGAGCCGGCCTGCGCCTGGCTGCTGCAGCGCACCCTGGCCTGGGTGCGGCACGGCCACGCGCCGCTCACTTCCGCCTAGCCGCCATGTCGATACGCAAGTCGCTCGTCATCACCAGCATCGACAAGTACGCGAGCCTGGTCGTCAACATCGGCGCCACCATGGTGCTGGCGCGGCTGCTCACGCCCAACGAGGTCGGCGCCTTCTCGGTGGCCATGGTGCTGATCTCGGTGATGTCCATCATGCGCGGCATGGGCGCGGGCCAGTACCTGGTGCAGGAAAAGCACGTCACCGAGGACCGCATGCGCGCGGTGTGGACGGTGCAGATCGGCCTGGGCGTGCTGCTTGGGCTGGTGGTGGCGGGCATCGCCGTGCCGGCCGGGCATCTCTACAAGGACGAGCGGGTGCGCGACATCCTGTTCGTCCTGGCGGGCAATTTCCTCATCACGCCCTTCGGCTCCGTAACCCACGTGTGGCTGATGCGCGAGATGCGCTTCCTGCCCATCGCGCTCATGCAGTTCGCCTACGCGGTGACCAACGCCGCCGTGTCCATCTGGCTGGCCTGGCGCGGGCTTGGCGCCATCAGCCTGGCCTGGGGCAACCTGGCCGCCACGGTGGCCAACGCGCTGGTGGCCACGTGCTTCCGCCCGCGCGGCCACCCGTGGCTGCCGGGCGTGCGCGAGGTGCGCCGGGTGCTGTCCTTCGGGGCCAGGGTGTCGTCCTCGGCGCTGGCGGAGACGCTGGCCAAGGGCTCGCCGGAATTCTTCCTGGGCCAGATGCAAAGCCTCACGGCCGCGGGCTTCTACTCGCGCGCCAACGGGCTGATGACGCTGTTCACGCGGCTGGTGTTCGACGTGGCCTCCAGCGTGGCCACCACGGGCTTTGCCAAGCGCTCGCGCGAGTCGCAGGACACGCGCGGCCCCTTCCTGCTGAGCCTGGCGCACATCACGGCGCTGTGCTGGGCCTTCGCGGGCTTTCTGGTGTTCATGGCGCCGGCCGTGATCCGGCTGCTGTACGGCGCGCAGTGGGCGCCTTCGGCGCCGCTGGTGAGCTGGCTGGCCGGCGCGCTGGCCGCCGGCGCGCCGGTGGTGATGTGCGCGGCCGCGCTCACGGGCCTGGGCGCGGCCACGCAGGTGTTGCGCGCGGGCATGGCCAGCGCGGTGTCGGTGGTGGCCCTGAGCGCCCTGGGCGCCTGGCTGGGCATGCACGAGCTGGCCATGGCGTCGCTGGCCGCCAGCGTCCTGGGAACGCTGGCGTGGCTGCGGGCCGCGCGCCACGTCATCCAGTTCAGCTATGGCGAGCTGCTGGCGGTGCTGCGCCGCAGCACCCTGGTGGCCTTGGGCGCGACGCTGGCGCCGGCCTTGGTGTTCCTGACCTTCGACAGCATCGAGGAGCGGGCCGTGGCGGCCCTGGCCTTGGGCGCAGCGGGCAGCGCCCTGGGCTTCCTGGCCATGGTGTGGTTCTCGGCGCATCCGCTGCGCGACGAGCTGCGCCGCCTGCTGGGCAAGCGCGCCAACGCGGCCATGCCGGCGCAGTCAGGGCACTGAAGAAGCGCGCCGCACGGGCTCCGCGCCCTGCAGGCCCGCCGGGCCCGGCAAGGCCGCCGCGCACGGGTTCGCCCCGGCTGGGGCTCAGGGCCCCTGGCGTGCGGCGGCGGCCGTTGCGCCCTGGCCGGCCAGTTGGGCCGCCATCCAGTCCGACACGGCGTGCGCGCCGTAGACGTTCACATGGTCGGCGTTCTGCCACAGGGTGGAGGAGCGCAGCAGCTCGCGCGCGTCCAGCAGCGGGCCATAGGCCTGCGTCCAGCGCGCCACGCGTGGCAGCCGCCGGGCATCGGGCGCCGGCAGGTACAGGAACACGACCTGTGTGCCCTTGGCGCGGGCCAGCTCGGCGATGCGGCGCAGGTAGATCTCGTTGTAGCGGAACAGCAGGTTGGCCTCCAGCGGCAGCGCGTCCAGGCGCCGGGCCAGGGCCTCCTTGCCGTCGGTTTCGCGGCGCAGCCGCATCAGCTCGGCCTGGTGGAACTCCCAGCCCATCCGGCGCGTTCGCGGCTCGGTGAAGCCATGGCCGACGTAGGTGTCGTTCCAGTGCGGCCCTTCGTAAGTGGCGGGGTCGAAACCCGGCTGCACGCCAAAGGCGCCCGGCATGGCGCTGGCCAGCGCGTACTTGGCCTGGCGCAGCGGCAGCCGCACCAGGTTCTCGAACAGGCCCGTGTTGAGCAGCAGCGGCGCCTGCACGAAATCCAGCGGCAGGCCCAGGCGCTGGAAGCCCGGATGCGGCGCGCGCGCCTCGGCCTCCTGCAGCTCCACCACCAGGGTGCGCACGCGGCGGTGGGCCAGCAGCTCGCGCGCCACCACGAACTCCATGTCGCGGCCCAAATGCGGCACGGCAAAGTTCACCACGCGCTGCGCCACGCCCAGCTCGCGAAGCCCGGCCTCGACCCGGGCGTCGTCTATGCCGCTTTGGGTGTGCGAGGTGCCGATGAAGGCGACGTCTATGGGCGTGTCGTCAAAGTGGATGCGCTCGTAGATCCACTTGAGCCGCAGGTAGTGCACGCTCTCCCGGCTCACGAGCTGGTAGCGGACGTAGCCGTCATGCGGCAGCAGCGCCAGCACCAGCAGGACCACCAGGGTGGCGCCCATGAACCAGAGCAGGAACGCCCGCGCGGTGAGGTGTCGCATGGACCCGGGCCCTCAAAAGTTGAAGTAGAGGAACTGCGTCGGCTGGGACACGTGCATCAGGCCCACCGCGGCCACGACGCCCCAGGCGATGGCCACCCACAGCGGCGGGCTGCGCCAGGCCAGCGCGCCGCTGCCGCCCACGCCGGCCGCGCGCGGCGCGGGCTCCTGCACCAGCCAGCGCGCCACGAGCTGCTGCGAGTTGGGCAAAGCCGCCACCGCCGGCAACAGCACCGCCAGGGCGCCGAACAGCGCCAGATAGTCCAGCGTTTGGGCATCAGCCAGGTTGAGCGTGAAACCGCCCACCCCATGCAGGCCGGCCATGCCGGCAATCACGCTCCACGCGCTGGCGAAGTCATGCGCGCGGAAGAACACCCAGGCCACGACCACGGCCACGAAGGTCAGCAGCCAGGCCGCGGCGCGCTCGGCCGCACCCGCGCTCCGTTGCCCGCGCACATGCTGCCAGGCATGGTTGATGACCAGGTAGCTGCCGTGCAGCCCGCCCCAGACGATGAAGGTCCAGCCCGCGCCATGCCACATGCCGCCGATGAGCATGGTCAGCAGCAGGTTGGCGTAGCGCCGCACCCCGCCGCAGCGGTTGCCGCCCAGCGGGATGTAGAGGTAGTCGCGCAGGAAGGTGGACAGCGAGATGTGCCAGCGCTTCCAGAAGTCGGCGATCGACAGCGCCTTGTACGGGGAGTTGAAGTTGTAGGGCAGCCGCACGTTGAGCGCCAGCGACAGGCCGATGGCCATGTCGGAGTAGCCCGAGAAATCGAAGTAGAGCTGGAAACTGTAGGCCAGGGCGGCGCCCCAGGCGTGCAGCAACTGCGGCGCCGCGCCGCCGTCGAACACCGGCCCCACGTAGGGCACGAGGCTGTCGGCGATGAACACCTTCTTGAACAGCCCAAGCATGAAGAACGCGGCGCCGGCAGCCACGTTGGCGCTGCACCAGCGGCCCACGTCCGCGCGCTCGAACTGCGGCATGACGTCCTTGTGGTGGATCACGGGGCCGGCCACGAGGTGCGGAAAATAGGTGACGAACAGCAGGTAGCGCAGGAAGTCCGACTCCTTCACCTTGCCCTGGTAGGTGTCCACCAGGTAGGCCAGTTGCGTGAAGGTGAAGAACGAGATGCCCAGCGGCAGCACGATGGCCGGCACCTGCCACTCCTGCCCAAGCAGCGTGGTGGCGGTGGCAACGAAGAAGCCCGCGTACTTGTAGTAGCCCAGCGCCGCCAGGTTGGAAATGACCGCCAGCGCCAGCACGCGCCGCGCCGGCAGGCTCTTGGGCGCTCCCGCGTGCACGATCCAGCGCCCAACCAGGTAGTTCAGCACAATGGATGCCAGCAAAACGAGCGTGTGCTTGGGCAGCCACCAGGCGTAGAACACCAGCGACGTCAGCGCCAGCCACAGCGTGATGGCGCGCGCACCCGCATTGGCTCGGCCCAGCGCGAAGAACACGCCAAAGGTCACGGGCGCGAAGGCAAGCAGGAAAATCAGCGAGTTGAAAAGCATGGCGGAATCAGAAGGAGCGGAGCGCGCCGGCTACCGGCTGCATCACGGTTTCATGGGGCCGATGTAGCGCCGCGCCACGACGAGGTTGTCCAGGTACAGCGTCAGCCGCTGCGGCGCGGGCGTCTTACCGCCGTGGTACACGTCCACCCACACCGTCTCGATGTGCAGCTCCGGGGTCATGCGAAACAGCAGGTTGGAGCGCTCGAAGGCCAGTTGCCCATCCACCCAGCCGCGCACCGCGCCGTCGTGCTCGCCGGGCTTGTTGAGCCGCACGTACTGCTCGATGCAGTACCAGCGGTTTTTCTCCAGCAGCCCGGTGGGCCCGGCGTTCCAGCCCTGGAGCTCGCCATAGCCGCCTTGCCGGGAGTCGATGTGGTACAGGTAGAGGCCCACGCCCCTGCGCTGCGCCACCACGGTGTCCTCGCCGACGTGTGAATAGAACCCGCCGCGGGCGGACCAGCCGTTGAAGCCGTCGGCGGTGCGGCCGCCCCAGCCGCCGCGCCCATAGGTGCCCGCCAAGCCGGGCAGCTTGCCCACGTCCGATGGGTCCCAGTCGCCACCCAGGCGAAGGTAGTAGCGCAGGTAGAGCTCGTCGGGCTCCACCCCCCCGGCCAGCGCCTTGAGCGGCCGCTGCAGGTCTATGCCCGCGAACTTGCCCTGCTCCACCGTCACCTTCAGGGCATTGCGCTGCAGCGGCTCGAAGCCGGCATCGCTGCCCACCAGGCCGAAGGTCTGCACGCGTTCGCCGGTACGCCAGCCCGTGGACCAGTCGTTGCGCTCGAAACGTTCCACGAACAGCACGTCGGCCTGCTGCTCCAGGCCCACGTCGCCGCGCACGCGGTCGGCCAGCCCTTTGCTCACCGGCGCCGGCGCCATGGCCGGCGTGCGCACCGCGAAGGCACCCAGCACCATAGGCCCCCACACCCGCTGCATGGACAGGCGAAGCGAGACGCCGGCAGGCTTGTGCCCCGGCCGATGGGGCACCGGAAAGGACAGCAGCGCCACGTTGGGGCCACCCGCGCGCACCATGGGCTGGCTGCCCAAGCTGCTGAGGGCGGGACACGCGGTGTAGGTGTCGGCCACCGGGTCCAACAGCTCGCGGCGACCGTCGTCCCACGTCACCAGCAAGGCCGGGCGCTGCAGCACCTGCTCGGATTCGCGGCTGGCGATGTCGGCAATGCCGCTGCTCCCCCCAAGCGCACGCAGCATCACGGCACCGGGCGCCGCACTGCCCTGCCGCCATTTCTCCGCCAGGGTCGTGAGGTCCAGCGCAATCGCCACGGCCCCCGTGCTGCGCCGCAGCTCCATGCTGGAAAACGGCTTGTCGCCATAAGCTTGGCCGGCAGCGTCGCTCCAGTCGCCTCCCGTGCGCTCCCAGCGCAGTTTCGCGATGGAGACGTAGTAGTCGCACGTGACGCCCCCGGCGCTGTCGCTGAGCACGGCCAGCGGCTCCGCCTTGCGCTCGTCAGCAAGCGCCGGCGCCGTGCCGGCCACGAGGCCGGCCACGGCCCATGCCAGCCGGCACGCAGCGCGGCGCGCCATGCCCGCCAGCCGGTGGTTGCGAAAAATCATCGTCACAGTGCCACCTCCGTCGGCTGGCGCTTGTTGAGCAGCATGCGCAGCCTGAAACGCAGCGCCGTGCGGTCCCAGGGCGTGAAGCGCGGCAGTTGGTACAGGTCGGCCCCGGTGCGCGACACGCCACTGGCCGTCGTGAGCGCGGCGCTGTAGCCGGCGCGGCGCACCATCTCGCAGTGGCGAGGGTGGTAGTCGGTGCGCGGACGGCCGTTGGGATAGGCGAACAAGGTCACGGGCGCATCGATCACCGCTTCAAGGTCGTCGCGGCTGGCCACGATCTCGTCACGCGCCACGTCGTCAGGCACGGTCGTCAAAATGGGATGCGTGCGCGTATGGCTGCCTATGGTCATGCCCGCGCCGTGCATGGCGCGCAACTGCGCGCGGCTGAGCATGAGGTCGTCAGGCAGGTGCGCGCGCGCGGCACGCGCCACCTGCTGGGCGCAGCGGTCACGCGCCCCGGGCTCCATGTACTTCAGCCTCGTGAGCAGCAGCCTCGCCGCATGCCTGCGGGCAGCCGGCGAATCCAGCCGGTGCCGGCCCAGCAGCAAGTCGTCCAGGTCCAGCACGTCGGCGCTGCAGCGGCGCACGGCCTCAACCAGGGTGTCGGACCACATCCGGCCGCCGTCCAGGTAGGCCGAGGAGACGAAAAAGGTGGCGCTCATGCCATGGCGGCGCAGTATGGGCAGCGCCACGTCATGGTTGTCCGCGTAACCGTCGTCGAACGTGATGGACAGCGCACCCGCAGGCAAGCTGCCCTCGCGCAGCCGGCGGATCGCCTGCTCCAGCGGCAGCACGGTGTAGCCGCGAAGCCAGCGCAGCATCTGGTCAAAATGCGCCGCATCGGGCTCGTAGGGATTGAGCGGATCGGGATGCGGCAGCACGCGGTGAAAGATCAGCAGCGACAGCGGATTCGCAGACGCCGCGCTCCCGCCACCCCACTTGGCCCAGCTCACCGGCCAGCTCCCGAACCCAGCGCGGGCGCCGGGCGCGCAGGCACATTGCGCTGCACGGCTCCAGGGGCCGCCTTGGCCGCGGACGCGGGCGGCGCCAGGTTCTGCTGGACCCAGCGCGCCGTGGTCACCACGATCACCAGCAGGTTGTACTGCAGGTCGGCATAGGCGAAGCTGAGGAAAGCGCCGCCCATGAAGAAGCCGATGAGGGCGACCTGGCACAGCCCAAGCAGGTCATACGCGTTCTTCAGGTGCGGGAGCTTGACTATCTGGCGCCTGACCTTGACCGCCAGGTGCAACGTGGTCAACCATGTCGAGATCCACAGGAACAGGCCAATCCACCCATGCTGGCCCAGCACCTGAAAATAGATGCTGTGCGCAACGTAGACGTGGTGGGTGTCGGCCACCGCGTTCTCCACGACCGGCGCGTACAAATCCTGGACATGCTGCGTGTAGGCCTGAAACCCGGCCCCGGTGATGCGATGGTTGGCAATGTTGATGGCGGTGATCCACTGGTGAACGCGCGTCATCGCCGACTGGTCCTGGTCATAGGACTTCACGGTGTTCATGCGGTTTGTCCACTTTTCCGGAATCGCCGGAATCAAGGCAACCGCCACGCACAGCACGATGACGGCAATCTTCAGCCGCCGCCCCTTGGCTCGCCACCACAGGACGCACAGCATGCCCGTGAGCGACAGGAAGGCGCCTCGGGAATAGGTGCCCAGCACGGCGATCACGGTCAGCAAGATGACCACGCGCATGATGCGCCGCGTCCAGATATGCGGCGAGGTGCTGTAAAGATAGAACAGCAGCGGGACCGTCATGATCATCGACAGTCCCAGCAGGTTGTTGTCCATCATGAAGCCGCCAGGCCCCACCATGGTGCCGCCGCCGCCGGTGGCCAGGGCGTAGATGCCGCTCTTGAAGCCGTAAAAGCCAATGGAGCCGGCATCCACCCACACGAAATACCGGATGTGGCGCTCGGAGTGCAGCACGCACATGCCCACGATCGACATCAGCAGGACCTTGGTGACCTGGCTGCCCATCTCCGACGATTCGGCCCCGTGGATCGCCATCTGCGTGGTGATCCACGTCCAGATCACGAACGCCCACAAGACCTTGACGGGCAGCGACCGCGGCATCCTCACCGGCGTGCGGCTGACGAACAATCCCACAATGGTTGCGCCCGCGGCCATGGCGGCAAACGGGGCGCTCTGGGCAAAACCATAAGTCAGCTTGTGCGGGACGCCAACGCCCAGCCAGGTCCACAACAGCACACCTATCCAAACCTGCCGCAGCGAGCCCACCAGCATGACCAGCACGATGGAGGCAAGGATGAGGTCCCGCATGCCGGATCAGCGTCGCCGCGCCGCGGCCCTGGCCGCGCGAACATAGCCCAGCCCCAGCACGGCGGCAGCCAGGCACGCAGCCACGCTCACGCCCAGCACCGCCAAAAGATGCATACGCAACACCCGCATCTTTTCAACCATGCCCCGGTTGTCGGGCTCCGCCAAAACGCGAATGCGCGGATGCACGCCCTGCGCAATGGCCCCGAGCTGCTCCAGCGAACGCGACAGCGGGCCCAGCAGGCGTACCAGCAGCGCATCGTCGTAGGTGTAGACCGCGTTGCCCCACCACATGTACCACTGGTGCAGGCCGCGGCGGTAATAGCGGGCTGCGGCGGCAGGATCGGCAAAGCCCTGCAGCGCCCTGGGCTCCACGGGCCGCGTCGCAGTATCGTCCGCGCCAAGGCGCACACGCTCGCGAAACTCAAGGCCGGACATCGGCTGGCCCGCTTCGTCCAACGGGAAGAAGTTGTTGGCCACATCGATCATGAGCCAGCGCCCGCGGCGCTCGTCCCACACTTCGTTGAAGATGTGGCCGCGGCCGCCAAAGCCTTCGAACGAGAACGCCCAAGTGCGCACCTTCAGCCCCGCCGCCAGCGCCATGGCGTCGAAGACGTCCGAGAAATCCGCGCAGTAGCCTTTGCCCTCGCCAAGAATGAGAGCGTAGGTCTGCTCAAGATCGGATTGGATGGCCTGGCCCATGGTGGCCTGGTTGGCCCGGTTCTGCAGGAGGTGGCGGCCTATGGCCACCGCACGCTCCCAGTCGCCGGGAAGCCGCTCCAGGCCCAGCGCCTGCACGCGGGCGCTGAACTGCGGCGACGGCGCAGCCCGCTCCAGCACGAAATCGGCCGGCGTGGCCTGCGGCTTCCAGTCGAAGCTCGGCGTGTCCACAAAGTCCATCAGCAGCGCATTGCGCATGCGCACGAGCTCCGCCGAGTCCTTGAAATGGGGCAGCAGCGACAACGCCGCGGCCGCCACCACCAGCAGGCAAAACAACAGTGCGCGCAGCCTGGAACGTTGGGTCATGCACCTACTCCCGCCAAGTGGATCACGACGCGACAGGCAACCCGCTGGAAGCGGCACGCCAGCGGCCGACACAGCGGTCGATGATGGCGTCCAGCCGCTGCATGGACTGCGGCCAGGCATGGTTGCTCAGCATGCGCTCACGCCCGGCTGCCGCCAGCCGTGAGCGCTCGGCCGGGTCCTGAACGATGCGCAGCACCGCATCGGCGTACTCCTGCGGGGTGTCGGCCACCAGCAGGTGCTCACCGGCCACCGCATCCACGCCCCCGGCGGCAATGCGGCTGGAGACCACGGGAACCCCCATGGCCATGGCTTCGAGAATCTTGTTCTGCGTGCCGCGCGCAATGTTGAGCGGCGCCACCATCGCGGCCGAGCGCAGCACGTGCGGCCGCACGTCAGCCACCGAGCCCGTGACGGTGACCCCGGGCAGCTCGGCCAGCTTGCGTATCGCGGGCGACGGATCGGCCCCCACGATCACCAGCTTCATCCCCGGCCGGCGCTGGCGCAGCAGCCCCCAGGTGTCGCCGCAAAAGCGCAGCATCGCCTCCTGGTTGGGGTAGTAGTCCATGCGGCCGATGAAGCTGATGGTGTCGGCGTCATAGCCCTGCCCGTCCGGGCAAAAGTACTGCGCATCCACGCCGTTGGGGAACCAGTCGGTGGCCACGCCCGTGCCGTAGGACTCCAGCGTCTGCCACTCGGCGCGCGTGGTGGCGGTGCACAGGTCGAACTGCCGCGCCAGGCGCTTTTCCTCGCGGAACATCTTGCTGCCTTCGAGCCGGTAGCCCAGGTTCAGCGGGAAAGGCTTGAAGCTCACGTACTCCAGCCACTTCTGCGAGTCCATGTCGCCGAAGTCCAGGATCTTGGGAATGCCGCGCACGTGGCTCACGTACTGCGCCACCGAGGAGCAATGCACGAAGATGAGGTCGAAGCGCTCCTGCGCCAGCAGCGCGCGCACCTTGCGGTCCAGCTCCGGGGAATAGAAGAAGCCCATGGACGAAGGCTCCAGCGTGGGCAGCCTGGCCACCATGCGCAGCGACTGCACGGGGTTGGACACCAGGCCCATCTCGAAACGCGCGCAGTGCGGCGCTATGCCACGCCCCTCCTCGGCCTCCTGCGGCGTGCGCGCCAGCGAACACACCGTCACCTCGTGCCGCTGCGAGAGGTGCCTGATCATGTTGAAGGGCCGAATCTTGCCGCCGCGCTTGGGCGGAAACGGGAAGCGGTGGCAGACGTAAAGAATCTTCATCGGGCCAGGAAGCTCTTGAGCTCGGCCGTCACGTCCTCGTGGGAGCGGCGGTCCAGGTAGATGCGGCTCCAGATCTCCAGGTTCATCAGCGAGATCAGGACATCGGTGCCGTCCATGCGGTTGGCCTGGTGGTCGGCCACCAGGCGAGAGACCACGCGCGGCTCGAACAGGCCGCGCGCGCGCACCACGTCGGCGCTGAGCAGCCGCGCCAGCACCGGCGCCAGCTCGTGCTTGAGCCACGCACCCATGGGCGTGCCAAAGCCGCGCTTGGCGCGATAGAGAATCTCGCGCGGCAGCATGTCGGAGAGCGCCTGCTTCATCAGGTGCTTGAGCTGCGTGCCCGGCACCTTGTGCTGCTGCGGGATGGAGGCGGCCATCTCCACGAGGGCCTTGTCCAGCAGCGGCACGCGGCACTCCAGCGACACGGCCATGCTCATCTTGTCGGTCAGCATCAGCAGGTCGTCAGGCAGCTGGGTCTCGGCATCCACGGCGAACATGCGGTTGAGCGCGTCACCATCACCGGCCGAGGCAAAGGCGGCGGCCAGCGCGTCGGTGGGTGCGGCCGCCCCCTTGAGCAGCTCGGCCACGTGGTCCTGCCCAAGCACCTGCAGGTAGCGGCGGTAGCGCTCGTCCGGCGACAGCGATGCGGACTCCAGGAAGCCCCGCGCCAGCCTGAGCTTGTTGAGCAGCTGCGAGTGCCTGTCCACCGGCAGGCCCTGCGAGGCGCGCACCATGAGATCGCGCGCCCAGCCCGGCAGGCGGCCGAACTTGGCCGCGTAGTGCTCGCCCAAGTAGCGCCGGTAGCCGCCGAAAAGCTCGTCGCCGCCCACGCCGGAAAGAATCACGGTGACGTCGCGCCGCGCAAACTCCGACACCAGGTAAGTGGTCACGAAGGCCGAGTCCGCCACCGGCTCGTCCATGTGCCACAGCAGCCGCGGCAGCAGGCCCACGACATCCGGCTTGACCACGATCTCGTGGTGCTCGGTCTTGAACAACTGCGACACCTGCCGCGCGTAGGGCAGCTCGTTGTAGAGCTGCTCGGCCTCGCCGCCGTCAAAGCCGATGGCATAGGTGCGTATGGGCGCCTCGGAGTGCTTGGCCATGAAGCCCACCACCGCGCTGGAATCCACGCCGCCGGAGAGAAACGCGCCGATGGGCACGTCCGACACCATCTGGCGGTGCACCGCCGCATCCAGCGCCGCGCGCGTGCGCTCCACCCATTGCGAGGCGCTGAGCGTGTGGTCCTGGCGCGAGGGCAGCCGCCAGTAGCGCCACTGCTTGACCTGCCCGTCCTCGATCGAGAGCATCGTGGCCGGCGGCAGCTTGGCAATGCCGCGGAACATGGAGTGCGGCGCCGCCACGTAGCCCAGGTGCAGGTAATCGGCCAACGCCTCCCGATTGAGCTGCGGCGTGACGTCAGGCAGCGCCAGCAGGGCCTTGGCCTCGGTGGCAAAGGCCAGCCGCTCGCGCGTGTGGTGCACGTACAGCGGCTTCACGCCCAGGTGGTCCCGGCCGATGAGCAAGCGCCGCCGCCGCGCATCCCACAGCGCGAAGTTGAACATCCCGTCCAGCCGGTGCACGAACTCGTCACCCAACTGGTCGTAGAGGTGCAGCATCACCTCGGTGTCCGAACCGGTCTTGAACCGCACGCCGCGCTGCTGCAACTCGGCGCGCAGCTCGCGAAAGTTGTAGACCTCGCCGTTGCACACGATCCACGTCGTGTCGTCGGCATTGCTGATGGGCTGGTGCCCGCCGGCCAGGTCGATGATGGAAAGGCGGCGCATGCCTATGGCGCAGCGCTGCTGCGCCGGCTCGATATGCCAGCCTTCGTCATCCGGGCCACGATGCTGCGTGACGCGGCCCATGGCGGAAATGGTCGCAGGCTCAACCCGCTGCCCGTCAAAGCGGTAGATGCCGTGAATGCCGCACATCGTCAGATCTCCACGCCGGCCAGGGTGCCGGCATTGCGCCGCGCGCCGGGCGCGCCAACGCGAGCGCCGCACAGGCGCACCGCGCAAGGGGTCAAGGGGTGTCCGCGTTCGCCACCAGTCCGCACACACGCCCATGCGGCCGGGCCATACGCTGTTTGATACAACCGTTCGTTACGACTCAATCTGCCGTCCTCGTGCAGCAGCTCGGAATTATGGAGGCTTGACAAGGGTTCTCCCGGACATGCGGTGGCGCAAGCCGGCCTGCCCGTTGACGGAAATCACAGCAGGCCCGGCCTTCAACGCCTGAATGAGCGTTACAGATTTGTAACTTCAACGAAGCGCCCAACGGCGTGCAGGCCTCAGGTGCTGCTCAGGGACAGGCCCGCCAGGCGGCCAAACAGGGCCAGCTGGGCCTGCGTGGTCTGCTGCCAGCTGAACCCCTCGGCATAGCGGCGCACGTCCTCCCGCGCCGGCATGGCCGCCAGCAACTGCTGCAGCGCTGCAGCCAGCGCCGCGGCTTCGCGCGGCTCGAACAGCACGCCGCCGGACTGCGGCGTCACCACCTCCGGCGTGCCCCAGATGCGCGTGGCCACCACCGGCGCACCGCAGGCCATGGCCTCCAGCAGCACGTTGGCCCAGCCCTCGCGGCTGGAAGCCAGGATCAGCGCATCGGCCGCGCTGTACCAGCGCAGCAGTTGCTCGTTGGGCACGGCGCCGACGAAGCTCACGCGCGCCTGCACGCCCAGGTTGCGCGCCAGCGCCTTGAGCCGCTCGCGCTCCGGGCCGTCGCCCACGATGGCCAGCCGGGCCTGCGGGTGCGTCTGCAACAAGGCCGGCATGGCCTCGATGGCCAGGTGGTGGCCCTTGCGCTCGATGAGCAGGCCCACCGAGAGCAGCAGCGGCGCGCCGTCCAGGCCCAGCTCCTGGCGCATCTGCGCCTGCGGCAGCGGGCGAAAACGCTCCAGGTCCACGCCGTTGCGCATGACGTGCAAGCGCTGCCCGTCTATGCCCCAGCCGCGCAGCACGTCCATCAGCGCCGAGCACACGCCAATGGAGGCGTCGGCGCGGCGGGCGGCCCAATGCATCATGGCCCGCGGCAGCGCGTACTGCGGCAACAGATTCAGGTCGGTGCCGCGCGCGGTGATGGACAGCGGCTTGCCCAGCCAGCGCGCAAGCAGCGCCGCGGCCACGCCGTCGGGGTAGTAGTAGTGGGCGTCCACCACGTCGAAGTCAAAGCCCTCGGCCTGCAACTGCCGCACCGCGGGCAGCGCGGCCAGCGCAAGCGCCAGCGGCGCCGTCGTCATGCCCACCTTGGGCAGCAGCGGATAGCGCGGGTGCAGCACGTCGATGCCGTTGCGCGTCTCGCGCTTGGGCACGGCGGCCCAGCGCGCGTACTCGCCAAAGCGGGGGTTGGCTGACGGGAACCAGGGGACCGGCGCCACCACCTTGGTTTCCACCGCCCCGCTCTTGAGCAGCTCGCGCAGCCGCGTCTCGACGAAGATGCCGTGCACGGGCTTCACGCTGTTGGGGAACAGCGTGGAAAACAGCAAGGTACGGATGCGGCGGTTCATGCGCCCACAGGCGGGCCGGCGCGGCCCGCGTCCATCACAGCAATCGTCATCGGTTCACCTGAAATGCGGCCCTGGAATACGGCGCTGGGGCACATGCCCGGCGTGCGGGCGGTTCACTTGCCGGCGCCGGCGCTGCCGTGCGCCACGCCGGAGGACGGCCTGCCGCGGCTCAGCAGCTGCCGCGCCAGATCGACTGCGCGCTGCGCGTTGCCGCGCCAGGTCAGACCCATGCGGGGCACCGTGGCCGCCGCACCGGCCGCGACGCGCTCGCGCAGCGCGGGCTCGGCGCACAGCCGGGTCAGCGCCTGCTCCAGCGCGCCCTGCGCCTTGTCGTCAAACAGCAGGGCGTTCTCGCCATCAACCAGCAGCTCCTGGATGTTGGGCACGCGCGGCGCCACGATGGCCTTGCCCAGCGCCAGGTACTCGAACATCTTCAGCGGCGAGGCGTACTCCACCACCGCGGGCTGCAGCGCGATGTCGAAGGCGGCCACGTGCGCGGGCACCAGCTCCCGGCCGATCAGCCCGGTGAAGCGCACCCGCTCGCCCAGGTTCAGTTGCGCGGCCAACTGCTCCAGGCTGGAGCGCGCCGGGCCGTCGCCCACCACCAGCAGCCGCGCATTGGCCGGCGCCGACGGGCCGGCCATCCAGCGCAGCACGCGGTCCACGCCGTGCCAGTCGCGCACGAAGCCGGTGAAGCCCAGCACCAGCGCGCCTTCCAGCCCAAGCTGCTTCTTGGCCTGCTGCGGCGACGGAGCCGCCCCGAAATGCGCCTCGTTGATGCCGTTGTGAACGACCACGATGCGCTCGGCCGGCACGCCGCGGCCCATCACGTACTTCTGGGCCAGCACCTGCGTCACGGGCAGCACCACGTCGGCGCCACGCCAGACCTTGCCTTCGGCCCACGCCGCCATGCGCGGCAGCCCAAGCCCGCCGTAGCGCTGGCGCTCGTCGGCCAGCGGGGCATTGATCTCCAGCAACATGGGCAGGCCCAGGCGGCGCTTGGCCATCAGGCCCCCCAGCATGTAGAGGTTGTAGCGCTCGTACAGCACGTCCGGCTTGAAGCTGCGCGCCGCGGCCATCAGGCGCCGGTAAGCCACCAGCGAATACGCCAGCTCCAGCACTTCGTACGCAGCCTTGCTGCGCACCAGCGTGCGCAGCAGCCGCACCCACCAGACCTGGCCGCCCATGTCCTTGCCCGGCGGCGGCGCCGCCGGGGCCACCACGTGGACCTCATGCCCCGCCTCGCGCAGCGCGTGGATCATTTCGTCGATGTGCACCGCCTGCCCATCGCGCGAGGCCGTCCGGTGGTGGTAGAGGATTTTCATGCGGAGCGCGCCCCGTTGGCCTGGCTGCGGCCAATGGCCACGTACTCCAGCCCGTGGGCCTTGAGCAGCGCCGGCTCGAACAGGTTGCGCCCGTCAATCACCAGCGGCTGCTTGAGCGCCGCACGCATGGCGTCAAAATCCGGGCTGCGGAACTCGCGCCACTCGGTGACGATCACCAGCGCATCGGCACCGGCCAGCGCCGCCTGCGCGCTGTCGACGAAGCTCACGCCCGGCACGCCCTTGAGCGCAACCTGCGCCTGCTCCGTGGCCACGGGGTCGTAGGCCTGCACCCGCGCGCCGCGGCGCACCAGGTCTTCGACGACCACCAGGCTGGGCGCCTCGCGCATGTCGTCGGTGTCGGGCTTGAAGGCCAAACCCCACAGCGCGAACGTGCGTCCGGCAAGGTCTTCGCCAAAGCGCTCCACCACCTTGCGGCCCAGCACGTGCTTTTGCAGGTCGTTGGCCTCCTCCACGGCTTCGAGCACACGCAGCTTCACGCCGTACTCCTGCCCGGTGCGCACCAGCGCCTTGACGTCCTTGGGGAAGCACGAGCCGCCATAGCCCGCGCCTGCGTACAGGAAGTGCGTGCCGATGCGCGGGTCGCTGCCGATGCCGCGGCGCACCATGTCGATGTCCG
>NZ_BCTC01000104.1 GCF_001571085.1 Azohydromonas lata NBRC 102462
CCTCCTTCACGTTGCCGAACAGGAAGGGATAGTCGAAGACCGCCATTTCCTTGACGTTGCCCGCCAGCAGGCTGGCGTTCATGACGTTCATCTCCACCGTGCCGCCCTGCATGGCCGACACCACCTGCGCGTCCGGGCCCAGCGCGCCGCCCGGGAAAGGTTTCACCGTCAACTTGCCGCCGCTCTTCTGCGCGACCAGCTCGGCAAACTTTTCGACGCCCATGACCTGCGGATGGCCCTTGTTGCTGGCCGCGGGGAACTTGATGGTCCGCACCTGGATGTCGGCGGCCTGGGCGGAAAGGCTCAGCAGCGCGGCGCCCGCGAGGGCAACGGCCAGCAGGGTGCGGCGCGGGGTAGTGAAGGCGGTCATGGGTCGTCTCCTTGTGGGTCTTGGTCTGGAAAAAGCGGGCGGCTCTCAGCCCGCGTGTATCAGGGCGCGCACGCCGGAAAGATCGGCCTGCACCGCCTGGGCGGCGGCATGCATGCCGAAGAAACTCAGGTAGTCGGGCACCTGCTGCACCAGCATCTCGAAACCCGGCTCCACGCGCACGCCGCGCGTGCGGCAGGCGGCCATGAGCGGCGTGTCGCAGGGCTTCATGAGGATGTCCACCACCAGCGCATCGGCGCGCAGCCGCTGCACGTCAAAGGGCAGCGGGTCGGTGGGCCGCAGGCCCAGCGGGGTGGCGTGGATGACGAGGTCGTAGCCCGCGGGGTCGTTGCCCGCGGCGACCACCGCCGTGGCCCCCGCATGCGGCTGCAGCCGCTGCGCCAGCAGCTGGGCGCGATCGCCCAGGTCGTGCAGCGCCAGGGTGTGCAGCCCGGTGTCCAGCAGCGCGGCGGCGATGGCCGCACCCGCGCCGCCGGCGCCCACCAGCAGCGCGCGGCGCCCACGGGCGTCAAAGCCGAAGTGGGCCAGCGCCTTGGTGAACCCGCGGCCGTCGAAGAGGGCGCCTTCCAGGCTGCCGTCCTCGCTGCGGCGCACGGCGTTGACGGCCTGCGCGAGGCGGCCGTCGCGGTCGCAGCGCGAGAGCAGCGGCAACAGCGCGGGCTTGTGCGGGATGGTCAGCCACAGCCCGTCCACGTTGCGCGCCGACAGCACGCCGCGCGCAAAGGCCGCGCTGTCCTCCAGCCGCACGTGGGCGGGCACCAGCACGGCGTCCAGCCCGTGGCGCTCGAACAGCGCGTTGAACAGGCGCGGCGCCTGCACCTGCGACACGGGGTCGCCCAGCACCATGAACACGCGCGTGGAACCGGAAATCTGCATGGAAGGAAAACTGCCTGTGGCGCGCCGGGGCGGCGCAACGGGAAGCACTGTAGGTTCAGCCAAGCCTGATTTTCAGCGGCGCCTGGCGTGAGATGTCCGACAATCGGACACCATTGTCCGGTTCACGGACGAATCCATGGTTTTCACTGATGCCTGACCCCAAGCACGATGCCGCCCCCGGTGCCGCCGCCCCGAGCCGCTTTCCCATAGACCCGGCCGACCTGATCGCCGGCCTGGGCCGGGGGCTGGTGGTGATCGAGAGCTTTGACGACGAGCACCCGCGCATGACGGCGGCGGAGGTGTCCATGCGCACGGGCATTCCGCGCACGGCGGCGCGCCGCTACCTGCTGAGCCTGTGCCACTTCGGCTATGCGGAGACCGACGGGAAACGCTTCTGGCTGGCGCCACGCGTGCTGCGCCTGGGCCAGAGCTACCTGGACGCCGCGCGGCTGCCGCGCCTGGTGATGCCCTTCATACAGCGGCTGTCCATGGCCACGGGCGAGACGGTGAACGTGAGCGTGCTGGACGGGCACGAGGTGGTCTATGTCGCGCGCAGCAACAGCCCGCGGGTGGTGTCGATCGGCTTTCACGCTGGCGCGCGGGTGCCGGCGCACGTGGTGGCGCCGGGCACGGTGCTGCTGGCAGCGCTGCCGGACGAGGCCTTGCAGGCCTGGATCGCGGCTTACGGCCTGGCCGGCTTCAGCGCCGGCACGGTGACGGCGCCGGAGGTGTTCCTGGCGCAGGTGCGCGCCGCGCGGGCGCAGGACGGCTGGATCTCCCGCGGCGCGCTGGACCCGGGCCTGGTGGGCGTGGCCGTGCCGCTCAAGGACAGGCGCGGCGAAACCAAGGCCTGCGTCGGCATGACGCTGCAGGCGCAGTTCTGGGACGACGCGCAGATCCACTCGAAACTGCTCCCGGCGCTGCTGGAGACGGCGCAGACGCTGCGGGGGTTGATTTGAGGCCTTCGGCCCGGCAGGCCGGCCGCGCGCGGCTTCACACCCCCGCCTGCGCCAGCATGGACACGCTGCCGTCGGCCAGCGCCGTCCAAAGCGTGAACCCGTCGCCGGCCGGCGCGGCGTTGAGCGTCAGCGGCGCGCCCAGCAGCGCCGGGCGCAGGCCGCGGTAGCGGAAACGCCGCAGCGGCCCGCCGGCCAGGCGCCGCGCCAGGCCGGCCAGCAGCGTGGCCTGCAGCGGGCCGTGCACCACGAGGTGCTCGTAGCCCTCCACGTCGCGGCAGTAGTCGGCGTCGTAGTGGATGCGGTGGCCGTTGAAGGTCAGCGCCGAGTAGCGGAACAGCAGCGTGGACGTGGGCTCCAGCACTTGCGTGTGCGTGGCCGCGGGCAGCGCGGGGGCGTCAGCCGGCCGCGCGCCCGCCGGGGTGGGGTGCTTGTAGACGATGTCGTGCGTCTCCGTGATGGCCACGTGCTCGCCGTCCAGCAGCTCGTGGCGCACGGCGACGAAGACCAGCTCGCCGCTGCGCCCGCGCTTGTGCTCGATGGAGCGCACCGTGGAGCGCTTGCGCACCTTCGCGCCCAAGTGCAGCGGCCGGTGGAACTCCAGCTCGCCGCCGGCCCACATGCGGTTGGGCAGCGGCACGGGGGGCAGGAAGCCGCCGCGCGCCGGGTGGCCGTCGCGGCCCAGCTCCGCGGGCGGCAGCGCCTCCAGAAAGTAAATCCAGTGCCACAGCGGCGGCAGCGGCGTGCCGGCGTTGAAGGCGTGCTGCGCCAGCCCAAGCGTGGCGGCCATGAGGCGGGCGTGGCGCACGGACAGCTCGTCCTCGTCCAGGTGCTCGCGGCCTATCCAGGTGCGCAGCGCGGGGAGGTCCACGGTGGAGGCGGGCGAATCAGGCTCGGTCATGGCGGCGGCTCCAGAACATGCACGGGACGCAGGCTACTTCGCCTGGCCGGCGGCGCAGGGCTCGCGCCTGCGCTTCCACGATGAAGGCTTCAACTCGCTGACGACCAGGCCCGTGAGGATGAGCGCGGCACCGAGCAGCGCCGCGGCGGGCAGGCGGTCGCCGGCCAGGCGCCCAACCACGCCGCCCCACACGGGCTCGCCGGCGTAGATGATGGTCGCGCGCGTGGGCGACACCGACTGCTGCGCCCAATTCATGGCGAGCTGGATCAACGCACTGGCCGCGCCCAGGCCCACCGCACCGGCCAGCCAGACCCACGAGAACGCCGGCACGGCCTCCCCGGCCAGGGGCATGGCCAGCAGCGACAGCAAGCCGGCCGAGAGCAGTTGCACGGCCGTGACGCGGCGCAGGTCCACGCGGCCGGCGTAGCGGCTGATGAGGATGATCTCCGCCGCGATGGCCACGGCGCTCAGCAGCGTCAGCAACTCGCCCAGACCCAGCCCCAGGCCGCCGGACTCCGGACCCGCCAGCAACACCAGGCCGGCAAACGCCAGCGTGATGCCCACCCAGCTCATGGCCTGCGGCGCCTTGCGCATGAAGACCCACTGCAGCAGCGGCACCAGGGGCACGTACAGCGCGGTGATGAAGGCCGACTTGCTGCTGCTGATGGTCTGCAGCCCCGCGGTCTGCAGGCCGTAGCCGAGAAAGATGGCCGCGCCTATGACCATGCCCGCGCGCAGCTCGCGCCAGCGCAGGCCCGCCAGGGCCCGCCGGAACACCAGGGCGCTGAGCAGCCCCGCGGTCAGGAAACGCAGCCCAACGAAGAACAGCGGGCCGCTGTGGCGCATGGCCTCGTGCACGATCAGAAAGGTCGTGCCCCAAAGCATCGTGATGCCGATGAGAACGAGCTCCTGGCGGCTCAGGCGCGGCGCCATACTCCTGGGAAACAAAGCGGTGTGCAGCATACTGCGCAATATCATATGAGCAATAAAGTGCGCAGTCCTGAATCGCGCTCCGATGTCCTGGCCTTCGTGAGTGAAAACCTGCGCCGCCTGCGCCACCAGACGGGCATGAGCCAAACCGCGCTGGCGCAGGCGTCCGGGATCAGCCGGCGCATGATCGTCAACCTGGAGGGCGGGGACACCAACATCAGCCTCTCCAGCCTGGACCGGCTGGCCGAGGCGCTGGGCGCCAGCTTCGTCGCACTGGTCAGCGACCCCAACGCGCAGAGCAAGCGCATCGATGCGGTGGCGTGGCGTGGCCAGGCGTGTGAGAGCCAGGCCGTGCTGCTGGGCAGTGTGCCGGCGCAGCGGGAGGCGCAGCTCTGGGCCTGGTCCCTGGGCGAGGGCGATCGCTACGAAGCCCAGCCCGACCCCATGGGCTGGCATGAGATGGTGGTGGTGACGCAGGGGTGCCTGCTGATCGAGCTGCAGGAAGGGCCGGTGACGGTCAAGGCCGGCGACTACGTCATCTACAGCAGTGCGCAGCCCTATGCGTACCGCAACGTCTTCGCGGGCGTCACGAAGTTCATTCGGAACGTGGTGGCTTGAGCGGTGATTGGGCGTGCGGGCTCCGGCAGCCGGCGTCGTAAAAGCAGCGGCCGCCCGTCACCCGGCGCTGTCCACCGAGATTCCCAGGGCCGATAAACCGCGGTGCTGAACCGCATCGGCCTCCCGCGCCTGCGCCACGTCGAGCCGCGCCGCCAGAAAGTCCACGAAGGCCCTGATCTTGGGCGGCAGGTGCGGCTGCGGCAGCCACATCGCCCAGGCGCTTGGGCCGAAGGCGCCGGCCGCCGTCCAGTCCGGCAGCACGGACACCAGGCGGCCGTCGCGCAGCTCGGCCTCCACCGCGTAGCGGGCCACCAGGCCCACGCCGACGCCGGCCAGCACCAGGTCGCGCACCACCTCGCTGCTGTTGACGATCACGTTGCCCCGCACCTTCACCGTTTCCCGTTCGGCACCGCGGGTGAAGGCCCAGTCGTCGGTCTGCGCCTGGTAGCCGTAGAAGAGGCAGTTCAGCGCCGCCAGGTCGCGCGGCTGCGCCACCGTGCGGCCCGCCAGGTAGGCGGGCGCGGCACAGACCACGTAGCGGATGGGCATGAGCGCTCGTGCCACCACCGCGTCCGGCGGCGTGCGCGTCAGGCGCAGCGCGAGGTCGTAGCCCTCCTCGGCCAGGTCCACCATGCGGTCCAGCAGCGCGAGCTGCACGCGCACCTCGGGATAGGCGGCCAGGAAGTCCGGCAGCGCCGGCGCCACGCACAGCCGGCCAAAGGCCACCGACGCCGTCACCCGCAGCAGCCCGCGCGGCGCCTGGTGCAGCTGCGCCAGCTCGCTGCGCGCCTCTTCCAGCAGGCCCATGGACTGCCGCGTGCGCGCGTGCAGCGCCTGGCCCGCCTCCGTCATGGACAGTGCCCGCGTGCTGCGCTGCAGCAGCTTCACGCCCAAGCCCCGCTCCAGCCGGTCCACGCGCTTGCTCACCGCCGACTTCACCAGGCCCAGCCGCCGGCCGGCGCCGGAAAAACTGCCTTGCTCCACCACCATGGTGAAGACGGCCATGTCCTCCATTTGCTCCAGCAGGCTCTTGTCCATGTCAGATGTTCTCCCTGGGGAAACTTTCAGTTGGCGCAATCGGAGATAGTAGCCGCGACGGCTTCCTGGGAGCATGGGAACTCGTCTTTCATTCCCAGGCCTGTCCCAGGCAGGAGTTCGCCATGCCCCTCGTGCGCATCCATATCGCTGGTTCAACCCCGTCACCGGCCCAAGTGGCCGCCTTGCAGCAGCGCGCCACGGCGCTGATGGCCGGCGTGCTGGGCAAGCGCGCCGACCTCACGGTGGTCGCCGTGGAGCACCACGGCGCCGCGCAGTGGTCCGTGGGCGGCGCGGCGCTGGCGGTCGGAGGCCGGCCGCTGGCGCAACTGGACGCGCTCATCACCGCCGGCACCAACAGCGAGGCCGAGAAGTCGGCCTTCATCGGCGCCGCGCATGCGCTGCTGGCCGACGTGCTTGGGCCGCTGGCCTCGCCCGTGTACGTCGCGCTGCGCGAGTTGCCCGCGGGGGATTGGGGCTACGACGGCCTGACGCAGGCGGCGCGCCGCGACGCGCTCCCCGTCGAGCCGCCGTACTTGCCGGCCCTACACGGCATGAGCAACGTCAAGCAAGCCTCGTGAAATGCCGGCTACAAGCGTGGGCCGGCTGAACCGCGGAGTTTTATTTCCGGAAGGAAAGGCAATCCTGCCAATTTCGACGACCTGATGGCCGCCTGTCATCATTCGACAAACTTTTGAATGTGATCGAAATGCCCGACGCTCCCAATCTGACCGAAGAACTCCGCGCGCTGGAAGCCGAGCTTCACCACCCGGGCGTCGATTGCCCGCGCGAGCGCCTGGAACAATTGCTGCACCCCGGCTTCCATGAAATCGGACGCTCAGGCCAGCGATATTCCCGCGACACGGTGATCAACTACCTGTCCACGCTGCCCGGCCCCACGGCGCTGGAGGCCGCAGACTATGCAGCACATTGGCTGGCGGAAAACTGCGCGCTGCTGACTTACCGCTCGGTGCATCAATCGGCCGACGGCACCTCGACGCAAGCGGCATTGCGGTCTTCCATCTGGTTGAAAACCGGCTCGCAATGGCAGCTTTTCTTCCATCAGGGAACACCGGCCGCAGCGTAAACTGCCGAGGATTTCTAGAAATTCCGTTGAATGACTTATGAAAAATATCAAAAACATCCTGGCCTGTTTGGCCACCGCCGCGCCGCTTCTTTCCGCCCAGGCCTATCCTGAAGCTTTAAAATCCATGGAGCGGCATTCCGGTGATTGCAATAAATTTCCGACGACGGACGCACGGAGCGATTGCCAACAAAGAGTCAAGGAAGCCGACAAGGCATTTGACAAACATACTCAAGACGAAGACGCCAAATACAAGGCGTCCCAACCGCAATTCAAGAAACCGACGTCAGACAAACCCAGCGGGCTTTGCTTCACGCGCAAGGCGACGGGGGAGGTTGTTTGCCCGAGCGGAGTGGTGAAGTAACGCACGCCGCACACCCGTCACTCGATCAACCCGTTTTCCCTGGCATATTTGAGCAATTCCACCGCATTCCCCACCCCCAATTTCTGCCTGATCAGGGTCTGATAATTGGCCACGGTCTTGGGGCTCACCCTCAATTGCCGGGATATTTCATCCACGCTGTCGCCGCGCAATAAAGCCTGCAAGACGTCAAATTCCCGCGTGGAAAGCTGCAAATGCGGCGCGACGGCGTTTCCCGATTCAACGAAACCCGCCACGTCCGCCGACAGCGGGCGCTCGCCGCGCCAGGCGCGGTGCACGGCGTCTATGAGCTCCTCCGGCGCACTGCTCTTGGTGACGAAACCGGCCGCGCCTGCGCGCAGGCACTGCGACACCATGGCCGCGCTGTCGTGCATGGTGAACACCAGCACTTTCAAGTCCGGCCGGCGCACCGCCAGCCGCCTCAACAGCTCCAGCCCGCTGCGGCCGGGCAGGGACAAATCCAGGATCAGCAAATCCACCGGGCAGTCCTCGCCCGCCGACAGCGCGGCATAGGCGCTGTCCGCATCCGCGAACTCGGCCGCCACGGCCATGCCCTCCAGCTCCAGCAGTCGCCGGTAGCCGGCCCGCACCACGGCGTGGTCGTCCACCAAGCCAATGCGCAAGGCGCCCGCGCTCACGGCTGCACCTCGGCGGCAACGTTCTCGATCGCAAAGCGCGCCTGCAACCGCAGGCCCGGCCCGGTGCCGGCCGCTTCGCCCTGGGCCGCAGCGCCCGCCTCCAGCTCCCCGCCCAGCGCCCACACCCGTTCCTTGATGCCCGCCAGCCCGCTGCCGCGCTGCAGCGCGGCCTGCAAATCGTCCAGGCCGCGGCCGTCGTCCTCCACGCTCCAGTCCACGCGCAGCGGCTCGCCCATGCCGGCGCCGCCCGTGACGCACAGCGCCAGCCGCACCCGTGTCGCGCCGGCATGGCGCGCCACGTTGGTCAGCGCCTCCTGGCTGATGCGGTAGAGGCCCATCACCAGGTCCGGCGGCAGCGGCAGCTCGTCCACCGCGCCGTCCAGCGCCAGCTCATAGCGGCGGCTCTCGCCCGCGGGCGAGGCGCACCAGCCGTCCAACAGCTCCTGCAGCAACTGGCGCAGCCGGCCCAGCGTGGGCGGCGCGTCGGCCTCGCCGTCCAGCCCGGCGGCGGCCACGGCCTGCGGGCGCAGCCGCGCCAGCAGCTTCCTCACGTCGTCCTGCACCCGCGCCACCTGCTCGCCCATGCCCGCGGCCACGGACTGCAGCGCGGGCAGCTCGCTCAGGCGCCGCGTGAGCCACGACGCGTCCACGCGCAGCGCGGTCAGGCGCTGGCCGAACTCGTCGTGCAGATCGCGCGCCAGGCGCTGGCGTTCGTCCTCGCGCAGGCTCAGCACCCGCAACGCCAGCACGCGCCGCGCGCCCTCGGACTGCTCCTGCGCCGCCACGAGCTGCTTCAGGGCGCGCGAGATCGCCTCCAGCTCGCGTATGGGCATGGGCGACAAGGCGCGCACCCCGGCCACGTCCTGCCGCTGCACGCCCGCAATGGCCGCCAGCAGCGACTGCAGCGGTCCAAAGGCGCGGCGCACGTTCCAGCGCATCACCACCAGCATCAGCGCGCAGCACAGGCTCAGCAGCGCGAAGCTCCCCCCCAGGGTGCCCAGCGCCTCGCGCAGCTCGCTGTCGGGCCAGGCGCTCAACCGCACCGTCCAGTGGCTGCCGCCGGGCCGCGGCACGCGCCAGCTCACGGTGGCCTCGGCGGCCTCCAGGCCCAGCAGTCCGGCAATGCCTTCCAGCCAGCCGGCCGACGGCGATTCCAGCCCGTCCAGGCCGGGCAGGGGGCGGCCGGCGGCGTCCTGCACCACCAGCCGCACGTGGCGCAGGCCCGGCAGCGCGCGCAGGGCGGCCAGGGCCGTGGCGTCGTCCTGCGCCGCGATGCCCGCCAGCGTGGCGGCCACTTGCACCAGCGACAAGGAGCCCTCCATCTCGCGCCGCGTGTCCTCCCGCGCGCGCAGCAGGCCCAGCACCAGCGACAGCAGCAAGGCGCCCAGCGCCACGGCCAGCGCGCGGCGCATCACCAGGCGCGGCAAGTCCATGGGCAGCGGCGCGGCGGCGGCGCCCCTCGGGTCGGGAATCTGTTCCGGCGGGAGCGCCCCGGAGTGCGCGTGCAGAGCTTGCATGAGCGGTCGATACGGCAGGAAAGCAGTGATGCGGGCGCGCCCTGGCCCGCCAGGCGTGACTATGGCTGCTGCAAACAAAAATTCCCGTGGGCAGCCCCGCACCTTCCGAACAAAGGCTGCGAGCGGGGTGCCCGCGGGAAGAAACACGTCCCACTCACGGACGTGCATGCGCTCCAGGAGACGTCAGAGCGCGACCTTCACTCCCAGCCAGAAGGTGCGCGGGGCACCCGGGGCGTAGAACGTGGCGTGCAACAGCGGGTCGTTGTTGGGCGCGAACGGCCGCGCCTGGAAGCCGCCGGCGGCGTTGAAGCCCGTGGCGCCCAACTGCGCCGCGGTGGCGTAGCGCTTGTCGAAGAGGTTGTTGACCTGCAGCGTCCACGACACCTTCTCGCTGGGCTCGAAAGTCGTGCCCAGGTTGAAGACGGCATAGCCGGCGCTGCGGCCCTCGCCGAGGTAGTAGGTGCCGTCGGGGCGGTGCTGGCCGTTCTCGTTGCCGCGGGCGATGGAGCCGGAGATGGCCAGCATGCTGGCGCCCACGCTCCACTGCTGCGACAGCCGGTAGTCGGCGGCGAGCTTGAAGACGTGGCGGGGCACCAGCGGAATGCGGTCGCCGGGGCGGATCTGGATGCTGCCCTCTTCACCCGGCGCGCCCCCGGCGGCGGCCTCGTTGCTGGAGTTGCCGGAGCCGTCCACGGTTTCCGCGCTCTGGAACGTGGCGTCCAGGTAGGTGTAGTTGGCCGACCAGGTGAGCTGCGAAACGCGGTCGCTCACGCCCAGCTCCAAGCCCTGGCGGCGGGTCTGGCCGAAGTTCTTGAAGTAGCCGAAGCCGCTGGCGCTGCTGGAGACGAACAGGATGTCGTCGTTGTTGGTGGCGCGGAACACGCCCGCGCGCCAGCGCAGCGTGCCCTGCTGGCCGCGCAGGCCCGCTTCCCAGGTCTTGGTCACGACCTGCTTGAGCGGCGGGTCGCCCGCCATGGCATTGGGCAGCTTGCAGGGCTGGTCGGGGTTGGCGCAGCCCAGCTCGATCACCGACGGCGTGCGGCTGCCCTCGTTGTAGCCCACGTAGGTGTTGAGGCTGGCGGTAGGCGACCAGGTCAGGCCCACGGCCGGATTGAAGCGGTTGAAGCGGTGGTCGCCGGCCAGCGAGGCGGGGTCCCCCGCGGCGTGGATGCGGTCCGTGGTCTCGACGCGGGTGTGGTTGTAGCGGCCGGAGAGCGTGAGGTGCAGGTTGTCCTGCAGCGACAGGGTGTCGGCGCTCCAGGCGCTCCAGGTGGTGGTGCGGCCGTGAATGTCCACGCGCGTGTCGTAGGGCTCGCCGTCGACGTCGCCGCCGGTCACGCCGCCGTCGCCAAAGGCGCCCACGCCGGTGACGCTGCGGTCCGGGTTGAGGTAGCCCAGCTCCGAGCCCTGGCGGAAGTCCACGCGGCTGTGGTCGTAGGCGCCGCCCACGGTGAAGCGGTTGCGCATCCCGGCGATCTCGCCGGGAATGGCCGCCTGCCCGCCCAAGCCGAACTGCCGCTGCATGCTCTCGGTGGTGTTGATGACGCCGTTGCACTTCTCGGCCGGCTCGTCGTTGAGCAGCGCCTGGCCAATGCAGCGCCACTTGGGGAAGGGCGTGTTGGCGGCGTTGGCGCCCGCGGTCGGGAAGCCCGTGTAGCCCGCGG
The DNA here is from genome assembly GCF_001571085.1 of Azohydromonas lata NBRC 102462. Lineage (GTDB taxonomy): Bacteria > Pseudomonadota > Gammaproteobacteria > Burkholderiales > Burkholderiaceae_C > Azohydromonas > Azohydromonas lata. Next base: position 10,990 of record NZ_BCTC01000104.1, read on the forward strand.
CCGTGAGCGCGGCGCGCTCGGCGGCGCTGGGCTGGTAGACGGACTGGTCCAACGCGTCCTCGTTGATGTCGCCGTTGAAGGTGCTGGTGCGTATGCGCCGCGCGTAGGCGTTGCCGGAGAAGACCACGCCGTCCTTCGTCTCGTGCTGCGCCTGCAGGTTGGCCTGCGTGGCGCGGTTGCGGGTGATGTCGGGCTTGGTGTAGACGCTGTTCCAGTCCTGCGCCAGGAAGCGCTGCTCCTGCAGGCCGTTGCCGTGGAGATCGTTGTTGGCGTGCGCCAGGCTCAGGTCCAGGCCGGTGCGGCCTTCCTTCCAGCCCAGCTTGCCGAAGAATTGCTTCACGTCGGTGGGCGAGTCGTCGCGCCAGCCGTCGTCGCGCTGCAGGTGTGCCAGGCCGAACCAGTGCAGGCCCTTGTCGTTGGCGCCGCCATGCTGCAGCTCCAGCTCGCGGCGCTTGTTGGAGCCCACCACGGCCTCGATGGTGGTGCCCGGGTGCGTGAGGCCGCTCTTGGTCTGTATGGACAGCGCGCCGCCCAGGGTGTTGAGGCCGAACAGCGGGTTGGAGCCCGGGATGAGCGTCATGGTGTCGATGGCGCCGCGCGGGATCAGGTCCCAGCTCACCACGTCGCCGAAGGGTTGGTTGACGCGCATGCCGTCCACGTACACCGACAGGCCCTGCGCCGTGCCCAGCAGCGGCGAGGCGGTGAAGCCGCGGTAGTTCACGTCCATCTGCAGCGCATTGCCCTGCAGCTCGTTGACGTGCACGGCGCCCAGGTTGCGGTTCATGAACTCCGAGAGGTCGCGCGAGCGGCTGCGCTCGAGGTCGGCGTCGGTGGCGGTCTGCACTGGGGCCGGCACCTGGTTCCTGGGCTGGGCCAGGCCGGGCAGCGGCACGGTGCTGATCACCTCCACCCGCTGCGTCGGCGCTTCCTGTGCCTGGCCGGCCAGGGGCAGCGACAGCAGCCCGGCGGCGCACAGCGCCATGGGCAATGGGTAAGCCTTGGGCCTGACGGCCCCGAGGGAAGCATGGCGCACGTTTGTCTCCATTTGTTGTGATCTGCTTGGGTGCGGAATCTACAAACGGGGACAGGGGCCGGCATCGGGAAAACTTCCCGAGTTGAGTTGCGCCGCCGTGTCCGGGAGCCTGCCCGGCGCGCTGCGAAGCGCTCAGCGGGAGGGCTTGCCCGCCGACTCCTCGCGCGTCACGAGGCGAATGCCCTGGCACACCAGCAGCAGTGCCAGGACGTTTTTCCATTCCAGGATGCTTTCGTCCAGGAACAGCGCCGACAGCAGCGCGCCGAACACCGGGATCAGGAAGGTGAAGGCCGTGACCAGGCTCACCCGGTTGTGCTTGAGCAGCAGGCTCCACAGCGCGAACGCCACCGAGGACAGCAGCGCCAGGTACAGCAGCAGCGCGGTGGAGGCAGGCGTGAAGCCGCTGATCCCGCCACCCAGCCCGTAGCCGGGAAGCAGCAACAGCGCGCCACCCATGGCGAGCTGCCAGCCCGTCATGACCATGGCGTCCATGCGTTGCGACAGCCGCTTGCCGTAGATGGAGGCGGCCGAGAGGACGAAGGCGGCGATGACGATGCAGCCTTCGCCGGCCAGCGTGAACTCGAAGTCCAGCGCGCCGGGCTTGAAGTTCACCGCCATCACGCCCGCCAAGCCGGCCACGCAGCCCAGCAGCTTGCGGCCGGTGAGGCGGTCGTTGTGGTAGATGAAATGCGCCAGCAGCACGCTGAAGAACACGCCCGTGGCGTTGAGGATGGAACCTTTCACCCCCGTGGTGTAGGCCAGGCCGATGTAGAAAAAGACGTACTGCACCGTGGTCTGCGCGAAGCCCAGGGCCGCGAGCGCACCGGCGTCACGGCGCACGGGGCCCAGCACGTCCTTGCGCAGGCAGGCGGCCAGCGCCAGCAGCGCCACGCCCGCGAGCAGGAAGCGCCAGCCGGCGAACACGAATTTCGAGGGCAGGTCGCCCGCGGCGATGTGGAAGAGGGCATAGCCGCTCTTGATCGCCGGGTAGGCGCTGCCCCAAAGCAGGCAGCACAGCAGGGCCAGCAGGAACACGGCGCGTGGCTGGGTGAACAGGCCCGCGGCCAAAGGCGCGGGCCGCGTGGATACGGCACAGGTCATGAAAGCAAGGGAGAGGCGGCCAGCGGCGATACCGGTTGCCGAAGCAACCGTTGCGCCCAGGGCCGGCGCAGGGGCTTGGGGGATGGCGATTGTCGGCCGCGCCGCGCGTGCCGGCAGCCCAGGGCGGCAATGGCCCCAGGCGGCCGACCCGGTGTGCGCCTGGGTTGACCTGGGCAAGGCCTGTGGGTTACAGGCCGCGCCGACACCGCAGCGGGCGCAACGGCAAGGCCCCAGGCTCACGCCCAATGCACCCTCACTTGCCTGCGGATTGACCTCTTGCCTAAGCTCGCTGCCCATGGATGTTCGGCCCTCCACCCGCAAGACGCTCACACCGCTGCCCGGCGGCGGTGCGCTTGCGCGCTGCCGCCCAACGGCAGCGGGCCGCCAGCCGGCCGCACCCCGTTGAGCCCGCCGGTCCCAAGCCTCTCCTTCATCCGCGCAACGCCGACCGGCGGGCCCCCCGCACACAGCGCACCGGCCAGGACGCCGCCACGCCATGCGTGCGCGTCCGGCCCCGCCACGGGAGCACCCATGAACATCCTCACCGCCGAAGACCGCACCCTGACCGAGCTGGACCACCGCCGCCTGGGCCGCCTGATCCACCTCGACACCCACCCCATGGCCGCCGTGCTGGAGGAGGCCGAGCTCACGCCCTCGCGCGAGGTGCCGGCCGACGTGGTCACCATGCACTCGCGCATACGCCTGGCCGACCTGGACGGCGGCCAGGCGCTCACGCTGACGCTGTGCTACCCGGCCGACGCCGAGCCGGCGCGCGGCTTCGTCTCCGTGCTCTCGCCCGTGGGCATGAGCGTGCTGGGCCTGCGCGTGGGCGACGTGGCGCGCTGGCGGCTGCCCGGCGGCTGGGAAGGGGCGGCGCGGGTGGAGGCGATCGAGTTCCAGCCCGAGGCCAGCGGGATCTACACGCTGTAGGTCGGTGCGGGAAGGGCGCAGACGGGGAGGGCGGCGGCTGGCCGATGATGGCGGCCGTTGCGCCACGGAGAACCGCATGCCCGCCCTTAAGAAGATTGCCCTGTTGGCCCTCGCGGCCGCCGCCCCCGGCCTGGCGCTGGCCCAGGCCTGCCCCGGCGACGCCTCGCCGCGCGCGGCCGGCACGCTGCTGACGGTGCAGGGCGCGGGCCCCGCCACGCTCGCGCTGGACGCCGCCGCACTGGCCGCGCTGCCGCAGGCCACGCTGACGCAGCGCCAGTCCGTCACCAGCAGCGTCACCAGCAACAGCGGCACCGCCGACGAGCGGCGCCTGGCCTACGGCGGCGTGCTGCTGCGCGAGCTGCTCACCCGCGCCGGGCTGGACGCCGCGCGCGACCGCGGCGCGCGCGTGGCCGTGGTGGAGGCCGTTGCCACCGACAACTACCGCGCCGTCTTCACCTGGGGCGAGCTGTTCAACACCACGGTAGGCGAGCAGGTGATCGTCATCGCCACGCAGGACGGCCAGCCGCTGGACGCCGCCGCCGGCCCGCTGGCGCTGCGCTCGCTCGCCGACCTGCGCCCGGGTCCGCGCCACGTGCGCAACCTCTGCGCCGTGATCGTGCGGCGCTGAAAGGGCGTGAGGCAGGGCGGGGCGGCAGTGCAGCCATCATGGCCGCATGAAAACGTTTCTTCTGTACGTCGCCACGGCGCTGGCCGAGATCGTGGGCTGCTACCTGCCCTGGCTGTGGCTCAAGCAGGGCCGCACGGCGTGGCTGCTGCTGCCCGCCGGCCTGAGCCTGGCGCTGTTCGCCTGGCTGCTCACGCTGCACGAGACGGCGGCCGGCCGCGTCTATGCCGCCTACGGCGGCGTGTACATCGTCGTGGCGCTGGCGTGGCTGTGGGCAGTGGACCAGGTGCGGCCCACGGCCTGGGACGTGGCCGGCGCGGCGGTGGCGCTGGCCGGCATGGCCCTCATCGCCTTCCAGCCGGGGCGCTGAGCCCCGGCCGGCGGCGCGTCACTTCTGGCCGCGCACCTTCTCCAGCTCGGCGAACATGGACTTCGCGGTGTCCTCGCCGAATTCCTTGCTGAACTTGGCGACCACGGGCTGCAGCTTCTCCTTCATGCGCGCCTGCTCGGCCGCGGGCAGCTCCGTCACCTGCATGCCCTGCTTCTTCAGCTCGGCCAGGGCCTGCTCGCTGAAGGCGCGGATGGTCTTGCGCTCGAACAACGTCGCCTCGCGCCCGGCCTCCTGCACGGCCTTCTTCTCTTCAGGCGTGAAGCCGTCCCAGGTCTTCTTGGACAGCAGCAGCACCCAGGCGCTGTAGATGTGCTTGTCCAGCACCGTGTGCTTCTGCACCTCGTAGAACTTGCTGGCCAGGATGGTGGCCAGCGGGTTCTCCTGCCCGTCCACGGCCTTCTGCTCCATGGCCGAATACAGCTCGGTGAAAGGCATGGGCACGGCGTTGGCGCCCAGGGTGTTGAAGGTGTCGATGAACAGCGGGTTCTGGATGACGCGGATCTTCAGGCCCGCGAAGTCGTCGGCCTTGGTGATGGGCTTGCGGCTGTTGCTGACGTGGCGGAAGCCGTTCTCCCAGAAGCCCAGGCCCACCAGGCCCTTCTCCGGCAACTTGTCCAGCAGCTTCTGGCCGAAGGGGCCGTCCAGCAGCGCGTCGGCCTCCTTCTCGTTCTGGATCACCATGGGCAGGTTGATCACGCCGAAGTCCTTGACCAGGCTCACCAGCGTGGAGCTGTCGGGCACCGTCATCTCCTGCGTGCCGCCGCGCAGCGAGGAGATCATGGTCACGTCGTTGCCCAGCGAGCCGCTGGCGTAGAGCTTGGCGGTGAGCTTGCCGCCGGTCTTTTGCGACAGCAGCTCGGCAAACTTCTTGACGGCAATGCCTTGCGGATGGTCCTCGCTCAGGCCAACGCCGACCTTCAGGACTTTTTGCGCCGAAGCAGGGCCGGCGAGCGCAGCCATCACGGCCGCGGCCAGGAGCAGGGAGCGGGTTTTCATGCGGAAAGCTTCCTTGTGTGTGGAATGGAAAGGCCCGTTGTCGGCAATGAAGGACGGGCCCGGCAGGTTTTTCAATCGGCCGCCTTGCCGTGCAGCCAGCCGCTGACCTGCCGCTGCAACTGCTGCAAAGGCGATGCCGCCTCCACGCGCAGCACGCCGGCCTCGCCCACGGGCGACTCCAGCGTCGCGAACTGGCTATCCACCAGCGTGGACGGGAAGAAGTGGCCGGCACCGCGGCCGGCCACGCGGGCCAAGGCGTCCTCGCGGCTGATGTCCACGAAGACGAAGCGCAGCCCCGGCACGGCCGCGCGCAACTGGTCGCGGTAGCTGCGTTTCAAGGCGGAACAGGTCAGCACCACGCCCTGGGCATGCGCTTGAAGCTGGCGGCCCAGCTCGGTGAGCCAGCCGTGGCGGTCGTCGTCGGTCAGCGGGATGCCCTGGGCCATCTTCCGGCGGCTTTCGGCGCTGTGGAAATCGTCGCCTTCCACCAGCGGCAGCCCCTCGGCCTGCGCCACCGCGGCTCCCAGGCTGGATTTGCCGCAACCGGCCACGCCCATCACAACCACAGAAAAACTCATTGGATAGCGCTGTCCCAAATGGCTAAAAAATTGACGCGGCATTGAGGGATCAATCCGCGTCGGCGGGGCAAAACCTGCTGCCAAACGCCCCGAAATCTTTGATCGCGGGATAGCGCTATCTTAGGAAGGTCCGCCCGGGCTGTGTTCCCGTACTTTCCCTGAGGCGTGAAGCGGGCCGCGCGAAGAGCGCGGCCCCGGGGCTGGCCTAGGGAAGCTGGCTGTGCCCCTGGTGCCGCACCGGCGGCGGCCCTTACTGCTGCTCTTCCTGCGCCTGCGAGGCCATGCGCGCGGGGGCGTTGACGGCGCCGTAGCCGTCGTAGGCGCCCAAGCGCTGCACCAGCTCGAAGAAGAAGCCGCTGCCCGCGTAGCCCTCGGTGTAGGCGTGGAGGTAGTCGCCCTGGGGGCTGCGGTCGAAGAGCACGCCCGCGGCGCGCAGCCGCTCGACGAAGGCCGCATCCAGCTCGAAGCGGGTGGGCAGGTCGTCGTAGTAGTTGTCGGAGATGGGCACCAGGCGCACGCCCGCGGCCTTGAGCCTGGCCACCGAGGCCAGCAGGTCGGCGCTGGCGAAGGCGATGTGCTGCACGCCCACGCCGCCGCTGGCCTGTGCGGCCTGCGCCATGCGCGTGCGCTCGCTCATGCTCATGTTGAGCACCAGGCGCAGGCGGCGTGCCGCGTCGGCCATGCCGGTGCTGCGGATCAGGCCGAAGGGGTCGGCGAACTTCACGGCGTCGCCCGCGTCCAGCCCAAGCACGGCGCGGCAGAACAGCACCCAGGTGTCCAGCCGGTCGGGGGTCAGGCCGACGGCCAGGTGGTCCAGCGACTGCAGCCCGGCGCCGCCGTCGGCCGCCTCGGCCTCCAGGATGAAATCCTTCTCGAACAGCCCGCTCTCGCCCAATGCGTCGTCCACGAAGTGGATGACCATGCCGCCCGGCGCCACGATCGAAGGCAGGCGCTGCTCGCCCGTGCCCGTGGGCGCGTCGTAGCGGGCGGACTGCAGGGCGGTGGCGCGGTTGAGTGCGCCCGCCGGGTCGTCCGTGCGCAAGCCCAGCGCGCACACCGAGGGGCCTTGAAGGCTGAAGCGCTCGCGCGCCGCCGGCGTGGCCTGCTGGTTGAGCACCAGGTTCACGCCGCCCTGGCGGAACAGCGTCACCGCCTTGGAGCGGTGGCGGCCCGCGAAGCTGAAGCCCAGCGTGCGCAGCAATTGGCCCAGGTTTTCGGCATGCGTGCCGTCCACCGCGAACTCGATGAAGCTGATGCCCTTGAAGGCGGGCACGGGCGGCGGGTCGAACAGCACCTGGCTTTGCAGGGCGCGCGCCGCGGCGGCGTCCTCGGCCGGAGCCTGCTCCAGGCGGTGGCGGACCTCGCCTTCCAGCCACAGCAGCGAGCGCATGGCGTCCACGGCGATGCGGCGGTTGGGCGTGGCGCGGAAGACGTCGTTGAAGATTTCCAGCGACAGCGGCCCGCTGTAGCCGGCGCGCACGCACTGCTCGAAGAAGCCCGCCACGTCGAACTGGCCCTGGCCGGGGAAGTTGCGGTGGTGGCGCGCCCAGTCGATGACGTCCAGGCCCATCAGCGGCGCGTCGGCCATCTGGACGAAGAACAGCTTTTCGCCGACGTCGGCGATGCCCTGCGGGCTGTCCTTGAGCGAGGCCGTGTGGAAGCTGTCCACGATCAGGCCCAGGTGCGGGTGGTCGGCGCGCTGGACGATGTCCCAGGCCTGGCGCCACTTGTTGACGTGGCGGCCCCAGGCCAGCGCCTCGAAGCCGATGCGCAGGTTGCGCCGCGCGGCACGCTCGGCGAGCTGATGAAGCTGCTCGGCGGCGAGCTGCGCATCCGGCAGCGCCAGCGGCGAGGTGTTGGAGCACACCAGCACCATGGGGCAGCCCAGGGCTTCCATCAGGTCGAATTTCACTTCCGCGCGCGCCAGGCTGCGCTCGAAGGCGGCCTGGGGCATGCCCTCGAAGTCGCGGAAGGGCTGGAACAGCTCGACCTTGAGGCCCAGGTCGTCGCAGCGCTGGCGCATCTCCGCGGCGGACATGCGCGCGGTGGTGAAGTCCGGCTCGAACAGCTCGATGCCGTCGAAGCGCGCGGCGGCAATGGCCTGCAGCTTGTCGCGCAGCGTGCCGGAGAGAGAGACCGTGGCGATGGATCGGCGCATGGGCGGGAAGCTCCTCACCCCGTCATGCCCGCGGGGCCTGTCCCCGCGCGGGCGGGGAGCGGGCGTCCACGCCGGCCGGGCTGCAGCCCGGTATTCGTGGACACCCGCTTTCGCGGGTGTGACGAGGCTGTTTGTGTGAATGGAAAGAACAGCCTCAGGACGCGCGCTCGGCCAGCAGCCGGCGGAAGTGCGCGTCCACGCGCGCGGCGTCCGGCTCGCGGCCCGTGAACAGCTTGAAGGCGCCCACGGCCTGGCCCACGGCCATGCCGCCGCCGTCCACCGTGCGGCAGCCCTTGGCGCGGGCGGCCTTGAGCAGCGCGGTCTCGATCGGGAAGTACACGACCTCGGACACCCACAGCTCGGGGCGCAGCAATCCCTCGGCCAGGGGCAGGCCGGGCATCTTGTCCATGCCCATGGGCGTGGCGTGAATGAGGCCGGACGCGTCGGCGATGCCGCCGGCGATCTCGGCCACGGCCACGGCGCGGCCGGCGCCGTAGAAGCGGTTGAGCTCGGCGGCCAGCGCTTGGGCACGTGCCGGGTCCACGTCATAGAGGCGCAGCTCCTGCACGCCCATGCGCAACGCGGCGTGGGCGATGGCCGAGCCCGCGCCGCCCGTGCCCAGCAGCAGCACGCGGGAGAGGTCGGCGTCGGGCAGCGCGCGCTGGAAATTCCAGGACCAGCCGGAGCCGTCGGTGTTGTGGCCGATGAGCTTGCCGTCGCGGTGCACCACGGTGTTGACGGCGCCCATGGCGCGGGCCTCGTCGGAGAGCTCGTCCAGCAGCGGAATCACGGCCTGCTTGCAGGGGAAGGTGATGTTCAGCCCCGCGAAGCTCATGGTGCGCACGGCGGCCAGCAGCGTGGGCAGCAGTTCGGGGCCGGACTTCGTCACGTCCAGGTCGATGAGCTGGTAGTGCATGCGCAGGCCGTGGTGGCGGGCCTCCTCCTCCTGCATCGCGGGCGTGAGCGAGCGCTGTATGCCCGCGCCAATCAGGCCCACGAGCAGCTTGTCGTTCGGAAAGGTGATGGGAGAGGAGGAGGACATGGCGGGGTACTGCGTCAAAAGGGGAATGAGGCAAAGAAAAGGGGCGGCCGAGGCCGCCCCTCAAAGCGCACGGCTTACTTGCGGACCTTGGCGATCTCGGCGTTGAGCGCCTTGAGCGTGTCGGCGCCAACCACGGCGGTCTGCTTGTCGATGACGGGTTTCACCTTGGCGCGCAGCTTGGCGACCTCGGCGGCGGGCAGCTCGGTGACCTGCATGCCGGCCTTCTTCAGGTCGTCCAGCGCCACGTCGGCCTGGGTGCGCGAGATGCCGCGCTGGAAGGTGGTGGCCTGCGCGGCGGCGTCGGTGATGAGGGCCTTCTCGTCGGCGGTGAGCTTGTCCCAGAACTTCTTGCTCACGATCACGGCCTGCGTGTTGTAGATGTGGTGCGTGAGCGTGAGGTACTTCTGCACCTCGTTGAACTTGTTGGCACGTATGACGGTGGCCGGGTTCTCCTGGCCGTCGATGGCCTTCTGCTCCAGGGCCGGGTACACCTCGGGGAAGGGCATGGGCGTGGCGTTGGCGCCCAGCGCGTTGAAGAGGTCGATGTAGATGGGCGACTGGATGACGCGGATCTTCAGCCCTGCGATGTCCTCGGCCTTGCCCACGGGGCGCTTGCTGTTGGTCAGGTCGCGGAAGCCCAGGTCCCAGTAGTTCAGGCCCACCAGGCCCTTGGGCTCCAGCTTGGCGAAGAGGTTCTTGCCGAAGGCGCCGTCGGTCACGGCATCGGCCTCCTGCGCGGTGTTGAACAGGAAGGGGAAGTCGTAGACCGCGAACTCCTTGACCTGCGACTGCAGGATGCCGGCATTGAGCACCGTCATCTCCAGCGTGCCGCCCTGCAGCGCGGAGACGGTCTGCACGTCGCCGCCCAAAGTGCCGCCGGGGAACAGCTTCACGGTGATCTTGCCGCCGGACTTCTGCGACACCAGGTCGGCGAACTTCTGCGCGCCCTGGCCCTGCGGATGCTCCTTGGGGTTCTGGAACGCGAACTTGATGGTGTGCTCCTTGATGTCCGCGGCGTGGGACATCACGGGCAGCAGGGCGGCGGCAGCCATGGCCACCAGGGAACGACGGGCGAACTTCATGGAGAGGGTCTCCTGGACTTGTTAGGGGAAAGCGCTCAACGCTTCAAGGAAATCTCGGGCTGACAGGGCCGGCGCCTGGGCAGGCGCCGGCCGTTGCACGCTCAACGCTCAATTGGCGAACCAGCGCGCCGGGACGATGACGATGGAGGGAAAGAACACCATCAGGAACATGACGATGAACTGT
>NZ_BCTC01000105.1 GCF_001571085.1 Azohydromonas lata NBRC 102462
CCGTCGATGGTGCCGATGATGTCGCCGATGCGGCGCGAGCCCTCGCTGATGCGCGCCATGCTGCTGACCACCTGCTCCACCACCTCGCCGCCGCGGCTGGCGGAGTCCGCCGCCGCCGTGGCGAGCTGGTTGGCTTGGCGCGCCGTGTCGGCCGCCTGGGCCACGGTGGCGGTGACCTCGTCCATGGAGCTGGAGGTCTGCTGCAGGTTGCTGGCCATCTGCTCGGTGCGGGAGGAGAGGTCCAGGTTGCCGTGGGCGATCTGCTCCGAGGCCGTGGCCACCGACTCCACGCCCTGCCGCACCTCGACCACCAGGCCGTGCAACTGCGTGGACATGCCGTCCATGGCCTTCATCAACTGGCCCAGCTCGTCGCCACGGTCCGTGGGAAAGCGGCCCGTCAGGTCGCCCGCCGCGATGGTCTGCGCGGCCTGCACCGCCGCGTGCAGCGGCCGGGTGATGGAGCGCACCATCCACGCCATGCTCACCACGCTGAGCGCCAGCACCGCGGCCATCGCGGCCCAGCCGGCCTGCTGCACGCGCCGGGCGTGGGCCAGCGCCTGGGCCTTGGACTCGTCGCGCTGGCGCTGCTGCACGGCCACGAACTCGTCCATGGCGCCCAGGTAGCGCTCGGCCGTGGGCTTCAGGCGCTGCTCCATGGCCGCCACGGCGGCGTTGCCGTCGCCGGCCTTGCGCGCCTCGTCAATCTCGCGGGTGACGGCCAGGATGCTGGCGCGCGCCTGCGCCACCTTGTCCAGTGCCTGGCGCTCGGCGTCGCTGGTGACGCCCTCGGTGGCACGCTTTTGCACCTCGTTGACCGCGCCGATGATGCTTTTCAGCCGCGGCGTAACCGTTTCCTGCAGCAGCGCCTCGGAACCCACGGCCTTGGCCACCACCGCCTCCGTGCCCGCGGCGGCCAGGCCGCGCCAGCGCAGCGCCAGCGCGATGCGTTCGTCCTGCGCCTCCACCTGCTGCAGCGCCGTGCTCAGCGCCTGGTGCGAAAGCTGCTGGGTGACGGTGCCCGTGACGATCAGCGTCATCACGGACAGCAGCGAGATCAGCCACAACCGCTTGGCTACCGAAATGTTGTGCAAGAGCTTCATGAAGGGATCCGGGGAACTGTTGTAGGAATGGATGCGTTGCAGCTCTCACTTCGGCGCAAGCCACGGCCCGTGTAGGGCGGAAAGCGCGTACCAGGGAAAACACGGGGCGAAAGGAGCGTTTCTTTTTATCGGCAATGCACCTTATGTCAACTAAGACATGTTCAGCAGGCCGGCGTGCGCTTTATCCAGCGGATCGTCCCCAACATTGATAGACCCATTGTCTAAAATTAAAATACACTTTGGAGCGGCAATACCTTCAATACCGCCGAAACGCTCAATACACCGGACGCCCTGCCATGCCAGCACCCAAAACATCATCAAAGACGGACAAGGAAAATGATACCGCGGCCTTCGCCGAAATTCCCACCGACCGCAAAGCGGTGCTGGGCGAAACCCTGCGCCGCAGAATCGTGAGCATGGAAATGGCGCCGGGCTCGGTGGTCGATGAAATGGCGCTGAGCGAGGAATTTGGCCTGTCGCGCCCGCCCGTACGGGAATTGCTGCGCCAGCTCGCCGCCGAAGGCTATATAGACCTGGAAGCCAACCGCGCCGCCCGCGTGTCGTCCATGAGTTTCCATTCGCTGCGCAGCTTTTTCCAGGCCGCGCCGCTGATTTACATTGCGACCACGCAATTGGCGGCGGCCAATGCCTCGCGCACCGAAATCAACGAGCTGAAGGCGATTCAAAAACGCTTCCGCACGGCGATTGAGGAAAATGATGTCGAGGGGCGCGTCATTTACAACGACCAGTTTCACCTGGAGATCGGGAAAATGGCGCAAAACCCGTATCTGATGCCCAGCCTGCGCCGCCTGCTGATAGACCACGCGCGGCTGGGCAAGATTTTCTATCGCCACCCGACGACGCGGGACATGAGCGAGAACCTGGAAACCGCCGTGCAGCAGCACGACGAAATCATCGCGGCCATAGAGCGCCACGACACCGAGGCCGCCGGCAAGCTGGTGCGCGCCCACTTCGAGCTCTCGCGCGTGCGCATGGCCGAGTACGCCGCCCCTGAGGGCGTGGACGTGCCGCTGGCGCTCTGACGCTCACCGGCCTCAAGCCGTCCGCCGGGAGGCGCTGCGGCCGGGGCTGGCTCGTGGCGTGCCGTCTTCAGGCGCGGCGGCGGCGCGACGCGGCAACGCCGGCCAGACCGAAGAGCACCAGCGCGGCACTCATCGGCTCCGGAACGGCATGGCTGGTGTCCAGGATGCCCTGGTAAGTGCCGTAGGCGGAACCGCTGAAGAACAGCGAGCCGAAATTGGGCTGGAAAGACAACTGGCTGCCGGACTCCGTGAAGTCGGCAGAGCCGCCGTAGAGGCCGCCACCGCTGCCGCCGAAATTCACCACCAGGTCCTGACCCAAGGAGGCGATGGACACCGCGATGTGGTTCACGGGCGTGGAAAGGTTCGCGTTCGTGAAGTTGACGCCATGGATGGTGAAGTCGAAGGCGAAGTTGCTCAACGAGCTCAGCGCATAGGTGCCGGCCGTGGCGGCGCCGTCGAAGCTGAATGTGCCTGCACCGACATAAGGCGGGGTCACCGTCCCGTCGAAGGTGCTGTCAAACGTGAACTTGAACACTGCGGCCTCGGCCGGCACGGCGGCGGCCACGGCCAGGAGAGCAGCCGTCAGGCCGGCGCTGAGCCAATTCTTTTTCATAGGTACGTTTCCCTTCCTTGTTGGACATGAGGGGCCCTGTCCCGTGCATGCAGCCGCCAAGCGGCATCCGCACCCCACAGGTCCACGAGCGGCCAACCGCTCACGGTCAAACCAGAGCCCACGAAACAAAATGTAGCAAAAAGTGAACCAGATAAAAATACTCTTTGCAAATCAATGACTTAATAAATCTTTCAAGCTTTCATCAGTTCTGGATGTAAAACTTTTCGACACATTTTTGAATACCGGTCAAGGGCGCGCGGGGTCGGGACGGCCCCATCCAAGCCCGCTCCGGCAGATGGACCTGCCCTGGGACTCGAGCGTCCGGACCGCTCTCGACAAGCGTTGGGCTGCCGCTGAGGCAAACCCTATGGACACTTCGTCTACCCGTCACCTACACTATGTCTACGTTTTGTAGACAACAAGTTGAGCGATGTCGGACGCGCTCTCCGTCCAATCTCAGGCAGGCCGCCAAAATGCCAAAAGTCACTTCACTCCCCGCTGACGACGCCACCTGCGGCTGGTTCCACTTGAGCAAGCCGCGCCAACCCCGTCCCGCGCACCAGGGCACGCGCAACGCCCGCTGGGTGGTGGTGGGCGCGGGATTCACCGGCCTGGCCGCCGCCCGCCAATTGGCGCTGCATTGCCCGGATGAGGAAATCGTCCTCGTCGAAGCGCAGCAAGTCGGCTACGGCTCCTCCGGCCGCAACGCGGGTTTTGCCATTGATCTGCCTCACGATATTGGCGCCGAGGACTATATTGGCGACATCGCGACCGCCAAAACCGTCCTGAAGCTCAACCTGACCGGCCAGTCGATATTGCGGGATCTGGTGGAAAAACACCAGATCGACTGCCAGATGCGCGCCGTCGGCAAATACCAGGCGGCCATAGAGGAGCGCGGCATTGCCGTGCTGGACGCCTACCGCCGCGGCCTGGACAAATTGGGCCAGCCCTATGAAATGATCGGGGAAAATGATCTTCCCAATCACATAGGCACGCATTTCTACAAAAAAGCGCTGTTCACGCCCGGCACCGTGCTGATCCAGCCCGCGGCGCTGGTAAAAGGCTTGGCCGACAGCCTGCCGGACAACGTGACGCTGTATGAGCACACGCCCATCACCGACGTGGAATATGGGCCCCGCACCACGCTCAGGCACCGCAACGGCAGCATCACGGCCGAGAAACTGGTGCTGACCAACAATGCCTTCGGCATGAGCTTTGGTTTTCTCAAGGGCAGCATGCTGCCGGTATTCACCTATGCCAGCCTCACGCGCCCCCTGACGGCCGAGGAACAAAAGCGCTTGGGCGGCAAACCCTTCTGGGGCGTGATTCCGGCCGACCCGTTCGGCACCACGCTGCGGCGCACGGTGGACAACCGCTTGTTGGTGCGCAACAGTTTCAGCTTCAACCCGGACGGGCGCAGCCATCCCAAATACCTGCAGCGTTTCGTGAACCGCCACCGGGAATCTTTCGAGCGCCGCTTCCCCATGCTGGACGGCGTGAATTTCGAATACACCTGGGGCGGCGCCTTGAGCATGGCGCGCAACCACATGTCGCAGTTTGGCCAGTTGGCGCCCAACGTCTACGGCGCCCTGTGCTGCAACGGCTTGGGCGTGACGCGCGGCACCGCCACCGGCGCCCTGCTGGCCGACTGGCTGGCCGGCGAACGCAACGACCTGACGGATTTCCTCCTGTCCTCGCCCGGCCCAAACAAAAACCCGCCGCAACCCTTTTTGTCCATGGGCGTGAATCTCAACCTGCTGTGGGGCCAGCACCGCGCGGGCAAGGAAAGCTGACCCCATTCGGCCCACAAGCTGATTTTCAAGGGCCTTCGCCCCTCAATACCCGGAGCAATCACATGAAATTTGAAGGCATTTACACCCCGGCCATCACGCCGCTGGCGGCCGACGGCACCATCGACAAGACCGCTTTTGCCGAAGCGCTGGAATACCTGATCCAGTCCAAGGTACACGGCATCATCATTGGCGGCTCCACCGGCGAATACTATGCCCACACCGCGCGCGAGCGGCTGGACTTGGCGGCACAGGCCAAGGACGTGATCAATGGCCGCCTGCCGCTGATCGTGGGCACCGGCGCCATTCGCACCGAAGATTCGGTGGAATATGCCCGCGCGGCCAAATCCATCAAGGCCGAAGCGCTGCTGGTGGGCTCGCCGCCTTATGCGCTGCCCACCGAGGCGGAAAATGCCGCCCATGCCCTGGCCGTGGATGCGGCGGCCGGTTTGCCCATCATGCTCTACAACTACCCCGCGCGCATGGGCGTGAGCATGGGCGACGAGTTTTTCAAGGCCATATCCCAGTCCGGCAATTTCGTGGCCATCAAGGAAAGCTCCGGCGACATGGGCCGCGTGCACCAGCTGGCGCGCCAATATCCGAATATCGCCCTGTCCTGCGGCTGGGACGACCAGGCGCTGGAATTCTTCGCCTGGGGTGCGCGCAGCTGGGTGTGCGCGGGCTCGAATTTCATTCCGCAAGAGCATGTGGCGCTTTATGAGGCCTGCGTGGTCGAAAGGAATTTCGACAAGGGCCGACGCATCATGTCGGAAATGATGCCGCTGATGGATTTCCTGGAAGGCGGCAAATTCGTCCAATCCATCAAGCACGGCTGCGAGCTCAGCGGCCTGCGCCCGGGCAGCGTGCGCGCGCCGTTGCAGCCGCTCACCGGCGAGGAGAAGGAGACGCTGCGCGGCATCGTGGCCACGCTCAAGCGCAACGTGGCCGACATCGTCCAGGGCCGCTGAGGCCTGGGCCCTCCAGGGCGCTTTTTGCGGCCGCTGGCCGCGCACGGGACACTTCGGCCATGAGATCGAACGCACGCCAAAAGGTTGAGCCCAAGCTGCGGGTGGGCTTCCTGCTCGCGCCCAAGTTCACGCTGACCGCCTTCGCGGGTTTCGTCGATGCGCTGCGCCTGGCGGCCGACGAGGGCGACCGCAGCCGCCCCCAGCTCGCCCGCTGGGCGGTGCTGGACACGGCGGACGGCCCCATCCTCTCCAGTTGCGGCACCAGCGTCGTGCCCAACGCGCCGCTGGAGTCGCCGCAGGACTACGACTACCTGGTCGTGGTCGGCGGCCTGCTGCATGGCGGGCAGCGCGTGCCGGCGCGGCTCACGGCCTTTTTGCAGGAGGCGGCGGCCAAGGGCGTGAAGCTCATCGGCCTGTGCACGGGCTCCTTCGTCCTGGCGCGCGCCGGGCTGCTGGACGGCTACCTCGCCTGCGTGAGCTGGTTCCACCGCGAGGAGTTCGTGGCCGAGTTCCCCGAGTGCCGCATCGTCTCCAACCAGATGTTCGTGGCCGACCGCGACCGCCTCACCTGCGCCGGCGGCACCAGCGTGGTCCACCTGGCCGCGCACCTCATAGAGCGCTCCATAGGCCGGGCCAGCGCCGTCAAGGCGCTGCGCATCATGATCGAGGAGCAGCCCCTGCCCTCGCGCACGCTGCAGCCGGAGGAAGTGGTGTCCGTGCGCTCCACCGACACCACGGTGCACAAGGCCATGCTGCTGCTGGAGCAGCAACTGCACTCGCCCGCGCCCATCGAGGAGCTGTGCGAGCCGCTGGGCATAGGCCGGCGCCAGCTGGAGCGGCGCTTCCAGCGCGACGTGGGCCTGAGCCCCGCCGAGTACCGCACCAAGCTGCGCCTGGAGCGCGCGCGCTGGCTGCTGCAGAACACCGACCTCGACGTCACCGAGGTGTCCTTCGAATGCGGCTTCCACGACGGCGCGAGCTTCTCCCGCTTCGTGCGCAAGGCCATGGGCATGAGCCCGCGCGAAGTGCGCCAGAGCGGGCGGGTGGAGGCGCGCTGAGGCGCGCGGCCAACGACCAGGCGGGCGCGTCGCATCGCGACAGCTTCACGTCGCAAACGGCAGCGTGCCGGCGCCCCCTGCGCCGCACGATGGGCCCTGCATCACTGGCTTCGCAGCCCAACCGCCATGCCGCTCTCCACCGCCTTGCAGGCCGGCTCGCCGGCCCCCGATCTGGTTCCTGATCCCGCCACCGCCGCGCCCATGGACGCGGCGCGCCGTTTCGCCCAGGCGCTGCAGCGCGGCGGCCTGCTGCAGCGCACGTGGCGCCTGAAATGCGAGCTTCACGGGCCGGCGGCTACGGCCATGGACCATGCCGTCATGCTGGGCCTGGAAGGGTTCGACATGGACCGGCTGGATGCGGGCTCCACCTCGCGGCTGCTGCGCCGCATCCAGGACAAGCGCGAAATCCGCCTGCTGGGCCAGCGCCGCATCGCCTTCGAGGCGCGCCGCCACATGACGCATGCAAGTGCCGCCGCGGGCTGCGCCCTGCGCCTGAGCGCCTTCGACCCCGCGGGCCAGTTGCTGCTGGACGAGCGCTTCGAAGTGCCGCCCGCGCGCCTGGCGCCCATGTCAGAAACGGCATAGCGGACGTCGCAAGCCGCAACGCGTGCGCGGCGCCCCCGCCAGAAGATGAGCTTTCTCGCCACACCACAACCTGGGCATCCACCATGTTCACCTACGCCAAGCAGACCCTCAAAGCCGTCGACCCCGACCTGTGGACCGTGGTCCAGCAGGAGCACCAGCGCCAGGAACAGCACATCGAGCTGATCGCCAGCGAGAACTACACCTCGCCGGCCGTGATGGCCGCGCAGGGCAGCCAGCTCACCAACAAGTACGCCGAGGGCTACCCGGGCCGCCGCTACTACGGCGGCTGCGAGTACGTGGACCTGGCCGAGCAGCTCGCGCTGGAGCGCGTGAAGCAGCTCTTCGGCGCCGACAAGCACGGCTGGGCCGCCAACGTGCAGCCCCACTCCGGCGCGCAGGCCAACGAGGCCGTGTTCATGGCCCTCATGAAGCCGGGCGACACCTTCATGGGCATGAACCTCGCCGAGGGCGGGCACCTGAGCCACGGCATGGCGCTCAACATGAGCGGCAAGTGGTTCAACGTCGTGAGTTACGGCCTCAACGAGCAGGAAGAGATCGACTACGACGCCATGGAGCGCAAGGCCCACGAGAGCCGCCCCAAGATCATCATCGCCGGGGCCTCGGCCTACGCGCTGCGCATCGACTTCGAGCGCTTCGCCCGCGTGGCCAAGGACGTCGGCGCGCTGCTCATGGTGGACATGGCCCACTACGCCGGCCTGATCGCCGCGGGCGAATATCCGAACCCCATCCCGCACGCCGACATCGTCACCAGCACCACGCACAAGAGCCTGCGCGGCCCGCGCGGCGGCATCATCCTCATGCGCCCCGAGCATGAGAAGGCCATCAACAGCGCCGTGTTCCCGGGCCTGCAGGGCGGTCCGCTCATGCACGTCATCGCCGCCAAGGCCGTGGCCTTCAAGGAGGCGCTGGAGCCCGACTTCCAGCGCTACCAGCGGCAAGTCGTGAAGAACGCCGCGGCGCTGGCGCAGACGCTGGTGGAGCGCGGCCTGCGCATCGTCAGCGGCCGCACCGAAAGCCACGTGATGCTGGTGGACCTGCGCCCCAAGGGCATCACCGGCAAGGCCGCCGAGGCGCTGCTGGGCCAGGCGCACATCACCGTCAACAAAAACGCCATTCCCAACGACCCGGAAAAGCCCATGGTCACCAGCGGCATCCGCCTGGGCTCGCCCGCCATGACCACGCGCGGCTTCAAGGAAGAAGAGGCCCGCAAGGTCGGCCACCTCATCGCCGACCTGCTGGACCACCCCAACGACCCCGCCACGCTGGCCGAGGTGCGCAACCAGGTGGCCCACCTCACGCGCGACTTCCCCGTCTACGCCTGACGCCATGGCGCGGGGCACGCGGGGGCCCTGCCGACGCGGGCGCCCGCGCCGGCAGGGTTTCCATCGAATTGCGAAAACCTTGTCGCAATTCGCATAAAAATCGTCGCAATCCACATTGTTCACGGCGCGCGAAGCCCCGATAAACCCACTCCATGCCTTACCAAAAATGAAAATTGCAGCTTCTGCGGCAAAAAGGTGAAAACCCTATTGTTCGCAACGTATAACTGTTCTACTATTTGTAGACAGAAGACCAAAACAGTATTTTAGAAGTTGCACGGATTTGTGATTCCGTGCGCGACGATTCCCTGAACATTCACGACCCTGTGCGCCCATTCTCGGGGCATGCGCACGCCCGGGATTTTGCAGAATTTCACGCGGTTGTTTGGAGGGGCATGAATCGACCCGACGCCCCATGGACTTTGCCGCGGCAGATTGAACCGCTATTGAAATAGCGGCGACTTGTTATTCGTTGTTTTTCTCAAGTCAGCGGACAAGGGGTCCGCCAATAACCTGCCTGAAGGGGAAGTCATCCATGAAAACTACTGCGTGCAAACAACTGCTGTGCGCCTGTGCCGCCACGCTGCTGGCCCTTCCGGGCGCGCAGGCCCAGTCCAACGTCACGATCTCGGGCACGGTGGACATCGGCCTGTACCGCGACAGCCACACCCGCGTGACCAACGTCGGCCCCATCTCGCGCAGCTACCTCACCTTCAGCGGCACGGAGGACCTGGGCAACGGCATGACCGCCCTGTTCGTGCTCACCACCCGCTTCGAGCCGGACACGGGCACGCTGGAAAACACCAACAAGCCTTTCTTCCACGGCGAATCCACCGTCGGCCTCAAGGGCAGCTTCGGCACGATCAAGCTCGGCCGCCGCCTGGACGCCGTCAACAACCTCGATTGGCAATTCGACCCCTGGTACAACTTCGACCGCGTCGCCTCGCCGGCCTGGGATACCTGGCACTACAACTTCCCATCCGACCCGCGCGGCAACGGCACCAGCGCCGCCCCGTCCGCCGATTACGGCCGCCTGAACAACGGCATCTTTTACGATTCGCCGACCTTCAACGGTTTTGCCGTGCATTTCAGCGGCTCGCCTGAAAAGGTGGATGGCGACAAGAATCGCGCCCTGGGCACGGCGCTGACCTATAACGGCGGCAATTTCTCCGCCCTGGGCGCGCACAGCAAGAACAGCGCCGGCCATACCGACAACCTGATCGGCGCCAAGGTGAGTTTCTCGCCCGTGACGGTGATGGCCGTCTACAACGTCAGCAAGACCGACACGTCCAAGGCCAAGGCATTTACCGCCGGCGTCGAATACAGCTTGGGCGCCACCACGCTCAAAGGCGGCTACGGCCAGGTGGACGTGGACGGCGTGAAGCAGGTCAAAATCGTGAGCGGCGGCGCTTTCTATTCGCTGTCCAAGCGCACCACGGTGTACGGCGAAATTGCCCACCGCAAGCGCCCGGACGATGCCTTCAATACCTACGGCGTGGGTATTTCGCACTCGTTCTGATTGATTTGCAGCTCGACTGGACGGTCGGGCAATTAAAGGCGCTTTGCGCGGCAGCACCCCCTGGGGGCTGCCGCGTTTTTTCGTTGGGCGTCCCGTCTTGCCGTCCAAGGGCCCGGGGCGCAGCGCCCAGGCGCGGCGGCGTGCCCGGCCCCGCCGTTGCCCCCGCAACCTGCACCGCAAGGGCGCATGGCCAGGCCCCAACACAGGGCCGCATGCACAGCCTTGAGACGCCCCCTCCAGGCGGGCCGGCCACACCCGCCAGCCCCGGGCATGAACCAGCCGCGGTGCCGCTTTGCGGCAACCCGTGAAGCCGTTGAAACCGCAACGACCAACACCGCGACCTGCAAGCACGCGACCGCCAGGAAGCCAAATTTTCCTTTTGTGCCGGGCATTTTCCCAAGATGCGGCATTTCTCGCCTGGGACCGATGGGCCGGCGGCCCAGGCCCCGAGCGCCTGGCCGAGCTTGGCACGGGGCTTGCGAAGTACCGGCACCCACAGCAGCAAAACGCCCCGCCCGTGAGCCTCCCCCGAACTGTCGCAATCCGTCTCGCCCGTGTCGCAATCGACCTCACACGGGCCGGCCTGCTGCATATCGTGGGCGCACCGTCCAACACGCGGCACAACCCGCCGCAAGCAGGCGTTCGCCCCCCGCTCTTCCCCCTGCCGGAACGCAACGCCTAGGACAAACCCCAGTAAAAAATTTTACCCTTAGGTCTACCATTTGTAGACAATCAGTAGTGCAAATGTCGGAGGCAGCAAGCGGACCTGCGCAGCGCGAGCACACGAACAAGCCGACGAATTCGCTGCGCCGGCCCCGTCGATCTGAATTTCAACCGCGTCTTTCAACCTCGCCGTCCACGAGACGCACCCACGGCAGACCTTGCACTCACCCACCTGATCACACAGGAAGTTTGAAATGTCCGAATTGCTGACCAAGACCGCCTACCAGCAACTGGCCCAAGGGCTGAAGCTGCCGACCCAGGCCATCGTCAACGGCGAGCCCTACGTCGCCGCCTGCGGCGCGACCTTCTCCACCAGCAACCCGGCCACGGGGGAGGTGCTGGCCCAACTGCCCGCCTGCGACGCGCAGGACGTGGACGTGGCCGTGGCCGCCGCCCGCGCCGCCTTTGACGACGGCCGCTGGTCCAGGCAGCACCCCACCGCGCGCAAGCACGTGCTGCTGCGCCTGGCCGAGCTGATGGAGGCCAATGCCCACGAGCTGGCCGTGATGGAGAGCCTGGACAGCGGCAAGACGGTGTTCGACACCCAGACCGTGGACGTGCCCGAGACCATCCACTGCCTGCGCTGGCACGCCGAGGCGATCGACAAGATCTACGACCAGGTCGCGCCCGCGTCCAACCAGCACATGGCCATGGTCGTGCGCGAGCCCATCGGCGTGGTCGGCTTGGTGCTGCCGTGGAACTTCCCGCTGCTCATGCTGGCCTGGAAGATTGGCCCGGCGCTGGCCGCCGGCTGCTCGCTGGTGGTCAAGCCCGCCGCGGAAACCTCGCTGACCGCCCTGCGCGTGGCCCAACTGGCCCTGGAGGCCGGCGTGCCCGCGGGCGTGCTCAACGTCATCACGGGCTCCGGCTCCGCGGTGGGCGAGCCCATAGGCCGCCACATGGACGTGGACGCCGTCTCCTTCACCGGCTCCACCGCCACCGGCCGCCGCTTCCTGAAGTACGCCGCCGAGAGCAACCTCAAGGAAGTGGTGCTGGAGTTGGGCGGCAAGAACCCGTGCATCGTCATGGACGACGTGACGGACCTCGACGCCGTGGCCGCCCACATCGTCAACGGCAGCTTCTGGAACATGGGCCAGAACTGCTCGGCCATCTCCCGCCTCATCGTTCACAAGGACGTCAAGCAGGCGCTGCTGCAGAAGGTCTTCAAGCTTGCCGACGCCTGGCGCGTGGGCGACCCGCTGGACCCCGAGCACCGCGTCGGCCCGCTGGTCTCCCCCGCGCACTTCGCCAAGGTGAAGTCGTTCCTGGGCACGGGCGAGAAGGTGCTGTACGGCGGCAAGACCAGCGACGAGCGCTATGTGGAGCCCACCATCCTGGACATCGAGCACAACGGCGTGCGCCATGCCCGCGAGGAAATCTTCGGCCCCATCCTGGCCGTGCTCACGGTGGAGAGCCTCCAGGAGGCCGTTGCCATCGCAAACGACACCGAATACGGCCTGACCGCCTCGGTGTTCACCGCCAACGGCACGCGCGCCCTGCGCGCGGCCCGCGCCATCAAGGCCGGCACGGTGACCATCAATGCCTTCGGCGAAGGCGACTCCACCACCCCCTTCGGCGGCTACAAGCAGTCGGGCTTTGGCGGCCGCGACAAGTCGGTGCACGCGCACGACCAATACACCCAACTGAAGACGATCTGGCTGGATCTCACGGACAACGAAGCCGCCAACATTTGATTCGGCCCTGAATAACGACGGGGCGCCCAAACGCCCTGTCCAAGCCGACCCAATATCCAGATGGCATCGAGCAGCATCAAATCATGAGGATATGCCAATGAGTACGAGCCTGACATTCACGCAAAGCGCAGCGGTACATCCGGGTGCAGTCAAGGCGGCCGCCGCGTCGTCTGCAGCCAGATCTATCGCCGCCTCCGGCACCGAGTTGTTGCAGGTGAAAAACCTGTCCAAGATTTTCGGACCCAAGCCTGAGCGCGCCTTGGAATTGATGCGCCAAGGCATGGGCCGCAACGACATTTTTGCCGAGACCGGCAACATGGTCGCGGTGGAAAATGTCAGCCTCTCCGTGCGTGCCGGCGAGATTTTCGTCGTCATGGGCCTTTCAGGCTCAGGCAAATCCACTCTCGTGCGCCTGTTGAACCGCCTGATCGAGCCCACGGCCGGCCAGGTGATTCTCGATGGCCGCGATATTGCGCCCATGTCGGCCGCCGAATTGCAGGCCGTGCGCCGCCAGAAAATGGCCATGGTGTTCCAGTCCTTCGCGCTGCTGCCCAACCGCAACGTGCTGGACAACGTCGCCTACGGCCTGGAAGTGGCCGGCATGAAAAAGGCCGAGCGCTACGGCATCGCCCAGACCGCCCTGGCCCGCGTGGGTTTGGATTCCTACGCCAAGCTGCTGCCCAGCGAATTGTCCGGCGGCATGCAGCAGCGCGTGGGCCTGGCCCGTGCGCTGGCCGTCAACCCTTCCGTGCTGCTGATGGACGAGGCATTTTCCGCGCTGGACCCGCTCATCCGCTCGGAAATGCAAAACGAGCTGCTGCGCCTGCAAAAGGAAGAGCAGCGCACCATCGTCTTCATCTCCCACGATATTGACGAGGCCATCAAGATCGGCGGCCGCATCGGCATCATGAAGGACGGCCGCCTGATTCAGGTCGGCACGCCCTCGGAATTGATTCAGTCCCCGGCCGACGATTTCGTCCGTGATTTCTTCCGCAACGTGGACGTGTCGCGCTTCCTCAAGGCGTCCAATATGTTGACGCGCGTGGAACGCAACACCTTCACCTGCAACCCCGGCGCACCGGCCTCCCGCTATCTGAACCAGATGATAGACGGTGCCATGGAGTGTGCCTACGTCTGCGACGAATCCGGCAAATACCAGGGTTGCGTCACTCAAAATTCACTGCACCAGGCCGGCTCCGGTTCCATGCAGGAGGCATTCCTGGCCGACGCCGGTGCAGTATCGCTGGATGCCGATTTGCATCAGCTCGCCGATATTGCCCTGGGCCAGACGCACGACGTCCCGGTCATCGACACCTTTGGCCGCCTGGCCGGCGTGGTGTCCTGCCGAACGATTCTCAAGCAAGTGATGGAACGGAGAATGGCATGAACTCGACTTCCTCCGCGATCGGCCAATTCGCCGAACAGTTTGTCAATTTCCTGATCACCCATTTTGGAAGCTGGTTCGATGCCTTTTCGGCCGGACTGAGCAGCGTGGTCAGGCTGCTGGAACAGGGACTGGCCGCCATTCCCTTCTATGTGATGCTGGGTGCCTTCGTGGCCCTGGCGCTGTGGCGGCGCGGGCCGGTATTTTCCATTTTCGTGGGTCTGGCCCTGGGCGCCATCAATTACATGGGGCTGTGGAACCAGACGGTTTCCACCCTGGCCCTGGTGATTGCGGCCACGGTGCTGAGCCTGGCCGTTGGCGTGCCGCTGGGTATTTGGGGCGCGAAAAACGAGCGCGTGGGCGTCGTCATGCGCTCCGGACTGGATTTCATGCAAACCATGCCGGCTTTCGTGTATCTGATTCCGGCCGTGATCCTGTTCGGCCTGGGCCAGGTGCCTGCCGTGCTGGCGACCATCGTGTTTTCCATGCCGCCCGTCGTCCGCCTGACCACGCTGGGTATTCGCCAGGTGCGCCCCGAATTGCTGGAAGCCGGCCGATCCTTCGGCAGCACCGAGTGGCAAATGCTTTGGAAAATCCAGTTGCCCAACGCCCTGCCCTCCATCATGGCCGGCGTCAATCAAACCATCATGATGGCGCTGTCCATGGTGGTGGTGGCGTCCATGATCGGTGCCGGTGGCCTGGGTGAATATGTGCTCAGCGGCATCCAGCGCCTGGATATCGGCATCGGCTTCGAAGGCGGCTTGGGCGTCGTGCTGCTGGCCATCATTCTGGACCGCCTGACCGAGAGTTTTGGCGTCAGGAAGGCCAAGAAAGCCAAGCCCGCCGCGTCCAAGGCCAAGAGCCCTTTGAGCCGCGCATTCCGCACCTGATCCCCAAACCCGATTTTGAGTTTCACCACACGAAGGAGAGGTCACCATGAGCAAAAGCTTCATCAAATCCTGCATCGCAACGCTGACGTTTTCAGCCGTTGCCCTGGGTGCCGGCACCGGCACGGCGGTTGCGGCGGAGCCGATGAAAATCGGCTACACCAATTGGGCGGATGTCATGGCGGTCGTGCACGTTGCCAAATACGTGCTGGAAACCAAGCTCAAGCAACCGGTGCAATTGGTGAACGCCGATATCGGCATTCAATACCAGGGCGTGGCCCGCGGCAGCCTGGAAGTGATGATGGGCGGCTGGCTGCCCGTGACGCACGCCACCTACTACGAGAAGTACAAGTCCGAAATGGATGACGTGGGCGTCCTCTACACGGGCGGCAAGAACGGCTGGGCCGTGCCTGCCTACGTGCCGGAGTCCGAGGTCTCCTCCATTGCCGACCTGGCCAAGCCGGAAGTGAAGGCCAAGTTCAACGGCACCGTGCAGAGTATCGAGCCCGGCAGCGGCGTGATGCGTGCCGCCGAGGCGACGATGAAGGCATACGACCTGGGCGCCGCCGGCTACAAACTCCAGTCCGCCAGCGAGGCCGGCATGCTGGCCACCATTTCCCGCGCCTACCCGCAAAAGCAATGGGTGGTGGCCACGGTGTGGAGCCCGCATTGGCTGTTCCAGAAGTGGAATATGCGCTACCTGAAGGACCCCAAAGGCAGCCAGGGTGGCGAGGAGCAAATCCACGCCTTCGGTTCCAAGCAATTTGCGTCCAAGTTTCCCCAGGCCTACGCTTTCGTGAAAAACTTCAAGCTGGATTTGGCTGACGTTGAAAGCATCGAAGCCGAAGGCTACAGTACCAACAATTACGAGGCTGCCGCCAAGAAGTTCGTGGACAACCACCCGGAAAAGGTCAAGGCCTGGCTGCCCCAGTAATTTGAGCTGATCGCCACGAGCTTTTGAAAAAGGCTGCCCGGCCCGGCTCATTCGAGCAGGGTCGGGCAGCCTGATTTTGTTCTTGCAAGGAATATGTACGCTGCGGGATAAGGTTCCGGCAGGTTTGATGGAACAGTTAAACGCATGAGAATGCCCACGCAGCCCGCCAAGGGATACCGGCGCCTTTTTCCGTCGCTGATGGCGCTGGTTCAATTCGAGGCCGTGGCCCGGCTTCAAAGCTTTACCGAGGCCGCGGCCGAATTGGGCGTTACCCAGGCGGCGGTGAGCAAGCAGATCAAGCTGCTGGAAGAATCGGTGGGTGCGGCCTTGTTCGTCCGGCAGTATCGTTCCATCGCCTTGACGCACGAGGGCAAGGCTTTGTCCGTGGCCATGTCCGGGGCCCTGCAAGGGATTGCCAGCGTTTACGATGAGCTGGCACAAGGCCACTTCGAGCAGGAAATCATTCTCGCCTCCACGGCCGCCCTCACCCATTTTCGGCTGCTGCCCAATCTGGCGACACTGCGCGCCATGAATTCGTCCATCAAGTTGCGGTTGACCACGCAGATGTTCAATGCCGACCTGCGGCGCAATGAGTTTGATGTGGCCGTGCGCTGGGGGCACGGCCAATGGCAGGACGGCACCTCCATTTTCCTGTTCAAGGACGAAGCCTTTCCCGTCTGCTCGCCCGCCTGGTTGGCCGTCCATCCGCAGCCCATCACCACGGAAAACCTGGCCTCGCAGCCCTTGATCGATTACGACGCCACGTCCGAGGACTGGATGAATTGGGACAAGTGGTTCAAGCATTTGGGGTTTCACAGGCCGCGCCTGAATTGCAGCTTGCGCTGCACGCTTTTCAACGATGCGGTGCAAGCCGCCTTGCATGGCCAAGGCATCACGCTGGGCTGGCGTGCCTTGATCCAGGACGATTTGGCCGCGGGCCGCCTGGTCCGCATCACCCAGGCCACCGTCCAGCCTTCGGAAAGCTATTACGCGGTGATCGCACCGGGCAATGAGAATCGGCCCGTCGTGCAAACGCTGCTGCAGTGGATCAGGCAAGGCCTTGATTAGGCCGCCTTTCGCGGCGCCAAAACCCGCGCCTGCACCTGGGTGTCCTGCCCGGCTGCCCCGCGTTTTCTCAGCGCGCTCCACACGCCGCTGCCCATGATCAACAGGCCACCCCACACCGCCGGCCCATCTGGAATTTCTCCGAAAGCCAGCCAGCCTCCCAAGGCAGCGAAAACCAGTTGGCAATACAGGAAAGGCGTCAGCGCGGAGGCCATGGTCCTGCTGTAGGCCAGCACCAGCAATTGGTGGCCGACGGCGGAACACGTGGCGATCAGGATAATCAGCGCACCCCAGGAAAACGCGGGCCAACCGGCCCAAACCATGGGCAGCAACAAGCTCAGTGCCGTGAAACCCGTGACGCTGGTGTAGAAAAAGACCGAATCGGTGGATTCCGTCTTGACGATCACGCCGGTCACGGCTTGGAAGGCCGTATACGTCAGCAGGAACCCAATGGGCAGCCATATCGCGGCATCCCACGGCCGCAAACCGGGGCGAACCACGCACAGCACCCCTGCCAACCCCAAGGCCAGCAAAGCCCATTGCAGGCGGTCCACGGGCTCGTCCAGCGATTTGGCGGCAAATACCGTCATCAATACCGGCATCAGCATGACGATGGCCGTGACTTCGCCCACGGGCAGGTATTTGAAGCTGAGCACGGAAAATGCATTGCAGCACAGCAGGATCAAGGCCCTGCAGACATGCAGGACGGGCCGGCGGGTTTGCCAAACCTTGCCCTGCACATGCCGCTGGTGGTTCAAGCCCATCCAGATCATTTGAATGGCATAGCGCACCCAGAGAATCAAAACCAGGGGAACACTGGCGCTGACCAGTTTGGAGCCCGTGTCGTAGGCGGCAAACAGCGCCACCGACAACAGCACACAGATGACGCCATGGTCGTGGCGGTCCAGTTTTTTCATGCAACAGCCTTTTGCTTCACGCCGAAATTCGAATCCATTTTTCAGGGTGAAGTTTTCGACGGGCAGGCTGTGAGCGTCAATGCGCTTTATTTTCCAGGCGGCATGACTCCAGGTTATGCGGCTTGTGAAAACCTGTGCCGGCCTGCGCGGTGCGGCCCAATGAAAAGCGGCGCCGTTCATCACGGCGCCGCCTGGTGCGCAATGGAAACTGAAAAGCCGCGGTGGCGATTCAGCGGTCTATGACCAGATCGCTCAGCGGCCTGGAACAGCAGGGCAGGAAGAATCCCGCGTCCACCTCGCGCTGGCGAATGCCGCCGTTGTGCTTCATGTCCACCGAGCCGGACACCAGTTTCGACTTGCAGGTGCCGCACAGTCCATTGCTGCAGGAGGACGGCAGCCGCACGCCGGCCTGGCGGGCAGCGGCCAGCACCGACTGCTCGGCGCCCACGGCAATGCACTTGTCCTGCTTGGCGAAGCTGACCTTGAACGTGGCGGCAGCCTCGGCCGCGGCGGCTGCCGCCGGAGCGGCCCCCTCCTCGTCCAGCACCGCGGCGTCAAAGCTCTCCTCGAAGTAGCGCCCGGCCGGCACGCCCAGCGCCAGCGCCAGCTCGCGCACCGCCTTCATGAAGGGCGCCGGGCCGCAGCACATCACCGTGCGCTGCGCCAGGTCAGGCACCGCCACTTTCAAAAGCGCCTCCGACACGCGCCCCGTCACGCCCGTGTAGCCCGGCTCGTCGCCCGCCCTCTCGGGCAGGAACAGCAGCCGGAAGTTGGGCGTGGTCTTGGCGCGGTAGAGCAGCTCGTCGCGGAACACCAGGTCCGCCGGCGTGCGCGCCGCGTGCAGGAACACGACGTCCGGGTAGCGCCGCGCATCGGCCAGGGCGCGCACCATGGACATCACGGGCGTGATGCCGGAGCCGCCGGACACCAGCAGCAATGGGGTGTCCGCCTGCGCCGGCAAGGTGAACGTGCCGGAGGCGCCGGTGGCGCGCAGCGTGCTGCCGGGGGCCAGGTGGTCGTGCAGCCAGTTCGACACCTTGCCGCCCTCCACCCGCTTGACGGTGATGGCAATGGCGCGCGGCACCAGCGGCGAGGAGGAGACGCTGTAGCAGCGGCTGTGCGCCTCGCCGTCAATGTCCAGCTCGAACAGGAAGTACTGCCCCGCCGTGAAGCTGAAGTAGCGCTCCTCGCGGGCGCGGAAGGTGAAGGTTTTGACGTCGTGCGTCTCGGCGCGCACATCCACGCACACGAGGTCCTGGTCGGCCTCGCGGTTCCAGTACGCGCCCGGGGCGCAGGAAGTGGGCCATGCCAGCTCAGTAGCCATGGGTCTGCATCCGCTGGACGTACCAGGAGGCGAAGTTGTCGAGCTGCTTCTCGGTGTGGGGCGAGTAGACGCCCGGCTCGTAGGCGGGATCCTGCACGCCGGCCTGGGAGCGGGCGACGAGGTCGGCGTCCTGGTCGGTGGTGGCGATCCACACGTCGGTCAGCCTGTTCAGGTCGTAGTCCACGCCTTCCCGGGCGTCCTTGTGCACCAGCCACTTGGTGCGCACCAGCGTGGTGTCGGCCGTCAGCGGGATGACCATGGCGCTGACCACGTGGTCGCCCATGAAGTGGTTCCAGCCGTTGTGGCCCCATAGGTGCGTGTCGCCCAGGTCCTTGCGCGTCATGCTGCCCATGAGCTTGGCGCAGGCGGCCTTGCCGTCAGGCGTCTGCGATTCGCCGCCGCCGTTGATGGCCAGGCGCTGGGTGCGGAAGTTGGTTTCGCAGTCGATCACGCGCTCGACGTGGGAGGACTTGAAGCCTTCCGCCTCCCAGCGCTTTTCGCGGGCGATGCGGTCGGCCACGTGCTGCTCGGCACGCGCGCGCTCCTCGGCGCTCATGGCGGCGGGGTCGAAGCCGAAGTCCAGGTCGAAGAAGGTCACGCACAGCTCCGGGTGGCTGCCCACGCAGTGGTAGCACTCGCGGTTGTTCTCCATGGTGAGCTTCCAGTTGCCCTTCTCGATGACGTCCACCTGGTGCGCCACCTTGGCGTCGCGCAGGCCGTAGGGGGCCAGGCGCTCCTCCATCACGTCCTGCAGCACGGCGATGTCCTTGGGCGGGTTCTCGCCCAGGCAGACGTAGAGCAGCCCGCCGACGTTGCGCACGGCCACGGGCTTCAGGCTGCGGCAGGACTTGTCAAAGTCCACGCCCATGTGCGGCGCGTGGATCAGCTCGCCCGTGGGCTCGTAGGTCCACTGGTGGTAGGGGCACACCAGCTTGGAGATGACGGTGGCGCCGGCGTCGAGGATGCGCGCGCCGCGGTGGCGGCAGGTGTTGTGGAAGGCGCGCACCTGGCCGTCGTCGTCGCGCAGCAGGATCAGCCCGGCCTTGCCGATGTCCAGCACCTGCGCGTCGCCCGGCTCGGGAATTTCACATTCCAGCCCAACCAAGATCCAGTGGTTCTGGAAGAACACCTGCATGTCGGCCTCGAACACGTCAGGCCGCGTGTAGAGCCCCGCCGGCAGTGCGTGATGGGGACGGCGTGAAGACAGCAGCGAAGAGAGGGAGGGCAGCGTGCTGGGCGTGACGCAGGCGGCGGTGAGCCGCCAGGTGGCGCAACTGGAGCAGGAGCTGGACACGCTGCTGTTCATCCGCCGCCACCGCGCCATAGAGCCCACGCCGCAGTGCCAGGTGCTGGCCTCCTCGCTGGCGCTGAGCTTCGCCAACATCGCGCAGAGCGTGGAAATGGTGCGCTCCACCAAGCGGCAGGAGACGGTGACGGTGGGCGCGACGCTGGCGCTGTCCACCTTCTGGCTGCTGCCGCGCATGGGCGAGTTCCGCAAGCTGCACCCGTCGGCGCAGATCCGGCTGATGTCGCAGGACTCGCGCTTCAACCTCAACAGCGGCGACGTGGACGTGATCATCCGCTACGGCCTGCCGCCGTTCGAGGACGGCGTGGTGCTGGCCTCGCGGGCCGACGAGGTGTTTCCCGTGTGCTCGCCCGCCTATGCGCAGCGCATGGGCGGCGGGCAGGCGCCGTTCCGGCAGGCGGGGCTGGAGCTGATCGAGCAGGACGCGATCGACCGCTCCTGGTACTCGTGGCAGGACTGGTTCATGCGCACGGGCATCGCCACGGCCGGGGCGCAGCCGCGGCTGCGCTTCAACCACTACACCGACGTGCTGCAGGCCGCGCGCGCCGGCCACGGCATTGCGCTGGGCTGGGGCCTGCTGGTGCAAAGCCACCTGGAGGACGGCACGCTGGTGCGCCTGGGCGACGCCGTGGTCGGCGCCGAGGGCCGCTACAACGTGGTCGTGCCCGTGCGGCGCTCACTGCACCCGCTGCGGGACATCTTCGTGGAGTGGCTGGCGGCGAGCTTGTCGAAGTGAGCGGGGCTGCAGTCGGCGCCCTTGCCTCGCCTTGTTGTGTGCCACTGGCAATCAGCCGGCGAACCACCGGGCCGGCACGGTGACGATGGACGGGAACAG
>NZ_BCTC01000106.1 GCF_001571085.1 Azohydromonas lata NBRC 102462
ATCCACCGTGTTGGACGCCGCCAGCACGCTGACCTTGTCGTTGCCGGCGTAGGTGGTGACCTTGTTGTAAGCGCCGTTGACGCTCACGGTGTCCTTGCCCGCGCCGCCGGTGACCGTGTTGGAGCCGCCCGTGGCTTCGACGCTGTTGTCCCCGTCGCCGGCGCTGATGCTGTTGGAGCCGCCGTAGGCCACGAGGGTGTCGTTGTTGCCGTAGGCCGTGATGCTGTTGGAGCCGCCGACGGCGTAGACGTAGTTGTTGCCCCAGCCGGCGTTGACCGTGTTCTTGGCGCCCAGCACCTTGATGCTGTCGTTGCCGTTGCCGCCGTCCACGACGGCCACCGCGCCTGCGTCCACCGTGATGGTGTCGTCGCCGTCGCCGCCGGAGAGGTCGTTGTAGATGCCGGCACTCACCGAGATGGTGTCGTTGCCGCTGCCGCCGTCGATCTTGTTGTAGCCGCCGACGGTGATGGTGAGCGTGTCGTTGCCGTCGCCGCCGCGCAGCACGTTGTAGGCGCCGGCCGTCACCTTGAGCGTATCGTCGCCGCCGTTGCCGTTGAGGATGTTGGCGCCCAACGACCACGAGGTGTAGTTGTCGTTGCCGTTGCCGAAGTCTTTCTTGGTGTAGCCGAGCTTGGCGATGTCCTCGGCCAGCCCCTTGATGTCATTGCCCAGCGCCGCGAAGTCGTCGCCCAGGCTCTGGATGTCATTGCCGATGTCGCTGACGGTGTTCTCCACCGTCTTGGCCCAGCTGGTCACCGTGCTCGATACATCGCTCCAGGCCTTCTTGGCCCAACTGAACATGCCCATGACCGATTCCTCCCCTGACTGATTTGCGCTGGTTGCCGCAGGAGGGCCCGTCCAGGCGCCGTCCCGCACTTCTTCTGGCCGGGCACCCCGGCACGGCATGGCACGGTTTTTAAGCGGCGAATGTGGAGGAATTTGGGAGAACCGCCACCCATCTCGGGCAAGCCTGGGCGCCACCCGCCCGGCACCGGACAATGCGCCGCGTACGCAGCCAGGCCACTTGCGAAGTGGCCCGCGGGCGCGAAGAGGAAGCCGCAGTCATGAGCGAGAGAAAAAAAGCCCTGCTGGTCGATGACGACCCGGCGGTCACGGACTACCTGCAGATCAAGCTGGGGTCGCGCTACGACGTGGTCGCGGTCAACGACCCGACGCGCGTGGTGGAGGTGGCGCGCAGCGAGCACCCGGACGTCATCGTGTGCGACATCGACATGCCGGTCATGGACGGCGGGGCCGTCTGCCGCGCGCTGGCGCAGGCGCCGGACACGCGCGACATCCCCTTCCTGTACCTGACCTCCATCGTCTCGCCCAGCGAGTCGGCGCAGCTCGACGGCGTCATCGCCGGGCGCCCAGGCGTGTCCAAGCACGCGCCCATAGTCGACATCCTGGCGCGCATCCGCGCCGTGGTCAGCGCCTGAGCCGCGGCCGGCGGCCCCTGCCGCCGGTGAAGGAACAATCACGGGCTTCGATGGCCTGCGCCGGGACGCGGACCGCCTGGCAGGCAGGGCTTGAGGGCGCTGGGGAAGGAAAAAAATGAACGATGCCGGGCAAGCGCCACGGGTACTGGTGGTGGAAGACGACGAGCACGTGGCCGCGCTGCAGCAGGAGCACCTGCAGCGCGCCGGGCTGCGCACCGAGCGCCTGTCGCGCGGCGACGCGGTGGTGGCCCACGTGCGCGCGCACGCACCAGACCTGGTGCTGCTGGACTTGATGCTGCCCGGCGCCGACGGCACCGAGGTCTGCCGCGCACTGCGCGCCTTCAGCAACGTGCCTATCCTGATGGTCTCCGCCCGTGGCGAGGAGATGGACCGGCTGCTGGGCTTCGACCTGGGTGCCGACGACTACCTGTGCAAACCCTTCAGCCCGCGCGAGCTGGTGGCGCGCGTGCAGGCGCTGCTGCGCCGCCTGGGGCGGCTGCCGCAGCCGCCGGCACAGGCCCGGCCCACAGCGCCGCCACGCCTGCTGGAGCTGGACGCCGTGGCCCAGCGCGCGCTGTGGCGGGGCCGGCCTCTGGACCTCACGCCGCAGGAGCTGCGGCTGCTGGGGGTGCTGGCGGCGCAGCCCGCACGGGTGTTCTCGCGCATGCAGCTCATCGAGCTGGCGTACGACGGCAGCACCGAGGTGTTCGACCGCGCGGTGGACAGCCACGTCAAGAACCTGCGGCGCAAGCTTGCCGCCGCCGCGCCCGGCCATGGCTTCATCCACTCCGTCTACGGCGTGGGCTACCGCTTCGAGATCAAGGCGCAGCCGGAGGCCGCCGAGCGGGGCACAGAGGGCGGGCCGGTGCCGGGCGATGACCGGCCGGTGCTCGTACCCGCGGACCTGCGCGAGCGGCTGCCCGCGTTCCTGGCCTCGCGCCGTGCGCTGATCGAAGAGGCCACACAGGCCCTGGCGCACGAGGACCTGGCGGCGGTACGGCGCCTGGCGCACCGGCTGGCCGGCAGCTTCGCGCTCTACGGCTACACCTGGGCGGCGCAGGGCTGCCTGCGCATCGAGAACGCGCCCGCACCGGTGCCGGCGCAGGTGGCTGCCTGGCTGGACGAGCTGCGCCGCCACCTCGACGACACGCCGGTGCGCTTCGTGGAGGCGTCATGACGCGCGGCGTGCGAACCTGCGCCGCCGCGAGGCTGCTGCGCTGGCTGTGGCTGCTGGGCGCGCTGCTGGCCTGTGGCGTCGCGGGCGCGGCGCCGTCCCCGCTGGTGCGGCTGAAGGTCGAGCTGCTGGCGCTGGATGCCAGCGTGCGCGAGGTCGACGCGGCGCGGCAGGCGCCGGCGCTGTCGGCCGACGCCGTGCAGCTCACGCTGCCCTTCCGGGACCACGGCAGCTGGCTGCGCATCACGCCCTCGATGCTGCCGGTGCGGTCGGTACTGATCGTGGAGGGCAACGTGTCGGGGCCGCTGACGCTGGTGCTGCCCTACGGCGCGCGCGAGACGCGGACGAAGCTGCGGCCCGCGCCGGACATGCCGGTGGCGGCCTACGCCCAGGTCTTCGAGCTGCCCGACGTACTGGTGCGCGGCACGCCCTTGCTATTGCACGTGTCGCACCAGCACCGCGCGATCGTGCGCGTCAAGCTCATGGATGCCGAGGCTTGGCGCGCCGAGGAGCGGTTGCGCCTGGTCAGCAATGCCGTGTTCTACACGGCGGTGCTGACCTTCGCCGTCATCGCCGCCTGCTACTGGGCGGTGCTGCGCGAGCGCATGCTGGGCCACTACACGCTCTACCAGCTCACGCTGCTGCTGTTCACGGCCTGCAACGCCGGCTACGTCTACGCCTGGCCCGGCGGCGCGCTGTGGGCGCGGCTTGGCATGCATGGCCAGTGGCTGCTGGCGACACTGGCGATGGTGTTCTCGCTGGGCTTCACGCGCGGCTTCCTGTCGCTGCCGCAGCAGGCGCCGCGGCTGTCGCGCCTGTACGCCCGCCTGCGCGCGGCCGCGCTCGCCGGGGCGGCCCTGCTGCTGCTGTCGCCGGTGCACCTGGACTACGCCGGCGTGGTGCTCTCGGTGGCAATCCTGGTGAACTACCTGCTGCTGCTGGGCACCGGTGTCTGCATGACGCTGCGCGGCAACCGCTATGCCGTCTACTACATCGTGAGCTGGGCACCGCTGACGGTATCGGTGGCCCTGCGCGCGCTGCAAGGCATGGGCGTGCGGCTGCCCTTCGAAGGCGAATTCCTCTACGCCCTGTCGCTGGTGTGGCAGGCCCTGGTGCTCACCATCGGCATGGCCGACCAGGTACTGGCCGCGCGCCGCGAACGCGACGTCGCGCGCCAGGCGGCTGCGCAAGCCGCACAACTGGAGCTGCAGAACACCTACCTCAAGGAGAACATGCGGCTGCGCGAGGAGGTCGAGCGCATGAGCCGCCACGACCTGAAGACGCCGCTGGCCAGCATCGTGGCGCTGCCGCGCCTGGTGCGCGAGGCCGGCGCCCTCAACGCCGACCAGGCGGAGCTGCTGGCGCTGGTCGAGCGCGCCGGCTACCGCGTGCTGACCATGGTCAACCTGTCGCTGGACCTGCTGAAAATGGAGCAGGGCAGCTACCGCTTCGAACCCGCGGCGGTGGACCTGGAGCTGCTGCTGCACAAGGTGGTGGCCGACCTGGGGGCGCTCACGGCCGCGCGCCGGGTGTCGGTGTGCGTGCGCCAGCGCAGCGGGCCGGAGGCGGCCCCGATGCTGGCGCTGGCCGAGGAGACGCTGTGCTACTCGATCCTGGCCAACCTGCTCAAGAACGCCATCGAGGCGGCGCCGCAGGACAGCGTGGTGACGATCCGCCTGGTGCCGGGCGACCCGTTGTGGGTGCACATCCACAACCTGGGTGCCGTGCCCGCGGCGGTGCGCGGTCGCTTCTTCGAGAAGTACGCCACCGCCGGCAAGAGTGACGGGTCGGGCTTCGGCACCTACTCGGCGCGGCTGATGGCGCGCATCCAGGAGGGCGAGCTGGTCATGCGCACCGACGAGGCCGAGGGCACGACGCTGAGCCTGCGGCTGCGCTCGGCGGCCGGGCATGGCGCGGCACCGGCCCGGCCGGCGGACGCGCCGCCGCAGGACACGGACCGCCCGGACGAGGCCGAGCTGCCGCGGCTGAACGTGTTGATCGTGGACGACGACGAGCACAACCTGCTGGTGATGCGCCGCAGCCTGCCGAGCCCGCCGCTGACGCTGCGCACGGCCGCGACCGGGTGCGCGGCGCTGCAGGCGCACGAAGCGCAGCCCGCGGACGTGATCTTCATGGACCTGGAGATGCCGCTGATGAGCGGCGTCGAGGCGGTGCAGGCGCTGCGCGCGCGGGAAAAGGAAACGCGCTGCCGGCCCACGCTCGTGGTCGCGCTGACCTCGCACGAGGACGAGGCCACGCGCAGCCGCTGCCTGCAGGCGGGCTTCGACCTCTACCTGAGCAAGCCCGTTGGGCGCCAGGAGCTGCACCGCGCCCTGCGCGGCGCGGGCGGCGTGCCGGGCGGGCAGACTGCTGTGTCGCCGGTGCCGCCGCAACCACTGCCCGATCCGCAAGCGGCGCTTGAGCTGGACCCGGACCTGCGCGACACGCTGCCGAGCTTCCTGCATTCACGCCGGCAGGCGCTGGACGAGATGGCGCAAGCCCTGCGGGAGGGCGACGGTGCCTCGCTGCGCAGCATCGCGCACCGGCTGGCGGGCAGCTTCGCCCTGCACGGCTTCCGTTGGGCGGCGCATTGCTGCCAGCAGATCGAGCACGCGGACGCAGACGCGCCGGTGCTGCAGGCGCAACTGGAGGCGCTGCGGCGCCATCTGGAGACGGTGCGGATCACGTTCGGGGAGATGCAGGCGTGAGCACGCAGGGACTGCGCCGGTGGGCCCGTATGCCACCTGCCCGTATGGGCAAGCGACGGGTGGCCGGCAGCAAGGCCGGCGCAGTCCATGGCAGGTAGCTTGAACGCACGGTCAAACCGGTATCGGCTGCGGCTTGCGAGCTCCAGGCATCCCGTCACGCGCCCGCCCAGCCTTGGCGCAGGCATGCTGATTCAGGCATGCAATGCGAAATGTGAGGGGCAGCTCCGATTCGCCCGACGCGGCTTGCCGCGCCATGTGCAGCGCCTTGCTGAGCACCGGATCCGCCGAAGCGAACCGCGCGTTGCAGCCTTCGCAAACCAGCACGAAGGCGGCCGGGGTGGCCCGGTCGCTGCGAAGCTGGTACACCGTGTGGACACCGCGGCTGCCCTCTTCCCAGATGCGCATTACCAGGCCCGCCCGCTCCAGGTCTTTGAGGTTGCGGTAGATGCTGGGCAAGGCCTCCTCGCCGTTCTGGCCCAACAAGGCGCTGTAGACCTCTCCCACGCGCATCCAGCGCCCTTGCTCGCGGTGCAGCAGCGCAAGAATCTGCAAGCGCGTGGTCGTCGGCCGAATGCCGAGGCCATGAAGCTCCCAGGCGAAATCCGGCGTTGCCGGCGAACCCTCCTCCAATTGAAGTTGCACTGCCGGCGATGCGCCGCCAACAGCGGGAACAGCAGGGACAGCAGGAATCAACCGCTGCAACTTGTTTGCCATATCACTTTCCGCCATAGCATCTTGCGCAACCACTGCATTGAAGCCCTTGCAGCGGGCCGCACATTGCGACTCGACCAGGCGCACCGTATGCGCAGCGATCCGTGTCAGCGCTCGAAATTCCACACCAGCTTGAGCATGGCGCGGGTCTGGTTGGGCAGCAGCTCGCGCTGCCCGCCGGTGTAGCCCAGCCGGTCCAGCGAGAAGATCACCTCCCGCTCCGGCGCCCACCACCAGCGCAGCCGCGCGCTCACCCCCAGCTGGCTCGATACGTTGTCCCACTGCACCAGCAGGCTCTGGGCCAGACGGGTATGCGGTGTGTGGTCCAGGCGCAGGCTGGCCGTGCGCACGGTGAAGCTGCCCGTTGGCAGGCTGATGGCGTTGCGCGCCACGCCTACCCGCCAGCCCCAGTGCGGGCTGGGCTTCCAGGCAAGGTGCACCGTCTGGTCGTCCCGATGCCCGTCGTAGTAGCCGCCGCTGCGCAGCTCCGCCACGGCCGACACCGGCCGCGAGGGGGCGGTTTCCAGGTAGCCGAACAGGTAGTGCCACCCGTAACTGCCAGGCTGGATGGTGACGCCGGGTACCGGGCTGTAGGCGGAGGCCACGCGATCGCCCTCGAAGAACACCTCGGCCATCACCGTGTCGCCGGCCGCGCTGGTCCAGCCGATCTCGGGATTCAACAGCCACGACTTCTCGGTGCCGTCGAGCTTGCGTCGATAGTTCCAGTCGACCTCCGGGATGATGCTCCCGCCCTCTGCGGTGCGATGCCACCAGCCGATCTGGCCCTGCCCCCGCGTCACACCGGCCTCCGCCAGGTAGCCCAGGGCGGGCTTGAAGCTCGCGTCGACGTGCTGCCAATCGGCGCTGCCCGTGAGGCCGACGTTGGGGAACATCACGCTGCCGCCCCAGGCCTGGCCGTTGCCAAGGCCCGCATTGGTGGACTGCTGCACCCAGGCATGCGTCTCCAGGGTCTTGCCGCCCTGGCCGCCGGGCAGCGCCCAATCGGTGTTCCGGTACTGGTAGTCCATGCCCCACAGGGCGCTGCCCGCAGTGCCCTCGGGGTTGCCGCGCGTGGCCATCCAGCCGATGCGGCTGCGCTCGCCCAGCGCTCGCGCAACGCGCAGCACGGCCACGTCGGCCGCGGGCTGGTCCGGCTCGCCGGGCTCGGTGGGCCCACCTGCCACGCGGGCACCGAACAGGCCGAAGTCGAAGCCGGACCACTGGCCGGAGAACTTGAGGCCGGCGTCCAGGCTGCGCGCGCGCCCCGTCTCGTCCAGGCCGATGCGGCGCGAGTAGTAGGGGATCACGGCGCTTTCCACCAATCCACCGAAGGTGAAGCGGCCCGCATCCCGCAGGAAGAACTCGCGCTTCTCGGGACGCAGCAATTCGAAGCGCGTGAGGTTGACGGCACGCTCGTCGGCCTCGGCCTCGCCGAAATCGATGTTCAAGGCCGCCGTGGTGCGCAGGCCCGACGTGCTCTCGTGGAACACCTCCAGGCCTGGCTCCAGGCGCTGCCGCGCACGGCCCGTGCCCGTGGCGGCGGCCGATTCGCGGGTGACACGCAGCGACGGCTTGAGCCTCAGCCCCCAGTCATCCTGCTCCGAGGTGATGGCCGGCAGGGGCAAGGCATCCCCCAAGGAGTACACCTGCTTGTCCGGCTGTATGCCGGCCAGCCGCGAGCGCTCGCTGCCGCGGGGCATCCAGCGTTCGGCATTGAAGCGCCACATGCGCAGCGTCTGTGTGTCCACGGGGCCGCGCCGGCCGAAGACCGACAGCGGGATCGTGATCTCGGCATGCCAGCCGTCGGCCCCGATGTGCGCTTCGCTGCGCCACAAGGCGTCCCAGTCGTAGCGCATCTGCCCACCGTCGAAGACCAGCGCGTCAAACTGCGCACCGTTGGCGTTGACGGCGAACAGGTAGCCGTTGCGGCCCTCGCCGTCAGGATCGAAGACCAGCGTGACCTGGTCCTCGGTGAGCATGTCCTCCACGTCGCGCCGCATCTGCTGGGCCACGATGGCCGAAGGCTCGGGATCGAAGGCGTGCACCTTGACGTAGAGGAACTTGCCGTCGTGGGCCATGCGCAGTTCGGTGCGGCGGGTCGGCATCGAGCCCGTCACCGGCGCGACCTGCACGAAGCCCCCGATGGGCGTGGCATCGGCCAGCACCGGCGCAGCCGCCCCATCCGGCAAGGCGTGGCTCAGCCGCAAGGCGGCCGGCAGCAAGGCGGGCCCCGAAGGAACCCGATCCGGCGACGCCCCCGCCACGCTGGCCGCCAGCACGGCGGCCCAGACCACGGCGCCACGCCGACCGCATGCCGCCAAGCGCCGAACCTGCGTGAGGCCTGCCCGCTCATGTCGAACCAACGTCATCAGGCCACGGCACGATCATCTGCACGGCCGTCTGCCGCGAATCGGTGCACCGCGACACCGGGGCTGCCCTGCTCGGAAGGAGGCTGCGATGGCCGCAGCGGCGCTAGGCTTCCGGCCGCCATGGACGGTGGCACCTCCACGGCCACGACCTGTCCGTTTTCCATGCGCACCAGCCGGTCGGCGAGGTGGAAGTAGCGGTCATCGTGCGAGATCACGAGCACGCACTTGCCCTGCGCCTTGAGCGCGGGCAGCAGCTCGCGATAGAACACTTCCTTGAAGACGGGGTCCTGGTCGGCGGCCCATTCATCGAAGACCATGAAAGGCCGATCCTCCAGATAGGCCACGACCAGCGCCAGGCGCTTGCGTTGGCCCTGAGACAGCGCCCGCGTCGTGAAGGCCCCGTTTTTCAATTGCACCTTGTGCTGCAGGTGCAGCTTCTCGATGAG
Source organism: Azohydromonas lata NBRC 102462 (assembly GCF_001571085.1). GTDB lineage: Bacteria > Pseudomonadota > Gammaproteobacteria > Burkholderiales > Burkholderiaceae_C > Azohydromonas > Azohydromonas lata. The sequence goes on from NZ_BCTC01000106.1 coordinate 8,848, forward strand.
CTGGTTGCCGCGCGCATCGAGGTCCGCCACACGGCCGTCGAGCAAGTGCTCGAAGAGATGGAAGTCGGAGAAGATGGCCGAAAACGCCTGGCGGTAGCGGTCGCGGCTCGCGTCGTCCACCACGTCCTCGTTGAAGAGGATGGCGCCCTGCTCCGGACGGTACAACCCCACCAGCAGTTTGGCCAGCGAGGTCTTGCCGCTGCCGTTGCCGCCCACCAGATACGTGATTTGCCCGGGAGAGAAACTGAGGTCCACCGGGCCGAGCGTGAACAGGTCGTCGCTCCCCTCGTGGTAGTAGCGGTGGCGCAAGCCCTGCAGCGTCAGCGTCCTCAGGTCCGGCGTGGCCTGCTCCGGCGCATCCGCCTCGGTGGGTTCGAGCTGGCGCGTGATCTCGTCGATGCGCACGCCGGACACCTTGGCCAGGTTCGCGCGCGGCAGGGCCAGCAACAGGCCCTCCAGCGGCGCCACCATGTAGACGAACACCAGTGCAAAACCGGTCATCACCCGTGCGCTGTCGGCCACGTCGCCGACCAGCATGAACAGCACCAGGCCGATGAACGCGTAGACCAGGAAGTTGCCCCACGCCGCCGAGACCACGAACACCGACATCCCGAAGGCGCGCTCGCGCCGCACGGTCTCGATGGAGCCGCCCAGCACGTCCTTCGAGAACCGGGCGCGCTTGGCCGCGTTCAGCCGCAACTCCTTGGCCCCGTCCACCAGCGAGCGGAAATGGTCGAACAGCCGGTCCTGTTCCTCGGCGGCCGCCTCCAGGTGCCGGATCGCCCGCAGATGGGCCAGGTGGTAGCCCAGCGACCCCAGGCCGATCACCAGCACGGCTGCCAGGAACACCTGCCACGACAGCCAGGCCATGTAGGCGAGGCAGCCCGCCACGATGATCGCGTTGACCAGGATCATGGGAAAGCTGACGAAGAACTCGGCCACGCGCGCGCTGTGCTCGGCCAGTGCCGACTGGACCCTCGGCCCGCCGATGTCCTCCAGCTTGCGGAAATCGGTGCGGACCACGCGCGCCGAGATGAAGCGCCGCAGATCCGCATGCGCCCGCTGGCTCAGCCGCTCGAACAGCACCGACGCCAGCATCTGGCTCAGCATGGCCGCCACCGCGATCAGGGCAAATCGCAAGGCCAGCGCAGCGCGGTCGGCCGCACTGCCAGCCGTCAGTGCGGCATTGATCTGCGTGACGAGCAGCACGCTGCACACGCCCGCGACGACGCTGCTCAGACTGGCCGCGATCAGCAGATGGCGCGACTGTTGGATCAGGTAGGAAAGCACGGGCGGATCACCTTGTCTGAATGGAGTCGTTGGGTACACCCAGGCAAGACGAACCAGCCCCGCATCTGTTTACCCGACTGAACGGGCCGGCCGCTCGTTCGTCATACCGGGGATGCAGATTCCAATTCCTGTTGAGCACCCATCGATGCCGCCCCGGCGGGAGGCGAAGCCGTGATCCCGCTGCTGGCCCCGATCTTCCAGGGCGAATGGGCCCGCCACGGCGAATCGCTGCAGTGCTCGTCGCGGCGGCCGGCGGACGCCGTGGTCCTGGCCGATTTGCTGCACGGTTCTGGGCTGCTGACCCCTTTGCTGCGGCGCCATGCCCGTCATCTGGGCGTGGCCGGGCAGGACCAGCGTGCGGCCGCCTCGGCCTGGAGCCTCAGATACCTTTGGGCCTTGTTGCTGCCCGTGGTCGCGGCAGCCAGCCTGCTGCATCACCGGTTCGAGGTGGGCGCAGCGCACATCGCCGTGCGCTTCAACGAACACGGCGAGGTGGCCGGCTTCCACATTTCCCAGCAAGGACAGGCCTTGCCCGGCAGCGGCACGGCCCTGCGCTACGAATCGCTGCTGCACGATCACCTCGACCCGCTGTTCGCCGCCATCCATCAGCACACCCGGCTGGCGACGAAGATCCTGTGGGGCAACACGGCCCGCCACCTTGAGACGATCTTCAGCCAGGCGCTTCGGTTGGCCGGCCCCGTGCCCGGACTGGTCGAGGACCGCACGGCCCTGCTGGACCGCCCCGCGTGGCCGGACGGCCGCGACAACCCGATGCACCGGCGCCAGGCCGCTGCGCCGGCTGCCGGCCTGCTGACCTTGCACCGCCAGTGCTGCCTGTCCTACCTGCTGCCCGGCGAAGGCTATTGCGGCGCCTGCCCGCTCGACCCGCGGCATGGCAAGCCCTGCCGCCACCAGGCCGCCACCGGGCCCGCGTGAGGGCGCGGGTCCCGGCTGGTCCGCGTCAAGGCGTCAAGACGCTGCGGCGCAGGCCCGGATCCCGCGCGATCTCCGCCTCGGAGAATGGGAAGCGCAGCCACTGCTTGCGGGCATAGCGGATCACCGGCGCCGCGCCGCGCCCGCCAAGCAACGCCTGCTCATCCTGCCCGTGGGCCAGCAGGGTGTGCGCCTGCACACCGGCCGGCCCGAAGGTCACCACCTGCAGATAGCTGTTGGCCAGCGCATCGGGGCCCATGCGCGCATCACCCGCGCTCTCTTCGTCCGCGCAGGCCACGGTGAAGTAGCCCTGCGGGCCGCAGCCACCGTAGATCGGCACCGCCCCCTGGGCGGTGCGCGCAAAGCGATGGCGTTCCAACGGCGCATCCAGCGGCAGCCCCTTTGCCGCAAAGGCAGTCACCGCCGCAGCCAGGGCGCGGGCCACCGAGCCATCCTCCGTGCGCGGAGCGCGAGGCGTTTCCAAGGGTGCCTCGTTCGAGAAAGGCACGCCGTACAGGCTGTCGCCGGGGATCTTCTCCAACTCGGCCCAGAAGCGGTCCCACAGCAGCGCGCCGCGGGCGTCGGCATCCGCCCGCCCGCTCCAGCGGTGCAACACGCGGCACGCTGGCGCAACGTCCACTTGGCGGGCGTGCGCGCCGGCCTTGGTGTCCCCTGTCACGGGCAGCGCCACCATGCCTTGGGCGCAAGCCTGGGCCAGCAACTCAGCCTTGAACTTCTCGGCCGAGTACGCGCGCGGCGTCAGCACGGCCGACTGGACGCGCGCGGCAAGGGCCTGCGCGGACGTTGGCGTTTCGCGCATCAGCTCCGCCGCGATCTGGTGTCCCATCCGTCCGCGCAGCGACAGCGCGCGGCGTTCGCCGCCCAGCACGGTCGCGAACCCTTCCAGCGGCTGCCGCGGGTTGGACAGCCAGTAGCTGTCGTTCATGTTGGCCACGTAGTCCTCGCGCAGCAGGCCGGGCATGGCCTCGGCAGGCATGGCGCCGGGCTGCACCGAGCGGGCATCCGACGGCCAGTCGCAGCGCGACCGGCTGCCGTCCAGGACAGGCGTTATCGCGTCCATCTGCTCGAAGCCCTTCGCCAGCTTCGTCGAGCAGGCGGCGCGCAGCTCATCCGGCACGTTGGGCACCGCACCCACGTCGCCATACCAGACCCGACCGTCGCCCCGGCCTATGGCCACTGTATTGACCCAGGGCACGGCCGCCTCGCGGCGCTGGATGGCGACGAAATCGTCCAGCGATCGGGCCTGGTTCCAATAGAAGAAGTTGCGAAAGACACGGAAATTCTGCGCGTTGACGTCCCGTATCGCCAGCGCGTGGCCACGGCCCCAACCGAAAGCGGCATGGTGGCCGCCCAGATCGACGACGGGACCGAGCCGGGTGCGGTACAGCGTGCGCGTCACGCGCCGAGGCTGGCCGCGCTCGCGCACGTCCACCCGGATCGTGCGCGCCTGCATGGCCTCGGCCTGGCCGTCCACGCGGACACGCGTTGGATCGGCTTCGTCAAGCGTCAGGTCGAACAGGCCGAACCGTCGCGCGGCCGACACCGTGTGGCTCCAGGCCACGTGCTCGTTGAAGCCGATCATCACCAGGGGCACGCCGAGGAATCCCGCTCCCGCCACGTTCAGCCGGCCCGGGATCGTCAGATGCATCTGGTAGAAGCGGTCGGGGCCGCCCCAGTACCAGTGCGGGTTGCCGAACAGCACGGCTTCGGACTCACCCGTGGCCTCGCGCCCAAACGCCAGCATGTTGCTGCCCACGCCTTCGCGCTCGCCGATGCGATAGGCCAGACGCTCACGCAGCGCGAGCCGCGCGGGCGCCACGGCGGCCGCCCGGTCTTGCGGCGGCACGGCGCCGGTGATCTCGGCGATGAAGTGCGCGTAGCCACCCGCAATCTGTGCCGCATAGAGGCGACGGAAGATGTCGTCCGCATCGATATTGCGCACCCAGGCCGCACGAGCGCACGCCCGGTGCGAGGCCAGCCGTGGCGCTTTTCGCACGTTCGCCACGTAGCGGTTGTAGCCTGCGGCGTACCCTTCGATCAATTCGTTCAGCTCGGCCGGCTGCTGTGCCCGGTACTGCGCGAGCACCTCGGCGTCGGCGAACGCGCGGAAGAAGAAGTCCAGGTCCAGGTTTTTCGGCCGGCCGAAGGTCGAGTCGCGAGCCGGCCTGCCATCGGGGCCGAAAAACCACGAGCGCCGGCCCTCGTAGGTCACGAAGGCCTCGGCCAGGGTGCACAGCGCGTCCTGCGCCTGCGCGTAACCCACCCCGCGGCCCAGCGCATGCCAGCTGCCGGCCAGCACATGCGCAATGCCGTCCGTCGTGCGGCGGATCTCCACGAAGGACGGCGGCTCGATCGCCGGCGTTCCTGCCCGCGCCTCCTCTTGCGCCCGGGCCGCCGGCTGCCACGCCATGAGGCCTGCCGCCAACAGCGCGGCCCACGGCCGCGGCACCCTTTGCGTCGCCTTGTTCCAGCCCGTCTTGTTCATTGCCCTGTCCCGTTGCATCGGCCGCCGCGTGGCGGCGTACCGTGGATCATCCGCCGCGCTGCTCGAACCCTTCGAGTACGTTGACCGTGTTGATGCCCACTTCGGAGACTGCATAGCCCCCTTCGAACACGAACACCGTCGGCAGCCCGGCCGACGCCAGTGCCTCTCCGATGCGCAGGTAGTCGTCCTGGCGCAGCCGGAAGCCCGAGATGGGGTCTCCCTCGAAGGTGTCCACCCCCAGCGACACGACCAGTGCGCCGGCACCGTGATCGGCGATGGCGCGCAGCGCCTGGCCCAGCGCGCCGTGCCAAGCGGGAAAGCCGGTGCCGCGAGGCAAGGGCAAGTTCAGGTTGCAGCCCAGGCCCTCGCCCACCCCCGTCTCATCGGCGTGCCCCAGGAAGAACGGGTACTCGGTCAGCGGATCGCCGTGCAGGCTGGCGTAGAACATGTCGGCACGGTCGTAGTACAGCGTCTGCGTCCCGTTGCCATGGTGGTAGTCGATGTCGAGGACGGCCACGCGCTCCACACCACCGTCGCGCAGCGCTTGGGCCGCCAGCGCGGCGTTGTTGATGAAGCAGTAGCCGCCAAAGAAGTCATGCCCCGCGTGATGCCCCGGCGGGCGGGTGAGCGCGAACGCCGCACGCGCCCCGCCAAGCACACGGCCTGCCGCGGACAAGGCGCACCAGGCGCCTTCCCGGGCCGCGTCCCAGGTGCCCGCCGTCAGCGGGGTGCCCGCGTCGTAAGAGAACAGCCCCATGCGGGCGGCAAAGTTCTGCGGCACCACGTCGCTGCGGTGGCCTCGGACGGGCCACACCGATGGGAGCGCATCGCGCTGCGCGTTGCCGCCGTTCAACGCAACCCATTCCTCCCAGGCGCCGCGCAGGAACTGCAGATAGGGCAGCGCGTGCACCCGCTCCAGCACGGCTTCATCAAAGGCCTGCGGCGCCTCTATGGCACCCAGCCGGCGCCCGCGCAGCTCCGCGAGCACCCGCTCCACCCGCGACGGCACCTCGAAGCAAGGCACCAGCTCGCCCCGGAACATCTCGGCTTTGCCATGGTGCTGCCCATGCCGCTCGTTGTAGAAGGTAATCAACGCGTGCCCTCGCCGGCCGGCAGCTCGGGCGCGAGCTCCAGGCCCGCCATGGTGGCCAGTCCACGGTACAACGCCGGAAAAAGGCTGCGGTTGAAGTTGTTCCAGCGCAGCTCCAGGATGGTGTCGGCCGGATCGATGTCGGTGTTCAATACGTCGGCAATCACCTCGCCGGAGTCAATGCCGTTGTCCACGTAATGGAAGGAGGCGCCCGTCTTGCGCACCGGCGGCACCGGCCGCGTCGCCATCGTGGCCCAGTCGACCACCCGCTGCCCGCGCGCGCCGTGCAGGGCGTCGAGCGTCGCATAGGCGCCTCGCCGCTCATACGGCGAATCGATCCGGGTGATGCCGGGGTGGATGTTGACGATCTTGCGGTGGTAAGGCGCGCCCGGGCGCACCAGCGCGTCCAGGATCACCAGCAGGCCGTCGAGCACGACGAGCTCTGCGCCGAGCGTCGCGAGCTTGTCCAGCAGCCGGGCCTCGAAAGCGCGCTTGCCGGCCGCGCGATCCGGCGAATCCAGCGGCAGCCGCCGGTAGGTCGACGGCACCGCCATCAGCAAGTCGCTGGCCAGGCGGCCCTGCACCGCCAGATCGTGCGGATAAAACCATGGCTGCCCCGGCCGTGGCGAGAAGCCATAGCCATGGAGCTTTTCACGGTCACGCGGCGATCCTTCGTCGTCATCGAATATCACTGCCTCCAGCGAGTACGCGTCACCCAGCGGCGTCCGATCCAGGGCGTGTGCCAGGTATTCGAGCGGCGACGTCATGTACCGCTTGCCGCCCTTGTAGGCAATGTGCTGGCCGGCCTGGTCCGCAGCGGCGTTGCGGAGCGACCAGATGTAGACGAGTTTGGTCTTGGACATGGGTTCCATGCGGGGCGTTGTTGCAAAGGGCGCGGTCGCGGACCGTCGACACGGCTCGTTTCTGCACCCGGCATGCCCATGTAGACGAACCAAGCGCGCCAACGTTTAGCCCTGCGCGCCTAAACAACCACGCCCCCCGCACGTCTGACTCCATGGCGCGCACAGAAGGCGCCATCCAACCAGCCACCTTCCCCGCCTGGGGACGAGGCGCCTTCGCGCGCCGAACCACAAGGAGTCTCACCGTGCAACACGACCTGATCGGCATCGGATTCGGCCCGTCGAACATCGCGCTGGCCGTCGCGCTGGAAGAGAAGCGGCAACCCGGTCGCCGCATCAACCCGCTGTTCATCGAGCGGCAACCCAGCCTCACATGGCACAAGGACATGCTGCTCGAGCACGCACACATGCAGATCTCCTTCCTCAAGGATCTGGCCACGCTGCGCAATCCGACCAGCCGCTTCACCTTCGTCAATTATCTGCACGAGAAGCGCAGGCTGCAGGACTTCATCAACCTCAAGACGTTCTATCCGAGCCGCCACGAGTTCAACGACTACTTCGTATGGGCGGCCACGCAGTTCGAGGACCGTTGCGTCTATGGAGAGGAGGTGCTCGAAGTGCTTCCCGAAAAGCAAGGCGACGAGGTGCCGCTGCTGCGCGTGCGCTCGCGCGACCAGGCCGGAGAGCTGCACGACCGCCTGGCCCGCAACCTGGTGGTGAGCATCGGGGGCACCGCCCACGTTCCGGAGCTCTTCCAGCCATTCAAAGACGATTCGCGCATCTTCCACTCGCACCACTACCTGCGCGGCATCGCCAGGAATGCTCAAGCCAGGAAGATTGCCATCATCGGCGCCGGCCAGAGCGCCGCCGAGCTTTTCATGGACCTGCACGGCAGGCCCAACGCACCAGAGGTCGATCTGGTCATGCGTGCACGGGCGATTCGGCCCGCGGACGACAGCCCGTTCGTGAACGAGATCTTCAACGCGGACTTCGTGGATCACATGTTCAGCCGCTCGCAGGGCGAGCGCAGCGACATGCTTCGGGAGTTCCGGCACGCCAACTATGCCTGCCCGGATCTTGAGTTGATCGGGCAACTCTTCAAGGTCTTCTATGAGCAGAACGTCAGGGGCGATGAGCGCCACCGCTTCCTGCGCCGCCATGAAGTCCGCAAGGTCCAGGCTGGCCCCCAAGGCATCGAGCTCACGCTCTTCGACCTCAATGCCGAGCGCGAAGTCACCACGCGCTACGACGCCGTCGTGCTGGCCACGGGCTACGAACGCCAACAGCACAAGGGGCTGCTCGCCCCCCTCGCGCCGTACCTGGGAGACCTCGAAGTCGACCGCCACTACCGCATCAAGAGCGCGCCGAACTTCCGCCCTGCCGTCTTCATTCAAGGCACCAACGAAGCCTCGCACGGCCTGAGCGACACCTTGCTGTCCGTGACGGCGGTGCGCTCCGGCGAGATCAGCGACGCACTGCTGCACCACCGGCATGCCGCGCCGGGAAACCTCGTCGCGGCACAGCCCAATGACCCCGTTCACATCTGCTGAAAACTCAAAATGGACAACAAAACCAGAGTTCACGACATCACCCCGCCAGGCCGCCTCACACCGATCGGACACGCACTCAACATCGCCCTTGCGGGGCTGATGGTCACCTCGTATGCGCATGCTCATGCGGCCGATGTGGCCGCAGCGCCCGCGGCGCCTGCCAGCGCAGTCGCGCCGGATGACGCCGTCCTGCCGGCCATCAGGGTGAAGGCGGCGGCCACGCCGCAGGAGTCGCCGCTGCGCCACCTCGCCAAGCCGTCGACGAGCGGCGCGCTCGGCGAAAAGGTCGTGCTCGACACGCCTTTCTCGCTGACGGTGGTCGACAGCGAGCAGATCTCCGAGCGCAGCGCGCGCTCCATCGGCCAGATCTTCGTCAACGATCCGGCGGTCTACACACCATCGTCGTCATACACCACCGACTGGTGGGGCACGCAGATCCGCGGCTTGGGCGTGCGCAACATGTACATCGACGGCATCCCGCTGCTGCTGTACTGGGGCGGCGACTTCCCGACCGAGATCGTGGAGAGCGTCACCGCGTTGAAGGGCCTGACCGGCTTCATGTACGGCTTCGGCGAGCCCGGCGGCGCGCTGAGCTACGAGATGAAGCGGCCCAAGGCGGCCGACGCCACCACGGTGGAGATGGGTTGGCGCAACCCAAGGGTGCTGAGCGCGCATGTCGACACCAGCCGGCGCCTGGGCGAAGACAGCGCGCTGCGCGTCAACCTCGCAGCCGAAAAGGGCACGGCCTACAACGACAGCCAGCCCGATCGCAAGGTAGCCTCCGTGGCCTTCGAGCAACGCCTGTCGAGCACGCTGAACTGGTTCACGACCGTGGCCTACGAGGACAACAATCTCAAGCGTGAGCCGCTGCTGTTCTACGTCAACCAATATGACGCCGCGGGCAGCGGCGGCAAGCTGCCGCGGGTCTCCTACGACTACGGCAAGATCAACGTCGCCAACTCGTTTTACCGCACCAAGACCCAACTGGCCTCAACCGAGCTGAAGTGGCAGTTCGACCCCGACTGGAGCTTGAAGACACAGCTTGGCCTCGCGCGCAAGGATCACCTGTCGAACAAGGGCTTCGCCGAGCTGCTCAACGCCAGCGGCGACTACGCCGGCATCACGTACACCTTCGCCGGCAGGCTCGACACCTTCTATGGGCAAAGCTTGCTGCAGGGTCATCTCACCACCGGCAGCGTGCGCCATGAAATCGTCGCAGGCGTCGGCTTGCAGCGCGCCAAGGACCGTTGGAGCAACGTCACGGTCTGGGATAACGACTTCAACGGCAACCTCTACCAGGACCAGACGCACAGCTTCACGCAGCCGCTGGACTTCTCGCTCTCCCCCACGTCGGCCGACGTCCGGCAAAAATACGCATTCCTCAGCGACACGATCAAGTGGCACGCCCAATGGGAGGCCATCGTTGGCGTTCGCTACACCGACTACGACTCGAAGGACCTGGACGGCGACCCTACCACCAATTCGGGCTACGGTGCACGCAAGGCGAGTCCGACGCTGGCTTTGATCTGGAAGCCCGACGCGGCAACGCGCGTGTATGGCAGCTTCGTGCAGGCACTCGAACCGGGCACGCGCGTCGGGGCGGTGTATGCGAATGCCGGCGAAGTGCTCGGCGCCACCGTCTCGAAGCAATACGAGATGGGCGTGAAGCACGCGTCCAGAGGCGTCGACTACACCGCGGCACTGTTTCGCGTGGAACGCGCCAACCAGATGGAACAGTTGCGCGACGGCCTGCGCTATCTCACGCAGGACGGGATGACGGTCTACAACGGGATCGAGTTGTCTGGTGCCTGGCAGGCGACGCGCTCGCTCAACCTGGGCCTCGGCACGGTCTTCCTCGATGCCAGCATCGACAAGGTCTCGGAAGACAACGCTGCGCTGCGCGGCAACACGCCGTCGAATGCGGCGCGCTGGCAAACGGTGGCCAACGCGCAATACCGCGTGCCGGCCGTGCCGGGGCTCAAGCTGCACGGGAACGTGCGCTACTACGGCGGCATCTTCGCCAACGATGCCAACACGCTGAAAGTGCCCGCGTACACGCTGGTCAACGCCGGCTTCACGCACGAATTCACCTTCCAGGGCCGTGAGCTGACGCTGATCGGCAACGTCAACAACCTGTTCAACCGCAAATACTGGGCGGGTGGCGGCTGGTCCAACCTCAACGTCGGCGAGGCGCGCAACGTCTCGCTGAACCTGAAGATGCAGTTCTGAGCCTGGCTTCGGCCATGGGGCGGCACCGCAAGCCGCCTCGAGCCGGTGGCGGACCACGCCGTGCAGCACCCCTTGCGCAAGCGGCCTGCCATTCCTGGCAGGCTGCTCGCGCTTGTCACGGCGAATGCACGATGCAGGTTCGTACACCCGCAGCCGTGCGAAGCGGGCTTGAGGCGGCCGCCGGACCACCCCTTTTGCCCGGCTTCCTTCAGCGGCATCAGCCCGCACGGCACAGCGGCAGCAGTGCAAGCCGCGCGTCCAGATCCGCCAGCAGCACCTCGCTGGCCACGATGCCGATGTGATCGGCGTCGACCGACACGTGTGACACCCGTTCGGCCCCCAACTGCGCCGCCAGGCCCTGCACCAGCGCGGGCGCGCGGTCGCGCACCCACCAGCAGTGCACGTCCGCCTCGACACGCGAAACTGGCCCGCGCGAACGCAAGGTGACCTCGCTGAGGCCGCGGCTCACGACGAACAGGCGCACGAGCTCGCCGGCGCCCAGGTCGCCATGGCGGTGGTCCGTTTGCAGCCCCCCCGCCGCGAGGGCCTGCTCGACCCAGTCCCGCAGCGGCGCCTCGTCTTGCATCGGGTCGGCGAGCGTCTCGGGCAACCGCAGCGCCAGCGCCAGGCGGATATCGAACGACGCCAGGAACTCGGCAAACCCCGTGCGCCAATCCTCCAGCGTGTAGGGCGCATCGTCGAGCGCCACGAAGGAGTCCACCAGGCCCAGGAAGCCGACCGCCTGGCCTTCGGCCTCCAGCCGCGCAGCCATTCGCGCGGCCAGGGTGCCGCCGAGCGACCAACCCAGCAGGTGGTAGGGCCCCGCCGGCTGAATCCCGCGGATCATGGCCACGTAGTCGTCGGCCATTCGGTCGAGCGACTCGTCGCGGTACGAGGGGTCCGTCAACGTCCGGCAGGCCACGCCGTACACCGCGCGCCGCCCATTGAGGTGCTGGGCCATCGGCAGGTAGCCCAGCACGGTGCCCAGCCCGGAATGGATGCAGAACAGCGGCGCAACGGTATCGACGGCCTGGTTCAGCCGCATCAGCGTCGACGCTGGCGCACCGCCGGGCCGCGAGGCCTCGACGAGGCCCGCAAGGGTCGGATGCATCATCAACGTCTGCAGGCTCAACGCCAGCCCAGGCAGCTCGCGCAAGCGTGCATGGGTCGTCACCCGCAGCGCCAGCAGCGAGTGCCCGCCGAGCTCGAAGAAGTTGTCGTGCCGGCCGACCCTGGCAACCCCCAGCACCTCGGCCCAGACCTCGGCCAGCGCCGCCTCCAGCGCGCCTTGCGGCGCCTCGTAGGCCCGCTCGCTCGTGAACG
>NZ_BCTC01000107.1 GCF_001571085.1 Azohydromonas lata NBRC 102462
CTTGCACGTGCGTGAAGTCGATGATGCGGATGCCTTCAAGAGGTTTCGTCATGATTCGCTCCTTGATGGGTTGCCGTGTGGGCGTGTGTGGGTGTGAAGCTGTGAGCTCGCCTGCGGCTTACTTCTTGGTGGCCGCACGCGTGGGGTTGAGGTTGGTGATGCGGCCGCTCTCGGTGCCGGCCGTCTCGTCGATGACGGCGTTGATCAGCGTGGGCCGGCCGGAAGCGATGGCTTCGCGCATGGCGCGGCCCAGCTCGTCCGGCGTGGTGGCGGTGACGCCGTGGCCGCCGAAGGCCGTCATCATCAAGTCGTAGCGGGCGTCCTTGACGAACACGGTGGGCGCCGGGTCCGCACCACCGGTCTGGTTGACGTCCGTGCCCTTGTAGACGCCGTTGTTGTTGAAGATCACGATGCACACCGGCAGTTGATAGCGGCAGATGGTCTCCACCTCCATGCCGCTGAAGCCGAAGGCGCTGTCGCCCTCGATGGCGATGACGGGCTTGCCCGTGGTCACGGCCGCGGCGACGGCGAAGCCCATGCCGATGCCCATCACGCCCCAGGTGCCCACGTCCAGGCGCTTGCGCGGCTCGTACATGTCCACGATGGAGCGGGCGAAGTCCAGCGTGTTGGCGCCCTCGTTGACCACGATCGCATCCGGCCGCTCCTGCACTACCTTGCGGATCGCGCCCAGCGCGCCGTGGAAGTTCATGGGAAAGGCCTTGGACTCCAGCGTCTGCGCCATCTTGGACAGGTTCTTGTCCTTGCGCTGCGCGATGGCGCCGGTCCACTCGGCCGGCGGCTTCTGCCAGCCGCTGCCCATGCCCGCCAGCAGCGCCGACACGCAGGAACCGATGTCGCCCACCAGCGGCGCGCTGATGGGCACGTTGCTGTCGATCTCGGTGGGAGAGATGTCGATCTGTATGAACTTCTTGGGCTCGGCACCCCAGGTCTTGCCCTTGCCGTGCGACAGCAGCCAGTTCAGCCGCGCACCCACCAGCACCACCACGTCGGCCTCGGCCAGCACGTAAGAGCGGGCGGCAGCCGCCGACTGCACGTGCGTGTCAGGCAGCAGGCCCTTGGCCATGGACATGGGCAGATAAGGGATGCCGCTGCGCTCCACCAGCTCGCGGATTTCCGTGTCCGCCTGCGCATAAGCCGCACCCTTGCCCAGCAGGATCAGCGGCCGCTTGGCGCCCTTGAGCAGCTCCAGCGCACGCGCCACCGTGTCCGGCGCGGGCAACTGGCGCGGTGCCGGGTCCTGAACCTTGACCAGCGAGCGGCGGCCGGCCTCGGCCTCCATGGTCTGCGAGAACAGCTTGGCGGGCAGGTCCAGGTAAACGCCGCCGGGGCGGCCGGAGCACGCCGCGCGGATGGCGCGGGCAATGCCGATGCCAATGTCCTGGGCGTGCAAGACGCGGAAAGCGGCCTTGCAGAAGGGCTTGGCCGCGTTGAGCTGGTCCATCTCCTCGTAGTCGCCTTGGGCCAGGTCCACGATCTCGCGCTCGCTGGAGCCGCTGATCAGGATCATGGGGAAGCAGTTCACCGTGGCGTTGGCCAGCGCGGTGAGTCCGTTGAGGAAGCCGGGGGCCGACACCGTGAGGCAAATGCCGGGCTTTTGCGTGAGGAAGCCCGCGGCGGCGGCCGCGTGGCCCGCGTTCTGCTCGTGGCGGAAGGAGATCACGCGCATGCCCTCGGCTTGGGCCAGCCGCGTGAGGTCGGTGATGGGAATGCCGGGCAGACCGAAAATGGTGTCGATGTCGTTGAGCTTGAGCGCGTCTATGACCAGGTGGAAGCCGTCGGTGAGCTGCTCCTGCTGCTGCTCCACCACCGGCGCCGCGGCCTGCACGCCGGTCTCCGCCAGGGTGGCCACGGGTGCCACGCGGGTGGCCGGGGACTTCTCGATGACGCTGGACATGTCTTATTCCTCGTGCTTCAAAAGGTGGCTGTTGGGGTCGCCGTGGTGGCTGAGATCAGTACCGGGCTTGGAGAAACTTTCACCCGGCGCTGCGATTTGTTCCATTGACTGCGGTCAATTTTCAGAAATTGACCACTTCGTGGTTAGCGCACCCAATGGTGCATTGGTGCCCTGGAAGGAGGGCATTGGGGAGCGGGCCCGTGCGCAGCCGGCGAGTGGTTCAGAGTAGGCTGCGCACGGGTGAGCAGGGGCCGTGGTCAGGCGGCTCCCGCGAAGGACTTGCCATCCTTCGTCTGCTGCACTTCCGCTGCCGCGCGGGCCTGGTCGATGAACTTGCGGCGCATGGGGCGCAAGACGAACCAGGCCATCAGCGCGGCCACCGCGTTCATCACGGCCGCCACGGTGAATACCGTTTCCCAGCTGCCGCTGGACGTCACCAGCACGCTGGACAGCGGCACCAGCAGCGAGGCCGTGCCTTTGGCGGTGTAGAGCATGCCGGCGTTGGAGGCGGCAAACTTGGAGCCGAAGGTGTCGGCACAGGTGGAGGGGAACAGGCTGTAGATCTCGCCCCAAGCGAAGAACACGAGGCCCGTGAAGAGCACGAAGGCCAGCGGGTTGTGGCCCATGTGGTACAGGCCCAGGATGCTGATGGTTTCGATGGTGAACGCGAAGAACATGGTCTGCTCACGGCCGATCTTGTCCGACACCCAGCCGAAGAAGGGGCGCGTCAGGCCGTTGAGCACGCGATCGATGGCCATGGCGAAGGTCAACGCGGGCAGGGCCAGGCCCATGATGCTCACGGGCACGTCGGCGATCTTGAAGTCCTTGGCGATGGGCGCGAGCTGCGCCGTGGCCATCAAGCCGCCAGCCGCCACCATCACGAACATCAGGTACATCACCCAGAACACCGGCTTGCGCACCACTTCCGTGGGCGCGTAGTCGCGGCGCGACTGCTGCAGGTTGGTGGCCATGGTCTTGACCGTCTTCATGACCTTGTTCGGGTCCAGCAGGCACAGCGCCAGCAGCATGGTGGCAATGCCTTGGCCGATGCCGAAGTAGAAGAAGGCCGCTTCGTAGCCCTGCGACTTGATCATCGCCGTGATGGGCAGGATGGTCAGCGCCGAGCCCGCGCCAAAGCCCGCGGCCGTCATGCCTGCGGCCAGGCCTCGGCGGTCAGGGAACCACTTGAGCGCGTTGCCCACGCAAGTGCCGTACACCGCGCCGGCACCGACGCCGCTGACGGCCGCGGCGAAATACAGCAGGGTCAGGCTGTCGGCGTAGGAGTTCATCACCCAGCCGATGCCACAGAGTGCGCCACCACCCAGCACCACGGGGCGCGGGCCAAACTTGTCCACCAGGTAGCCTTCAACGGGCACCAGCCAGGTTTCCGTGAGCACGAAGATGGTGAAGGCGATTTGAATGGCCGCCCGGGACCAGCCGTACTTGTCGGCAATGGGGTTGACGAATAGCGTCCATCCGTATTGAAGGTTGGCGATCATCGCCATGCAGACGATGCCTATGAGCAGCTGTCCCCATCGGAACATTGGGCCGCGAGCGATGTCTGGCGTGGCTTGGGAAGCCGGAAACTGCGGGTTCATTGGGTTGCACTCCTCGGTGTTGGAGCCGTTGGTGGCGGGAGCCAATGTCGGATTTGCACCCCCAAAAAACTCTTGACTGCGGTCAATAACCCAAAAACTCGGATAGGCGGTTTCCCTAGGTTCCTAAGTCACGTTGCACAACACCCGGGAGAACCCACGGGGAACCCGCCTTCAGAGGTACACCTTCAAATCACTTGCGACGATGTTCGCAGTGCAGAAGGTGTTTTTCGCTTTGTAGTTGCCTATACAACTTACGTCAGACGCGCTTGTCTGCGCCGGCTTGCGCTTTTCATGCCGTGCCTGCAATGGCCCGCGCGCTCGTCACCCGGGTATTTGCTGCAGCGCAGTAAACAGGTCTCGACCCGGGAATATCAGCCCATGTCAGTGCTTTCCCTTGATTTCCGAAAATTGATCGCAGTCAACGGCCGAATTCGCAGGCCCCTTGGATAGTCCGCCCAACCACAGGCCACCAGGGGACATCGAATGAACCAGACCGATTCCTACGACCGGCAAGCCGTCGGCAGGGTTCTCGCGGAACGCGCCGGCCTGCACGGCCCGCTGATGCCGGTGCTGCACGGCGTGCAGGAGGCGCTGGGCCACGTGCCGCAACAGGCCGTGGCGCAGATCGCGCAGGCGCTGAACCTCTCGCGCGCCGAGGTGCATGGCGTGCTCACCTACTACCACCACTTTCGATCCGAGCCGCCCAAGGGCCCGGTCCTGCAGGTCTGCCGCGCCGAGGCCTGCCGCAGCGTCGGCGGCGAGCAGCTCCTCTCCCACGCGCAGCACTGCGGCGCGCACTGTGAAGTCGAGCCCGTGTACTGCCTGGGCCTGTGCGCCATGGCGCCGGCCGTCATGCTGGAAGGCCAGCCCTATGGCCGCATGAGTTCGGCCAAGCTCGATGAACTGCTGGACGACGTGGGAGGCGCGCGATGAGCCCCGTGAACGCCAACGCTGGCCAAGCCGCCATGAACGCCAACGCCGCCACCACCATCTACGTCTCCCGCGACGCCGCCGCCCTGGCCGCCGACGCGGACCTCGTGGCCTGCTCCATCGCCGCGCAGGCCGGCGCCGCGGGGGTGCCCGTGCGCATCCTGCGCAACGGCTCGCGCGGGCTGCTGTGGCTGGAAACGCTGGTGGAAGTGCAAACGCCCGCCGGCCGCATCGCCTACGGCCCCGTGCAGCCGCAGGACGTGCGCTCCCTCTTCGAAGCCGGGCTGCTGCAAGGCGGCGAGCACCCGTTGCGCCTGGGCCCCGTGGAAGAGCTGCCCGCCTTCAAGCGCCAGCAGCGCCTGACCTTCGCCCGCTGCGGGCTCAACGACCCACTGGCGCCCGTGCCCTGGCAGGGCCTCAAGGCGGCACTGGCCATGCCGGGCACGGACATCGTGCAGCAGGTGCTGGACTCCGGCCTGCGCGGGCGCGGCGGCGCGGCCTTCCCCGCCGGCATCAAGTGGCGCACCGTGGCCCAGGCGGCCTCCGACACCAAGTACGTGGTCTGCAATGCGGATGAGGGCGACTCCGGCACCTTCGCCGACCGCATGCTCATGGAAGGCGACCCCTACCTGCTCATCGAAGGCATGGCCATCGCCGCGCTGGCCGTGGGCGCCTCGCTGGGCTTCATCTACATCCGCTCCGAGTACCCGCATGCGGTGCGCACCTTCACGGCCGCCGTGCAGGCCGCGCGCGAGGCGGGCGTGCTGGGCAAGTCCATACTGGGTTCCGGCATCGCGTTTGACATCGAGGTGCGCGTGGGCGGCGGCTCCTACGTCTGCGGCGAGGAGACGGCCATGCTGGAGAGCCTGGAGGGCAAGCGCGGCATCGTCCGCGCAAAGCCGCCGCTGCCGGCCCTGAGCGGCCTCTTCGGCCAGCCCACCGTCATCAACAACGTGCTGACCTTCGCGGCCGTGCCCACCATCCTGGAGCACGGCGCCGCCTTCTACCGCGACTTCGGCGCCGGCCGCTCGCGCGGCACCTTGCCCTTCCAGCTCGCGGGCAACGTCAAGCGCGGCGGCCTGTTCGAGCTGCCCTTTGGCCTGAGCCTGCGCGAGCTGGTGTTCGACATCGGCGGCGGCACGGCCAGCGGCCGGCCGGTGAAGGCCATACAGGTGGGCGGTCCGCTGGGCGCCTACGTGCCGCAGTCCCAGTGGGACCTCCCGCTGGACTACGACGCCTACTCGGCCCAGGGCCTGGTGCTGGGCCATGGCGGCGTGGTGGTGCACGACGACTCGGTGGACATGGCGCAGATGGCGCGCTTTGCCATGGAGTTCTGTGCCGCCGAGAGCTGCGGCAAGTGCACGCCCTGCCGCATCGGCTCCACGCGCGGCGTGGAAGTGATAGACCGTATCGTCCGCAACCACAACCGGCCTCAGCAGGTGCGGCTGCTGCGCGACCTGTGCGACACCATGCTGGCCGGCAGCCTGTGCGCCATGGGCGGCATGACGCCCTACCCCGTGCTCTCCGCGCTCGACCACTACCCGCGCGACTTCGGCCTGCTCGGCGACGACGAGCAAGCGGCCTGAGCCCGACAGAACAAGCCTCAACCCTGATCCAGGAATTCCGGGAGCCCCGACATGCTGCCTCATGACGACGTGGACTACGGCACGCCCAAGCGCGCCTCGGACCAGCAGGTGACGCTGGAAATCGACGGCCAGGCCGTCACCGTGCCCGCGGGCACCTCGCTGATGCGCGCGGCCATCGAAGCCGGCGTGTCCGTGCCCAAGCTGTGCGCCACCGACAGCCTGGAGCCCTTCGGCTCCTGCCGGCTGTGCCTGGTGGAGATCGAGGGCCGGCGCGGCTTCCCGGCCTCGTGCACCACGCCGGCCGAAGCCGGCATGAAGGTGCGCACGCAAAGCGACAAGCTTCAGAAGCTGCGCCACGACGTGATGGAGCTCTACATCTCCGACCACCCGCTGGACTGCCTCACCTGCGCCGCCAACGGCGACTGCGAGCTGCAGGACATGGCGGGCACGGTGGGCCTGCGCAACGTGCGCTACGGGATGGAGGGCAAGAACCACTTGGGCGCGGCCAAGGACGAGTCCAACCCCTATTTCACCTACGACGCCAGCAAGTGCATCGTCTGCAACCGCTGCGTGCGCGCCTGCGAGGAGACGCAGGGCACGTTCGCCCTCACCATCTCCGGCCGCGGCTTCGACAGCCGCGTCTCGCCGGGGCAGGACCAGGCCTTCATGGACAGCGAGTGCGTGAGCTGCGGCGCCTGCGTGCAGGCCTGTCCGACGGGCACGCTGCAGGACAAGAGCGTGGTCGCGCTGGGCATGCCGACCAAGAGCGTCGTCACCACCTGCGCCTATTGCGGCGTGGGCTGCGGCTTCAAGGCCGAGGTCAAGGGCGAGCAGGTGGTGCGCATGACGCCGTGGAAGGACGGCCAGGCCAACGACGGCCACTCCTGCGTCAAGGGCCGCTTCGCCTGGGGCTATGCCACGCACAAGGACCGCATCACCAAGCCCATGGTCCGCGAGCGCATCACCGACCCGTGGCGCGAGGTGAGCTGGGACGAGGCCATCGCGCACGCCGCGTCCGAGTTCAAGCGCATCCAGGCCCGGCACGGCCACGACGCCGTGGGCGGCATCACCTCCAGCCGCTGCACCAACGAGGAGGCCTACCTCGTGCAAAAGCTCATACGCGCGGCCTTCGGCAACAACAACGTGGACACCTGTGCCCGCGTGTGCCACTCGCCCACCGGCTACGGGCTGGGCCAGACCTTCGGCACCTCGGCCGGCACGCAGACCTTCAAGTCCGTCGAGCAGTCCGACGTGATCATGGTCATAGGCGCCAACCCGACCGATGCGCACCCGGTGTTCGCCTCACGCATGAAGAAGCGCCTGCGCGAGGGCGCGAAGCTGATCGTGGTGGACCCGCGGCGCACAGACCTCGTGGCCTCGCCGCACGTGGCGGCCGACTTCCACTTGCAACTGCGCCCGGGCACCAACGTGGCGCTGGTGACGGCGCTGGCGCACGTGATCGTTACCGAGGGGCTGCTCGACGAGCTCTTCATCGCCGAGCGCTGCGAGGACCGCAGCTTCCGGCAGTGGCGCGAGTTCGTGGCGCGGGCCGACAACTCGCCGGAGGCGACCGAAGCCGTCACGGGCGTGCCGGCGCGGGAGGTGCGCGGTGCCGCGCGGCTGTACGCCACGGGCGGCAACGCCGCCATCTATTACGGCTTGGGCGTGACCGAGCACGCGCAGGGCTCGACCATGGTCATGGGCATCGCCAACCTCGCCATGGCCACGGGCAACGTGGGCCGCGAGGGCGTGGGCGTGAACCCGCTGCGCGGCCAGAACAACGTGCAGGGCTCTTGCGACATGGGCAGCTTCCCGCACGAGCTGCCGGGCTACCGCCACGTGTCCGACAGCACCGTGCGCGCCGAGTTCGAGGCCGCCTGGGGCGTGGCGCTCTCGGCCGAACCGGGGCTGCGCATCCCCAACATGTTCGATGCGGCGCTGGAAGGCTCGTTCAAGGGCCTGTATGTGCAGGGCGAGGACATCGTGCAGTCCGACCCCAACACCCAGCACGTGACGGAGGCCCTCTCGCGCCTGGAGTGCCTGGTGGTGCAGGACATCTTCCTCAACGAGACGGCCAAGTACGCCCACGTCTTCCTGCCCGGCTCCAGCTTCCTGGAAAAGGACGGCACCTTCACCAACGCCGAGCGGCGCATCTCGCGCGTGCGCAAGGTCATGAAGCCGCTGGGCGGCCTGGCCGACTGGGAAGTCACCGTGAAGCTGGCCGAGGCGCTGGGCTACCCCATGCCCTACGCGCACCCCTCGCAGGTGATGGACGAGATCGCGCGCCTCACGCCCAGCTTCCGCGGCGTGAGCTACGCCAAGCTGGACAAATTGGGCAGCGTGCAGTGGCCCTGCAACGAGGACACGGCCGAGGCCGGCACGCCCACCATGCACGTCGACGGCTTCGTGCGCGGCAAGGGGCGCTTCGTGATCACGCAGTACGTGGCCACGGCCGAGAAGGTCACGCGCCGCTTCCCGCTGGTGCTCACCACGGGGCGCATCCTCAGCCAGTACAACGTCGGCGCGCAGACCCGGCGCACCGACAACAACCGCTGGCACGACGAGGACAGGCTGGAGATCCATCCCCACGACGCCGAGGAGCGCGGCCTGCGCGAGGGCGACTGGGTCGGCATCACCAGCCGCGCGGGCGAGACGGTGCTGCGCGCGGTGCTGAGCGAGCGCATGCAGCCCGGCGTGGTCTACACCACGTTCCACTTCCCCGAGTCCGGCGCCAACGTCATCACCACCGACAGCTCCGATTGGGCCACCAACTGCCCCGAGTACAAGGTGACCGCGGTGCAGGTGAGCAAGGTGGCGCAGCCCTCCGAATGGCAGCGCGGCTACGAGGCGTTCAACCGGCAGCAACTGGACGCGCTGGAGCGCCGCGGCGAAGCTGCCGCCGCCGAAGCCGCCCTGGTGATGGGGAAATGACATGGGCGCCGCCGACTTCATGACGCATCCCGGCGCCCGCCGCCTGCAGGCCCTGCGCTGCCAGGGCGGCGTGGCCAGCGTGGTGGGCGACGACGTGGCCGACGAGGTGCCCGTGGCGCTGCAGTTCAACGGCATCTCGCACGCCGTGATGCTGGCCACGCCGCTGGACCTGGAAGACTTCGCCTACGGCTTCTCGCTCAGCGAAGGCCTGGTGGACCATGCCAACGACATCCATGACCTGGAGATCGAGGCGGTGGACCGCGGCGTGGTGGTGCACGTGGAGATCGCCAGCCGCTGCCTCACCCGGCTGAAGGAGCGCCGCCGCACCCTGGCCGGGCGCACCGGCTGCGGGCTGTGCGGCACGGAGAGCCTGGCGCACGCCCTGCCGCGCTGCGACCGGCGCGTGGCGCCCATGGCGCTGGAGGCCTCATCGGTCGCCTGCGCCCTGGCCGCCATGCGTGCGCACCAAGTGCTGCAGGGCGCCACGGGCGCCACGCATGCCGCTGCATGGTGCGGGCCCAGCGGCGAGCTGTGGCGGCTGCGCGAGGACGTGGGCCGCCACAACGCACTGGACAAGCTCATAGGCGCCCTGGCCCGCGGCCGGGTGGACGCGTCCGCCGGCTTCTTCGCCGTCACCAGCCGCGCCAGCTACGAAATGGTCCAGAAAACCGTGTGCGCCGGCGTGGGCACCCTGGCGGCCATTTCCGCGCCCACGGCGCTGGCGGTGGACACGGCGCAGGAGGCGGGCCTGTGCCTGATCGGCTTTGCGCGCGGGCGCGACTGGATGGCCTACAGCGCGGCGAGCCGTTTGAACATCACGCCGCTGGCGGCCTGAAATTAGGAGCCATTGAAATGAACGGACACCGCAGCACGGACAACCTGGTGCGCATGGCCAACAGCATTGGCGATTTTTTCAATGCCATGCCGGACCAAGAGGAAGCACGTCGCGATCTTGCGATGCATATACAGCGCTATTGGGAGCCGAGGATGCGCAGCGGCCTCCTGCGGCACCTGGAAAACCACCAGGGGGAAGGCCTTCAGGAAATAGTGCTGGTGACGCTGAGACAATATCGAGCCGAATTGGGCTGACACGCCGGACACGGCGTGCAGCAATTACAGCAATTTCAGTACTGCACCAATATCGTCACGCGCCGGTTCGCCGCATACGCTTCCGGCGTATCGCCCAGCGCCGCCGGCACGTTGTCGGCCCGCCCCATGGAGGCCAGCCGATAAGGCTCGATGCCATGCTCCACCAAATAGCGCACCACCACACCGGCACGCGCCGAGGACAACTCCCAGTTGGATTCGAAGCGGCCGTTGGATATCGGCTGGCTGTCGGTATGGCCTTGCACCAGGATATTGTTGCGCGGCACGTCCTTCAGCGCTTTCGTGACGCTCTTGAGTACCGGCAGCGCGGCGGGCAGGAGCCGCGCATCGCCCGAGGCAAACAGCAGCCGGGCATTCAGCGATATTTCCACGCCGGCGGCAGTGCGTGAGAGTTTCACGTCGCTGTTGTCACCCAGCGCCGTCAAATTTTCCATCAGCGCCGCGGCCTTTTCATCCTGCGTGTTTTGAGCGGCGACATTCTGGGTGGCCTGGGTTTTGTCTTGCCGCACCAGGTCGCTCATCACGACGTCCTTGTTTTTCACGAGCTGCAGGGCGTACAGCATCATGAACATCACCATCAGCAAGGTAATGAAATCGGCATAGGAAACCAGCCAGCGCTCGGAGCCGGATTCCTCCTCGTCGTGCTGTTCCTTGGGTCGCCAGCCGCGGTCGCCAATGGCCGTGAATGGCGCTTCCGGCTGGGTTTGCAGCAATTGGGACACCGTGGCCGCCGCCTTGGCGGGACTCACGGTCGGGGGGGTCGGCGCGGGTGTGCCGGCGTCCTGCGTGGCCATGGCGGGAATCTCCAGAATCAGGCCAGCACTTCGTCGGCGCGCTGCCGCACGTCACCCACCAGGCGGGTTTCTATCGTCTTGGGCGATTCCTTGCGGGAAATGGCCAGGATCCCATCCAGATACAGCTTCCGGTAACGCAGCTCGTTATCGATCTGGGCCTTGATTTTTCCGTACACCGGCAGGTAGGCCAGATTGGCCAGGCCCACGCCATACAGCGTGGCCACGAAAGCCACTGCAATACCCTTGCCCAATTCGACGGGCTCGGTGATGTGGCTGGTCATTTGAATCAGGCCCAGCACGGCGCCCACGATGCCGAAGGTGGGCGAATATCCGCCGGCCTGGTGCCAGATTTTCGCAGCCGCCGTCTGGTTGCGCTCATACGCTTCCAGCTCACGGCGCAGCGCATCGTCGATCACCGGCGTGGGCACGCCGTTGGCCAGCAATTGCAGCCCCCGTGCGGCAAATTGGCTGATGCCGGCCGTATCCACGTTTTCCAGGCCCAGCATGCCTTCCATCTTGGCCTTGCGGCCCCATTCCAGCAGTTGCGCCAGGCTGTCACGGTCCACGGGCTTGGGCGAGGAAAATACCCAGCGCAGTTGTTTGACGCCGTCGAAAAACCGGATCCAGGTGTTCTGGATCATCACCGCGCCCAAGGTGCCGCCGACCACGATCAACAGCGCCTCGGTCTGCAGCAGCACCAGCAGGTTGCCGCCTTCCAGGGCAAAACCCGTCCCTATGGCGGCCAGCGCCACCAGCGCGCCGACGATGGTCAAGAAATCCATGGCGGGTACTTCCTATGTTGTCTGCTGCTCTTTATCGGCGCCGCCGTGGAGAACTGAAACCCGCCGGCGTCAGTAGGGCGAGGCCGGCTCCGCCGCCTGCGCCGGCGCACCGGGCGGGCGGCGCAGCGCCTTCACGGCTTCGAGCACGGTCTGCTCGACCTGCTCGGCCTCGTAGGGATCCCCGCCATCGCTCTGTGCCACGATCTTTTCGATTTCCTCGCGCTTGGACTTGGACAGGCAGCCGTACAGCTTGGTCAGCAATTCCTTGTCGCTGATCTGCTGGAACAGTTTGGCCAGGTCGAATTCGTCAACACCATTGAGCACATCGAACAAAATGCGCTTGTCCACGTACAGCAGATCGTCCACCGATTCGAGCTGACCCCGGTTCTGGCGCTTGGCGAAATAATCCCGGCCCTTTTCCGAGATGAAGCGCAGCACCTCGGTGCGGCTGAAATTGAAGACGTCTTCGGCAATTTCCGCGGCGGCCAGCTTCTTGAGAAGCTGGTTGCGCTCCACGCCGGTGAGGGTTTCGAGGTCGTCCAGGCCTATGAGCTCCAGCTCCCCTTGGAGCCGGCCGTCGAAATTGTGCTTGGCCAGCTCCTGCGCGCGGGTGACGATGGCCGTGGGGTGGAAAGAGAGCGTCTGCGCGGCGGAAACGACGCCGTCGGCATTGGCGTCCAGGCTCACGCTGCCGTTGTTGAGCGAGATGAGGTTGAGCATGGCCATGCGCTTGAGCGTGGCGGCCACGTGGCGGCGGGAGTGCCCGGTGACGTCGCGAATCCGTCTGATCACGTCCGCCACGGGCAGGTTGGGCTCGCCCTCCCGCTCGCGGCGCGCGGCGCGCGCGGGCGCATCGGCCGCCCCCATGAGCGCAAGGATGTGGGCACAGCTCAGGATGTCGGACTGGCGCTGGATGTTCTCGTGGCCGGCGAGCTGCTCGTCCTTCTTCATGGCCGCCTGTATCAGCGAGCGCAGCATGTGGCGCAGGAAGCTCGGGATGCCCTCCATGGCGACCTTCACCGCCGCCGCTTCCACCACCTGCAGCTCGCAATAGCTCAAGGCCCGCGCGGTATAGCGCCGCGGCTCGGACGACACCAGCACGTCCTCGCCGAAAAACTGCCCCTTGCCCAGCGTGCCCAGGACGATACGAATGTCGTCGCGCGTGATGGAAATTTCGACCTGGCCATCCTTGATGACGAAAATCGCAGGCAGGCCCATATATCCCTCGGAGAGTATGACTTCTCCTGGAGATACTTTTTTCACGTGCGTCGTGACCGGTTTCACCCAACCCTCCAAAATCAACCAACCCAATCAATGCAGTGGCGACCTGCCAGGTGGGCGTTGACCGGCAACCCGGAAACGGCCTGATGAATTTGTCGCCCGGAAACCTTGAGCTTCCGGAGAAAAACAACCTGAAAACAGCCGCAGGAGAGTTCCTGCATTGCCCAGGGCAACGTTGAAAAGGCTCTCCAGCACTTTCCGCATCGCGCCGCTACTCCCAGCGCCAGCGGATTCCACGACCCCTAGGATGGGTCTGGACTATACACGGCGGTTACTTTATGTCATACGTAGAGTGTTAAAGGATCGTGTATATGCCGCAGTTTCCCGAGCGGCAAGTCAATGCCGGTCCTGACCGGGCTCACGCCCGCGCCGCGCACCAGCCCAGGAAATCGTCGGCCGGCAGCGGGCGGCTGATGCAGTAGCCCTGCGCCATGTCGCAGTGCAGCGCGGCCAGCTCCTCCAGCGTCGCGTCGTCCTCCACCCCTTCGGCCACCACCTGCAGGTGCAGGCTGTGGGCCAGCTCTATGGTGGAGCGGACGATGGCGGTGGAGCCGTCGTCGTGCTGCATGGCCGCCACGAAGGACTGGTCGATCTTGATCGCGTCCACCGGCAGCCGCTGCAGGTAGGACAGCGACGAGTAGCCCGTCCCGTAGTCGTCGATGGCCAGGCGCAGGTCCAGCCGCTTGAGCCGCGCCAAGGTCTCCAGCGCGGCGGTGGGGTCCTGCATGAGCGCGCTCTCGGTGAGCTCGAATTCGATCCAGTCCGGTTCCGCCCCCCAGGTGGCCAGCGCATGCTCGATGCGCTCCAGCAGGCGGGGGTCGTGCAGGTCGCGCGCGGAGAGGTTGACCGACAGCGGCTGCGCGCGCCGCCCCTGCTCGTGCCAAGCGTGGCTTTGGCGCAGCGTGGCGTCCAGCATCCAGAAGGTCAGCGGCGTGATCAGTCCCGTCTGCTCGGCCAGCTTGATGAAGCTGCCCGGGTTCACCTGGCCCAGGCGCGGGTGGTTCCAGCGCACCAACGCCTCGGCGCCGCAGACCTCGCCGGAGGCCATGTGCATCTTGGGCTGGCAATAGAGCATGAGCTCGTCGCGCTCTATGGCGCCGCGCAGCTCGCTCATGAGCGCCATGCGCTGTGCGGACTCGCGGTCCAGCCCCATCTTGAACACCGCCACGGGCGAGCCCGCGCCGCGCGCCTGCATGAGCGCGATGCCGCTGCGCCGGATGAGCATCTCGGCGTCCGCGCCGTGGCCCGGGTACAGGCTGATGCCGGCACTGGCGCGCGCGTCCAGCAGGAAGGCCGACATGTCCACCGGCTCGTCCAGCGCCGCCACGCACTGCTGCGCCACCCGGCAGGCGGCCTCGGCACCGGCGCGCGGCAGCAGCAGGGCGAACTCGGCCTCGGTGAGCCGGCCCAAGAGCCCGCCCTCGCCCACCACGGCCTGCAGCCGCTGCGCCGCGGCGCGCATCAGGCGGTCCACCTCGGTGCTGCCCAGGGCCTCGTTGACCTCGCGCAGGTGCATGAGGCCCACGCGCACCACGGCCAGCGGCCGGCGCTCCTCGCGCGCGGCGGCAATGGCGTCCTCCAGCAGCTCGCGCAGCCGCGCCTGGTTGGGCAGCCGCGTCACGGCGTCGAAGTAGGCCATGCGGCGGATGGTTTCCTCCGCCGCCGCGGCCTTGACGCGGTGGCGCAGCGCCGCCAGCCCAAAGCCCAAGTCCACGGCGGTGGCCAGGAGCAGTTGCACCTCCTTGTCGTCGAAGGCGTCGGTCTCCGCGGCCAGGATGTGGAAGGAGCCCGTGAGCACGCCGTCCACGCGCAGCGGCAGCACCACCACCGAGCCGTAGCCGCGCTCGCGTGCGTCCTTCCGGAAGGGGTAGTCGGGGTCGTGCACCACGTCGCGCAGCACCATGGGTTCGCCCGCCTCCATGCGCTCGGCCAGGGTGCGCCCCAGGCGGCTGGTGTTCCAGTTGCGCCGCAGCGAGAGAAAACCCTCTTCCAGCCCGGCGTGGGCCATTGGGCACAGGGTCAGCGCCTCGTCCTGCTGCAGGTAGCCCACCCAGGCCAGCCGGTAGCCGCACTCCTGCACCGCCACACGGCAGACCTCCTGCAGCAGCGCCGCCTCGTCGGCGGCCTGCGCCAGCGCGTGGTTGACCGCCGCGCGCACCCGCAGCGCGCGGTTGAGATGGCGCACCTCGGCTTCGGCCTGCTCGCGCCGCCGGCGCAGGCGCAGGATTTCCAGGCCGAAGGCCAGGTCGTCGGCCACCTCGTCCAGGATGCGGCGCTCGCGCCCGTCGAACGCGTCAGGCTCCGGCGCCGCGATGGTGAGCGCGCCGAAGATCTCGCCTTCTATGCGCAGCGGCAGCGACAGCACCGAGCCCAGCCCCCAGCGCCGCGAGAAGTCGCGCCAGAACGGCGGGAAGTCGCCGCCCTGCGCGTCGTTGATGAGGTGGGGCTGCCCGGTGCTGATGGCCAGCCCCGTGGCGCTGTGGCCGCGCTCGCTGTCGTTCCAGCGCAGCGCGTGCATGTCGGCCTCGTCCAGCGGAATGCCGGCCTGCGCCAGCAGCGTGACGGTCTTGTCCTCGTCGTGCTCGGCGCGGCCGATGCGCGCCATGCGGTAGCCCGCCTCCTCCACCACCACGCGGCAGATTTCGCGCAGCAGCGCATCCTCGCTGCGCGCACGCAGCAGGGCACGGTTGCAGCCGGAGAGCGTGCGCAAGGCGCGCTCCAGGCGTTCGAGCTCCTCAAGGCCGGATCGGTTCTTCTGCATCGCTTCCCCGCCGCGGGCGGCCATTGGGCCGATGCATGCATCTACACCTTGCGCGCGCTTTCGTCACCTGCCGCGGTGTACTCAAGCGCTGCGGCTGTAACGGCCGGCAGCGCCCAGCGGCTCGCCGGCCGGCATCCCGGGCACGCAAGACGCGGATCGTCAACACTTCGTGAATCGAGACTCCACGGCATAGGGCTTGGTTTTACGTTCCGTGTTCCTTAGGCTGGAGGCCGTTTTCTTGATCTGCATCAGGCCGCCCTTTGAACCCCTCCTCCCGCGCCCTGCATGGCATAGGGCTGCTGCTGCTGGCAGTGGCCTGCTTCGCCACCCTGGACGCCACCACCAAGCTCATCAGCACCGGCGTGCCGCTGGCCATGGCGCTGTGGGTGCGCTACCTGTTCCAGGCGGTGTCCACGAGCGTGGTGCTGCTGCCCACGCGCGGGAAGACGCTGTTTCACACCCGGCGCCCGGGCCTGCACGCGCTGCGCGCGCTGCTGCTGCTGTCGTGCAGCGCCTTCGCTTTCATGAGTTTCAAGCACATGCCGGTGGGCGAGGTCACGGCCATCGTGATGCTCACGCCGCTGGTGATGACGCTCGTTGCCGCCACCGCGCTGCGCGAGCGCATCTCGCCGGCGCGCTGGCTGTGCGCGGGCGGCGGCTTCGCAGGCGCCCTGGCCGTCATACAGCCCGGCAGCGACGTGTTCGACTGGACGCTGCTCATGCCCTTGGGCGCGCTGGCCACCAACACCGGCTTCCAGATCGTCACCAGCCGCCTGGCGCGCACCGACGACCCGGGCACCATGCATTTCTATACCGGCGCCGTGGGCGCGCTGGTGGCCAGCGCGGCGCTGCCCTTCGCCTGGCAGCCGCTGGGCTCCGGCGTGCTGTGGGCGCTGCTGCTGCTGGTGGGCCTGGTCAGCACGGTGGGGCACTTCCTGCTCATCCTGGCCTACCGCCGCGCGCCGGTGGCGCTGCTCACGCCCTGGCTGTATGCGCAGATCGGCTTTGCAACGCTGGCGGGCTGGCTGGTGTTCCGCCACGCGCCCGACGCGCTGGCGGTGGGCGGCATCGCCGCCATCGCGGCCTGCGGCGCGCTGGGCACTTGGCTCAGCGGGCGCGAGCACGCCGCGCGGCTGGCGGGCGCGGGCAGCGCCTGCCGCGCCTGAAGCGACTGCAGTCGCTGAAACGCTGGCCCTCGCGAGCGGCCGCCTTCAGCCTGCGCTACCCGCGCCGCCGAGCGCGTAGGGCCCGCGCGTCAACTGCTCCCGCAGGAAGGCCACGCACACGCGCACCTTGGCCGACTGGCTGGAGCGCAGCGGCGTGACGCCCCACACGTCGGCCGGGTGGCTGTAGGCGGGCAGCACGCGCACCAGCTCGCCGCCGGCCAGGCTGGCGGCCACGTCCCAGTCCGAGGCCAGCAGGATGCCGTGCCCGTCCCGCGCCCACACGCGCACGATGTCGGCGTTGTTGGAGGCCAGCGCGCCGCTGACCTTCACCGTCTCCAGCCCGTTTGGGCCGTTGAGCCGCCACACGCCAAAGGGCAGGTCGCGCTCGCGCAGCAGCAGGCACTCGTGCTGCGCCAGGTCGGCCAGCGTCTTGGGGTGGCCCATGCGCTGCAGGTAGCTGGGCGCGGCGCACAGCATGCGAAACGCAGGAACGATGCGGTGCGCCACCAGGTGCGGCTCGTGCACCTCGCCCACGCGCAGGTCCAGGTCGATGTCCTCGGCGATCAGGTCCACCTGGCGGTCCACCACCTCCAGCCAGATGTCCAGCCCCGGATGCCGCCGCGCCAGCAGCGACAGCGCCGGCGCCACGTGGCGCCGCCCAAGGCGAAAGCCGCTGCTGATGCGCAGCGCCCCGCGCGGCTCGGCCTTGCCGCCGGCCACCGTCTCGCCCAGGCGGCCCACCTCCTCCAGGATCTGCTGCGCGGAGCGAAACACCGCTTCGCCGTCCTCGGTCACCGACACGCGGCGCGAGGCGCGGTGAAACAGGCTCACGCCCAGCGACCGCTCCAGGATCGCGATGCGCTTGCTCACGAAGGCCGGCGACGTGCCCAGCTCCTTGGCCGTGGCGGCAAAGCTGCCCCGGCGCGCCGCCAGGCAAAAAACGCGCAGGTCATCGAGGTGGAAGGAGAGGCTCACGGTGCCGGCATTTTAGGCGAGGCGCCGGCACCGGCCGCCCGCCGGCCAGGCCGCTGCCGCGGGCACGGAAAAATTTCTGCCACGAGCCCTCATCTTGCTTTGCGCAGCGCCGATGAGCAGGGCAAGGGCAGGACGGCAATGCAGCACCGCCACCTGCGCCCAGCGCAGAGCGCGGCGTCACGCAGCGCGGCCAACCGCATCCACAGCGGGTTGCCGTCGGCCAATAGTTGCGAACTCAACAAGGAGGACAAGATGCTGAACCTCAACCGGCGACAGGCCATGTCCACGCTGTCGGCGCTCATGCTGGCCGGCTGCGGCGGCGGGGAAGACAGCGGCCTGGACCTCTCCATGCCCGCGTCCGGCACCACGGCGGCGCCCCTGGCCACCGAGCAGGCCAAGGAAGTCGCCGGCAACACGCCGGCGCAGACACCGCAGGCGCCGCCGCAGTTTTTGTTGTGGGACGCCGGCAGCGGGCCCAGCCGCGACTTCTGGAGCCGCCACCTCGCACTGCCGTGGAAGCACCGCAACACCGGCGACTGGCTGGACGCCCAAGGCCTGCCCCAGGGCGACGTGCCCTGGGCCAGCTTCCCCGTGAGCGGCCAGCCGCGCGTCTACGAGGTGGACATCACCGCGCTGGTACGGCACTGGGTGGACAGCGGCGAGAACCGCGGCGCCTTCCTGCGCGGCAGCGGCACCACGGGCTCCGCCTACGCCATCTGGAGCGGGCGCGAGTCCGAGGTGCCGCCGCAACTGCTGGTCACCACCGACCAGGGCAGCTTCAACTGCGCCGGCATGCTCTGCGGCTTCGACCCCTCCACCTACCGCAGCCCGGACACGCGGCAAAGCGCCACCCACAAGCCCTCGGCCCCCGTCATGGTGCAGTTCGACCTGAGCGCGGTGCAGGGCTCGGTGCAGTCCGCGCTGATGCGGCTCAACTGCCTGCAGGCCAACTACGTGTTCACGGTCAAGGTGTTCGAGGTCGATGCGCCGCGCTTCAATCTCGGCACGGACGGCCAGGCGCCGCGCATGGGCCTGGCGGCCCAGGGCGAGGCGGCGCTGAAGTCGCACCCCTCGGTGCTGCGCTGCGGCGACTTCGGCAACCTCGCGCGCGGCGCGGTGTTCGATGAGGTCCTCACCGACTCGTCGCGCAACCCCTGCCAGCAACTGCCCGACCCCGACGCACCGGGCACGACCATGCTGCGCGGGCAGTTTGTTCCCCAGACCCACGCCTCCTTCCACGCCGTCACGCAGCTCCTGCGCGGCGACGCCGCCGACCCGCTGCGCCCGGCCCTGCCCGCCACGTATGACGAGCTCTACTGCCGGCTGTACTTCATGCTGGAAGACGACTGGAACAGCACCGCGGACGTCCACAAGATCGCCCTGGGCTGGGACCTGCGCATGGGCTGGTGGAACGACTACGCCGGCGGCTACTGGTACTCCATCACCGGCAACGGCGGACGCCGCGGCTCCGGCAAGAAGCACTTCTGGCCCGCAGGCAGCTCCGGCGGCGTGCAGCTCGCCGACCGCTGGGGCTACGACGGCCATTCCGTGCGCCTGTGCGCCGGCATAGACCCCGGCGACGGCAACCCCTACTCGGGGCTGCGCCCGCTGCAGGACTACGTCTACTCGCTGGACCAGCCCAGCGACTACGGCGTGATCGAGCGCTTGGGCAGCGCGGCCATCGCCAAGGGGCGCTGGCACTGCGTGGAGCAGCGCATCAAGATCAATTCCGTCACCGGTCCCTACGACGAGCTGGGCAACGGCGAGTCCGTCCCCGACGGCGAGCTCGACACCTGGCTCGACGGCGTGCTCGTGAGCGAGCGCCGCGGCCTGCGCTGGCGCTGCCACCCCGAGATGGCGCTGCGCGGCCCGTGGATCAACTGGTACTTCGGCGGCCGCGCCCTGCCCGACATGACCATGCACTACCGCATGAACCACTTCGTCCTGGCCACCGAGTACATCGGCCCGCGCGTGGGCTGAACCGGACGGCCGCGCCGCCGGCCCCGGCCGCATCGAGGCCGCCCGCACTGCCGCCACTGCCGCCACTACTGCCACGCCCTGCCAGCCGCGGCAGCCGCATGCCACCCCGCAGGCAGGCCGCGGCCGGCCTGCGGCGCCAAGTGCTTGTCGCGCAAGCACCTGGCGCGGCCAGGGGTCGCTGGCACGTTTCTTGGGGATGTCGGCGCATGAACACCGTCCCCACTCCCGCCCAGGGCGAGGCCGGCGACAGCGGCAAGCCCAAGCTCATCTCGCTGTACCAGCCCCGCAAGAAGATCTACGCCCGCTCGGTGAAGGGGCAGTTCAACCACTGGCGCTGGGCCCTGGTGTGGCTGACGCAGCTCGTCTTCTACGGGCTGCCGTGGCTGATGTGGAACGACCGCCAGGCCGTGCTGTTCGACCTGGGCGCGCGGCGCTTCTTCCTCTTCGGCCTGGTCTTCTATCCGCAGGACCTGATCTACCTCTCGGCGCTGCTCATGGTCTCGGCCTACGGGCTGTTCCTCTTCACCGCCGTGGGCGGCCGGCTGTGGTGCGGCTACGCCTGCCCGCAGACGGTCTACACCGAGATCTTCATGTGGGTGGAACGCAAGTTCGAAGGCGAGCGCACCGCCCGCATCCGGCTGGACGCCGCGCCCTGGGGCGCCGAGAAGCTGCTGCGCAAAAG
>NZ_BCTC01000108.1 GCF_001571085.1 Azohydromonas lata NBRC 102462
CCTTCCGTCGCGCAGCCGCGCTTCACGCAGTCCTGCATCACGCGCCAGATGCGCAGCAGCCCGGCGTTGATCTCCTCGTCGCTGCGCCAGTGGCGCTCGTTGCGCCGCATGATCTGCGCGATGCTGCAGTCGTAGGCCTGCGTCAGCTCCAGCAGTTGCGCGCCGCTGCTGAAGGGGTAAGGCAGCGCCGGGACGTCCTTCACCAGCACGGGCTTGTGGCCCCCGCCCTCGGCCGCTTCCTGGCCCACGACGAAACCGCCGCCCACCGAGTAGTACTCGCGCCGATCCAGCTCCACGCCGTCCGCGTCGAAGGCGGCGCACTGCATGGCGTTGGCGTGGAAGGGCAGCGTCTTGCGGCGGTGGAAGACGAGGTCGCGCCGCTCGTCGAAGGCGACCTCCCGGGCCCCGAGCAGGCCAAGCCGCCCCTGGCTGCGTATGCCTTCGAGCAGCGCGGCGATGGCGTCCACGTCCACCGATTCCGGCTCATGCCCAAGCAGGCCCAGCAGCACGGCCTTGTCGGTGCCGTGGCCGCGGCCCGTGGAGCCCAGCGAGCCGAAGAGCTGGACTTCCACGCGCGCGCAGCGCTCCAGCAGGCCCAGCTCCCGCAGCCGCAGGCCGAAGAGGCGCGCCGCCCGCATGGGGCCCACGGTGTGCGAGCTGGACGGGCCAATGCCGACCTTGAAGATGTCAAAAGCGCTGATGGTCATGCGGTTTCCCGGGACGTGGAGAAAAACTTGGCTTCCTGGCGGAAGTCGGGGGCGCGCTCGCGCTCGACCACGATGCCGACTTCCGAGCCGGGGAACGGCGCCAGCTTCATCAGCGTCAGCCGCACGTATTGAAGGTCGAACTCCGTCTGCAGCACGGTGCACATGGTCTGCGCCATGGCCTCCACCAGGCGGTGCGGCTGGGTCAGCGCCACGGCGCGCAGGCGCTCCACGATGGCGGCGTAGTCCACGGTGTCGGCCAGGTCGTCGCTGAAGCAGGCGTCGCCGTGCGGCAGATCGAACTCCAGGTCCACGACGATGGGCTGCGGGGCTTCCTTTTCCCAGGCGTAGACGCCGATGCGCGCGTCCATCATCAGGCGGCGCAACACGATGCGGTTGAGCATGCTCATCTCCCTTACAGCACCACGGTGCGCTGGCCGTTGGTGAACACGCGGTGCTCCAGCACGCTGCGCAGCGCGCGCGAGAGCACCGTGCACTCCATGCGCCGGCCCACGTTGAGCAGGTCCTCGGGGCTGTCGGCGTGGTCCACGCGCTCGGTCTCCTGCTCGATGATGGGTCCCTCGTCCAGCTCCGGCGTGGCGAAGTGGGCCGTGGCGCCGATGAGCTTGACGCCGCGCTCGTAGGCCTGGTGGTAGGGGCGCGCGCCCTTGAAGCCGGGCAGGAAGCTGTGGTGGATGTTGATGACGCGGCCGGCGAGCTTGCGGCACAGCTCGTCCGAGAGCACCTGCATGTAGCGCGCGAGCACCACGATGTCGGCCTCGTGGCGCTGCACCAGCTGCAGTAGCGCCGCCTCCTGCGCCGGCTTGGTGGCCGCGGTGACGGGCAGGTGGTGGAACGGCAGGCCGTGCGCCTGCGCCATGGGCGCCAGGTCGGGGTGGTTGGAGACCACGGCCACCGGTTGCATGGGCATCTCGCCGCGCTGCCAGCTGCCCAGCAGGTCCTGCAGGCAATGGTCCAGCTTGGAGACCATGAGCAGCACGCGCAGCGGCTGCGCCAGGTCGTGCAGCCGCCATTCGATGGCGCCGATGCTGGGCGCCAGGCGCGTGAAGTCCTCGCGCATCCGCGCCAGGCCGCCTTCTGTGCCCTCGGCGCGGCGGAACACGGCACGCACGAAGAAGCGGGAGGTCGGCTTGTCGTCGTAGACGGCGAACTGCTCGACGTAGCCGCCGTGCCGCTCCAGGAAGGCCGCCACCGCGGCCACCTGGCCGCAGGCGCTTTCGCACACCACGGTCAGCGCAAAGCGGCTTGGGCTGGCGGACGGGTTCGAGGGCTGTAAGGAATTCGACATGGGATACCTCGCGGGGGAAGGTGGACCAGCGGGGGTCCGCAAGGCGCCAATGTGGCGAACTCGGGCGTCGGCGACTTGTCTATGGCCGACAGGCGATTGACCGATTGCGTCAGCACCTGTCCGGTACGGCAGGGCCTGCGCGGCCCGCGCGGGGCGGCGCACGGCCACTTTCCATGCCGCGGCGGCGGCCCGAGCGCGGCATGTCGCAAACAGACCGCAGACCGACGTTTGGCGCCAAGCCGGTGCGGCCTTGCTTCTTATGCTTGTGCCGATGCACGACACCTTCACCGGCCGCGTGGCCGGCGGGCCATGCCCGGCCTGAGCCTGCTTGACCTCCTGGGCCTGTTGGGCTGCGCCGCCTACGTGGCCGCGCACTACCTGGTGCAGGTGCTGCGCTGGCCGCCTGCGGCGCGCACGCCGGTGCTGCTCAACCTCGTTGGGCCGGCCCTCATGCTGATTTCGCTGGCAGGGGCTTTCAACCTCGCCTCGTTTCTTTCGCAATGCTTTTGGCTGGTGCTCACGCTGGTGGGCTGTTGGCGCCGCCGCCGCTAGGCCCGCTGCCGCCGCGCGCGGCGCGCGCCTGGACACGACAACAACCTGGGACTCCCATGATCCACACGCCCATCCGATCCCTGCTGATCGCCAACCGCTCGGAAATCGCCATACGCGTGATGCGCGCGGCCTCCGAGATGCGCATGCGCACGGTGGCCATCTACTCGCAGCAGGACAGACACGCCCTGCACCGCTTCAAGGCGGACGAGAGCTACCTCGTGGGCGAAGGCCAGAAGCCGCTGGCGGCCTACCTGGACGGCAAGGACATCCTGCGCGTGGCGCTGCAAAGCGGCGTGGACGCCATCCACCCCGGCTACGGCTTCCTCTCCGAGAACCCCGACTTCGCCGAGGCCGTGATTGCCGCCGGGCTGCGCTGGGTCGGCCCCTCGCCCCAAGTCATGCGCACGCTGGGCAACAAGGTGGCCGCGCGCTACGCGGCCGTGGCCGCCGGCGTGGCCGTGATGCCCGCCACGCCGCCGCTGCCGCGCGACGCCGCCGAGTGCCTGCGCCTGGCCGAGGAGGTCGGCTTCCCCGTGATGCTCAAGGCGAGCTGGGGTGGCGGCGGCCGCGGCATGCGCGTGATCGAGCGCGCCGCCGACCTGCCCGGCGCGCTGGAAGCCGCGCGCCGCGAGGCCCTGGCCGCCTTCGGCAACGACGAGGTCTACTTCGAGAAGCTCATACGCCACGCCCGCCACGTGGAGGTGCAGATCCTGGGCGACATGCACGGCAACGTCGTGCACCTGCACGAGCGCGACTGCACCGCCCAGCGCCGCAACCAGAAGGTGGTGGAGCGCGCCCCGGCACCCTACCTGGACGCCGGGCAGCGCGCGGCGCTGTGCGACAGCGCGCTGCGCCTGATGCGCTCGGTGGGCTACACGCACGCGGGCACGGTCGAGTTCCTCATGGATGCCGACAGCAGCCAGTGCTACTTCATCGAGGTGAACCCGCGCATCCAGGTCGAGCACACGGTGACGGAGATGATCACCGGCGTGGACATCGTCAAGGCGCAGATCCGCATCAGCGAGGGCGCGCACATCGGCCTGCCCGCGCTCGACGACCGGCCCAGCGCGGGCGTGCCGGCGCAGGCGGACATTGCGCTCAACGGCCACGCACTGCAGTGCCGCGTCACCACCGAAGACCCCGAAAACGGTTTCTTGCCAGACTACGGGCGGCTGGCCGCGTACCGCAGCGCGGCGGGTTTCGGGATTCGGCTGGACGCCGGCACGGCTTACGGCGGCGCGGTCATCACGCCCTACTACGACTCGCTGCTGGTGAAAGTCACGGCCTGGGCGCCCACGGCGAGTGAAACCACGCAGCGCATGGACCGCGCGCTGCGCGAGTTCCGCATCCGCGGCGTGGCCACGAACCTGCAGTTCCTGGAGAACCTGATCAACCACCCGGCCTTCGTGGCCGGCGAGATCACCACGCGCTTCATCGAGAACACGCCGGAGCTGCTGGCCTTCACCGCGCGGCGCGACCGCGCCACCAAGCTGCTGGGCTTCCTGGGCGAGATCGCCGTGCACGGCAACCCGGAAGTGCGCGGCCGCACGCTGCCGGCGCTGCCGCTGCCCAAACCCGTGCTGCCGCGCGTGGACGCCAACACCCCGCCGCCGGACGGCACGCGCCAGCTGCTGCAGCAGCTGGGCCCGCAGCAATTCGCGCAGTGGATGCTGGCGCAGCAGCGCGTGCTGATGACGGACACCACGCTGCGCGACGCGCACCAGTCGCTGCTGGCCACGCGCATGCGCACGGCCGACATGCTGCCCATCGCGCCCTACTACGCACGCGCCCTGCCGCAGCTCTTCTCGCTGGAGTGCTGGGGCGGCGCCACCTTCGACGTGGCGCTGCGCTTCCTGAAGGAAGACCCCTGGGAGCGCCTGGCCCAGCTGCGCCAGCGCGTGCCGAACGTGCTGTTCCAGATGCTGCTGCGCGGCGCCAACGCCGTGGGCTACGCCAACTACGCCGACAACGTGGTGCGGCACTTCGTGCAGCAGGCCGCCGCGGGCGGGATTGACCTCTTCCGCGTGTTCGACTCGCTCAACTGGGTGGAGAACATGCGCGTGGCCATGGACGCGGTGCAGGAAGCCGGCGCGCTGTGCGAAGGCACGGTCTGCTACACGGCCGACCTGTTCGACGCCTCGCGGCCCAAGTACGCCCTGAAGTACTACGTGGACATCGCGCGGCAGTTGCAGCGCGCGGGCGCCCACATCCTGGCCATCAAGGACATGGCCGGCGTGTGCCGGCCGCGCGCGGCCAAGGCGCTGGTCAAGGCGCTGAAGGAGGAAACCGGGCTGCCCATCCACTTCCACACCCACGACACCAGCGGCGCGGCCGCGGCCTCGGTGCTGGCGGCCATAGAAGCCGGCTGCGACGCGGTGGACGGCGCGCTGGACGCCATGAGCGGCCTGACCTCGCAGCCCAACCTGTCGGCCATCGCCGCGGCGCTGGCCGGCACGGCGCAGGACCCGGGGCTCAACGCGCAGGCGCTGCACGAGGCTTCAACGTACTTCGAGGGCGTGCGGCGCTTTTACGCGCCCTTCGAATCCGAGATCCGCTCCGGCACGGCGGACGTGTATCGCCACGAGATGCCGGGCGGCCAGTACACCAATTTGCGCGAGCAGGCGCGCTCGCTGGGGCTGGCGCACCGCTGGAGCGAGGTGTCGCAGGCCTATGCGGACGTGAACCGGCTCTTCGGCGACATCGTCAAGGTCACGCCCTCGTCCAAGGTCGTGGGCGACATGGCGCTGATGATGGTGGCCAGCGACCTCACGCCCGCGCACGTGCAGGACCCGGCGCGCGAGATCGCCTTCCCCGAGTCCGTGGTGCAGCTCTTCAAGGGCGAGCTGGGCTTTCCGCCGGACGGTTTCCCGCAAGACCTGACGCGCAAGGTGCTGCGCCTCTCGGCCGACGAGCCCGTGCCCACGCCCTACCGCCCCGGCGACCACACGCCGCCGGTGGACCTGGAGGCCGCCCGTGCCCAGGCGGAGGCCGACTGCGGCCAGCCGCTGGACGAGCGCCAGCTCTCCTCCTGGCTGATGTACCCCAAGCAGATGCGCGAGCTGTGCGAGCACCAGCGCCGCTGGGGCGACACCTCGCAACTGCCCACGCCGGTGTTCTTCTACGGCCCGCAGCCGCAACAGGAGATCGCCGTGGAGATTGACCCCGGCAAGACGCTGCTGGTGGCGCTGCAGTCGGTGAGCCCGGACGGCGAGGCGGCGCAGAAGGTGCAATTCGAGCTCAACGGCCAGTCGCGCACGGTGCGCGTGCAAAGCGCGCAGGCGGCAGGCGCGGGTGGCGCCCGCCCGCTGGCCGATCCGGGCAACCCCAACCACGTGGCCGCCCCCATGCCGGGCGCGGTGGTGGCCGTGGCCGTCGCGCCGGGGCAGGCGGTGCAGCCCGGCGACACGCTGCTGGCGCTGGAGGCCATGAAGATGGAAACGCACATTTGCGCGGAGCGCCGCGCGGTGGTCGAGAAGATCCTCGTGGCCGCCGGCGACCGGGTGGAGGCGAAGTCGCTGCTGATGGTGTTGAAGGCGCAGTGATCCGTGCGCCAGCCCGCCACCTGACGCTGCTTGGGCCCTCAGGCACGCACAAGATTTTTCGGCGGCAAGGTCGGCTCTCCCCGGGCCTCCCAAGCCGGGTTCCGGTTCAGGACATGGGCAACGGCGACCTGTGTGCGGGCGTGGCCAGGTTGCGCTCAACGGCCGGGTAGAAGTCACGGTCCTCGCGCTGCATGCGCTCGAACACGCTGCGCAGCACCTGGTTGGCTTGCGCGCGAAAGCCGTCCGGGTCGGCGCGCACCTGGGCGGCCGTGTTCCATTGCCGTGCGAAGGCGGTGTAGGCCGCGGCGATCGAGGCCATTTCGACCTGGAACTGGCGTCCAAGCTGCGAAAGCTGCCGGTTGTTCGCCGCTTCGAGCGCCGGGTACAGCGTGTGGTCTTCCGCGGCCAAATGCAGCTTGATCACGCCGCTCATGGACACGACGAGCCGTGCGATCTGGTCGGCGTGTTCGACGATGCCGGCATGCGCATGCCGCCGAAGCTGCGCGATGGCGTCGAAGATCTGGGTGTGCTGATCCTTGAAGCGGTCGATGTTCACAGGAGGGCTCAGTAAAAGGTGCAACGAAAATGCATCTTAAACGAGCCTTCCCGCTCGCGCCAGGCAAAGGGGCGCACGGGCCAGGGTCAGCCGCCAGACGGTGCGGCGTTCCTTGAACTGGTTCAAGGAAACGGGTGGGTCCGGTCCCTACATTAGGTGCATTCCAAATACACCTTTACCCAACCACCACGGAGCCCTGATGACCCAGCCACCTCCGCTGCGAGCCTCGACGTTCGCATCACCCGGCGCGCAACGCCCCACCCTGACGGCCGCTGCTGCGGCGCCTGCGGCGGCGCTTGAGCGATCCACCAGACACGCACCAGGACATGCCATGAAGGCCAACAGCAGGCTGTGGCGCTGGCTCGGCCTCATTTTCGTCCTGTCGTTCGGGGCCCTCGGCTACCTCGGATGGCAGATCTACCTGTTTGCGCCGCCCATCCCGAAGGCGGTCGCCACCGCGGACGGCGCGGTCCTCTTCACCGGCGAGCAGATCCAGCGCGGCCAGCAGGCCTGGATGGCCGCCGGCGGCCAGCAACTGGGCACGGTGTGGGGCCACGGCAGCTACGTGGCGCCGGACTGGTCGGCCGATTGGCTGCACCGCGAAGCCGTGGCGCTGCAGAAGATCCGCGCGGCGCAGCACGGCGGGGGCCAGGTGCTCGGCGACGACGCCCGGGCCCTCGTGGACGCGCAGGTGCGCAACGAGATGCGCCGCAACACCTATGACGACGCCACCGGCGCCGTGCGGGTGTCGCGGGAGCGGGCCCAGGCCATCCGTGAAGTCGCCAGCCACTACGAGGCGCTGTTCGGCAGCGAAGCGTCGCTGGCCACGCTGCGCGAGCAGTACGCGATGACGGAAGGCGCGCTCCCCGAGAAGGCCGACCGCCAGGCGCTCGCCGCGTTCTTCTTCTGGTCGTCGTGGGCGGCCAGCACGGACCGCCCGGGCGAGGCGGGACTGTCCTACACCAGCAACTGGCCGCACGAGCCGCTGGTGGGCAACACCATGTCGACGTCGGCGGCGATGTGGTCGATGGTGAGCATCATCCTGCTGCTGGCGGGCATCGCCGCGATGCTGTGGCTGCACGGCCGCGACCAGCACGACGAGGAGGCCCAGCCGCCCAAGGCGGACCCGTTCCTGGGCCTCAAGGCCACGCCGTCGATGAAGGCCACGCGCAAGTACTTCTTCATCGTCATCGCCCTGATGCTGCTGCAGATCGCCATGGGCGCCATCACCGCGCACTACGCGGTGGAAGGCCAGGCGTTCTTCGGCATCCCGCTGGCGCAAGTGCTGCCCTACGTCACCAGCCGCACCATCCACACGCAGATCGGCATCTTCTGGATCGCCACGGCCTGGCTGGCCACGGGCCTGTACATCGCGCCGCTGCTCTCCGGCCAGGAGCCCAAGCTCCAGAAGCTCGGCGTCGATGCGCTGTTCTGGGCCTTGATCGTCGTGGTGCTGGGCTCGACCCTCACGGGCTGGCTGGGCACGCTGCAGCACCGGGGCGTGGACTTCTCGTTCTGGCTGGGCAACCAGGGGCTGGAGTTCACCAGCATGGGCCGCGTGTGGCAGCTGCTGCTGTTCGTGGGCCTGCTGTTCTGGGTGTTCCTGCTGGGCCGCGCCTTGTGGCCGGCGCTCAGGCGGCCGTCGGAGAGCCGCGGCCTCATCGCCATGGTGTTCCTGTCGGCCACGTGCATCGGCGGCTTCTATGCCACCTCGCTGACCTGGGGCCAGCACACCCACTACTCGATGATCGAGTACTGGCGCTGGTGGCTGGTGCACCTGTGGGTCGAAGGCTTCTTCGAGGTCTTCGCCACCGCCGTCATCGCCCTGATCTTCACCCACCTCGGCCTGGTGCGTCCGGCCAGCGCCAACCGCGCCATCGTGGCCGAAACCATCGTGTTCCTCTTCGGCGGCATTCTGGGCACGCTGCACCACCTGTACTTCACGGGCACGCCGACCTCCGTGATCGCCGTGGGCGCGGTGTTCTCGGCCCTGGAAGTCGTGCCGCTGACGCTCATCGGCCTGGAGGCGATGCAGACGTACCGCCGCTCGCGCGCGGTGCCCTGGCTGGACGCCTACAAGTGGCCCATCCTGTGCTTCGTCGCCGTGGGCTTCTGGAACACGGTGGGTGCGGGCCTGCTGGGCTTTGCCATCAACCCGCCCGCGGCGCTGTACTACGTGCAGGGCCTCAACATGACGGCGGCCCACGGCCACGCGGCGCTGTTCGGCGTCTACGGCATGCTGGGCATCGGGTTGCTGCTGTTTTGCCTGCGCGGGCTCTTCGAGCGCTCGCTGCACGCGGACCGGCTGCTCAAGCCCGCCTTCTGGGGCCTCAACGTCGGCCTGGCGATGATGGTGTTCATGTCGCTGCTGCCCGCGGGCATCTACCAAGCGTGGGCCAGCGTCACCCAGGGCCTGTGGTACGCCCGCTCGCCCGCGGTCATCCACTCCGGCGTGATGGAGACCCTGGTGTGGCTGCGCGTGCCTGGCGACATCGTCTTCGCCGCGGGCAGCCTGTTCCTCGCGCTGTACGCTTGGCGGCTGCTGCGGCCGGCAGCCAGGCGCAAGGCGCCGCGGCCTGCGCTGCCCATCACGGCGGCCCGGCAGTAGAAACGCACGGGAGGGCCCCAGCCCTCCCTTTCACATCCAGACGAGAAACACACCGAGCGCCCTGCCATGAAGCTCACCGCCTTCACCGACTACAGCCTGCGCGTACTCCTCTACCTGGCCGCGAACTCAGGCCGCAAGTCCACCATCGCCGAGATCGCCACGGCGTTCGGCATCTCCGAGCACCACCTCGTCAAGGTCGTGCACTTCCTGGGCAAGCAGGGCTGGATCGCCACCGCCCGCGGCAAGGGCGGCGGGATGACGCTGGCCATGCAGCCCAAGGACATCTGCCTTGGCCAGGTCGTGCGCGACACGGAAGGCACCGCGGTGCCCGCGGAGTGCTTCGAGGCGGGGGGCGGCCACTGCATCCTCTCCGGCTGCTGTGAGCTCAAGGGGCCGCTGGCAGAAGCCGTGAACGCTTTCTACGGCGTACTGGACCGCTACTCGCTGGCCGACGTGATGACCAACCGCCGCGCCCTGGCGCAGGTGCTGACGTTCCACCCGTCGCCAGCCGCGCCCGGGATGGCAACCGCCTGAAGCGCCGCTGCACACCAGCCCTTTGCGGATGGCAGGGAGATCACCAGCATGTTCATTCCCGGAAGCAACCTGCCCGTCGGGCCAAGCCCGCAGGGACAGGCGGATGCGGCCCTGCAGCCGCCCGCGCAAGCTGCGGACGATCGCCGCTTGAGTGGCGACATCACGATGTGGTGCGTCATCGCGCTGGAGATGCTCACGTTCGGCCTGCTGTTCGTCGTGTACGCGGTCGCCAGGGGGCAGGACCCATGGGTGTTCCGCACGGGCCAGTCCACCCTGGATTTGCGTCTGGGTGCCCTCAACACGGTGATCCTGCTGACCGGCAGCTGGTGCGCTGCGCGGGGCGTGCAGGCGCTGCGCAGCGCCAGGGCGACCGCGGGCGCACGGTGGCTTTGGGGCGCCGCGGCCTTGGGCACCGCCTTCCTGGTCGTCAAAGGCTTCGAGTACCAGCAGAAGCTGCACGCCGGCTATGGCCTGGAGAGCGACGACTTCTGGATGTTCTATTACCTGCTGACCGGCTTTCACTTCATGCATGTCGCCGCGGCGGTGCTCATCGTTGCGGCGGTCGCTTTTCTCGTGCCGCGCCGCCCCTGGGGGCCGGCCGACACGCAGGCCCCTGAAACGGCAGCCGTGTTCTGGCACATGGTGGACTTGTTGTGGGTGGTGCTCTTCCCTCTGGTGTACGTGCTGCGATGAACCTCCCTTGCAAGCGGATCGATGCGCTGTGGCTGGCAACCCTGGTGGCCACGGGCATTTCGTGGTGGGTGGGGGAGTCGCCCCATCGCACCGGCGAAGGCTGGCCCGTGGCCATCGTCTTTGCGCTGTCGCTGGCCAAGGGACTTGCCATCGCGCTGGACTACATGGAACTGCGCGGGGCGCCAGCTTTGTGGCGGCGGTTCGTGGTGGGCTGGTTGCTGTGCGTGATCCTGGCCGTCGTGGCCGTACGGCTATGGGCTGCCTGAGCCAGCCTTGCTCAACGCCCCCCGCCGCCCCCAACCGTTGATCGCCAGCGAAGCAAAGATGACGGCCCCGCCGGCCAGCAGGCGCGGCAAGTCGGCCTCGCGGTTCCAGATCAGCAGGTTCACCACCAGCCCGGCGGGCACATGCAGCTCGTTCATCACGGCCAGCGTGCCGGCGTCCACCTGGGTGCTGCCCAGCACCCACCAGTACATGCCCAGCGCGGTGGCGAACAAACCCATCCAGGCCAGCACGCCCCACTGCACGGCGGTCTGCGGCAGCTTGGCCGGGTTGCCGAACAGCCAATAAGACGGCAGCGCCAGCAGCAGCGCGCCCAGGAAGAAGTGGCCGAAGAAGCGGTGCAGCGGCTGCGGTGTGGGGTGGCGCGCCAGCAGGTGGCGGCACAGCACCTGGCCCGCGGCGAAGGTGGCGTTGGCGACCTGCAGCAGCACGAAACCCCACAGGTAGTCGCCTTCGAGCTTGTGGAAACGGATGATGGCCCCGCCCCCCACGGCCACCGCCGCGGCCAGCAGCGCGCGGCGGTTGAAGCGGCCCTCCAGCGCGTCGTCGATGAGCGTGACGTAGAGGGGCGT
Source organism: Azohydromonas lata NBRC 102462 (assembly GCF_001571085.1). Taxonomy (GTDB): domain Bacteria; phylum Pseudomonadota; class Gammaproteobacteria; order Burkholderiales; family Burkholderiaceae_C; genus Azohydromonas; species Azohydromonas lata. The sequence goes on from NZ_BCTC01000108.1 coordinate 11,353, forward strand.
GAGCACCGTGAACAGCAGCACCTCCGGCACCGTGAGCACGGTGAAGCTGCGGTAGAGGCACAGGTACGTGATGCCGAACTGCAGCGCCCCCGCCACCCAGAAGCCCGCCACCAGGCGGCGCGGCAGCCCGCGCCACACCGTCAGCGGAACGAACACCGCCGCGGCGATGGCCACGCGGACGAGCACGGCGAAGTCGCTGTCCACCCGGCCGGCCAGGTACTGGCCTATGAGGCTGAAGGAGAATGCCCACAGGACGGTCACGACGGCGAGGTAGGGCATGGAAAAGACGGCCTCAGGGAAAACCGCAGATTTTCCCCCGGCCGCCCCGCCTTGCCCGTCACGCCGCCGCAAGCGTCGTCGGTAAGCCCGCGCAAGTCTCGCCCCCACACCTACGGGTACAGACCCTAGGTTGCCCAAAGGCTTTGACACCCATCAAACCTTGCCTGACGCAGCAAACTAGATTTCAACGGCGAATTGAAATGAACCAAGGAAGTACGCCCATGCCTTGCCTCGACGAATGCTGGCGTGAAGGTTTCATGGCCGGCGAGTTATTCATCAAGCAGTGCCCTTACAGCGGCAATTCCCTGGAAGCCCGCCATTGGCGCAACGGCTGGTTGGAAGGCGCGGCCAAATGCGTTGGGCTGGATTACCACAGCACGCCGGTGATTCTCGACCCCTCGCCCTTTGCCGGCCAAAGCCTGGGCGCCACAGCCGCTGGATGAAGTGCCGGAAAACAGGACTTCATCCCACATGAACGCGGGCGGGAATGCCGCATTCCCGCTCTGCCACTGACCGCGGCGCTTATTTGGCGCGGACCTTGGCCAGCTCCGCGTTGAGCTCGTTCATCAAGGGCTCGCCCACGTCCTTGGAGTATTTGTCCACCACGGGCTTCACTTTTTCCCGGATGCGGGCCACTTCGGCGGGCGGCAATTCGGCCACCTTCATGCTGCCCTTGAGCACGCCCAGCGATTTCTCGTCCTCAGCGCGCGCATATTTGCGCTGGTAGTCCTGCGATTCGGTCAGCGACTGCTGGATGACCGCCTGCTCGTCCTTGCTCAACTTGTCCCAGCTCTTTTTGCCCATCAGGATGGACAGCGGGCTGTAAATGTGCCGCGTGAGCGACAGGTAAGGCTGCACTTCGTAGAACTTGGACAGCTCGATGCTCTTGAGTGGATTTTCCTGCCCGTCCACGGCCTTTTGCTCCAGGGCGGAATACACCTCGGGGAAAGGCATGGGCACGGCGTTGGCGCCCAGGGTGTTGAACAGGTCGATGTAGATCGGCGACTGCACCACGCGGATCTTCAAGCCCTTGAAGTCCTCCAGCTTGGCCACGGGATGGCGGCTGTTGGTGAGGTTGCGAAAACCCAGCTCCCAGTAGCCCAGGGCCATCAAGCCCTTGTCGGCGAGCTTCTCGCCCAATTTCTTGCCTATGGGGCCGTCCACGATGGCGTCCGCCTCGCGGCCATTGGTGAACATGAAGGGCAAATCGAAAACTACGAATTCCTTGACCTGGCCAGACAGCAGGCCGGAGCTCAGGGCCGTCATGTCAATGACGCCGCCCTGCAGCGAGGAAACTACCTGCACGTCGCCGCCCAGGGTGCCGTTGGGAAACAGTTTCACCGCAATCTTGCCGCCGCTTTTCTGGCTGACCAGGTCGGCGAATTTCTGCGCGCCCACGCCAATCGGGTGGTTCTTGTCGCTTTGGAAAGCGAAGCGCAGGGTGTGCTCCTTGATATCGGCGGCTTGGGCCGCCGTGGTGGCGGCCAGCATCAAACCCGCGGCAACGGCGGACGCCAGGGTGGTTTTCAGGACATTACGCATGATTTGTCTCCTGGCCCGCCGCGCATTTGAAAAGGCCGGCGGGCTTGACTGCAAAGAAAAAGCGGATCGGATCGCAGCCTGACTCAAGCCGCCTTGGGCAGGGCGGCAATCTTTTGCCGCATGGCCTGCGTGCCGGCCATGATCTTGTCCAGCACTTCGTCCAGCGCCCAGAATTTCTCGCGAATGTCGTAGGTCACCGCGCGGCAGCGCATGGATTTGAAAGTGCCCAGGCGCTGGTGGTACAGCTTGGCCAGGGCCGGATAACCCATGGATTCGCTCACGGCGGCAATCACCAGGAAGTTATTCACTTCCTCGGCCAGCTCGGGATATTGGGCGCCGGACACGCGCAGCCATTTGTAGAGGTCGGGGTGGAAATTGGTGAACACGCCCGTGAAACCGCGCGAGCCGGATTTCATGGCGTCGTAGGCAATGGCGGCGTTGGCGTTGACCACGGCCAGCGTCGAGCCCTCGGCCATCTTCACGCGGCGCTGCACGGTGGGCAGGTGGCAGGAAACGTCCTTGAGCAGCGCGAAGCGGCCGGTGTCCAGGCAGGCGCTGAGCTCGGCGTCCGACAGCAGCCGGCGGTAAGGGGCCGGACACTCGTACAGGCCCAGCGGCACGTCCTTGGGCAGCTTCTCCAGCAGCCATTTCAAGTTGCCGAGGAAAGTCTCAGTCCCTTTGGCGTGCGGATCCAGGTGGTTGCTGACCAGCACCACGGCGTCGGCGCCGGTGTCGGCGGCGGCGGTGAGCTCCTGCACCTGGCCATGCGGGTCGTCGCTGACGTGGCCGGAGACGACCACCGGCACGCGGCCCGCCACGCGCTGCACCACGAAGCGGCCCAGCGCCGCGCGCTCCTCCAGGCTCAGGAACTGCATCTCGCTGGACTGCGCGACGGCGAAGAGCGCGTCGGCGCCCTGCGCCAGATACCACTCGATCAGCCGCTCCAGCCCGCCGTAGTCGATGCGGTTGTCCTCATCGAAGGGCGTGAGCATGACGGGAATGATGCCCTCTATGGGTCGTGACATGGGGTGCTCCGTGGCAGGCCGCGGCCCGCCGTGAATGGGTCAAAAGAAGAAACGGGTGCGGGCGCCAGCGTCAGGCGCTTGGCCGGGTCGCCAGCAGCGTGCGCGTGGACGCCAGCGTGGGCATGCCGGTGGTGGCGCCGTGGGCGGTGACGGACAGCGCAGCCGCCGCGTTGGCGCAGGCCATGGCGGCGGGCAGCGGCTCGCCGCGGGCCAGCGCGGCGGCCAGGGCGCCGGTGAAGGTGTCGCCGGCGCCCACGGTGTCGGCCACGGACGCCATGCGCCAGCCGGGCACGGCGTGGCCCGCGCCGTCCGCGCTCCACAGCCGGCAGCCGGCGCTGCCCAGCGTGGCGACCACGGCGCCCACGCCGCGCGCCAGCAGCGCCTGCGCGGCGGCGTCCGGCGAGGCGCCGTCCTCCAGGCCCGCCAGCGCCAGCAGCTCGGTCTCGTTGGGGGTGACCACGTCGGCCAGCGCCAGCAGCCCGGCCGGCAGCGCCCGCGCCGGCGCGGGGTTGAACAGCGTGCGCACGCCGTGGGCGCGGGCGATGCGAAATGCCGCCAGCGTCGCTTCGAAGGGCACTTCGCAGGAGGCGATGACCACGCGGGCGGCGGCGATGGTGGCGCTGGCGGCTTCCACGTCCGCCGCCGCCAGCCCCGCCCCCGCACCGGGCGCCACGGCGATGCTGTTGTCGCCGTCCGGGTAAATGAAGATCTGCGCCACGCCGCTGCGCTCGCCCGGCGCCGTCACCACGTGGCGGGCGCTGATGCCCTCGCCGCCCCACAGCGCCAGGCCCATGCGGCCGAAATCGTCGTCGCCGATGCGGGCCACCAGCGCCACGTGCGCGCCCTGGCGGGCGCAGGCGACGGCGGCATTGGAGCCCTTGCCGCCGGGGCTGATGTCGAAGGCGTCGGCCATCAGCGTTTCGCCGCGCGCGGGCGGACGCGGCACGCGGCTCACGAGGTCCACGTTCCAACTGGCGATGCACACGACGTCCGCGGCGCCGTCGCCGCGCGGGGCTTGGGGGCCGGGCCCCGGTACTGCTTGCGTCACGGTCAGGCGTCCTCGGTGTTCTTGGTGTGTTCGGTGGTGTTGGGGTCTTGCAGGCGCTGCGGGTGGTCTTCCAGCCGGAAGGCGATGGCGGGCCGCGGCAGGCCCAGCACGCGGTGTAGCGCGCTGGTGATGTGCAGGTCGATGCGCTCGGCCACGGCCTGCGCGTCGCGCGCCTTGAGCGCCTGCAAAAACCACAGGTGCTCGCGCAGCGCCAGCAGCAGCACGTCGGCGGACAGCGTGGCGCCCTCCAGGCGTATGAGGCGCACGCGCAGGCTGTTGATGCGGTAGGCGTCGGAGATCAGCTCGTTGCCCAGCGCGTCGATCATGAGGTCGTGCAGGCCCCAGTCCACGGTGGTGGCGTCGGTGAGCAGTTGCTCGTCGATGCCGTCGCGCAGCGCGCGGCGCACCAGGGCCCAATGGGCTTCCTCCAGGGCGTCCAGGTCAGCGTCCGAGGCCGTCGCGCAGAAATGCTCGGCCGCATGGCGCTCCAGCACGCGGCGCAGGCCGAAGGCGTTCTTGATCAGCTTGACGTCCACGTTGGCGATCTGCAGCCCGCGCTGCGGCACGGTGCGCAGCAGCCCTTCCGCCTCCAGGCGCGGGATGAGCTCGCGCACGGCGCCCAAGGGCATGTCCAGCAACTGCATCAGCTCGCGCTGCGACACGAACTGCCCCGGCCGGATGTTGGCCTGCAGGATCTGCTGCCTGAAGTTTTCATAGGCCTGCATGCGCAGGCTGGGCGCGGCGCCGTTGGCGCGCACGGCTCGGGTGGGCATGGGTGGTGAGTTGAAGCTGTGTTCTGGCTAACATGTTAGTCTGCTTGCAGAGCACCCTCACCACGGGACAACCCGTAGAGCCTGCGGACCTTGCATCCGGCGGGCGGCCTTGACGCCCGTTGGTCAAGGCCACGTGCCGCTTTTGGCCTCGCCCCTGCGTCGGTAGAAACCCTAGGGCAGCAAGCTTTTGCTGCACTGCAGCACAATTTTTCGGACGCCCGCAGCGGTTCTCGCGGCGGGCGTTCCTGTTTCCAGACTTCCCGCAAGGCCCCCGACCATGAGCGCCACACAGCCGCTGATTTCTCCTCCGACCGTTGCCGAGACGGCGGCCGCGCAGCGCAGGCGGGCCTTCTGGCCCTCGGTGCTGGCGCTGGGCGTGGGCGGCTTCGCCATCGGCACGGGCGAGTTCGTGATCATGGGCCTGCTGCCGGAGGTGGCGCGGGACCTGGGGGTGAGCATTCCGCAGGCGGGGCACGTGATCAGCGCCTATGCGCTGGGCGTGGTGATAGGCGCGCCGGTGCTGGCCGTGCTGGCGGCCGGCTGGCCGCGGCGGGCGCTGCTGCTGGTGCTCATGGCGCTGTTCGCGGCGGGCAATTTCGCCAGTGCGCTGGCGCCGGGCTACCTGTCGCTCAACCTGCTGCGCTTCATGGCCGGGCTGCCGCACGGCACCTATTTCGGCGTGGCGGCCCTGGTGGCCGCCTCGCTGGCGCCGCCGGACCGTCGCGCCAGCGCGGTGGGGCTGGTGATGTCAGGGCTGACCAGCGCGACGCTGGTGGGCGTGCCCATCGCGGCCTGGCTGGGCCAGCACCTGGGCTGGCGGGCGGCGTTCATCCTGGTGGGCGCCATCGCGGCGCTGGCCTGCCTGCTGATACGGCGCGGCGTGCCTGAGCTGCCCGTGCCGCACGGGGCCAGCCCCTTGCGCGAGCTGGGCGCGCTGGGCCGGCCGCAGGTGTGGCTGACGCTGGGCATAGGCGCCATCGGTTTCGGCGGCATGTTCTCGGTGTTCAGCTACATCAAGCCGACGCTGATCGAAGTGGCCGGCCTGTCGCTGGAGGCCATGCCCTTCATGCTGGCGCTGTTCGGCACGGGCATGGTGGTGGGCAACCTGGTGGGCTCGCGGCTGGCGGACAAGTCGCTGCGCGGGACCATCGCGGGGCTGCTGGTGTGGAACGCGGTGGTGCTGGGCGGCTTTGCCTTCGCGGCCGGCGAGGCGGTGACGGCGGCCATTGGCGTGTTCCTGATAGGCACCATCGTCGCCATCGCCCCGGCGCTGCAGATACGGCTGATGGACGTGGCGGGCGAGGCGCAGACGCTCTCGGCCGCGCTGAACCACTCGGCCTTCAACATCGCCAACGCGTTGGGCGCCTGGTTGGGCGGCGTGGCCATCGCGGCCGGGCTGGGCTGGACCTCCACGGCCTGGGTGGGCGTGGTGCTGGCGCTGGGCGGCATGGCGGTATTCGGCGCCTCGCTGTGGCAGGAGCGGCGCAGCACGCAGCGCGAGCACGCGGGCTCGACCAGGCGGCGCTGAGACCGCGGATCTCATCCACCACAGGCACGGGACCTGCCCTCACGGCGCCGCATGCGCGACTGGCTTCCTTCCCCGCTGGATGAATGGCTCTACACCCTGGGCGCGGCACTGCTGGCGCTGCTGGTGGCCGAGCTCGTCTTTTACGTCGGCCAGCGGCTGATACGCCGCGCCGTGCGCGGCCACGCCACGGCCTCGGCCCTGGCCGACGCCGCCCGCCGGCCGGCGCGGCTGGTGCTGCGCACGGTGGCGCTGAATCTGACCTGGCAGGCCGCGCCGGCCGCGCTGCCCGGGCTCACGCCGGTGCAGCGCATCACCGGCATGCTGCTCATAGGCGCCGTGAGCTGGCTGCTGGTGAGCGGCATCAATGCCTTTGGCCGCGCGGTGATCGCGGCACACCCGGTGACGGTGGCGGACAACCTGAACGCCCGGCGCATACACACGCAGGCCCGCGTGCTCTCGCGCACGCTCTCCGGCCTGGTGGGCGTCATAGGCGGGGCGCTGATGCTGATGACGCTGCCCGGCGTGCGCCAGGTCGGCGCCAGCCTGCTGGCCTCGGCCGGCATCGTGGGCATCATCGCCGGCTTCGCGGCGCGGCCGGTGCTGGGCAACCTCATCGCCGGCCTGCAAATCGGCCTGACCCAGCCCATACGGCTGGACGACGTGGTGGTGGTCGAAGGCGAATGGGGCGTGATCGAGGAGATCACCGGCGCCTACGTGGTGGTGCGCATCTGGGACGAGCGCCGCCTCGTGGTGCCGCTGCAGTACTGGGTGGAAAAGCCGTTCCAGAACTGGACGCGCAGCACCTCCACGCTGATCGGCACCGTCTTCATCTGGGTGGACTACCGCATGCCGCTGCAGCCGCTGCGCGATGAGCTCAAACGCGCCTGCGAAGCCACCCCGCTGTGGGACAGGCGCTTTTGCCTGCTGCAGGTCACGGAAGCCGGTGACCGTGCCGTGCAGCTGCGCGCCCTGGTGACCGCCGCCAACAGTGGCCAGGCCTGGGACCTGCGCTGCCACGTGCGCGAGGCACTGCTGGAATTCATGCAGCGCGAGTACCCGCAATTCCTGCCCAAGCTGCGGGCCGAGACCACGGGCGACTCGGCCTCCAGCCCGCGCGCCGGGCTGGATTCATAGGCTCAAAGCCAATACCACACCCGCTGCAACCAGACCGGAACGCGCCGGCTGGCGGGACGGTAGTGCTCGCGAAAGCTTTGAGTGGTGACGCTCGGTTGAAACCTGCTCATGGGAACCTCCTGCGGGCTACTGTATGCGCATACAGCGCTGGTTGCAACCACAGGTGGGTTGTTCGTACCCAACCTGCAACAGGCCATAGGGTGCGCCAACGACACGCCTCCTTCACTCCGTCGATGTCAATCCCCTTTTCGCATGCCGTGTACGAAATCACGATGAAGTCCATCGCAATGGGAGCGCCGGGGCGCAGGCGGTGCGGCAGAGGCGGCACGGGCAACTGTATATAAGAACAGCTGCGCCTTGCGCCTTCGGCGCAGTACGGCAAAGGCATGTCGGAACAGGACAAGTCGCTCCTGCGGACATTTCCGACAGTGGACCCCATGCCCCGCCGCGCACGCGCCGAGGGTTTTCGCAATCTCGCCAGGAGGCCCAAGACCTTGGACACCGCACGCCGCAGCGGCGCTGAGCACGGCGCGCGCGGGGCCCAACGAGTCAACGCCCAACCGCAGGAACCCGCATGAGCATCAGCGTTTTCGACCTGTTCAAGATAGGCATCGGCCCTTCCAGCTCGCACACCGTGGGCCCCATGAAGGCCGCGCGCATGTTCGTGCAGCGGCTGGATTCCTTGGGCGTGCTGGAGCGTTGCGAGCGCATCGAGGTGCAGCTTTATGGCTCCCTGGGCGCCACGGGCCGCGGCCACGGCAGCGACAAGGCGGTGCTGCTGGGGCTGCAGGGGCATGAGCCCGACAGCGTGGACGTGGACGCGGTGCCCGCCCTGCTGGAGCAGGTGAGGAGCACGGGGCGGCTGCTGCTGGACGGCAGGCACGACATCGCCTTTGACGAGCGGCGCGACCTGCTCTTTCACCGCAGGAAGTCGCTGCCCTTTCACGCCAACGGCATGGCGTGCACGGCGTTCAACGCCGCGGGCGTGGAGTTGGACCGGCGCGAGTACTACTCGGTGGGCGGCGGCTTCGTGGTCGGCCAGGAAGCGGCGGCCGACGGCAGCCTCACGCCCGTGCTGATGAAGGCACCGCCGGCCGTGGAGTTTCCCTTTCGCACCGGCGCGCAACTGCTCAACCTGACCAAGGAGCTGAACTGCAGCATTGCGCAGCTCATGCGGCGCAACGAGCGCCACTGGCGCACGGACGAGGAGATCGACGCGGGCCTGGCGCGCATCTGGAGCGTGATGCAGCAGTGCGTGGCGCGCGGCTGCGCCACCGAGGG
>NZ_BCTC01000109.1 GCF_001571085.1 Azohydromonas lata NBRC 102462
GGCCACGGCCTGGTAGTACAGGTTTTGCGGGTGCCGCGCCTGCGCGAAGAAGAACCAGCGCTCCGCCAGCAGCCCCAGGCTTTGCACCAGCAGCGCCAGGACCCAGGGCGCCGCGCCGCTCCAGGCGCCGGCCCACGCCAGCCACAGCAGCAGGGCCGGCAGTTCAAACCCCAGCAGCAGGAACAGCGGTTTTACACACCTGAACGCCCACGGCGAAGCCTGGTGAAAGAACTCCCGGGTGTTGTGGCTGCCGCCGGTGAAGCCCATGGAGAGCTGGGCCACGCGGGTGCTGTCCAAGCCCGTGGCCGACTGCGGCGTGGAGCGCGGCACCAGGCGCGCGTTGCGCCGCAGCGCCAGCCACCGGCCGCCCAGGGCCAGCAGCGTGAGGCCCAGCCCCCAAGGCAGCAGGCGCTCCGCAAAGCTCTCTTCACCCGCCACCGCGGCCAGCGCCCCGGCCAGCACGGTGCCCGCGGCCTGGCCCATGAGCGCGTAGTTCAGCACCGTCAGCGGGTGCGCCCACGCCTGCACCATGCGCAGGCACGCGTAGACCATGCCCGTGCACAGCCACAGCAGCGCCGACAGCAGCAGCGCCGCCACGGCCAGCAGCGCTTGCAGCGCAGGGGGCGCGCCCATGCGCAGCGCCAGCGCCCAAGCGGCGACCACGGCCATGAACGCCGGCAGCGCGATGACCTCGCGCGACATCCACGAGCTGCGCCACATCGCCACGGCCCGCCACGCCCGCGAGGGCCTGCCCAAGTGCAGGAAGGCGCTGCCCAGCGAGGCCAGCAGCCCCGCCCCGCCCAGCGCCAAGGCCATGAGCATGAAACCCCGCGCCGGGGCCGACCCTGACAGGTGCGCCAAGGCCAGGACCACGACCAGGCCCTGGGCGGCGCCGGCCAGCGTGGTGAAGACGATGATGGACCAGGACGGGTTCATGGCCGGCCTCCCGGCGTCCCGGCCGGCCCGCCCGCGTCCGGCGCCCCGCGCACGCGCTTGGGCAGGTAGCGGTTGGCCGGATTCGTTGCCCACTCCGGCATGAGCGCATAGCCGCCGCGCTCCGCGATGGCCTGCGACACCTCCGAGCCCGGGTCGTTCACGTCGCCAAAGAGCCGCGCCCCCGTTGGGCAGGCCTTCACGCAGGCGGGCTGGCGGTCCTCGGCCGGCAGGGCGGCGTCGTGGATGCGGTCCACGCACAGGGTGCACTTGGTCATCACGCCGCGCGCCTCGTCGTACTCGCGCGCGCCGTAGGGGCAGGCCCAGCTGCAGTACTTGCAGCCCATGCACTTGTCGGCGTCCACGAGCACGATGCCGTCCTCGGCCCGCTTGTAGCTGGCCCCCGTCGGGCACACGGGCACGCAGGGCGGGTCCTGGCAATGCAGGCAGCTCTTGGGCAGGTGTACGGTCTGCGTCTGCGGGTAGCGGCCGGCCTCCCAGGTCTGCACGCGGTTGAAGAAGGTGCCGCTGGGCGAGTCTTCAAAAGCACCCGGGTCCGGCGGCAGGCCGTCGCGGCCGCTGCTGTTCCATTGCTTGCACGACACCACGCAGGCGTGGCAGCCCACGCACGCGTCCAGGTCGATGACCAGGGCCAACTGGCGGGCCAGGGTTTCGCTGCGCGCGGCCTGAGCGGCTTGTACGGCCCTGGCGGGCGAGGCTTTTGCGGGCGCGGGCGTGAAGGGCCGCCCCTCGCCGCCCTCGCGCCGCAGCCAGGGCAGGAGGCTGTTGAGCGCCATGGCCAGCTTCATGCGGACCTCCCGGGCGCGAAGCGGGCCTTGAGCAGGCGCAACGCCGCGCCCACGCCCAGCACGCCGGGCGGTGCGGGCACGGTGGCCGGCTTGGGCGCGGTTTCGCCCTCCTCGCCGGGCTCGCAGGGGCGCAGCCGCACCCGCACGTCGTACCAGCCGGCCTGCCCCGTGATGGGGTCGGCATTGGCGAGCGGGCCCTCGGCCAGCGGCAAGGTGGCACTGAGCAGGTGGTTGAGAATGAAGCCCTCGCGGCTCTCGTCCGCCCCGGCGGGCAACTGCCAGGCGCCGGGCGCCTTGCCGATGGCGTTCCAGGTCCACACCGTGCCGGGCTCCACCGCCTCGCTGCAGCGCAGGCGGCAGCGCACGCGGCCCCAGCGGCTTTCCACCCAGCACCAGCCGTTGTCCTGCACGCCCGCGGCGCGCGCCGTGGCGGGATGCACGTGCAGCGCATTGCGGCTGTGCAACTGGCGCAGCCAGGCGTTTTGCGAGTCCCAGGAGTGGTACATCGCCATGGGCCGCTGCGTGATGGCGTGCAGCGGGAACGCCCGCGCGTCGCTCACGCCGTCCTCCAGCGGCGGCGCCCAAAAAGGCAGGGGGTCGAACCAGGCCGCTACGCGCTCGCGCAGGTGGTCCGGCGGCTGGCGCCCAGGCCGCTTGCCCTGGGCCGCCAGCCTGAAGGTCTGCAGCGTGTCGGCGTAAAGGACGAGCTGGATGGGGCAGTTGCGCTGGCGCCAGCCCATGGCCTTGCCGAAGTCCAGGTAGTCGCGGTTCCAGTTGCGGCGGTACTGCATGTGTGCGGGCAGCTTGTGGTGGAACACGCAGTCGTTGCGGGCGTAATCTTCCCACTGCCTGGGGTTGGGCGCGCCGCGCAGCTCGCGCCCGTGCTCGCCGCGCCAGCCCATGAGAAAGCCGATGCCGGGCTGGTGCTCGTAGCGTTGAATGAAGTCGGCGTAATCGGCGTACTTGCGCGAGCCGTCGGCTTGAGTGAACAGGGGAAAGCCCAGCCGCGAAGCCAGCTCCACCAGCACGTCCTGGAAGGGCCGGCACTGTGCCAGCGGCGGCAGCACGGGCACGCGCACCGAGTCCATGGGCCCGTCGAACTCGGAGATGGGCCTGTCCAGCAGGCTCATCGCATCGTGGCGCTCCAGGTAGGTCGTGTCCGGCAGCACCAGGTCGGCGTAGGCCACCGTCTCGCTCTGGAAGGCGTCGCACACCACGACGAAGGGGATGCAGTGCTCGCCGCTCGCGTCCCGCGCGTTGAGCGCCTTGCGCACCTCCAGCGGGTCCATGCTGGAGTTCCAGGCCATGTTGGCCATGTAGATGAGCAGCGTGTCGATGCGGTACGGGTCGCCGCGCGCGGCGTTGGCGATGACGTTGTGCAGGAGCCCATGCACGGCCAGCGGGTAGGCCCAGGAGAAGGCGTGGTCTATGCGCAGCGGCGTGCCGTCGGCGTGCACGGCCAGCTCCTCCGGGCTGGCCGGAAAGCCCAGCGGCTGCGCGTCCAGCGGCGTGTTGGGTTGGAGCTTGTCGGGGTCGTTGAAGGCGCGGTAGTTGGGCACGATGTGGCGCGGGTACGGCGCCTTGTGCCTGAAGCCTCCCGGCGCGTCTATGGTGCCCAGCACGCTCATGAGCACGGAGAGGGCGCGCACCGTCTGGAAGCCGTTGGAGTGCGCCGCCAGCCCGCGCATGGCGTGGAAGGCCACGGGGCGCAGCGGCACGTCCGCATGGCGCTGGCCCCAGGCGTCGGTCCAGGGGATGGGCAGCGCCTCGCCATGGCGCAGCGCCGTCTCGCCGAGCTCGCGCGCCAGGCGCCGTATGCGCGCGGCCGGGATGCCGGTGAGGGCTTCGGCCCAATCGGGCGTCGCCTCGGCCACGCGCTCGCGCAGCAGTTGAAAGGCGGGCGCCACGCGCGTGCCGTCCGGCAGCGTGAAATGGCCTTCCAGCGCCAGGTCGCGCCCGGGCTCGACGCCCTGCGGGTAGGCCACCACCACGGCATTGCTGGCCTGGTCCCAGGCCAGCTTGTTGTGCGGGTTGCGGCCGTCGGGGGCGGGGCCGGCCCCGGGGTCGAAGGCGAACAGGCCCTCGCGCTCGCCCTCGTCCAGCGCCACCAGTTGCGGCGCGTTGGTGAAGCGCTGCAGGAAGGCGCGGTCCACGAGGCCGGCGTGGATCAGCTCGTGCAGCAGCGCCATGAACAGCGCGCCGTCCGTGCCGGGGCGTATGGGAATCCACTCGTCGGCGATGGCCGCGTAGCCGCTGCGCACCGGGTTGATGGCGATGAAGCGGCCGCCGCGCTGGCGGAACTTCCCCAGCGCGATCTTCATGGGGTTGCTGTGGTGGTCCTCGGCCGTGCCGATCATCACGAACAGCTTGGCGTGGTCCAGGTCCGGCCCGCCGAACTCCCAGAAGCTGCCGCCTATGCTGTAGATCATGCCGGCGGCCATGTTCACCGAGCACATGCCGCCGTGCGCGGCGTAGTTGGGCGTGCCGAACTGGCGTGCGAAGAGGCCTGTGAGGGCCTGCATCTGGTCGCGCCCGGTGAAGAAGGCGAACTGCTTGGGGTCGGTGGCGCGGACGTGGCGCAGCCGGCTTTCCAGCAGCGACAGCGCCTCGTCCCAGGAAATGGGCTCGAAGTCGCCGTCGCCGCGCTCGGCGCCGGCCTTGCGCCGCAGCGGCTGCGTGAGGCGTGCCGGGGAGAACTGCTTCATCAGCCCCGCGCTGCCCTTGGCGCAGATCACGCCCTGGTTGAGCGGGTGGCGGGGGTTGCCGTCGATGTACAGCGGCTGCCCGTCGCGCAGGTGCACGCGTATGCCGCAGCGGCAGGCGCACATGCAGCAGGTGGTGGTCTTGATCTCGGTGTCTTGAAGCGGCTTCTCGAAGTTGTCCGGCGGGGCCGTACAGGCGGGTTCTTTCAAACGGATCTCCTTGGCTGCACCGCCTGGAGCCGGCCGCCGTGCCGCGGCCGCCAGGCGACTCGGGGGCATCCTAGAAAGCGCGTCTTCACATCGGCAACGCAGCAATGCGCATAAGCAAGCAGGCCAGGCGTTGGCAGCGTAAGGCGGCGTTTCAAGCGATTGCACGGGCAACCGGTGCCGGCCCGTTGCCAAGCCTGCTTACAGCAGCGGCCGCATATGCAGGTGCCGGATAAACATAGCCGCACTCCTTCGTTCCTTCATGCGCGGGGGCTGCCTATCGTGCGGGGCATGAAGAACGCCAGCCTTTGCACAAGCCACAGCACCGCGCTGCAGATGCCCGTACCGCGCCTCCACGCCCTGCCCGCGGCCGTGCCGCCCTGTTGAGCGCCGCCCGCCACCCCTGCATGCCCCGCGCCCGCGCCGCCACCCTGGCCGCGCGCAGCGCCCCGCACACGAATTCCAAAGGACTTTCCATGCTGCCCGACCTCGACTCCCCGTACCGCCGCCGCATCCTGTTGCGCGGCGCCGTGGCCGCCGCCGTGCTGGCCGTCAACCCCAAGTGGCTGCGCGCGCAACCGGCCGTCACGCTGCGCGTGGGCTACCAGAAGTCCGCCAGCCTCTTCGTCCTGCAAAAGGCGCAGGGCACGCTGGAAAAGCGCCTGGCCCCCTTGGGCGCCACCGTGCAGTGGGTGGAATTCCCCGCCGGCCCGCAACTGCTCGAAGGCCTGAACGTCGGCTCGGTGGACGTGGGCTACGTGGGCGAGGCGCCGCCCATCTTCGCCCAGGCCGCGGGGGCCAATTTCATCTACATCGGCCACGACCCGGCCTCGCCCACGGCCGAGGCGCTGGTGGTGCCCAAGGACTCCACCATCCAGAGCGTGGCCGAGCTGCGCGGGCGCAAGGTGGCGCTCAACAAGGGCTCCAACGTGCACTACCTGCTGGTGCGGCTGCTGGAGAAGCACGGCCTGAAGTACGGCGACATCCAGCCGGTGTTCCTGCCGCCGGCCGATGCGCGCGCGGCCTTCGAGCGCGGCGCGGTGGACGCCTGGGTGATCTGGGACCCGTTCCTGGCCGCCGCCGAGAAGCAGTTGGGCGCGCGCGTCCTGGCCGACGGCCGCGGCGCGGTGGACAACTTCAACTTCTACCTGGCCGAGCGCGGCTTCGTGGACCGCAACCCGCAGGTGATCCAGGCGCTGTTCGACGACCTGGTGGACCGCGGCCGCTGGCTCAAGAGCCACGTGGACGAGGCGGCTGCGCTCATCGCGCCGCTGCAGGGGCTGGACCCGCAGGTGGTCAAGCTCAGCATCCAGCGCTACGAGTTCAAGGTCACGCCGCTGACGCCCGCCATCGTCGCCCGCCAGCAGCAGATCGCCGACACCTTCCACGGGCTCAAGCTCATCCCCAAGCCCATACGCATTGCCGACGCGGTGGCGGCCAAGGGCGCGCCCTGACACCCCCTTCACGCACTGCCATCGGCGGCCCGCACACCGGCGCGGGACGGGCCACCGGCGGCGCGTGCTTCAACCACGAGGCATTGCCATGAAGATCTTCTGGTTCATTCCCACCCATGGCGACTCGCGCTACCTGGGCACCAGCGCCGGCGCGCGCCAGGCCGATTTCGCCTATTTCAAGCAGGTGGCCGTCGCGGCCGACAGCCTGGGCTACGAGGGCGTGCTGCTGCCCACGGGCCGCTCCTGCGAGGACTCCTGGATCGTCGCGGCCAGCCTGATAGACGCCACGCGGCAGCTGAAATTCCTGGTCGCGCTGCGCCCGGGGCTGGTGGCGCCGGCGCAGTCCGCGCGCATGGCCGCCACGCTGGACCGGCTCTCCGGCGGGCGGGTGCTGGTCAACCTCGTGACCGGCGGCGACGCCGAGGAGCTGGCCGGCGACGGCCAGTTCCTGGACCACGCCGCGCGCTACGAGGAGTCGGCGGAGTTCATACGCATCTGGCGCGAGATCATCGCCCGCTCGCACGAGGGGCAATCCTTCGACTTTGAGGGCCGGCGGCTGCGCGTGCAAGGCGCCAAGCTGCTGTACCCGCCCCATGCGCGGCCTTACCCGCCGGTGTTCTTCGGCGGCTCGTCGGAAGCCGCGCACGACCTGGCCGCCGAGCAGGTCGACACCTACCTGACCTGGGGTGAGCCGCCCGCGGCCGTGGCGGCCAAGGTGGCCGACGTGGGCCGGCGCGCCGCGCGCCATGGCCGGCAACTGAAGTTCGGCATACGGCTGCACGTCATCGTCCGCGAGACGGAGGAAGCCGCCTGGGGCGCCGCCTCGGCGCTGCTGTCGCACCTGGACGAGGCCACGGTGGAGGCCGCGCAGCAGCGCCTGGCGCGCATGGACTCCGTGGGCCAGCGCCGCATGGCCGAGCTGCACCGCGGCCGCTTCGACAAGTCCGACATGCGCCGCGGCCTGGAGATCGCGCCCAACCTGTGGGCCGGCGTGGGCCTGGTGCGCGGCGGCGCGGGCACGGCGCTGGTGGGCAACCCGCAACAGGTGGCCGACCGCCTCCAGGAATACGCGGCGCTTGGGCTGGACTGCTTCATCCTCTCCGGCTATCCGCACCTGGAGGAGGCCTACCGCTTCGCCGAGCTGGTGTTCCCGCTGCTGCCGCTGTCGGTGCGCGAGAAACTCTGCGCGCCGGCGCTGAGCGGGCCCTTCGGCGAGATCGTGGCCAACGGCATCGTGCCGCGCCAGCAGTCCGCGAGCTGACGCCATGAGCCCGCCCCTGCTCGACCACGTGCAACTGCCCATGCCGCCCGGCGGCGCCGCGCAGGCGCGCCGCTTCTACGGCGACGTGCTGGGCCTGCCCCCGCTGCCCGCGCCGGATGCGCACGAGGGCTTCGAATCCCGGCTGCTGCGCTTCGGCCTGGACGGCATGACGCTGGACCTCTGCGAGGGCCGCTACACCGGCGTGGCGCCGCAGGCCCACCTGGCGCTGCGGCTGCGCGAGCTGCCCGCGGTGCTGCAGCGCCTGCGCGCCGCCGGGCACCCGGTGGACGCCTGGGCCTTGGACGGCGAAGGCCGCGCCAGCACCGAGGACCCCTTCGGCAACCGCCTGGAATTCATCGCGCTGGAGCCGCAGCCGCTCCTGCACGCCAAGGACCACCATGTCACACAGCTGCGCATTTCCTTCTGACGCGCCGCCGGCCCAGCCGGCAGGTGCCACCGCCGCCAACGCCGGCGTTGCGCGCGCAAGCGCCCTGGACGGCGGGCCCGCGGCCCCCGCGCAGGACCGCGTGCACGAGGCGCCGCCGCCCGGCACGGCGCAGCGCGCCCCATCGCGCCAGGCCTGGCGCCACCTGCTGCCCTGGCTGGTGCCGGCGCTCATCGTGGCGGCCTGGGAGCTGTGCTCGCGCGCGGGCTGGCTCTCCACCCGCGTGCTGCCGGAACCCTGGACGGTGCTCACGGCGTTCTATTCGCTGCTGGCCTCCGGAGAGCTGGCGCACCACGTGGCGGTGAGCACGGGGCGCGCCTTCGCCGGGCTGGCCCTGGGCGGCAGCCTGGGGCTGGCCTTCGGCCTGCTCACCGGCAGCTTCAGGCGCGCCGAGACGCTGCTGGACACCACCTTCCAGATGCTGCGCAACATCCCGCCGCTGGCGCTCATACCGCTGGTCATCCTGTGGTTCGGCATCGGCGAGGGGGCCAAGCTCTTCCTGGTGGCGGTGGCGGTGTTCTTTCCCATCTACCTCAACACCTTCCACGGCATACGCTCGGTGGACCGCGGGCTCATCGAGATGGCGCGCAGCTACGGCTTGAGCGGCTGGCCGCTCTACCGCCACGTCATCCTGCCCGGGGCGCTGCCGTCCATCCTGGTGGGCCTGCGCTTCTCGCTTGGGCTGATGTGGGTGCTGCTCATCGTGGCCGAGACGCTGTCGGCGCAGGCCGGCATCGGCTACATGACCATGAACGCCCGCGAGTTCCTGCAGACCGACGTGGTGCTCGTGGGCATCGTCCTGTACGCCCTGCTGGGCAAGGCGGCCGACCTCGCCGCCCGCGGCCTGGAGCGCTGGTGGTTGCGCTGGCACCCCGCGCACCAGCATTGAAACCCCCGCTGAAAGCCAGCCTCATGCACATCGAACACTTTCCCCTGGGCGGCGCGCAGCGCGCCGCCTTCGTCCCGCCGGAGCCCGCCGCGGGCAGCGCTGCGGACTTCCCGCCCAAACGGGCAGCGCCGCGCGGCGCCGAGGTGCTGGTGCAGCACCTGGGCAAGCGCTACGGCGAGCGCACGGTGCTGGACGACGTCTGCCTGCGCCTGGCGCCGGGCGAGTTCGTGGCCATCGTCGGGCGCAGCGGCTGCGGCAAGAGCACGCTGCTGCGCCAGGTGGCCGGCCTGGAGCGGCCTGACGCCGGCTCGCTGCGCGTGAGCGGCGACGCCGACGGGCAAGGCACGCGCATCATGTTCCAGGACGCCCGGCTGCTGCCCTGGAAGAGCGTGCTGGACAACGTCGCGCTGGGCCTGCCGCCCGTCGAGGGGCGCAAGCGCGCGCGCCGCGCGCTGGCCCAGGTTGGGCTGGCCAGGCGCTCGCTGGAGTGGCCCGCGGTGCTCTCCGGCGGGCAACGCCAGCGCGTGGCCCTGGCGCGCGCGCTGGTGCACGAGCCGCGACTGCTGCTGCTGGACGAGCCGCTGGGCGCGCTGGACGCGCTCACGCGCATGGAGATGCAGCAGCTCATCGAGGAGCTGTGGCGCGAGCACGGGTTTACCGCGCTGCTGGTCACGCACGACGTCTCGGAAGCCGTGGCGCTGGCCGACCGCGTGGTGCTCATCGAGGAGCAGCGCATCGCCCTGGACGAGCGCGTGCCGCTGCCGCGCCCGCGCAACCGCGCCCACCCCGACTTCGCCGCCTTCGAAGCGCACTTGCTGCAGCGGCTGCTGCGCCCAACGCCGGCCGAGCGATGGCCTGCCGCGGCGGCCGGCCCCACCCCGCTGCGCCGCGCCGTCTGAGCGCACGCGCCGCCCACACCCACCACCAGCCTCATCCCACCCATGCCCATCACCGCCATCAACGTGCGCAACCAGTTCCGCGGCAAGGTGCTGGAAGTCATCCAGGGTCCCGTGGTCTCGGAAGTCGACATCGAGACCGCCGGCGGCCAGGTCGTCACCTCCGTCATCACCACGCGCTCCGTGCAGGAGCTTGGGCTGGTGCCGGGCAAGGACGTCATCGCCCTCGTGAAATCGACCGACGTGTCGATCGCCACGCTGTGAGCGCCCCGCGGCTGCTCATCGTCCCGGGCCTGCGCGACAGCGGCCCCGGGCACTGGCAGACCTGGCTGCAGCGGCGCCATCGCGGCGCGCTGCGCGTGTGCCAGGACGACTGGGACACGCCGGACCTGCCGCGCTGGGCGCAGCGCGTGGACGACACGCTGCGCCAGGCCGGCGGCGCGCGCTGCATCGCCGTGGCCCACAGCTTCGGCTGCCTGGCCCTGGCGCGCTGCCTGGCCTTGCGGCCGGATGCGCCCATCGCCGCCGTGTTCATGGCCGCGCCGGCGGAGCCGGACAAGTTCGGCGTGGCGCCGCTGCTGCCGCGCCGGCCCCTGGGCGTGCCCGGGCTGCTCGTGGCCAGCGACACCGACCCGTGGATGCAAGCCGACAGCGCCCTGGGCTGGGCCGGCCGCTGGGGGATGGAGACCCTCAACCTGGGCGACGCCGGCCACATCAACGCCGAGTCCGGCTTCGGCCCCTGGCCGCTGGCGCAGCGCTGGGTGGAGGCCATGGCGCAGCGCCTGGAGCGCCGGGAGCACGCCGCGCCAGTTCGGCCCGCGCCGGCGCCAGCCCCGCGCCTGGCGACCTGAGCACCGCCACCGCTTTCCCGGCCCGCCCGTGCCGCCGGGCGGGTGCCTTTTTCCAGCCGGCCAACCCGGCCGTCCTTCACCCCTCGCGGCTTCCCTTTCGAGCCCTCACCTTGGCAGTACCCGTGACCGGATCGACCTTCCTCTGCGCCCCTTCGCCACGCCTGGATGCCCGCTGCGCCGCGTGGCGATGTAGCGCCGCGCCCTGCGCTGGCCGCAGGCGCTGACACGGCGGCACGGCCGGGCTTTCACGGGCCGCGCGCGCCGCCTTCCACGCACTCCCTCATCCCTTGCACGCACGCACGGCGCCGCGGCGCCGCGGGAGTGCCTTTGTCCAGACACGAACGAGACGTCCTGATGAGTCCTTCCGCTTTCCTGTCCTCAGCCCTTTTCCGCCGGCTGCTGTCGGTGCCGGCGGCGCTGCTGCTGGGCCTGGCGGCCCTGGCGGCGCCGGTGCATGCCCAGGCGCAGCGCGCCAACATCCTGTTCATCCTGGTGGACGACATGGACGCGGCGCTGTTTCGCCACATGCCCAAGACCCAGCGGCTGCTGGGCGATGCGGGCGTGAGCTTCGACAACAGCTTCGTGAGCCTGTCACTGTGCTGCCCCTCGCGCGCCTCCACGCTGCGCGGGCAGTTCGCGCACAACACCGGCATCTTCACCGGGCACTGGCCTGACGGCGGCTTCATGAAGTTCAACCGCGACGGCCTGGAGCGCTCCACCCTCGCCACCTGGCTGCAGGGCGCGGGCTACCGCACCGCGCTCATAGGCAAGTACCTCAACGGCTATCCCAACGACGAAGTCGGCCGCAACTACGTGCCCCCCGGCTGGGACCACTGGTTCAGCCCAAACGGCGGCACGCCCTACAACCAGTTCAACTACCGCGTCAACGCCAACGGCCGCACGCTGAGCTACGGCAGTGCGCCGCAAAGCCACATCAACGACGTGCTGCTGGCGCAGGCCACCAGCTTCCTGCGCGGCGCCGGCGAGGACCCGCCGGGCAAGCCGTTCTTCCTGTACCTCGCGCCCTACCTGCCCCACGCGCCGGCCACGCCGCCGCAGCGCTATGCGGATGCGCTGCCGGGGGTGAAGGCGCCGCGCACGGCCTCCTTCAACGAAGCCGACGTCAGCGACAAGCCCGACTGGATGCAGTACGTGAGGCGGCTCACGGCGGACGATGAAGCCGGCATCGACGCGCTCTACCGCAAGCGCCGCCAGTCCACGCTGGCGCTGGACGACTTCGTGGAAAGCCTGGTGCGCACGCTGCGCGCCACGGGCGAGCTGGACAACACCTACGTCTTCTTCACCTCGGACAACGGCTTCCACCAGGGCCAGCACCGGCTCAAGGAGGGCAAGGGCTGGCTGTACGAGGAGGACATCCGGGTGCCGCTGGTGGTGCGCGGCCCCGGGCTGCCGGCCGGGCGCCGGGTCAGCCGCCTCGTGGCCAACGTGGACCTGGCGCCCACCTTTGCCGACATCGCCGGCGCGGACGTCCCGCATTTCGTGGACGGCCGCTCGCTGCTGCCGCTGCTGGCCGGCGCCTCACCCGCGCGCTGGCGCCAGGCGCTGCTGCTGGAAAGCCCGACCAGCCTGGAAAGCGGCGGCGGCGGTGCCGAGTCGGCCGCCGCGGCGGCGCCAGGCACCGAGGCCGGGCTGCTGGAGCCCGCCGACGGGCGCGAGGCTGCCGCCCACCCGGCCTGGAAGAACCACATCTACCGCGGCCTGCGCACCGCCGGCGGCCAGACCTTTGCGCTCTACGACAACGGCGACGGCGAGTTCTACGACCTCGCGCAGGACCCGCATCAACTCGTCAACCGCTACAAGTCGATGCGGCCTGCGCTCAAGGAGGCCTTGGCGGCGCAACTGCGCGTGCTGCGCGGCGCGGCCGGCCAGGCGTTGCGCAACGCGGAGGAGGTGTTGCCCTGAAAAAGCGGGCCCCGCCGCTTGCAGACCGGGCCCGGGGCTCAAGCGCTCAGAACGACGTCCACTCGCCGTCGTCGCCGCCGTGGGACGCCGGGGCGGGCGCGGCGGCCATGGGCGGCGGCGCGATGGCGGCGCGGCTGCCGCTGCCCGCCTTGGGCGCGGAGCGCCTCGGCTGCGGGGCCTGGGCCGTGAGCGTCGGCGAGGGCCGGCGCTCCACGGGGGCCGACGCGGCGGACGCCATGGGCGCGGGCGCCGCGGCGTAGGCCGGCACCTCGTGATCCAGCCTGAAGGTGCGCACCAGCTCGGCCAGGCGGCTGGCCTGCTGGCTCAGGCTGTCGGCCGCGGCCGTGCTCTCCTCCACCAACGCGGCGTTCTGCTGCGTCACCTCGTCGAGCTGCGACACGGCCTGGCTGACCTGGTCGATGCCGCTGGTCTGCTCCACCGAGGCCGAGCTGATCTCGCCCAGCAGGTCCGACACGCGCTGCACCTGGCGCACCAGGTCCTGCATCACGCTGCCGGCGTCGCCCACTTGCTGCGAGCCCGTCTGCACCTTGCCCACGCTGTCGGCGATCAGGCCCTTGATCTCCTTGGCCGCCTCGGCGCTGCGCTGCGCCAGCGTGCGCACCTCGCCGGCCACCACGGCAAAGCCGCGGCCCTGCTCGCCCGCGCGCGCGGCTTCCACGGCCGCGTTGAGCGCCAGGATGTTGGTCTGGAAGGCGATGCCGTCGATCACGCCCGTGATGTCCTCGATGCGGCGCGAGCTGGCGCTGATGTCCTGCATGGTGGCCACCACCGCCTCCACGGCATTGCCGCCCTGGCGCGCGGCGTCGCTGGCGGCCGCGGCCATCTGCGAGGCCTGGTGCGCCGTGTCGGCGTTGTGCTTGACGGTGGCGCTGAGCTGCTCCATCGAAGCCGCCGTTTCCTCCAGGTTGGCGGCCTGCTTCTCGGTGCGCTGCGACAGGTCCGTGCTGCCCATGGCCACCTCACGGCTGCCCGTGGCGATGGCGTCGGAGCCGCTGCGCACCTGGCGCACGAGGTCGGCCAGCCGCCCGTTCATGCGCGAAAGCGCCTGCAGCAGTTGCGCCGTCTCGTCCTTGCCGCGGGCGTCGATGCGGTACGTCAGGTCACCATCGGCCACGGCCTCGGCCGCCTTCACCGCGCTGGACAGCGGCTGCGTGATGGAGCGCGAAATCACCACCGCCGCCAGCACGCCCAGCAGCAGCGCCACGGCGCTGCCGCAAAGCATCAGGGTGCGTGCGCTGGACTGCGTGGCTTCGGAGGCCTTGCCCTGTTGTGCGGACAGCGTGAGGTTGTAGCTCCACCAGGCCTGCAGGGCCGATTCGGCCTTGCGGTAGGCGCTGCGCGACGGGCCGGACAGCAGCTTGCGCGCCTTGTCCATGGTGGCAGCGTCTTCCACGCCGCGCCGCGACAGCGGGCGAAGCTGTTCCCACAGGGCGAAGTAGGCCTGCGCCTGGTTTTTCACGTCTTCCAGGGCGCGCTGGTCCCCGGCGTCGGAGAGCAGCTCCTTCTCGTAGTGCGCCACGCCGTCGAGCAGGGCCTTCTTGTGGCCGTCGATGCGCTTTTCCAGGTCATCCATCTCCTCGGCGCTGGAGGCCAGGAGGTGCTGCGCCTCCAGCCGGCGCATGGAGCTCAAGGCGCCGGTGATTTCGTACAGCGCCTCGTAGGAGGGCACCAGGTTTTGGGTGTAGTACCCGGTGTTCGCGGCCAACGCCCGCATTTGCAGCAGCGCCACGGCCGTCAGCGCGCACAACAACAGCAGCACGGCGCCAAAGCCCAGGCCCAGCCTGGAACCGATGCGCAAGCGGTTCAATCCATCCATGAGGGAAGTCTTCGGGGGTTGAAAGTCCCCATGGGATCGGCAGAAAGGTAGGGAAATTGACCCATCGCAAACCGATCGCCCTGGGGATTTGACACTTCGGACAAAGTGCCGCCCGGACCTGCCGCGGCGCGCGGCGCCTGGACAGGCCCGCGCGCCACCGGCGTTTAGCCTCAGCGTCCCGCCGGCAAGGCCCTGGTGAGGGTGATGTGCGGGGCCGTGCCACCTGCGCCCAAGCGGTTCAGAAGGAGGTCCACTCGTCGCCGCTGCCGCCGCCGGAGGACGGCGACGCGGCCACCGGGCGCGCACTGCGGCTGCTCACGTGGGCCTTGGCGATGGTGCGCTGCGCCAGCACGCGGGCCGCGGGCGCGGGCGCCAAGGGCGCCTGCGGCGCCAGGGCCGCCGCGGGCGCCTCGTGATCCAGCTTGAAGGTGCGCACCAGCTCGACCAGGCGCTTGGCCTGCATGTTCAGGCTGTCGGCCGCGGCCGTGCTCTCTTCCACCAGCGCGGCGTTCTGCTGCGTCACCTCGTCGAGCTGCGACACGGCCTGGCTGACCTGGCCGATGCCGCTGGTCTGTTCCACCGAGGCCGAGCTGATCTCGCCCAGCAGGTCCGACACGCGCTGCACCTGGCTCACCAGGTCCTGCATGGTGCTGCCCGCGTCGCCCACGAGCTGCGAGCCCGTCTGCACCTTGCCCACGCTGTCGGCGATCAGGCCCTTGATCTGCTTGGCCGCCTCGGCGCTGCGCTGCGCCAGCGAACGCACCTCGCCGGCCACCACCGCGAAGCCCCGGCCCTGCTCGCCCGCGCGCGCGGCCTCCACCGCGGCGTTGAGCGCCAGGATGTTGGTCTGGAAGGCGATGCCGTCGATCACGCCGATGATGTCCTCGATCTTGCGCGAGCTGTCGCTGATCTCCTGCATCGTGGCCACCACCGCGGCCACCGTCTGGCCGCCATGGCGCGCCGCGCCGCTGGCGGAGGCGGCCATCTGCGAGGCCTGCTGCGCCGTGTCGGCGTTGTGCTTGACGGTGGAGCTGAGCTGCTCCATGGAGGCCGCCGTCTCCTGCAGGCTGGCGGCCTGCTTCTCGGTGCGCTGCGACAGGTCCGTGCTGCCCGCGGCCACCTCGTGGCTGCCCGTGGCGATGGCGTCGGAGCCGCTGCGCACCTGGCGCACGAGGTCGGCCAGGCGCTGGTTCATGTGCGAGAGCGACCGCAGCAGTTGCGCCGTCTCGTCCTTGCCGCTGGCCTCGATGCGGCGGCTCAGGTCGCCCTGGGCCACGGCCTCGGCCGCGTCCACGGCCTGTGCCATGGGGTGCGTGATGGAGCGCGTGATCACCACCGCCGCCAGCACGCCCAGCAGCAGGGCCAGCACGGCGACGCCCAGGAGCATCCAGCGGCCCTGGGCCTCGGTGGACTCGGCCTTGACCTCCTGCGCCTCGGCCAGCTGGCTGTTGTGCGACCACCAGTGCTGCAGCGCCTCGTCCGCGCGCGCATAGGCCTCGCGCGAGGGGCCGAACAGCAGCTTTTGCGCCTTTTCCGTGGCGCTCGGGTCATCCCCGGTGTGGCGCGAGATGGTCCGTATCTGTTCCCACACGGCGTAGTAGGCCGCCAGCGCCGAGCGCACCGCGGCCAGCGCGCGCCGGTCCTCGTCGTTGGAGACCAGCGCCTTTTCGTAGTGCTCCAGCGTGCGCCCAAGCAACTGCTGCTGCTCGGCAATGCGGTGCTCCATGTCGTCCATCTCGGCCGCGGTATCGACCATGATGTGCTGCGATTCGAAGCGGCGCATGGCGCCCAGCGCCATGGCGACCTTGTGCTCCGCTTCGAACGAAGGCACGAGATCGGCCGCGTAGTAGCGCGACACGCCGGCCAGCGCGGTCAGCTCGAACAAGGCCGCCGCGGCCATGACGCACAGCAGCGCCAGCACGGCGCCGAATCCCCAGCCCAGCCGGGCGCCGATGCGAAAGCGGTTCAAGAAATCCATGACGAGTTTTTCTCCTGTGGGTACTGCTGGTGCGCGACATGCGCTGCTCGGCCGCCCTACTCCGGCAGGCACGGCTGCACTTTGATGCAGCACAAAGTCGTTGTGTGCGCCACGTCACAGTTCGTACACAGAACCACCCCTGACAGGCCTGCGCAGCCGTGAATCGTTCACGGCCCCGGCGCCGGGCGCGGCTGCGCCGGCCGCTCACAGGTCCAGGTGATCGCCTTCCTGGGCCACCATGGCCTTGTCCACCTGCACGCGCGTGAGCGGCGGGGCGAAGGCCTGTATGAAGTCGTAGACGAAGCCGCGCAGGAAACTGCCGCGGCGCACGGCCAGCCGCGTCATGTTGGTGGCGAAGAGGTGGCGCGCATCCAGCACTTTCAAGCGCTGGTCGCGCTCCTCGTCGCAGGCGATGGCGGCGATGATGCCCACGCCCATGCCCAGCTCCACGTAGGTCTTGATCACGTCGGCGTCCATGGCCGAGAGCACCACGTCGAAGGCCAGCTCGCGGCGCTTGAAAGCCTCGTCGATGTGGCTGCGCCCGGTGTAGCCGGGCTCGTAGGTGACGATGGGAAAGCCGGCCAGCCGCTCCAGCGTCAGCGGCAGGCCCTGCTGCGCGTCGCGGTCCAGCGCATGGCCGGGCGGCACGATCACGGCGTGCGTCCACTGGTAGCAGGGCAGCGCCACCAGGTCCGGGTAGCTGGCCAGCGCCTCGGTGGCCACGCCGATGTCGGCTTCGCCGCAGAGCAGCAGCTCCGCCACCTGCTGCGGCGAGCCCTGCTTCAGGCGCAAGGCCACCCCGGGGTAGCGCTCGCTGAAGTCGCGCACCGCCCCGGGCAGCGCGTAGCGCGCCTGCGAGTGCGTGGCCGCGATGGTCAGCGTGCCCTGGCCTTGAGAAGCGAACTCCTGCCCGGCGCAGCGGATGTTGTGCGCCTCCTGCAGCAGCCGCTCGATCATGGGCAGCACCATCTCGCCCGGCAGCGTCAGCCCCGTGAGGCGCTTGCCCGCGCGGACGAACAGCTCGATGCCGATTTCCTCCTCCAGCTCGCGTATCTGGCGGCTCACGCCGGGCTGGGAGGTGTGCAGCACGTCGGCCACGACGGTGAGGTTGAAGCCCTGGCGCACGGCTTCGCGCACGGAGCGCAGTTGCTGGAGATTCATGGCTCGTGATGCTTTGTGATGCTTTGTTTTGATGAATAAACCGCATTTTCAAATTTGTTTATGCGTTTTCATCGACTCTTTAGCCCTATCCAAATTTGGTTTTCGCATATGACATGCGCCAAGCTGCTCAGCACGTGACGGATGACCGCGCCCGCCGGGGCGCGTGGCGCGACGGGATCTTGGTGTTTTCCCGCATCATGGAGCCCTGTTTCACGGGGGGCAGTCGATGACGAAGCGCATGAAGCTGTTGAGAAGCGTGGTGGGCGTGGCTTGCGCAGTGGCGGCCTTCACCGCGCGGGCCGACGAGGTGCTGGTGGCCGTGGCGGCCAATTTCAACGCGCCGCTCTCGCGCATCGCCCAGGGCTTCGAGGCCGCCACCGGCCACAAGCTCAAGGCCGCGGCGGCCAGCACCGGCAAGCTCTACGCGCAGATCGCGGCCGGCGCGCCTTTCGAGGTGCTGCTGTCGGCCGACGACGAAACCCCCGCCAAGCTCGACGCCGAGGGCCGCACCGTCGCGGGCAGCCGTTTCACTTACGCCATAGGCGAGCTGGCGCTGTGGAGCGCGCAGCCCGGGCTGGTGGACGCGCAGGGCGCCGTGCTCGCGTCCGACCGCTTCAGGCACCTGGCCATCGCCAACCCCAAGACCGCGCCCTACGGCCGCGCGGCGCTGCAAACCTTGCGCGCGCGCGGGCTGGAGGCGGCGGTGGCGCCGCGCCTGGTGACGGCCGAGTCCATCGCGCAGGCGCAGCAGTTCGTGTCCTCCGGCAATGCCGAGCTGGGCTTCGTCGCCTGGTCGCAACTCTCGGTGCCGGGCCAGCCGCCCACGGGCTCGTGGTGGCGCGTGCCCGCCGGGCTGCACGAGGACATCCGCCAGGACGCCGTGCTGCTCAAGCCCGGCCAGGGCAAGCCCGCCGCGCAGGCGCTGCTGGCCTACCTCAGGAGCGAGCCGGCCAAGGCCGAGATCCGCGCCTGGGGCTACCGGCTGCCCGGCGACGGCGCCGCGGCACCTGCTGCCGCGGTGAAGAAGCCGTGACGGACGCCGACTGGAGCGCCGTGCGCCTCACGGCGGCGCTGGCCGGCGCCAGCACGCTGGTGCTGCTGCTGGTGGGCACGCCGCTGGCCTGGGCGCTGGCGCGCACGCGCTCGCGGCTGAAACCGGTGGCGGCGGCGCTGGTGGCCATGCCGCTGGTGCTGCCGCCCACGGTGCTGGGCTTTTACCTGCTGCTGCTCATGGGGCCCGGCGGGCCGCTGGGCCGCTTCATGGACGCGCTGGGCTGGCAGCGGCTGCCCTTCACCTTCGGCGGGCTGGTGGTGGCGTCCGTCATCTACTCGCTGCCCTTCGTGGTGCAGCCGCTGCAGCAGGCGTTCGAGGCCATCCCCGAGCGCACGCTGGAGGCCGCGGCCACGCTGCGCGCCGGGCCGCTGGACCGCTTCTTCACCGTGGCGCTGCCGCTGGCGCGCCCGGGGCTGCTCACGGCCTGCGTGCTGGGCTTCGCGCACACGGTGGGCGAGTTCGGCGTGGTGCTGATGATCGGCGGCAACATCCCCGGCCAGACCCGGGTGCTGTCCATGGCCGTGTACGACCACGTGGAGGCCGGCGAGATGGCCGACGCCCACCGCCTGGCCGCCGGCATGGTGGGCTTCGCGCTCACGGTGCTGGTGGCGCTGTACCTGCTCAACCGCGCGCCGCGCGACGGGGGCCGGGCGTGATCGAGGCGCACCTGTCGCTCACGCGTCCCGGCTTCGCGCTGGACGTCTCTTTATCTCTCCCCGGCCGCGGCGTCACGGCCCTCTTCGGCCCGTCGGGCTGCGGCAAGACCACGCTGCTGCGCGCCATCGCCGGGCTGGAGCGCGCGCAAGGACGCGTGGCGCTGGGCGAGGAGGTCTGGCAGGACGACGCGCGCGGCCGCTTCGTCCCGCCGCACCGCCGCGCGCTGGGCTACGTGATCCAGGAGTCCGCCCTCTTCGCCCACCTGGACGTGCAGGGCAACCTGGCCTATGGCCGCAAGCGCGCCGGTGCCGCCGCGCAGCGCCTGGCGCTGGAGCCCGTGATCGAGCTGCTGGGCATAGGCGCGCTGATGGGCCGCCGCGTGACCACGCTCTCCGGCGGCGAACGCCAGCGTGTGGCCATCGCGCGGGCGCTGGCCACCGCGCCGCAACTGCTGCTCATGGACGAGCCGCTGGCCGCGCTGGACGCGGCGCGCAAGGCCGAGATCCTGCCCTACCTGGAGCGGCTGCAGCGCGAGCTGGCGCTGCCCATCCTCTACGTCACGCACTCGCTGGACGAGGTGGCGCGGCTGGCCGACCACCTGGTGCTGCTGGAGTCCGGCCGCGTGGCGGCCGCCGGCCCGCTGGCCGAGCTGATGGCGCGC
>NZ_BCTC01000110.1 GCF_001571085.1 Azohydromonas lata NBRC 102462
GCGCGCTCGGCCTGGCCAACCGCGGCTACGTGATGGAGTCCGGCGAGATCACCATGACCGGCCCGGCCAAGCAGCTGCTGGCCGACCCCAAGGTGCGCGCGGCCTACCTGGGCGAATAAGCCGCTGCAAACGCAACTTCCTCAAGCAAAAGGGCCGCATTCAGCGGCCCTTTTTCGTTATGGGGTGCGGCAAGCGCTCAATCCACCTGCGCCCCCGACGCCTTCACCACCTTCTCGTACTTCTTCAGCTCGGCCTGCACGAAGCGGCTGAAGGCTTCCGGCGTGGTGGGCGAGGGCTCGACCATGAGCGTGGCCATGCGGCTGCGCAGCTCGGCCGAGCCCAGCGCGTCCACGAAAGCTTTGTTCAGCCTCTGCGTGACGTCGCTGGGCAGCCGCGCCGGGCCGAACAGGCCGAACCACGTGCCCACGTCGAACTGCCCCAGGCCCAGGCTGGAGCCGCTTTCGGCGATGGTGGGCAAATCCGCCATGGCGCTGCTGCGCCTGGCCGTGGTGACGGCCAGCGCGCGCAGCCGGCCGCTCTTGATGTTGGCCGCGGCCGAGGCGAGGTTGTCGAAGGTCACGTCCACCTGCCCCGACAGCAGCGCCAGTTGCGCTGCGTTGCCGCCGGCGTAGGGGATGTGGACCATGAACACGCCGGCCTGCGACTTGAACATCTCGCCGGCCAGGTGCCCGGCGCTGCCGTTGCCGCCTGAGCCGTAGTTGAGCCTGCCGGGGTGCGCCTTGGCGTAGGCCACGAGGTCGCGCACGCTGGCGATGTTCAGCCGCGCGGCGGCGTCGGCGTTCATCACCAGCACGTTGGGCACCTGCGCCACCAGCGTGATGGGCGTGAAGTCGCGCAGCGGGTCGTAGGGCAGTTGCCGGTACAGCCAGGGGTTGATGGCGTGCGTGGCCACCGCGCCCATGACGATGCTGTGCCCGTCCGGCACGGCCTTGGCGATGAGGTCGGCGCCAATGTTGCCGCCCGCGCCGGGGCGGTTCTCCACGATCACGAGGCCCAGGCTGTCGCGCACCCGTTCGGCCAAGGCGCGGGCCACGGTGTCCAGCGGGCCACCGGGCGGGTAGGGGACGACCAGCCGCGTGGGCCGCGCCGCCTGCTGGGCGTGCAGCGGCCGCGCGGCGGCGGCGGCCAATAGCGAGAGAGCGGCTCGGCGTCGCATGCAATCTCCTGGTGATCAGTCCAATCAGTCTTCTTCGTGCTTGTCGGCTTCGCTGGTGAAGGCGTCGGCGTAGAACTCGCCTTCCGGCAGGCCGCAGCGGGTGCTGAAGTCGCGCTGGGCGGACTCCACCATCACCGGCGCGCCGCAGGCGTAGACCTGGTGGCCGGAGAGGTCGGGCAGGTCGGCCATGACGGCCTGGTGGACGAAGCCGGTGCGGCCGACCCACGGGTCTTCAGGCTGCGGTTCGCTGAGCACGGGCACGTAGGTGAGCCAGGGCAGCTCGGCCGCGGCCTGCCGCGCCCACTCGTGCATGTAGAGGTCGGCCTTGCGGCGGCAGCCCCAGTACAGCGTGGCCGGGCGGGCGATGCCCTTGGCGCGCATGAGCTCGATGATGGCCTTCACCGGCGCGAAGCCCGTGCCGCTGGCCAGCAGCACCATGGGCTTGTCGCTGTCCTCGCGCAGGAAAAAACTGCCGAAAGGACCTTCGATGCGCAGGATGTCGCGCGGCTTGAGCGTGGTGAACACCTGGTCGGTGAACAGGCCGCCGGGCATGTGGCGGATGTGCAACTCCATGGTCGGCGGCGCGGAGGCCTCGATGGGACCGGTGTGCGGCATGTTGGCCATGCTGTAGCTGCGCCGCACGCCGTCGCGCAGCAGGAACTCGACGTACTGGCCGGCGTGGTATTCGAAGGGCATGTTGGCCGGCAACTGCAGCTTCATGACGGCCACGTCGGCCGCGGGTTTGTCGATGCTGATGACGCGCACGGGCAGCTTGCGCACCGGGAACTCGCCGGCGCCCGGGACGCTGCGCGCTTCGATCACGCAGTCGCTTTGCGGCGTGGCGCAGCAGGTGAGCACCAGGCCGGCGGCTTCCTCGGCTTCCGACAGCGCCTTGTGCTGGTGAGTGCCGTGCACCACCGTGCCTTGCAGCAGCTTGCTCTTGCAGGAGCCGCAAGCGCCGTCCTTGCACCCGTAGGGCAGGCCGATGCCCTGGCGAATGGCGGCGGCGAGGATGGTCTCGTCGTTGACCTGGAAGCTCAGCCCGGCGGGCTGCACGTCGATCTTGAAGCTCATGGTGGTGGTCCGCACGGCCCGTACACTGGCGCGCCGCCGCGGCTGCGGGTGGGAATGAGGAAAGGGCGGGATTCTCGCCTGCCGCCAGTACCCGCCGCTCGGCGGCGCATTACGCCGTCTTTTTCCGCGCACCGTTTGCGCGTTGCCAGCCCTGTCCCCCGTTGCCCATGAGCCTGCCCACCGTGTTCCGCCGTCCCGTGTTGTTGATCGTGGGCTGCGGCGACGTGGGCCTGCGCGTGGCGCGGCTGCTGGCGGGCCGCTGGCGCGTGCTGGCGCTCAGCAGCTCGCCGCAGCGCTTCGACGAGCTGCGCGCCGCGGGCGCCCTGCCGCTGCACGGCAACCTGGACGCCGCCGCCACGCTCTCCCGCCTGGCCGGGCTGGCCGACGCGGTGCTGCACCTGGCGCCGCCGCCCGGTGAAGGCGAGGGCGACCCGCGCACCGCGCGGCTGCTGCAGGCCTTGTCGCGCCGCGCCGGGCGGCTGCGCCGCCTGGTGTACGGCAGCACCACCGGCGTGTACGGCGACTGCGGTGGCGCGAGCTTCGACGAGACGCGCCCCGTGCGCCCGGCCACTGCCCGCGCGCGCCGCCGCGTGCACGCCGAGGCGCTGGTGCGCGCCTGGGGCCGGCGCAGCGGCGTGGCGGTCACCATCCTGCGCATTCCCGGCATCTACGCGCTGGACCGCGCGGGCGGCACGCCGCTGGAGCGGCTGCGCCGCGGCAGCCCGGTGCTGCGCACCGAGGACGACGTCTATACCAACCACATCCACGCCGACGACCTGGCCCGCGCCTGCGCCGCGGCGCTGCACCGCGGCCTGCCGCAGCGCGTGGTGCACGCCAGCGACGACACCGCGCTGCGCATGGGCGACTACTTCGACTTCGCCGCGGACCTCTTCGGCCTGCCGCGGCCGCCGCGCATCTCGCGCGAGCAGGCGCGGCAGCAGCTCTCGCCGCTGCAGCTGAGCTTCATGGGCGAGTCGCGCCGGCTGGCCAACCGGCGCCTGAAAAGCGAGCTGCGCCTGGCGCTGCGCTACCCGACGGTGAACGAGGGGCTGCGGGGCTGAAGGCGCGGCGGGCGCGCCTTCGCTTCAACGGCGCCTCAGATCCCTTCGGCCTTGCTCAGCGTGGTCATGCGGTCCACGCTGTGGACCTGCATCGAGCGGGTCTCGCCGTCGCGCTGGATGTCCAGCGTCACGGTGCGCTCCGGCTGGCCGCCGTTCCACAGCTGCTTCCACAGTTGCTCCAGCGACTGCACGGCGGTGCCGTCTATGCGTTCTATGCGGTCGCCGGGCTGCAGACCGGCGTCGGCGGCGGGGCTGTCGTCGCTCACGCGCAGCACGCGCACTTCGCCGTCGCGCTCCATGCAGTTCACGCCCAGCCAAGCGCGGCGGCTGGCGGCCGTGGTGCCGTTGCGGCGCAGCTCGGCCAGGATGGGCTTGAGCAGCTCCACCGGGACGAACATGTTGCCCGGCAACCGTCCGCCGTCGGCGCTGCCGCCCAAGGTGTCGGACACCAGCAGCGAGCCCACGCCCAACAGCTCGCCTTCGGCATTGAAGAGCGCCGCGCCGCTGTGGTCGGTGCGCGCCGGGACGGTGAACACGGCCTGGTCGAGCTGGTATTCCCAATAGCCTGCGAAGGGGCGGCGCGCCACCACCTGCGCCAGGCTCACGGAGCCGTTGTCGCCGCCGCTGACGATCATGGCCGCCTCGCCATGGTGCAGCGCCGTGCTGTCGCCCAACGGGACCGGCGTGAGCGGCAGCGGCGTGAGCGCCTGCACCAGGCCGAAGCCGGTGGCCACGTCGTAGGCCACCACTCGGGCGGGCAGGCGGCGCTGGTCGTCCAGGACGAGCTGTATCTGGTCAGCCTCGACGATGAGGTAGCCGATGGTGAGCACCAGCCCGTCGCGGTCTATGACGATGCCCGACCCCTGGCGCTCGCGGCCGACGGACGCATTGGAGCGGGCGTCCGGCAGGGCCAGCACCTGCACGCCCAGCACCGCGTCGCTGGCTCGGCGCAGGGCCTGCATGCGCGCCTGCTCGGACAGGCCGCCTTGCGGCTCGGTGGGGGCGGCTGCCGCGGGTGGCGGCTCGGCGTCCGGGGTGGCGGGCGCTTCCTGGGCCTGCGCCACGGTCCAGAACCAGGCGCTGGCCAGCGCCATGGTGAAGGTCAACCACAAGCGAAGCCGCGGCGCGGACAGCACATGGCGCAGGCGGCTGCGCGGCCGGGCGGACAGGGCAGAAGACATGACGCGCTCCCGGAGAAGGGACTGGCATCACCCAGGCAATGAGTGTGCCAAGCGCGGTCATGATGGCAGCGCGGCGCGGTTGGAGTCACTCGCAGGGTTTGTCCGGCACAAACCCGGGTCAGGCGCCGGGCCGGCCGGCGCGTGAGGCGGCGTCAGCGGCGGCGGCCGAAGGGCGCCTGGCCGCGCCAGTAGCGGATCATGAGGAAGCCCCCCAACATGCCGCCCAAGTGGGCGAAGTGGGCGATGCCGCTGCCGCTGCCGCCGGACATGCCCATGAGCAGCTCCAGCCCGCCGAAGATGGCCACGAACACCTTGGCCTTCATGGGGATGGGCGGGAACAGCGGGATGATGGTGCGGTTGGGAAACATCATCCCGAAGGCCAGCAGCAGGCCGAACAGCGCGCCGGAGGCGCCCACCGTCGGATAGATGGAGCCCATGAGCTGCGTGAACAGCAACTGCGCCACGGCCGCGGACAGCACGCTGGCCAGCAGGAAGTGCAGGTAGCGGCGGCTGCCCCACAGGCGCTCGATCTCGCTGCCGAACATCCACAGGCCCAGCATGTTGAAGAACAGGTGCATGACGCTGCCGTGCAGGAAGGCGTAGGTCACCACCTGCCAGGGCCAGAAGCGGCCGCTGCCCAGCGGCCATAGGGCCAGCAGCACCTCCAGCGAACCAAAGGGCAGCAGCAGCCCTATGCAGAACATCCCCACGCAGGCCAGCATGAACGCTTTGGTGATGGGAGGCATGGGGGGCATGGCGGTGCGGCAGCGCGAGGCGCCGTGGCGTCAAGTGCGGGGAGGAGGGCTGGCCGGCGGCCAGGGCCGCGGGTGCCCTTGGCTCGCCGGCAGTCCGGCGAAAGCGGCGCGTTGCTTGCGCAACCATGCGTGGTGCCCGGGGCCGGACTCGAACCGGCACGCCTTGCGGCGGGGGATTTTGAATCCCCTGCGTCTACCGATTTCGCCACCCGGGCTTGGGTGCGAAGCAGCGCTCGCGATATGGACGGGATTATGTCATGCCAAAAGGCATGCTCCGGGGTCGGCTGCGACAATGACGCACAAACGATTCAACTGGCCCGTGCCCATGCCCACGTACAAGACCCTCGAAGAGTTCATCGGCCAGACGCCGCTGGTGCGGCTGCAGCGCCTGGAAGGCGGCCTGCTGGCCGAGCGCAACAACGTGCTGCTCGGCAAGCTCGAAGGCAACAACCCGGCCGGCTCGGTCAAGGACCGCCCGGCCATCAGCATGATCCGCCGCGCCGAGGAGCGCGGCCAGATCAAGCCCGGCGACACGCTCATCGAGGCCACGTCGGGCAACACCGGCATCGCGCTGGCCATGGCCGCGGCCATCCGCGGCTACCGCATGG
This sequence comes from Azohydromonas lata NBRC 102462, assembly GCF_001571085.1. Classification (GTDB taxonomy): domain Bacteria; phylum Pseudomonadota; class Gammaproteobacteria; order Burkholderiales; family Burkholderiaceae_C; genus Azohydromonas; species Azohydromonas lata. Next base: position 5,857 of record NZ_BCTC01000110.1, read on the forward strand.
TGTTGATCATGCCGGAGGATCTCTCCATCGAGCGCGCGCAGACCATGAAGGCCTTCGGCGCCGAGCTCATCCTCACGCCGCGCTCCGGCGGCATGGAGTACGCCCGCGACCTGGCCGAGCAGATGCAGCGCGACGGCAAGGGCCTGGTGCTCGACCAGTTCGCCAACGGCGACAACCCGCGCATCCACTACGAGACCACCGGCCCGGAGATCTGGAACGACACCGAGGGGCGCATCACCCACTTCGTGAGCGCCATGGGCACCACCGGCACCATCACCGGCGTGAGCCGCTTCCTCAAGGAAAAGAACCCGGCCGTGCGCATCGTCGGCGCCCAGCCCTCGGAAGGCTCGCGCATTCCCGGCATACGCAAGTGGCCGGAAGCCTACTTGCCCAAGATTTACGACCCCAGCGCCGTGGACGAGCTGGTCTACGTGAGCCAGGCCGACGCCGAGGACATGGCGCGGCGCCTGGCGCGCGAGGAGGGCCTGTTCGCCGGCATCTCCGCCGCTGGCGCCTGCTGGGCCGCGCTGCAGATCGCGCGCACCGTGCAAGACGCCACCATCGTCTTCATCGTTTGCGACCGCGGCGACCGCTACCTCTCCACCGGCGTCTTCCCCGCCTGACCCACGCCGCAGGAGCCCAAACCCATGCTTGAAATCCACAAGGAAATCGACACCCGCGGCCTCAACTGCCCGCTGCCCATACTCAAGGCCAAGAAGGCCCTGGCCGAGATCGAAAGCGGCCAGGTGCTCAAGGTCGTGGCCACCGACCCCGGCTCGGTGCGCGACTTCCAGGCCTTTGCCCGCCAGACCGGCCACGAGCTGGTCGAGCAGACCAGCAGCGGCGACGAGTTCGTCCACTGCCTGAAGAAGCGATGAAAAAACCCGCGCCTGGCGCGGGTTTTTTGCCGGTGGCCGCGCCGCGTGGGCGCGGCCGTGCAGTTGCTGCTTACAGCGCGAGCTGCTTGAGGTAGCCGCGGAACCAGGTGCCGACTTCCGGGTGATCCATGGCCAGCTCCACGTTGGCCTTCAGGAAGCCTTCCTTGCTGCCGCAGTCGTAGCGCTTGCCGATGTAGTTGTAGGCGAACACCTTCTCGCGGCGCAGCAGCCCGGCGATGCCGTCGGTGAGCTGGATCTCGCCGCCCACGCCGCGGTTCTGGTTGCGGATCTCGTGGAACACGCCCGGCGTGAGGATGTAGCGGCCGGCCACGCCCAGGCGCGACGGCGCTTCTTCGGGCGACGGCTTCTCGACGATGCGGTTGACTTCCGTCATGCGGTCATTGACCGGCGTGCCGCCCACGATGCCGTAGCGCTTCACGTAGGCCAGCGGCACCTCCTGCACCGCCAGGATGGACGTGCGCCACTCGGAGAACTGCTCCACCATCTGCGCCAGCACCGGCGGCTCGCCCACCATCAGGTCGTCGGCCAGCAGCACGGCAAAAGGCTCGTTGCCTACCAGGCGCTCGGCGCAGAGCACCGCGTGGCCCAGGCCCAGCGACTGCGCCTGACGCACGTAGATGCACTCCATGTCCGCCGGCTTGACGCTGCGCACCACGTCCAGCAGCTCGTTCTTGTGCGCCTGCTCCAGCATCGCCTCCAGCTCGAAGCTCATGTCGAAGTGGTCCTCGATGGGCCGCTTGTGGCGCCCGGTGACGAAGATCATTTCGCGCACGCCGGCGGCATAGGCCTCTTCCACCGCGTACTGGATCAGCGGCTTGTCCACCACCGGCATCATTTCCTTGGGCTGGGCCTTGGTGGCCGGCAGGAAGCGCGTGCCAAGGCCGGCGACGGGGAAAACGGCCTTCTTGATGCTCATCATGTGAATCGATGCTCCAAGACGTGGAATTGAGAATGTCCCATTCTGGCATGGGCATTTGTCACGTCCGGCCCGGCTTTGGCGGCTTGACGGCAACGCCCGGGCAGTGTCCTGCTTGACTCCGGGGCCGGTTCAGGGGCCGGCCCCGGTGGCATCCACCGCTCAGGCCGCGGGCAACCGGGCGAGCTGCTGCTGCAGCCGCTCCAAGTTTTGGCCGAAGTCAGCCATGCGCTGTCGCTCCTGCGCCACAACGGCGGCCGGCGCGCGGGCCACGAAGCTCTCGTTGCCCAGCTTGGCTTGCGCCTTGGCGATCTCGCCTTCCAGCCGCGCCACTTCCTTGGACAGGCGCACGCGCTCGGCGGCCACGTCGATCTCCACGTGCAGCGCCAGCCGGATGTCGCCCTGCACCGCCACCGGCGCCATGGCCGTGGCCTGCGCGAAGGCGGCCTCGTCGGCGAACACCTTCACCTCCGACACCTTGGCCAGCGCCTTGAGCAGCGGCGCCGCGGCGCTGGCGAAGGCCTCGTCGCCAAAGGTGTAGAGCGGCACGCGCTCGGCGGGCGAGAGGTTCATCTCGGCGCGCAGGTTGCGGCAACTGCCCACCAGCGCCTTGAGCTTGGCCACCCAGGCATCGGCCTGCGCGTCCACGCGCTCCAGTTGCGCGCGCGGATAGGCCGCCGTGACGAGGCCCTGTTCGCTGCCGGCCACCTTGCGCCCGGCCACCGGCGCCACGCGCTCCCACAGCTCGGCCGTGATGAAGGGCGTGATGGGGTGCAGCAGCCGCAGCACCGTCTCCAGCACGCGGATGAGCGTGCGCCGCGTGGCGCGCTGCTGCTCGGCGCTGCCGGTCTGGATCTGCACCTTGGCGATTTCGAGGTACCAGTCGCAGTACTCGTCCCAGACGAAGGAGTAGATGGCGTTGGCCACGTTGTCCAGCCGGTACTCGGTGAAGCCCTGCTCGACGGCGGCTTCCACGCGCTGCAGCTCGCTGGTGATCCAGCGGTCGGCCGCCGAGAAGTCCAGGTAGCCGCCGGGCACGCAGGCCTCGGCGCCATGCTCGGCCAGCCCGCAGTCCTGGCCCTCGCAGTTCATGAGGACGAAGCGCGTGGCGTTCCAGAGCTTGTTGCAGAAGTTGCGGTAGCCCTCGCAGCGCTTGGAGTCGAAGTTGATGTTGCGGCCCAGGCTCGCCAGCGCCGCGAAGGTGAAGCGCAGCGCGTCGGCGCCGTAGCCCGGAATGCCGTCCGGGAACTCCTTTTGCGTGTCCTTCCTCACCCGCGGCGCGGTCTCGGGCTTGCGCAGGCCCGTGCTGCGCTTGGCCAGCAGCGGCTCCAGCGCGATGCCGTCGATGAGGTCCACCGGGTCCAGCACGTTGCCCTCGGACTTGCTCATCTTCTTGCCCTGCGCGTCGCGCACCAGGCCGTGGATGTAGACGTGGCGGAAGGGCACCTGGCCGGTGAAGTGCACCGTCATCATGATCATCCGGGCCACCCAGAAGAAGATGATGTCGAAGCCCGTGACCAGCACGGAGGAGGGCAGGAACAGGTCCAGCTCCTGCGTCTTCTCGGGCCAGCCCAGGCTGGAGAAGGGCACCAGCGCCGAGGAGTACCAGGTGTCGAGCACGTCCTCGTCGCGCTGGAGCTCGCCGCTGTAGCCGGCGGCCTGCGCCTTGGCGCGGGCTTCCTCCTCGCTGCGCGCCACGAAGATCTCGCCGCCGCTGCCGTACCAGGCCGGAATCTGGTGGCCCCACCAGAGCTGGCGGCTGATGCACCAGTCCTGGATGTTCTTCATCCACTGGTGGTAGGTGTTGATCCACTGCTCCGGCACGAACTTCACCGAGCCGTTGTCCACGACCTCGATGGCCTTCTCGGCAATGGACTTGCCGTCCGCGCCCGGCTTGCTCATGGCCACGAACCACTGGTCGGTGAGCATGGGCTCGACGATCTGCCCGGTGCGCGCGCAACGCGGCACCATCAGCTTGTGCTTCTTGACCTCGACGAGCAGGCCCTGCGCCTCCAGGTCGGCCACGATGCGCTTGCGCGCCTCGAAGCGGTCCAGGCCGCGGTAGGCCTCGGGGGCCTGGTCGTTGATGGCGGCATCCAGCGTGAGGATGCTGATCATGGGCAGCCCGTGGCGCTGGCCCACCGCATAGTCGTTGTAGTCGTGCGCGGGCGTGACCTTCACGACGCCCGTGCCGAACTCGCGGTCCACGTACTCGTCGGCGATCACGGGGATGGTGCGGCCGGTCAGCGGCAGCGTCACCTGGCGGCCGATCAGGCCGGCGTAGCGCTCATCCTCCGGGTGCACCATCACCGCCACGTCGCCCAGCATGGTCTCGGGGCGGGTGGTGGCCACCACCAGCTCGCCCGTGCCGTCGGCCAGCGGGTAGCGGATGTGCCACAGCGAGCCGTCTTCCTCCTCGCTCTCGACCTCCAAGTCGGAGACGGCGGACTTGAGCACCGGGTCCCAGTTCACCAGGCGCTTGCCGCGGTAGATCAGGCCCTCGTCGAAGAGGCGGACGAAGGTTTCCGTGACCACCTTGGAGAGCTTGTCGTCCATGGTGAAGTACTCGTGCGGCCAGCTCACGCTGTCGCCCATGCGGCGCATCTGCTGCGTGATGGTGGAACCGCTCTTTTCCTTCCACTCCCAGACTTTGGCCACGAAGTTCTTGCGGCCCAGCTCATGGCGGTTGAGGCCCTGCTCCTGGAGCTGGCGCTCCACCACGATCTGCGTGGCGATGCCGGCGTGGTCCGTGCCCGGCACCCACAGCGTGTTGAAGCCGCGCATGCGGTGGTAGCGCGTGAGCGAGTCCATGATCGTCTGGTTGAACGCATGGCCCATGTGCAGCGTGCCCGTGACGTTGGGGGGGGGCAGCTGGATGGAGAAGGAGGGCTTGGCCGGGTCCAGCGTCGGCTCGTAAGCGCCGCTCTTTTCCCACAGCGGGCCCCAGTGGGCCTCGATGGCGGCGGGCTCGAAGGATTTGGCGAGTTCGGTCATGGCGGGAAGCAAGAAGAGGCACGCCGATGCGCGCAAGGGGCGCGCCAAGGGGCGCCGGCACCGGGGGTTCACGAGGGTGGGGGATTGTAGGGCGCGCACCACAGCCCCCGGCCGGCGCTCCGATTGCCCGGCGAGCCCGCAAGGCGCCCGGGGCAAGATGGCTTTTTCATCCTCCGTGCCGCGCCATCTCGCTTCATGAAACCTGCATCACCGCTGCCGCCGCCGTCCCTTCGCCCCCTGTTGCCCTGTGCCGCCGCGCTGGCGCTGCTGGCCGCGGGCGCCGCCCAAGCCGAGGAGCCCCTGTGGGAGCTGGGCGCCGGCGCCACCGTGCTGCGGCTGCCGCACTACCGCGGCGCCGACCAGTCGCACACCTGGACGCTGCCGCTGCCCTACGTGGTCTACCGCGGCCCCATCCTGCGCGCCGACCGCGAAGGCGCCCGCGCCGTGCTGCTGCAGACCGACCGGCTGGACGTGGACCTGAGCCTCTCGGGCACGCCGCCCACGCGCAGCAGCGACAACGTGGCGCGCCGCGGCATGGCGGATCTGCCCACCATCGTGGAACTGGGCCCGCTGGTGAGCTGGACCGCCGCGCGCGGCGACGACTGGAAGCTGGACCTGCGCCTGCCCGTGCGCGCCGCGCTGGGCGTGGGCAGCGAGGGCGGCTTCAAGGGCTGGGTGGCGACGCCGCAGCTGCGCCTGTCGCTGCCCCAGGCCGGCGGCTGGCGCACGGCGCTCTACGGCGCGCTGGTGGCGCAGGACCGCCGCTACAACGAGGTCTTCTACAAGGTGTCGGCCTCGGAGGCGACGCCGGACCGCCCCGCCTACCAGCCCGGCGGCGGCCGTGCGGGCGGTTATCTGCAGGGCGTGGCCTCGCGGCGCTTCGGCCCGTGGTGGGTGGCGGGCTTTGCGCGCTGGGACACGCTGCGCGGCGCCTCCTTCCTCGACAGCCCGCTGGTGCGCCAGCGCGAGAACTGGTCCGCCGGCATCGCCGTGGCCTACGTGTTCGCGACGTCCTCACGCGAGGGGCAGGCGGAGGAATAAGCCGCAATGCGGCCAGGCCGCCCGCATGAACCGTGGCGCGGCCGGCCGGCACAATCCCGATTCCTGGTTTTCAAAGCATGTCCGGCATGAAACCGTCCACCGCTCTCGAACATCACCGGGCCGCCGTGCGCGCGGCGGTGCTGCGCCACCGCGCGGCCAACCCGCGGGTGTTCGGCTCCGCGCTGGAGCAGCGGGATACCGAGGGCAGCGACCTCGACCTGCTGGTGGACGCACTGCCTGGCGCCACCCTGTTCGACCTGGGGGGGCTGCAAGTCGAGCTGGAGGAATTGCTGGGCGTGCCGGTGGACGTGCTCACGCCTGCTGATCTGCCTGCCAAATTCCGCGACGAGGTGCTGTCGCGGGCCCGACCCGTGTGAGCACGGCGTATGAGTGGGCAGCGGCTGGCTGATTACGTGGCGCACATGGCTGAGGCCGCAGGCTTGGCCTGCAGCTACGTCAAAGGTCTGTCCGAGCCCGGTTTCTTCGCCGACAAGCGCACGCAGCAGGCCGTCATCTTCAACCTGCTCATCATTGGCGAGGCCGCGACCAAGGTGCTCCTGGAGCATGCGGCATTCGCCGAACTGCACCCGCAGGTGCCTTGGCGCAGCATGAAAGGCATGCGCAACCGCCTTGCACACGGCTATTTCGACATCGATTTGGCGGTGGTGTGGCAGACGGTGCAGACGGCGCTGCCCAGCCTGCTGGAGCAGTTGGCCGCCTTGGAATTGGACGGCGGCCAAGCGCCGTCCTGAGCCCGTTATTGCGTGAGGGGCCTCCCGGCCCCGGCGCCGTCACATCAGCAGGTGCTCGCCCGCGTTCTCCCCGCCCAGGATCACGTAGTTCACTTTGCGCAGGTCGCGCAGCTCGCGCCCGCCGGCGTAGGAGATGGAGCTTTGCACGTCTTCGCGCATCTCGCGCAGCGTGTCGGCCAGCTTGCCCTTCACGGGCTCCAGGATGCGCTTGCCCTCCACGTGCTTGTACTCGCCCTTGTTGAAGTCCGAGGCCGAGCCGTAGTACTCCTTGAAGAGCTGCCCATCCACCTCCACCGTGCGGCCCGGGCTCTCCTCGTGGCCGGCGAAGAGCGAGCCCACCATCACCATCGCCGCGCCAAAGCGCACGCTCTTGGCGATGTCGCCGTGGTGGCGGATGCCGCCGTCCGCAATGATGGGTTTCGTCGCCACCCGCGCGCACCACTTCAGCGCCGAGAGCTGCCAGCCGCCCGTGCCGAAGCCCGTCTTCAGCCGCGTGATGCACACCTTGCCCGGGCCGATGCCCACCTTGGTGGCGTCGGCGCCCCAGTTCTCCAGGTCGATCACCGCCTCCGGCGTGCCCACGTTGCCGGCGATCACGAAGGCCTGCGGCAGCCGCTCCTTGATGTAGCCGATCATGCGCTGCACGCTGTCGGCGTGGCCGTGGGCGATGTCTATGGTGATGTAGTCGGCGCCGACGCCGTCGGCGGCCAGCCGGTCGATCGCGGCGCGGTCGGCCTCCTTCACGCCGGAGGAGATGGAGACGATCAGCCCCTGCTCGCGCATCGCGCGCGCGAAGGCGACGTTGTCCAGGTCGAAGCGGTGCATCACGTAGAAGTAGCCCTCGCGCGCCATCCAGGCGGCGATGCGCTCGTCGATGACCGTCTTCATGTTGGCCGGCACCACCGGCAGCTTGAAGCGGTGCGGGCCGAAGGCCACCGAGGCGTCGCACTCGGCGCGGCTTTCCACGCGGCAGCGGCGCGGCAGCAACAGGACGTTGTCGTAGTCGAAGATGTCCAAAGTAAGGCTCCAGAAGTCGTTCCAGAGGCGGCGCGTTGATGCAGTGCGCGGCCCAATGGCTGCGAGCGCTTGACCTGGAGCCCGGCGGTGCCCGCGAAGCCGTCAGCCAGGACGGTGCGGACACAAAAAACCGGGCTCCAAAAATTTGGGCCCGGTGGCGAATTCTACGCAGGCGAGCCCAGCGGGCCCATCGGCAAAGCCCCGTCGCCCAGCAAGGCCGCAAGGTCGGCGCTGGAGCGCTGGCCTATGGCCTCGCCCTGGCTGGCCAGCCACACCTGCGCATGGGCGCGGCCGCGGTCGCGCAGCGCCTCCATGAAAGGGCGATGCGCAATGATCTTGGTGTGCATGGGCAGCCCGGCAAGCTGCTCGTCGGCCTCGATCACGTGCACCCGCAGCGCCGCCACGCGCCGGCGCCAGCCCCAGCCGCGCCACGCGCCCTGGCGCGCCAGCACCTGCAACTGCTGCAGCCAGCGCAGCTCGTGCAGGAAGCAGGCGTTGAAGCCGATCTCCAGCGCGCGGTGCTGTATCTGCGACACGGTGCGCGGCAGCGCCCCGAACACCCGCGGGTTGAGCGTGAGGATCAGCAAGTCCGGCGCGTCCGTCTCGCACACCAGCGGCAGCAGCGCCGGGTTGGCCGCGTAGCCGCCGTCCCAGTAGGGCTCGCCGTCAATCTCCACGGCCTGCATCAGCATGGGCAGGCAGGCCGAGGCCAGCGCCATCTCCACCGTCAGCTCCTGGCGCTTGAACAGCCGCAACTGCCCGGTGTTGGCGTTGGTGGCGGCAATGAAGATCTGCGGCCCGCGCGAGGCGCGCAGCCGCTCGAAGTCGATCTGCGACGACAGCAGCTTGCGCAGCGGGTTGAGGTTGAGCGGGTTGAGCGCGTAGGGCGACAGCAGCTTGGACCACTGCAGCATGGCCTGCGCGGCCGGGTGCAGGCTGGGGACTTCGTCCTCGCTGCGCGTTGGGCGCACGGCGCCGGCGGGCATCTGCTCGCTCACCGCGTGCCAGAAACGGTGCAGCGCCTCGCGCGCGCCCTCGGTGCCGCCGTCCAGCAGCCCGTGGGCCAGGACGATGGCGTTCATCGCCCCCGCGCTGGTGCCGCTGAGCGCCGCGACCTCCAGGTCGTTGCGGCGCAGCAACTCGTCCAGCACGCCCCATGTGAAGGCGCCGTGCGCGCCGCCGCCTTGCAGCGCCAGCGCCACGGGGCGGCGCGCGCCCTCGCGCCGCCAGGGCCACAGCCCCGCCAGTCCCGACGCGGCGCTCAACGCCCGCGCCCCTTGCGCTCGGCCGCGGCGGCCAAAAATTCGCCCAACAGGGGTTCGCTGTCCAGCCGGCGCGGGTGGGGCGCGTCGCCGGCCATGAATTCCGGGTGCCACTGCATGCCGAACACATAGCCCGGCCCGCGCCAGCGCACGGCCTCCACCACGCCGTCGGGCACGCCGCGGGCCTCCACCTCCAGCCCGTCGCCCAGGTCCTTCACCGCCTGGTGGTGTATGGAATTCACTTCGGCGAGCGTCGCCCCGCTGTAGAGCTGCGACAGCCGGGAGCCCGGCGTGATCGCGATGTCGTGGAACTGCTGGTCGTAGCGCATGAGGTCGCGGTGGCCCACGGCGGCGGGCAGTTGAGTGGGAATGTCCTGGTAGAGCGTACCGCCCAAGGCCACGTTGATGAGCTGACAGCCCCGGCAAATGCCGATCACCGGCTTGCCCTCGGCCAGGAAGGCACGGAACAGCGCCATCTCGTAGCGGTCCCGGATACGGTCGCCGTGCCAGTCGTCGTGCAGCGGGTCTTCGCCGTAGCTGGCGGGGGCGACGTCGTTGCCGCCCTGCAACACCAGGCCGTCCAGCTCGCGGGCGTAGTCGGCCAGGTTCACCTCGCGCGGCAGCAGCAGGCCCTCGCGCTCGATGGCCGGGATCATCAGCGCCAGCACTTGCGGCTTGTGCAGGATCCAGTGCGCCACCGACTGCTCCAGGTAGTGCAGCGTGCGCGTGAACACGCCGCCGGAGTCGGCTTGCGGGGCTTGCGGGTAGTAAATCCTGGCCGAGATGCCTATGAGCAGGGGTGCCATGCGCCCTGCGTAGCGAATGCAATGCCCGGGGCGAACCCCCGTGTAACAGGGGGTGGCTACTTAGAATGCCACATGGGTTCCCCGTCGCTTTTCTCTGAAGACCAGGCCGCCGCGGCCTCCGCCGCCGGTGCGCCCCCGGTGTCCAACGCGCTGCTGCGCCACCTCAACCCGGAGCAGCTCGCCGCCGTCACGCTGCCCGCGCAGCCGGCGCTCATCCTGGCCGGCGCCGGCTCCGGCAAGACGCGCGTGCTCACCACCCGCATCGCCTGGCTGCTGCAGACCGGCCAGGTCTCGCCCGGCGGGCTGCTGGCCGTGACCTTCACCAACAAGGCCGCCAAGGAAATGATGGCGCGCCTGACCGCGCTGCTGCCCCTGAGCGTGCGCGGCATGTGGATAGGCACCTTCCACGGCCTGTGCAACCGGCTGCTGCGCGCGCACTGGAAGCAGGCCGGGCTGCCACAGGGCTTCCAGATCCTGGACGCCTCCGACACCGTCTCCGCCGTCAAGCGCGTCATCAAGGCCATGAAGCTGGACGAGGAGCGCTTCGTGCCCAAGCAGGTGAGCTGGTTCATCGCCGCCTGCAAGGAAGAGGGCAAGCGCCCGCGCGACGTCGAGGCGCTGGACCCGCACACCCGCCAGCTCGTCACCATCTACGCCGCCTACGAGGACCAGTGCCAGCGCGAGGGCGTGGTGGACTTCGCCGAGCTGATGCTGCGCAGCTACGAGCTGCTGCGCGACAACGAGGCCCTGGCCGCGCACTACCGCCAGCGCTTCCGCCACCTGCTGGTGGACGAGTTCCAGGACACCAACCGCCTGCAGTACGCCTGGCTGAAGATGCTCGCCCCCCCGGGCGGCGGCCAGGGCGTGTTCGCCGTGGGCGACGACGACCAGTCCATCTACGGCTTCCGCGGCGCGCGCGTCGGGAACATGTCCGACTTCGAGCGCGAGTACCGCGTGCAGACCATCGTCAAGCTGGAGCACAACTACCGCAGCTACGGAAACATCCTGGACGCCGCCAACGGGCTGATCGCCCGCAACAGCCGCCGCCTGGGCAAGAACCTGCGCACCGAGGCCGGCCCCGGCGAGCCCGTGCGCGTGCACGAGAGCGTGAGCGACCACGCCGAGGCGCAGTGGCTGATCGAGGAGGCCCAGCTCCTGCACCGCGGCGGCCTTGCGCGCAGCGAGATCGCCGTGCTCTACCGCTCCAACGCGCAAAGCCGCGTGCTGGAAAGCGCGCTGTTCAACGCCGGCATCCCCTACCGCGTCTATGGCGGCCTGCGCTTCTTCGAGCGCGCCGAGGTCAAGCACGCGCTGGCCTACCTGCGCCTGCTGGAGAACCCGCACGACGACACCAGCTTCCTGCGCGTCGTGAACTTCCCCGCGCGCGGCATAGGCGCGCGCAGCGTGGAGCAGCTCACCGACGCCGCCCGCGCCAGCGGCCGCAGCCTGCACCAGAGCGTGGGCGCCGTCACCGGGCGGTCCGGCGCCAACCTCGCGGCGTTCAACCACCTCATCCTGCAACTGCGCGAGCAGACCAAGGGGCTGACGCTGCGCGAAATCATCAAGCGCATGCTGGACGCCAGCGGGCTGCTGGACTTCTACCGCACCGACAAGGACGGCCAGGACCGCATCGAGAACCTGGAGGAACTGGTCAACGCCGCCGAGGCCTTCGTCACCCAGGAGGGCTTCGGCAAGGAGGCCGTCGCGCTGCCCGTGGACGAGCTGCGCCCCGAGGGCGAGGAGGCCATAGGCGCCGACCTGCTGCCCGACGCCGAGACGGGCGAGATCGTCAGCCCCCTGGCGGCGTTTTTGAACCACGCCTCGCTGGAGGCGGGCGACAACCAGGCACAGGCCGGGTCGGACGCCGTGCAGCTCATGACCGTGCACTCGGCCAAGGGCCTGGAGTTCGACGCCGTGTTCATCACCGGGCTGGAAGAGGGCCTGTTCCCGCACGAGAACTCGCTGTCAGACGCCGACGGGCTGGAGGAGGAGCGGCGGCTGATGTACGTGGCCATCACGCGCGCCAGGAAGCGCCTGTACCTGAGCTTCAGCCAGACGCGGCTGCTGCACGGGCAGACCCGCTACAACGTCAAGAGCCGCTTCTTCGACGAGCTGCCGGACGCCGCGCTCAAGTGGATCACCCCGCGCACCGGCTTCCAGGGCGCCACGTCCTTCACGCCGCGCCAGGCGTGGCAGCACGGCTCCAGTGCCGGGTTCCAGGCCCGCAAGGAGCCTGCGCCGCCCAAGCTCATCCCGAAGGCCGTGCCCTCGCATGGGCTCACCGTGGGCAAGGCCGTGTTCCACAACCGCTTCGGCGAAGGCGTGGTCGTCACGCTGGAAGGCAGCGGCGAGGACACGCGGGCCGAAGTGAATTTCGGCCGGCATGGGCGCAAGTGGCTGGCCTTGTCGGTGGCGAAACTCACGCCTATTGACTGACAACAGCCTTAACGGTCGGCGTGCGGCTTACAGCTTGGTTGCGCGCCGGCCACGATATATCCGCGGTTTTTGCTTGGATAATCTCAAAAAAAGGTATCCAGGGTGTGACATAAATCAAATTCAAAAAATAATTCGGAAGTTCACTAGCAATTGACACTGCCGTAACAGTTCATTTTGGCCCAGGCGAGACATTAGCTCGTGCCTTAGATCCTGGGCTCTCTTTTGAGTTATTGCCTTGCGCGTTTATTCGCGCTGGGCTTTCCGGGACCACAGGTATCCGCGAAGAATAAACTCAAAGGAGTCCCATGAACCTGTTTGCTTCATTCGGTATTTCCCAACGGCTATATGCCGTGTCGGCTGCGCTCATATTAGCGCTGACGACGCTGGCCGTGACGTCCTGGAGCCAGTTGCGCAGCGTCGAGCGCTTGGCGGTCAATGCCGGCGAAGTGCGTGTACTGCAGCTTGAGCGCATTGCCAGCACCGAGCTCAGCGTGACGCAAGTGCTGCTGGACCTGCGCCACGCCATGCTGGTGCACGATCGTGACGACGTCGAGGCCATGGCGCGCGACATCACGAGCAAGCGCGAGCAAATCACGCGCAACGACAACGCCTTCCTCAACGATATTCCCGACCAGGCCGGCAAAGACGCCTTCCGCGATATCTGGCTGAAAATGCAGCAGGACACCTGGCCGGTGGCCGAGGCCAATTTGCAGATGGTGCGTGAAGGCCAGCGTGAAGAAGCCTTCAAAATGCTGCAGGCGAAGACCATTCCCACCTTTACCCATATGCAGCAATGGCTGAGCGAAGCTCGCGCCAAGCAAAGCCAATTGCTGGGCACGGAAGTGGGTGATATTCAAAAGGCGGCGCAAAGCACGCGCATCCTGCTGGTCAGCCTGGTGGTGATGATTGCCACGGGCCTGCTGGCGTTTTCCTGGTATATCGGCCGCCGCCTGCGCAGCCGCGTGGCCGAATCGCAGAAGGTGGCCGAGCGCGTTCGCGACGGCGACTTCACCGTGCCGGTCGTGGACGACCGCAATGACGAGTTCACCCCGCTGCTGCACGCCATGGGCAGCATGCAGGCCTCGCTGACCGACGTGGTGCGCAGCGTGCGCAGCAACGCCGAGGGCGTGGCCGTGGCCAGCGCGCAGATCGCGCAGGGCAACCAGGACCTGAGCCAGCGCACCGAGCACCAGGCCTCCGCGCTGCAGGAGACCGCCGCCTCCATGGACGAGCTGGGCAGCACCGTGCGCCACAACGCCGACAGCGCCAGCCAGGCCGACCAGTTGGCGCAGGGCGCCTCCGCCGTGGCCGTCAAGGGCGGCCAGGTGGTGGCGCAGGTGGTGGACACCATGCGCGGCATCGAGGACAGCTCGCGCAAGATCGCCGACATCATCGGCACCATCGACGG
>NZ_BCTC01000111.1 GCF_001571085.1 Azohydromonas lata NBRC 102462
GGCCGGCCAGCGCTCAAGGCTGCTGGCCGGCCTGCCCCGTCAGCCACTCCCGCAACGCCTTCACGTCCGCCCGCGCCGCGATGGTTTCAGGGGCCACCAGGCAGTAGCAGAAGGGGGCTTCCACGCTGAGCGCGAAAGGCGCCACCAGCGTGCCGGCCGCCAGGTGCGGCGCGACCATCTCGCGCGCGGCCAGCGCCACGCCCTGGCCGGCGCGCGCGGCTTCCATGGCGAGCACGCCGTTGGCAAAGCGCCGCGTCTGCCGAGCGGGTGCGGTGCCGCGCACGCCCGCGGCCTGCAGCCACTGCGGCCATCCAAAACCCAGCGTCCCGGCGCCGGCCAGGGTTTCGTCGTGGATGAGCGTGGCCGCCAGCACGTCCGCCGGCTCGCGCAGGCCCTGCGCCAATGCCGGCGCGCAGACCGGCAGGTAGTGCGGGGTGAAAAGGGTATCCACGTGCCAGCCGGGGTGGCTGCCGGTGCCGAACAGGATGGCCACGTGGTTCACCCCGTCGCCGGCCAGCGCGCGCAGCCGCTGCAGTGCCGTCGCCTCGCCGCCGTGCTCCACGGCGTCCAGCCCGCTGGACAGGCGCAGCTCGATGGCGGGGTGGCGGCGGCAGAAGTCGTCCAGCCGCGGCACCAGCCAGTGGCTGGCGAAGGAGGGCGGCGCGGCCAGGTCCAGCGTCGCGGCGGCCGGCGCGCGCACCCGCTCCACCGCGGCGGTGAGGCAGTTGAACGCCTCCGTCACGCCCGGCAGCAGCGCCGCGCCCGCGTCCGTCAGCCGCAGCGCGCGCGTGAGGCGCTGGAACAGCGCCACGCCCAGCGCTTCCTCCAGCGCCTTGATCTGCTGGCTCACCGCCGCGGGCGTGACGTGCAGCTCCTGCGCCGCCTTCGTGAAGCTCAGGTGCCGCGCGGCGGCCTCGAAGGTGCGCAGCAGGGGCAGCGGGGGCAGGCGGGACGAAGAAGGCGAGGAAGAGGAAGCCATGCTTAAGTATGGCTAATTCATAGGCTCACCAAAGCTCGTTTGTCCGCGCTCAAGGCGTTACCTACAGTCACACCGCCTTCGTGCCCAGCGCACTTCCGCTTCCAACGACCCACCATGACCGAACCGAGCCGCGTGCTGAACCCTCTCCTGCGCCAACGCCTGATGTCCGCCGACGCGGCCGCCGCGCTGATACGGCCCGGCGACAACGTGGGCATGAGCGGCTTCACCGGCACGGGCCACCCCAAGGCCGTGCCGGCGGCGCTGGCGCGGCGCATCGCGCAGGCGCACCGCGACGGCGAGCCCTTCAAGGTCGGCGTGTGGACCGGCGCCTCCACCGCGCCGGAGCTGGACGCGGCGCTGGCCCAGGTGGACGGCATCGAGCTGCGCCTGCCCTACCAGTCCGACCCCGTGTGCCGCGAGCGCATCAACGCCGGCCGCATGGAGTACCTGGACATCCACCTCTCGCACGTGGCGCAGTTCGTGTGGTCCGGCTTCATCGGCCACCTGGACGTGGCCGTGGTGGAAGTGGCCGGCATCCTGGAGGACGGCCGCCTCGTCCCCGCCGCCTCCATCGGCAACAACAAGACCTGGCTGGACCAGGCCGACCGCGTGATCCTGGAGGTCAACGCCGCGTCGCCGGACCTCGAAGGCATGCACGACATCTACTACGGCACCCACCTGCCGCCGCAGCGCATGCCCATCCCGCTGGTGCGTCCGGACGACCGCATCGGCGAGGCCTACTACCGCTGCGACCCGGCCAAGGTCGTGGCCGTGGTGCAGACCAACGCCCCCGACCGCGACACCAAGTTCTCCGCGGTGGACGACGCCTCGCGCCGCATTGCCGGCCACATCATCGAATTCTTGCAGCACGAGGTGAAGAAGGGGCGGCTGCCGCGCGAGCTGCTGCCGCTGCAGTCAGGCGTGGGCAACATCGCCAATGCCGTGATGGCCGGGCTGCAGGACGCGCCCTTCGACAACCTGACCGCCTACACCGAGGTGCTGCAGGACGGCATGCTGGCCCTGCTCAAGAGCGGCAAGCTGCGCTCGGCCTCGGCCACCGCGCTGTCGCTGGGCGCCCAAGCGCTGGCCGAGTTCGAGCGCGAGCTGGACTTCTACCGCAGCCGCATCGTCCTGCGCCCGCAGGAAATCTCCAACCACCCGGAGATCGTCCGCCGCCTGGGCGTGATCGCCATGAACGGGATGATCGAGGCCGACATCTACGGCAACGTCAACTCCACCCACGTGCACGGCACGCGCATCATGAACGGCATCGGCGGCTCCGGCGACTTCGCGCGCAACGCCTGGCTGTCCATCTTCATGACGCCTTCCACGGCCAAGAACGGCGCCATCTCCTGCATCGTCCCCATGGCCTCGCACGTGGACCACACCGAGCACGACGTGCAGGTCATCGTCACCGAGCAGGGCCTGGCCGACCTGCGCGGCCTCTCGCCCAAGCAGCGCTCGCAGCTCGTCATCGAAAACTGCGCCCACCCCGACTACAAGCCGCTGCTGCGCGACTATGTGCGCCGCGCGCTGGAAAGCGGCAGCGGCCGCCACACGCCCCACCTGCTGCAGGAAGCGTTCAACTGGCACCTGCAGGCCCAGGCCGGCGAGCGCATGGGCGGCCTGCCCAAGGCTTGAGCCCCGGCACAGCCGCTGCTCGTCGATACCTCCAGCCCGCGGCAGCGTGCCGCGGGTTCAGACCCGACGGCTCCTTTGAGGATGCCGCCGGGCTTTTTCGTTTGATGTTCCCGGTCAAGGACTGGACCCCGCATGATCGTCCGCCCCCGTCCGAGCTGGTTTGGCCTGCTCTTCGCCCGCCGCGGCTCGCTGATGCCGCGCATCGCCGGCCAACTGCTGTTCGTCTATGCGCTGTCCTTCGCCGTGGTGGCGGCGCACGGCACGCTGTTCCACTGGAAGGTCACGCTCACCGCCGCGCCGTTCTCGCTCATGGGCGTGTCGCTGGCCATCTTCCTGGGGTTTCGCATCAACGCCAGCTACGATCGCTACTGGGAGGCGCGCAAGCTCTGGGGGGGCGTGCTGATCGAGACGCGCAACCTTGCCCGCCAGGCGCTCACCGTCATCGCGCCGGCGGTGCGCGCCGTGCCCGGGCCGGCCGATGCCGAGCCCACGCCCGCGGCGCCCGGCGACGTGGAAGCCGACGTGCGCGCCTTCGTCCTGGGTCTGGCCGGTTTTGCCGTTTCCATGCGCAACCAGTTGCGCGTGATGCCGGCCGACAGCGGCCTGCACGCGCTGCTGCCCGCCGCGCTGGTGGCGCGGCTGCCGGGCTTGCGCCACGCGCCGCAGGGCGTCGGGCTGTGGCTGGGCCGGCAGTTGCAGGACTGGCGCGCGCAGGAGCGGCTGCAGCCGGCGCTGGCCATGGTGATGGAGCAGTCGCTGGACCGGCTCATGGGCCTGTTGGGAGGCTGCGAGCGCATTGCCGGCACGCCGCTGCCCTTCACCTATTCCGTCATCCTGCACCGCAGTGCCTACTGCTACTGCTTCCTGCTGCCCTTCGGCCTGGTCGATTCCATAGGCTGGATGACGCCGCTGGTGGTGGGCTTCGTTTCCTACACGTTCTTCGCGCTGGAGTCGCTGAGCGACGAAATCGAGGAGCCCTTCGGCGTGCAGCCCAACGACCTGGCGCTGGACGCGATGGTGGTGGGCATCGAATCCAACCTGCGCGAGCTGTTGGGCGACCTGCTGCCCGCGCTGCCGCAGCCGGACGAGAACTGCCTGCTGCGCTGAGCGGCTGACCGTGCGAGCGCGAGTGCCCCGCCGCCACGGGCACCGGCTTTGCCGGCTGTTGGCAAACCCATTGATGTGAAAGGACTGCCATGGCCGACCCCCGCAACACTGCCGCCCATGACGACGAGGCCCTCGGCGAGCGCCACCCCGCCGGCCCTGAGGAAGTGGGCCAGCTCAACCCCGTGTCGCCGGATGCGGTGTCGCCTGAAGTGCGCAGCGACGGAGACGGCGCCGTGGTCGGTGGTGGCACGCGCGACACCGGTGCCGGCAGCGTGGGCGGGCGTGATGCCAGCGGCCCCGGCGGGCGAGAGCCGCTGCGCCGCCCCGGCGAGGACGAAGTGCTCGGCGGTGCCAACGACGCCGCGTCTGGCTGAGCCGGCCCGCGCCGCACGCAGAATTACGTGCCTTATTTACTGGCCTCGTCCAGCGCCGAAGCGGCCCAAGCCAGGACGGGCGAATTCAGCAATATCCTGCGCCAGGAATTCACCATCGGGCCGATGCCGGAAAATTCCGGCATGTGCATTAGTCGGTGCTGATCAGCACGCCGCAGTGCGGTTCCAATAAATGCGTGGATGCGCATGGGATGATCGAGGCGGAGCCGCCGGTGGTGCCGGTGGTGACGCAATAAGTTTCGAAGATGGACTTGGCAAGGGATGCAATGGCATTCTGCAATTCAAGCCACTTTGCTGTCCGATTATTCATTCCCGCGATGGTGCGCTGATGTGCGTGGCAAGCTGGCAAGCATCAACCGAAAGATGGCTCGTAGCGCACTCCGAGCCGTCATTCCCGCCTGCGCGGGAATGACGAAGTAGTGAGCGCGGCTCAACAGTTTTCGGCTGGCGTTAATAAATGAAATACAGTCTTTAAAATATTGCTTTTGCATATTTTATGCAATTACCAATTACCAATTCTTTTATTCGTCATGTGTTTGTTGGCATAAAACAAAAGGGGCGTCATTGAGCCCCTTTATGTTGACTGTTCGCTTTGCCAGCTTATTCCGGATCGTCCTCCTCGCTCAACCATTTCTCCGCCAACGCATGCCGCAATATGTCGGTGCGCGTGCGCAATTGAAGTTTTTCCAAGGCCCCGGCCTTGTAAAACTCCACTGTCTTGACGCTGATGCCCAATTGCGTGGCGACTTCCTTGTTGCTCTTGCCCCAAGCGATCAGCCGCAGCACCTGTTCCTCGCGCTCGCTCAGGGCCGGGCGCTTGCGCCCGCCGGTGTCCTGGCCGGGGCTGCGGATCATGCGGGCCACCAGGGCGCCGGCCATGCTCGGGTCCACGTAGGTGCCGCCGCCGGCCACCGTGCGGATGGCGCCAATGAGCGCTTCGCCCGCGGCGCGCTTGACCACGTAGCCGGCCGCGCCCGCGCGCAGCATGCGGCGCAGGTAGCCCTGGTCGGCGTGGCGCGTGAGCGCCAGCACGTGCACCTCGGGACAGCTTTCGTGGATCTGCTCCGCGGCTTCCGCCCCGCCCACGTCCGGCATGGACACGTCCAGCACCGCCACGTCGGGCTTGAGCTTTTGCGCCATCTGCACCGCCTCGCGGCCGCTGCGCGCCTGCGCCACCACCTCCATGTCCGGCTGCGTGGACACCAGCATCGCCAGCCCCTCGCGCAGCACCGCATGGTCGTCCGCCAGCAGCACGCGCCAGCGGTGGCTCGATCCTTCCACCAGATGCATTTCAACTTCCTTCAGGTTGCAGCGGGATGCTCAGGTACACCGTGGTGCCCTGGCCCGCCTCGGTTTCCAAGTCCAGCCGCCCGCCGGCCTGGCGGGCGCGCTCGGCCATGCCGCGCAGGCCCAGGCGGCGCCCCGGGCCGGCGCGCGGCCGCAGTTCCTCTTCCACGGCCATGCCTCGGCCGTCGTCCTCGACGATGGCGCGCAGCTCGCCGTCCTGCAGCTCCACGATCAGGCCGACCCGCGACGCCTGCGCGTGCTTGCGCACGTTGGTCAGCGCCTCCTGCACCACGCGGTACACGGTGGTCTCCAGCGCGGCGTCAAAGCGCCGCCCGCGCAGGCCGCGGGTGTGGAGGTCCACGGCAATGCCGCTGTCCTCGGCCCAACTGCCGGCCAGCTCGCGCAGCGCGTCGTTGAGGCCCAAGTCGTCCAGCAGCGCGGGGCGAAGCTGGTAGGAGAGGCGGTCCACGTCGTCGTCCAGCCGCCGCGTGACCTCGCGCAGTTGCGCCAGGCGCTCGCGCAGGGCGGGGTCTTCCAGCACGGCGCGCAGGCCCAGGGTGAGCGCGGTCAGGTGCTGGCCCAGCGAGTCGTGCAGCTCGCGCGCCAGGCGGCGGCGCTCCTCCTCCTCGGCGTTGACGAGCTGGTCGAGCAGCTCGCGGATCTGGGCATCCGTGGCGCCGCGCTCCGCCACCTCGTTGGCCAGTTGCGTGTTGGCCAGCTCCAGCGCGGCGGTGCGCTCCTGCACCCGCTGCTCCAGCTCGTCGTGCGCCAGGCGCAAGGCCTCTTCAACCTGCTTGCGCTCGGTGACGTCGGCCAGCGTGCCCACCATGCGCTGGGGCTTGCCGGCGGCGTCGCACACGCAGCGCGCGTCGTTGGCCACCCAGCGCAGGCCGCCATCCGGGCGCAGCAGCCGGTATTCGGCATGAAAGCCCCGGCCCTCGCGCGCGGCTTCGTCCATGGCCCAGATCGCCTCCACGTCCTGCGGGTCCACCAGGCGGCGCCAGCAGTCGTGGTCCGCCTCCAGCGCCTCGCGCGTGAGGCCTGTGATGCGCAGCACCGCCTCCGAGAACCAGAGCCGCCCGCTGCGCAAGCTCCACTCCCAAAGCCCAAGTTGGGCCGCGTCCAGCGCCAGCTCCAGCCGCTCCTTGTCTTGCGCGAGCACCTGCTCGGCGCGGCTGCGCTGGCCCGGGGCCGGCACCTCGAAATGCCCGTGCCGCGCGGCGCGCTCGTCCGCGGCGGCGCAGGGCGGGCCGGGTATCAGGGCATTGCGGTTCATGGCCCGGACCTCACGCCGCCAGGGCGGGTGCCCAGGCCGCGCCGTTGAAGGGCGTGCCCGTGCAACTGGGTTCCATGAGGCCCAGGACTTGCACCGGAGGTGCCGGGGGACAGGTGGCATGTTGCATGCAGCGGGGTCCTGCTTCGCCGGGTTGCGGGCATCCCTTGTGCCCGCGCAGCCGTTCATTCGCGCTGGGGCGCCAGCTCGCGCAGGGTGTGCAGCAGCTTGTCCAGCGTCACGGGCTTGCGCAGGTGTGCGGCAAAGCCTGCCGCGATGGCGCGCCGGGCGTCGCCCGGGCGGCCCACGCCGGTGAGCGCAATCACGGGCAGCGCGCGCAGCCCCTCGCGTTCGCGCAAGGCGTGCAGCAATTGCTGACCGTCCATGCCGGGCAAGGCGATGTCGGTGATGACGAAGTCCGGCTGCAGAGTGGTCGGGGACGGTGGTAGGGGCATGGGTGGGTCACGCGTTGAGCCCGTGATTTTCCTCGCGCATGGCGTGGTTGAGAAACCTGTGGCGGGTACACGAATTGGCCGACAGCGCCATCTTGACAAAGGATGCTTCCATGCCCCGACGCGACCTCGTGGTGGTGGGTGCGAGCGCCGGCGGCGTGCGGGCACTGCGCGCGCTCACCGCCGCGCTGCCGGCGGATTTCGACGCCGCCATGTGCGTGGTGCTGCACGTGGGCGCGTTCAAAAGCACGCTGCCGGAGCTGCTGGCCGCGGTGCAGCAGGAAGCCGCCGAGAACGCCCTGTGGTCGGCCGTGCGCTCGCTG
Organism: Azohydromonas lata NBRC 102462; assembly: GCF_001571085.1. Classification (GTDB taxonomy): domain Bacteria; phylum Pseudomonadota; class Gammaproteobacteria; order Burkholderiales; family Burkholderiaceae_C; genus Azohydromonas; species Azohydromonas lata. The sequence continues at coordinate 7,455 of NZ_BCTC01000111.1, forward strand.
CAGGAGAAGGAGCTGCTGCTGCGCAAGATCGCCGAGCTCGACCGCAGCGCGGGCGACGAAGCCCACGCGCGGCAGTCCGAAACCGAGGCCGACGATTTGCGCAAGCAGGCCGACACCCTGCGCCGGCTGGTGGAAAAGGGCTGAGGCATGGGGGCCGGCGGCGGCCCCTGCGGGTGCGCGCACAGGCATTGATGCTCGACAAAGTGACGGCGCATGCCTTGTCAACAATGGTTTTCAACCGTCAGACAAGGAGATGCGCATGGAAGCCCCGGTCAACCGACAGCGGCCCGCACGGCCTGCAGTGCCGCTGATCGACCCGATGGACGCGCTGGACCAGACGCACCGCGAGGTACTGCGCCAGTTGGGTGGCCTGCGCGAGCTGCTGGACCGCATCGAGGCGCAGGGCGCCGATGCCCGCACGCGGGCGCAGGCCGACGAGATCTGCGGCTTCTTCGGCTTCACCGCGCGCCGCCACCACGAGGACGAGGAGGAGCAGGTCTTCCCCATGCTGCTGGCCCACGGCGACGCCGAGCTAGTGGAGCAGGTCAAACGCCTGCAGCAGGACCACGGCTGGCTGGAGGAGGACTGGCTGGAAATCGGCCCGCAGCTCGTGGGCCTGGCCGGCGGCTACAGCGGCTACGACGTGGACGTGCTGCGCCAGGGCGTGGCGGTGTTCGCCGAGCTGTACCTGGAGCACGTGTCGCTGGAGGAGGGGGCGGTGTTTCCCGCGGCGCGCAAGCTGCTGGCCGCGCGCGCGGCGGTCTGAGCGGCCGCCGCCACTGAGGGCCGCCCGCGGCGGCGGCCCGCGAGCATCACTTTGGTCATGTCGGCCAAGGTGGCGGCACGCCGGCGCAAGCCTATGCTCCTTGCCGCGCCCGGCCCGACTGCCGCGGCGCGGCGCGGATGAAAAACGTCTTCATCAGCTATCGCCGCGATGACAGCGCCGCGCATGCGCGGCTGATCAACAACGAGCTGTCGCAACATTTCGACGTCTTCATGGACGTCGACGACATCGGCTGGGGCGACGACTTCGCCCAAGTCATCGACGAGCACATCGCCCGCGCCGACGTGGTGGTGGTCGTCATCGGCCCCCACTGGACCCGTCTGATCGAGGAACGCGCCCGCGGCGACGACTGGGTGCGCCACGAGGTGAAGGCTGCGCTGGCGCGCCGTGCGCGTGACGGCATACGGGTGCTGCCCGTGCTGGTGGGGGGCGCCGGGCTGCCCAACCAGCCGCTGCCGGCCGACATCGACGCGCTGCGCCGGCTGGACGCGCGCGAGCTGCGCGACCGCGCGCTGCGCGACGACATGGCGCGGCTGGTGGAGGCGGTGCAGGGCGAGCGCTTCGACGACCGGGAGCGGCGCCAACAGCATGAGCGGCGCGCGCGCCGTTGGGCGGCGCTGCTGAGCCCGCTGCTGTTCCTGGCCGCCTGGCTGGCGCTGTTCGAGCTGCTTGGGCTGGACACGCGCATGCAGGCGCTGACGCTGCGCGCCGCCCACGCGCTGCCGGGCGACGCGCCGCCGGCGTGGAGCGGCGGCGTGGTGCTGCTGGCGCTGGACGACGAGGCGCGCGCCGCCGTCGGCTTGCCGCTGGGGGCCCAGTGGCGCGACCGGATTGCGCTCGTGGTCGGCCGCGTGGCCGGGGCTGGCGCCCGCACGCTGGCGCTGGACCTGACCTTCGAGGAGCCGGGCGACCCCGCCAAGGACGCGGCGCTGGAGCGCGCCCTGGCCGCCGCCAAGGCGCGCATGCCCGTGGTGGTGGCCGTGCAGCGGCTGGACGCGCACGGCGAGCCGGCGCTGCTGGCGCGGCTGCGTCCCCACGCGGCCTGGGGCGTGGCTTGCCTGGGCCAGCGGCAGGACATGGCCTATCTGATGCCGCTGCTGCTGCGGCGGGGCGAGGGCACGGCGGCGGCGCTGTGGCCGTCGTTCAGCCTGACGGCGTTCACGGGCGGCGTGCCGCTGCGCTCGGCGGCGGCGCTGGACGCGCTGGCGCTGTCGCTGCCCGTGGCGCGCGCGGGCGACGACGGCACGGCGCTGCTGCAGGGCTTCAGCGCCGAGACGCTCGCGGCCCAGCCGCCGGGCTGCGGCGCGATGCGGACGGGGGACTTCGTGGTCAGCCAGTTGCTGGACGGCTACGCGGTGCCGGCCTGGGCCGCGGCGCCGGCACGCGTGTCCCTGGCCGGCGTGCTGCGCGGCGACGCGGCGGCACTGCAGGCGCTGCGCGGGCGCATCGTGCTGTTGGGCGTGATGAGCGGCGACGAGGATTTGCACCGCACCCCGGCCGGCACCCGCTATGGCGTGGAGCTGCTGGCGGCGCAGGTGGAGGGCCTGCTGCGCGGCACGGCCGTGCGCCCGTTGCGGCCCCTGCCGCTGTGGCTCATGCTTTTGGCGCTGGCCGTGGCCGGTGCCGGCGTGGCCACGCTGCTGCGCGGCACGCGGCGGCGCTGGGCCTGGCCCGCGGTGGCGATGCTTGGGCTGGTGTTCGGCCTGGGCTGCGTGCTGTGGTTTCGCAGCGAGCAGCAACTGGTGCCGCCGCATTACGGCTGGCTGGCGCTGGCCTTGGGCGCGGGCTTGGCCCGGCGCATGACGCGGGAGTAGTGCGATGCGCATGTCGGGTTGGCGACGGTGGCTGCTGTGGTGGCTGAGCCTGTCCCTGGCGCTCTTGCCGCTGGCGGGCTGCGAGACCTTGGGCGGCGGACCCGGCACGGTGGTGCTGGCGGGCGTCGTGATCGACGGCGAACGCTTGGCCAGCGCGCAGGAGGCCGCCGCCGTGCTGCGGGTGTGGCGCGGCGGCGCGGCGCTGCCGGTGCAGGCCGGCATGGCGCTCATGCCGGGCGACCGGGTGGAAACCGGCCCGCGCGCCTACGCCGTGGTGCGCTGGCCGTCCGGCAGCGAGGTCTACATGCGGCCCGGCAGCGCGGCGGACATCGGCTCGCTGCGGCGGGCAATCGGCGAGTTTTTCGTGAAGGTGCGCGGGCTGTTCGCGGTGGAGACCGACTTCGTGCGCGCCGGCGCCAAGGGCACGGCCTACCTGGTGCGCACGGGCCCCGGCGGCTCGGTGCTGGTGACGGTGTTCGACGGGCGTGTGCAGGTGGATTCGCTGCAAGGCCGCTGGCTGCCGGTGACCATGGAGCGTGGCAGCACGGCCGTGGCGCATCCGCAGGCGCCGCAACCCGTGGCGGCCGCGCCGGCAGAGTTGCAGCAGACGCAGGCGTGGGTGGAGCGCATCGAAAAGCTCGTCCCGGTGCGCTCCTACAGCGGACTGGGCGTGGCCATCACGGCCGTGACCATTGGGGCGCTCATCGCGGCCATCCTCGGCGGCAAGAGCGGTGGCGACCGGGGCAGCACGCCGGCCACACCGGCAGGCCGCGGTGCAGCGCCCGCAGGCACGCCGGCCCCGGCCCCCGCGGGCACGCCGGACAGTCAGCCCACGCCAGCGCCGATACGGCTGCGCTGACATGACGCATGCCGCCAGGCGGCGTGAGCGTGTCAGCTCACCCGCCTGCGCGCGGGCACGGTGCCTGGGCGGGGTCGGCTTTGAAGCGGAATATTGTCTGAGGCGACAGGATCCGAAGTTTTAGTCATTTTTCACTTTGCCCTGCGCAGATATATGGATGGGGTTGATACCCAGGCCCGGTGGGGAAGCTCCCTCCCTGGCTCAAAGGGTAATTTTCTTGCAATGCCGCGAGCATGAGGCAATCATAATTTGTTTGTGCCGGCTCGCGATTTGATCGAGCCCGGCAAAAACGGTTTATAAAATCAAGACGATAGGGGGGAGTTGATGGGTCACAATGAATCCAGGGGTGATTCTTCCTTGGAGTATATGCCCAGGCTCGATGGCTTGCGGGCCATTGCGGTGATGGCGGTACTCATAGAGCATTTTATTCCATCCGGCGCCATTCGAAATATCAGTCCCGGCGGCGCGGGCGTTACCTTGTTTTTCGTGTTGAGCGGTTATTTGATCACCAGAATACTCATCAAATATGCGGAGAGCCGGTCTTCGCTGATGGAATCTGCAGTCCAGTTTTATTGGCGGCGCTTCTTGCGGTTGACCCCGCCATTTTTTGTTGCCATAGGCCTTGCGGCACTCCTGGGCTTGCCCGGCATGAGGGAAAACTGGCTGGTCCATGGCTTGTACCTGACCAATCTGAAAATTGGCCTGAGTGGCCATTGGGGCACAGGGGCCGACCATTTCTGGAGTCTGTGTACCGAAGAGCAGTTTTATCTGCTGTGGTTTTTCGTGGCCGTGGCCTTGCCCCGCCACCGCCTTGTACCCGTCATACTGCTGTGCTTCGTGATCACGCTGATTTACAGGTTGGCGGTTTTCTCGATGGGATGGAGCCCTTTGTCAACCGTGCTCCTGCCGGGCAACCTGGTCAGCCTGACGATGGGCGCCTTGCTCGCGCAGGCTGAAAATGACAGCCGCCTGGCGTTCATCACCCGGACCGCTTGCAACCGAAAATTTCTTCTGGCGTCCGGCCTCGTATTTCTCGCGGTTTCAGTGTCGCTGCCATGGGCAGTCATTTCCCGTGTGGTTTTTTATCCGTTCGCGGGTGCGTTGTTTTTCGGAGCTTTGGTTTTTGCGGCGGCACAGCCGGGTACCAACAAGGTGCTGAATTGGCTTTGCAATGCCAAGTTGAGGCAGATTGGAAAAATCAGCTACGGCATATTCGTGTACCACATGTTCCTGCCGGAAATTCTGCGCAAGCTGCCCATGGCGGGCGGTGTTTTTGAAGGCACGAGCTGGGTGGGTTTCGTGCTGCTGTGCCTGGTATCCGTCCTCGTCGCCTGGGTGTCCTGGGTGTTCATGGAAGAGCCCATCCTGCGCTTCAAGAACCGCCTCAAGTGGCGGGCTTCAAGCCGCCCCAGAGAGGTTTGAAGCGCGAATCGGCCTGGTGTGGGTGAAGTGTGTGCAATACAGCTTATGTAAAGTGACGCTGGGGCTTCAACCTCGGGCTGGAAGCTGAGGAATATCGATTGCCATGGGGCTTCGCACGCAACCAATGCAGGAACCTCCCCATGGCCACCAAGAAAACGCCGGCTGCCAAGTCGCCCTCCGAGCCTGACAAGTCCAGCGGCGCCGCCAGAAAGACGACCACCGCCAGCGGCAAGCAGTCCATGGCGGGACCGGCGGCCGAATCCAAGCCGGCCGCGCGCACGCGGCGCAGCCTGCTGGAGCGCGCCGCCACCGCGCTGGGCAGCGGCACCAGCAGCGACAACGACGCCGTGCGCAACCTCGCCGTCGCCGACCGGCTCGAAGCCAAGTACGACGCCACGCAGGCGCTCTCGGCCGCGCTGCCGCACAACGCCAACAAGCCGGCCGAGTACGTCCAGGGCGGCCAGGCCATGCCGGCGCCTGCGGGCGTGCATGCCGCGCCGGACAACCTCGACGCCACGGGCAGCACCATCACCGAGGACAACACTTCGCCCAAGAACGGCTCCAAGGCCGAGCCGGGCAACAACCTCAACATCGTCCCGCTGCAGAAGCACCGGATCGATTCCGGCGGCCGCCACATCACCACCAACCAGGGCGTGCCCGTGGCCGACAACCAGCATTCGCTGCGCTTGGGCGAGCGCGGGCCGACGCTGCTGGAAGACTTCATCCTGCGCGAGAAGATCACGCACTTCGACCACGAGCGCATTCCGGAGCGCGTGGTCCACGCCCGCGGCTCCGCCGCGCACGGCTACTTCGAGTGCACCGAGGACATCACCGACCTCACCCGTGCCGCGCCCTTCGCGGCCGTGGGCAAGAAGACGCCGGTGTTCGTGCGCTTTTCCACCGTGGCCGGCGAGCGCGGCAGTGCCGACGCGGTGCGCGACGTGCGCGGCTTCGCGGTGAAGTTCTATACCGACGAGGGCAACTGGGATCTGGTGGGCAACAACATCCCGGTGTTCTTCATCCAGGACGCGATGAAGTTCCCGGACCTGGTGCACGCCGTGAAGCCCGAGCCCCACCACGCCATGCCGCAGGCTTCCAGCGCGCATGACACGTTCTGGGATTTCATCGGCCTCACGCCGGAGTCGGCCCACATGGTGATGTGGCAGATGAGCGACCGCGCCATCCCGCGCAGCTACCGCACCATGCAGGGCTTTGGCGTGCACACCTTCCGCTTCGTCAATGCCCAGGGCCAGGCCACGCTGGTGAAGTTCCACTGGTCGCCGGTGCCGGGTACGCACTCGCTGGACTGGGACGAGGCCGTGAAGATCAACGGCGCGGACCCCGACTTCCACCGCCGCGACCTGTGGGAAGCGATCGAAGGCGGCGCCTTCCCCGAGTACCTGCTGCAGATTCAGACCTTCACCGAGGAGCAGGCTGCGGGCTGGAGCTTCGACGTGCTGGACGCCACCAAGATCGTGCCGGAGGAGCTGGTGCCGCTGCGCACCGTGGGCCGCATGGTGCTGGACCGCAACCCCGACTATTTCTTCGGCGAGACGGAGCAGGTGGCCTTCTGCACGCAGCACGTGGTGCCGGGCATCGACTTCACCAACGACCCGCTGCTGCAGGGGCGCAACTTCTCCTACCTGGACACGCAGCTCTCGCGGCTGGGCGGACCCAACTTCCACCTCATCCCCATCAACGCGCCGGTGGCGCAGGTGCACAACAACCAGCGCGACGGCTTCCACCAGCACGGCATCTTCCGCGGCCGCGTGGCCTACGACCCGAACTCGCTGGCCGGCGGCTGCCCGCACCAGGCGGGCGCGGCGCAGGGCTTCACGTCTTTCGCCGAGAAGTTGCTGGAGCAACAGGCCACGGCCGAACCCACGAAGCTGCGCGCCAAGCCGGAGAAATTTGCCGACCACTACACGCAGGCGCAGTTGTTCTACGCGAGCCAAAGCCCGGTGGAGCGCTACCACATCGCGCGGGCGCTGCGCTTCGAGCTCACGCGGGTGCAGACGCCGGCCATACGCGAGCGCATCGTGGCCATGCTGCGCAACATCGACGAGAACCTGGCCACCGTGGTGGCGCAGGACCTGGGCATGACCAGCCTGCCCGAGCCGCTGCCCGCGGCGCGGCCGCCGGTGGCGTCGCCGGAGGTGGGCATCTCCCCTGCCCTGTCGCTGCTGGCGCGGCCGGGCGACGGGCGCATCCTGGCGCGTCGCGTGGCGCTGCTGGTGGGCGACGGCGTGGACGGCGCCGCGCTGGAGGCGGTGTACCAGGCGCTGGTGCAGGCCGGCGCCGTGCCGCGCTACGTGGGCGCCAAGCTGGGCTCGGTGCAAAGCAGCAGCGGCGACGCACTGCCGGTGGAAGTGACCATGGAAGCCGCGCCCAGCGTGCTGTTCGACGCGGTGATGCTGCCCGCGGGCGCCGGCGCCGCGGCCACCATGGCCGCCGACGGGTTGGCGGTGGAGTTCGTGCAGCAGCAGTACCGGCACTGCAAGCCCCTGCTGGTGCCCACAGGGGCGGCAACGCTGCTGCAGGCGGCCGGCGTGACGACGCTGCCGGAGGACGAGGGCGACCCGGGCCTGCTGTTTGTGCCGGACGATCAGGTGGCCCAGGCGGGTGAGGAGTTCATCCGCCGCATCGCGCTGCACCGCGCGTGGCAGCGGCAGACGGAGCCGCCGATGGTGTGAGGCTGCCGGCTCAAATGGCCAGGTGGTCCGGGCGCGCGCCGCCGAAGCGCTCGGTGCTGGGGAAACCCAGCCGCAGGGCGTGCTCGGCCTCGTCCTGGTAGCGCTCGGCGATCGTGACCATGCGGTCGAAGCAGCTGTCGAACGCGTCGGCCACGTCGGGGTCGAAATGCCGGCCCCGGCGCGCGGCGATGACGCCGCGGGCCTTTTCGTAAGCCATGGCCGGCTTGTAGGCGCGGTTGGAGATCATGGCGTCGAACACGTCGGAAATGGCCATGAGCCGTGCCGGCAGCGGGATGGCGTCGCCCACCAGGCCGTCGGGGTAGCCCGACCCGTCCCATTTCTCGTGGTGCCAGCGGGCGATTTCCTTGGCCAGAACGAGGAAGTCGGCCGGGCAATGGGCATCGCGCTCGGCGCGCTCGATGGCCTTGGCGCCCAGCGTGGCGTGGGTCTTGATGATTTCCCACTCCTCCGGCGTGAGGCGTCCGGGCTTTTGCAGGATGGCGTCCGGGATGCTGACCTTGCCGATGTCGTACAGCGGGGAGCTGCGCACCATCATCTCGATGTAGCGCCGGCTCAGCAGGTCGCGGAACTTGGGTCGGTGCGCCAGGCAATGGGCCAGCTCGCCGATGTAGCCCTGGATGCGCAGCAGGTGGTTGCCCGTCTTGGCGTCGCGGTTCTCGGCAACGTAGGCCAGCGCACGGATGCTGGCGGCCTGTATGGCCTCGTCCTCGGCCAGGCGGCGGGCCACCTGCGCTTCCAGCCAGGCATCGTGCTGGTGCAGCACCTGGCGCGCCTGGTGCAGCGTGGCCTGGGCACGCAGGCGCGCCTGCACCACGGGTGCGGCCAGAGGCTTGAGCAGGCAGTCGGCCGCGCCAGCTTCGAAGGCCTGCAGCTCCTCTTCGGCACTGTCGGCGATGTAGACGATGGGGATGGTCGCCGTGGCCGGGTCCACGCGCAGCCGGGCGAGCAACTCGTGCGCCTGCCCGTGCGGCAAAGCGCCGTCGATGAGCAGCAACTGCGGCCGGGGCTCCAGGGCCGCGATGCGCAAGGCCGCGGCGGCGGAGTCGGCGGCCACCACTTGGTAATGCGGCATCAACAGGTCGCTCAAGCGGGCCAGGCTGTCCGGCCGGCCGTCGACGATGAGGATGGTGAAAGAACTGCCAGACAAAAAACTGCTTCCCATGATCGGCACCGGACGCCGGATCCTTCGCATGCCACGGCAAAAGGCATGTTCGTCCTGGCGTCGGATGAGTGTAGAGCGTTGCGGGCTCGGGACGTCGCCAAGACGAGGCCCTGCCTGTGGCGATAGGCCTCAAGCGCAACCGCTCAGGGTAGCAGCGGTGGAAAGCAGGGTGTGATGGGATCGTGACATTGCCGCGGCAGCCTTCGGGCTCGGCGGACGGCAGTGAAATCTTCACGGCCGGCGCGGCGGCACTGCCGCCGCGGCACGATCAGAACTTGCGCACTTCGATGCGGTGCTTGAGCAGCGCGTAGCCGAGCTGGCGGGGCGTCACGCGCAGCAGCCTTGCCGCCTTGGCCTGTACCCAGCCGCACTGCTCCATGGCCCAGATCAGCCGCTCGCGCTCGCCCTGCGGCGCGGCGCCGCCGCCGCTGGCGCCGCTGGCCCCGTTGCGCTCGCTGGGCGCGCGCACGTGCACGGTGGGGCCTATGGTGGTGACGCCATCGGAGCGTTCGCCCACGGCGACATGGACGTCGCTTTCCTGCGGCGCCTCCGACCAGCTATTGGAGGCGGGCGATGGCGGGGCGATGGGGCTGTGGGGCTGCTGTGGCGGTGGCGGCGCCGGGTTCAGGCGCGGGATGACCGGTGACACGGCGTCGGCCTTCTCGACGAAGTGCAGCGTTTGCGTCAGGCAGCGGTTCTGGCGGCAGGGGAAGGCCAGGTCGCGTATCACGTCGCCCTGCACCATGGTGGCGGTGCGTTCCACGCAGTTTTCCAGCTCGCGCACGTTGCCGGGCCAGTAGCAGCTGGCCAGTACTTCCATGGCCTCCTGCGTCATGCGCAGCTTGCGCCGGTTCTCCTTGTTGAAGCGCTCCAGGAAGTGGGTCACCAGGGCGGGAATGTCGGCGCGGCGCTCGCGCAGCGGGGGCAGGAAGATGGAGACGACGTTGATGCGGTAGTAGAGGTCGGCCCGATACTCGCCGCGCTGCACCATTTTTTCGAGATCGCGGTTGGTGGCGCAGATGAGGCGCACGTCCACCTTGACGGCACGGCTGCCGCCCACGCGCTCGAACTCGCGCTCCTGCAGCACGCGCAGCAGTTTGGCCTGGAAGGCCGGTGAGATGTCACCTATCTCGTCCAGGAACAGCGTGCCGCCGTGGGCCAGCTCGAAGCGGCCCTTGCGTTCGCCCGCGGCGCCCGTGAAGGCGCCCTTCTCGTGGCCGAAGAGCTCGCTTTCCAGCAGCGATTCGGTGAGCGCCGCGCAGTTGACCTTGATGAAGGGGGCGTCCTTGCGCGGCGACAGGAAGTGGATGGCGCGCGCAATGGCCTCCTTGCCCGTGCCGCTTTCGCCGCGCAGCAGCACCGTGGCGCGCGAGGGCGCGGCCTGCTGCACCTCAAGAAACACCTGCTGCATGGGGACGGAATCGCCCACCACGTTGTCCAGCGCGAAGCGCGTGCGCTGCTGCGGGCGCTGCAGCGCCTTTTGCAGCCGCATGGATTCCTGCTGCAGCCGCCGGTGCTCCTCGCGCACCGTCTCGTGCAGCATCATGGCCTGCGACAGCAGCGTGGCCACCATGGTCAGCAGGCGCTGGTCTTCGGTGAGGCGCGCGCCGCCCTGCACTTCGCGCTGCGCGGCCAGCACGCCGGTGACGGCGCCGTCGTTCTTCAGCGGAACGACGATGAAGGCCAGCATGCGCCCGTCACCGGGCGCACTGAAGGCTCCCGTGCGGTCCACGAACTCCTCGACGTTTGCGATATCGGGCACCACCACGGGCATGCCGGTGGCGTAGACGCGCCCGACCACGCCCTCGCCCACGGCCCAGCGTCCGCGCTGGGCCTGCTCGCGGGTCAGGCCCACGCTGCTGTGAACCTGCAGCGCGGTGCCGTCCTCGGCGGCGGTGACGATCATGGCCTTGGGCAGATCGAGGTGGGCCGTCAACACGTTGAGCGCTGCACGGAACGTGCGGCTGATGTCCAGCGAGGCCCCCAGCAGGCGGCATATCTCGTAAATGGTCACCAGCTCCAAATGGGTGCGCTGTTCACCGGGTGAACGACTGGACATGGCTGACCTCCTTGCGTGGGTTCGGAGCGTTTGCGGTGCCTGCTGCAACGCTCCGGTGCACGGCTGCTTCAGCATCGAGCATGGGTATGGCGACGGCGGGCATGACCCATGTCAACGCGCAAAAAACACGCCACTGGGGCGTGTACGCTCGTGACGTATTACGCGGTTTTTGATGCAACGCAAATGAGGTCCGAACGGACCTTCAAAACTTGTGTTCCGGGAACAAAAGTGCCGCCGGCTGCGTTAAGTGCAGCCGGCGGCATGGGATTGGCCCGGTGGGAGCCGCGGGCGAAAAGCAGCGGCGTGCCAGGGCCAACCAGCCTTCAGGCGGCGCAGCGGGCCAGGAGCTTTTCCAGCTCGGCCACGTGCTCGGCCTCTTCGTCGGTGAACTCCTGCGCAAGCAGGCGCACCTCAGGGTCGGCCGTGGTGGCGGCGATGGCGGCGTAATACGCATGGCCGCGCCGTTCGCTGGCAAGCGCCAGCTCCAGCGCCTCACGTGCGCCCATCTGGGCATCCACGCCCACCCAGTCGGCCGTCTCGGGCGAGGTGCCCTCGGGCCAGACGTACTCGTCATGGCCCAGCGGGGGCACGTCACGGAAGCCGGCACGGGCATTGGCCTGCGCCAGGTGCTGCCGGGAATAGCGGGCCATCTTGGAGAAGAAGGCCTTCAGCTCCGCATTGCCATCCGTGCCCATGGCGGCGGAAAGTTCCTCGTAGCGCCGGGCCGCCTCGCGTTCAAGCTGGACGGCGTGGGCCAGGAAGCGTTCAACGTCATTCATGCAATGTGCTCAACCGAACTTGAAAAGGATGCCGTGGCCGCCGCGCGGATACTCCCACGCGACGTTGGCGTGCTCGGTGCAGACCACCCGGCAACTGCCGCACTCCAGGCAGCCG
>NZ_BCTC01000112.1 GCF_001571085.1 Azohydromonas lata NBRC 102462
CGGGGCAGGGCCCCGCCGCGCCTGGGATCAGAAGAAGCCCAGCTTGTTCTCGCTGTAGGAGACCAGCAGGTTCTTGGTCTGCTGGTAGTGGTCCAGCATCATCTTGTGCGTCTCACGGCCGATGCCGGACTGCTTGTAGCCGCCGAAGGCCGCGTGGGCCGGGTAGGCGTGGTAGCAGTTGGTCCACACGCGGCCGGCCTGGATGCCACGGCCCATGCGGAAGGCCGTGTTCATGTTGCGGCTCCACACGCCGGCGCCCAGGCCGAAGTTGGTGTCGTTGGCGATGGCCAGGGCTTCTTCCTCGTCCTTGAAGGTCGTGACCGACAGCACGGGGCCGAAGATCTCTTCCTGGAAGATGCGCATCTTGTTGTGGCCCTTGAACACGGTCGGCTTGATGTAGAAGCCGCCTTCGAGGTCGCCACCCAGGCTGTTGCGCTCGCCGCCGATCAGGCACTCGGCGCCTTCGCCACGGCCGATGTCCATGTAGGACAGGATCTTCTTGAGCTGCTCGTCGGAGGCCTGGGCACCGATCATGGTGCTCTTGTCCAGCGGGTTGCCGGCCTTGATGGCGGCCACGCGCTTGATGGCGCGTTCGATGAACGCGTCATAGATGGACTCGTGCACCAGGGCGCGCGAGGGGCAGGTGCAGACTTCGCCCTGGTTCAGCGCGAACATGGCGAAGCCTTCGAGCGCCTTGTCGAAGAAGGCGTCGTCCTTCTCCATCACGTCGGCGAAGAAGATGTTGGGCGACTTGCCGCCCAGCTCCAGCGTCACCGGGATCAGGTTCTGGCTGGCGTACTGCATGATCAGGCGGCCGGTGCCCGTTTCGCCCGTGAACGCGATCTTGGAGATGCGCTTGGACGAGGCCAGCGGCTTGCCGGCTTCCACGCCGAAGCCGTTGACGACGTTGAGCACGCCCGGGGGCAGCAGGTCGCCGATGACTTCCATCAGCACCAGCACGGACACGGGGGTCTGCTCGGCGGGCTTCAGCACGATGCAGTTGCCGGCGGCCAGCGCGGGGGCCAGCTTCCACACGGCCATCAGCAGCGGGAAGTTCCAGGGAATGATCTGGCCGACGACGCCCAGGGGCTCGTGGAAGTGGTAGGCGAAGGTGTCGTGGTCGATCTCGCTGATCGAGCCTTCCTGCGAGCGCACGCACCCGGCGAAGTAGCGGAAGTGGTCGATGGCCAGCGGCAGGTCGGCGGCCATGGTTTCACGGATGGGCTTGCCGTTGTCCCAGGTCTCGGCCGTGGCCAGCAGCTCCAGGTTCTGCTCCATGCGGTCGGCCATCTTCAGCAGCACGGCGGAGCGCTCGGCGGGCGAGGTGCGGCCCCAGGCGGCCTTGGCGGCATGGGCGGCGTCCAGCGCGCGCTCGATGTCCTCTTCCGTGGAACGGGGGATCTCGCAGAACACCTTGCCGGTCACGGGGGTGATGTTCTCGAAGTACTGGCCCTTGGCCGGCTCAACCCACTGGCCGCCGATGAAGTTGCCGTAGCGCTTCTTGAAGTTGACGGGGAAACCGAATTTGCCGGGTTCGAGCATGTCCATGCGTGTCTCCTGTTGAGCGGTGATCTGTCTGCAAAAAGGCCCCTGCTGCATTTGCAGGCTATGGGGCGAATCGAAGCTGCACCGTCCTTATTGCCAGGACCGTGCCAGCACCCCCGGCCACCCCGGCGGGCCCGTTTGAAGCACACACCGGCGTCAAAAACCCAGGGTCAACACCAAGTCGGGCACCCCGGTGACGCCAGCACTGTGACGTCAGGACTGCTCCATGTCCCAGGCCGCCACAAGGCATGACGTCAATGTGGATTTGCACGGGCGTGCATATGCAACAACCCCGAGCCGCCACCGCGTGCCGCGTGCTTGACGCCCCGCTCAGGCCGGTGAATCGAACAGCGGCAGCTCGGATTGCGCGGCCAGCGGGGCGGCAGGCGCCGCCGCCGCCATGCCGGGCGCCGCCTTGCGGGTGGCGCCGCGCGCGCCCGGCGCCGCGGCGTTGGGCCGCGCCAGCGAGCCGGCGCGTATGCCCAGCAGCCGTATGCGCCGGCCCAGGTCCACGCGCTTGAGGCAAAGCCCCGCCGCGCGGCGGATGGCGGCGGCGTCGCCCGTGGGCGCGGGCAGCGTCAGGTCGCGGGTGACGGTCTTGAAGTCCTCGAAGCGCAGCTTGATGCCTAGGGTGCGGCTCACGTAGCCCTTGCGCTGCAGGTCCTCGGCCACCTGCTGCGCCAGCCGCGTGAAGATGGCCGAGAGCTGCGCCTTGTCGCGCACGGCGTGCAGGTCGCGCTCGAAGGTGGTCTCGCGGCTGATGGACACGGGCTCGCTGTGCGTGACCACGGGCCGCTCGTCCAGCCCGTGCGAGGCGTCGAACAGCCACTGCCCGTAGCTGCGGCCGAAGCGTTCGATGAGCCACGGTGCCTCGCACTGCGCCAGCTCGCCGATGGTGCGTAGGCCCAGCGCCTGCAGCCTGGCGCCGGCCTTGGGCCCAATGCCGTTGATGCGCCGCACCGGCAGTGGCCAGATCCTCGTGGGCAGCTCGGCCATGGTCAGCACCGTCAGCCCGTCGGGCTTGTCCAGCTCCGAGGCGATCTTGGACAGCAATTTATTGGGCGTGACGCCCATGGAGCAGGTCAGCCCCGTGGCGGCGCGCACGTTGTTGCGGATTTCCTGCGCCAGGGCGCGCACGCTGGAGAGCGGGTCATGGCCCACGCGCTCGCGCAGGGCGGGCAGCTCGGTGAGGTCGATGTAGATCTCGTCGATGCCGCGGTCCTCGATGACGGGCGCGATCTCGGCCACGGCGGCCTTGAAGCGGCGCGACATGTCGCGGTAGGCGTCGAAGTCCGCGGGCAGCAGCACGGCGTCAGGCGCCAGTTGCGCCGCCTTCATCAGGCCCATGGCCGAGTGCACGCCGTAGGCGCGCGCGGCGTAGGTGGCGGTGGTGACCACGCCGCGCCCGGCGTAGTCGCGCAGCCTGGCAAAGCGCCGCGTGCCGTCGGCCAGCGTTTGCGGCTGGTGCGCCCGCCGCCCGCCCACCACCACCGGCAGCCCGCGCAGCTCCGGATAGCGCAGCAGCTCGACGGACGCATAGAAGGCGTCCATGTCGAGGTGGGCGATCCAGCGCGGGGCGGCGGGGCTGTGCATGCGTACAGCATAGCGGGTGGGGTGGGGCGGCCCGCCGTGCGCTGCCGAGTCGCCGCCGCGTCACGGAAGCCCCTGCGCCACGGGCTACCATTCCGGGTTTTCCGCAGGACCGCCCAAAAAAAAGGGCTCCGGGTGAGCGCCTGCGACCGATCCACGTCCCTCAAGAGGGCTTGCTGCATGACCACTCCCGGCCTGATACGCCTAGCCCCGGGCCAGCGCCAACTGATCTTCAACACCGACGGCACCAACGCGCGCTGGTACCGCGTGTTCAACCGCGGCCCCTCGCCCATGGGCGTGATCTACGCCAACAACCCCGGCACCGCCGCCTCGCTGTCGCAAACCATCGAAGCGGGCCGCTCCATGGACTTCCTGGCCTACCGGCTGGAAGTGCGCCACCTCACCGGCAACACCATGGTGGACGGGCTGTACGAGGCGCTGCCCTGACCCCGCGCGGCCGCGCCCACCCACGCCGCACCGGCGACTCTTCCGGCCAGGCTCACGACGCCTTCAAGCCCTGATCCGCGCTCAACCCGCCTGAGCGGCGGGCCCGCCCCAGGCGCCGCCGCGCCAGCGCCTTGCGCGCCTCCTCCACCCACAGCACCACGCTGGCGGCCAGCGGCAGCGGCCAGAGCTCCTCCCAGCCCAGCGGCACGGTGTGGAACAGCGCGTTCAGCGGCCCCCACCACAGCACGGCCGCCTGCAGCGCCACGCTCAGCAGCAGGCCGCCCAACAGCCAGCGGTTGCGCAGCAGCGAGCGGTTCAGGGCCGAGCGCGTGGCGGACTGGCAATTGAGCACGTTGAACCACTGCGTCATGGCCAGCAGCGTGAAGGTCTGCGTCTGCACCACGTCGGCCGGCGCGCCCAGGTGCGTGCGCCATGCGAACCAGCCGAAGGTGATGGCCGAGCTCACCGGCACCAGCAGCGCCAGCCGCCACAGTTGCGCCGCGCCCAGCAGCGGCTCCAGGCGGGGGCGGGGCGGATGGCGCATCTCGTCGCCCTCGGCCGGCTCCATCACCAGGTTGATGGTCACCGTGCCCTCGGTGACGAGGTTGATCCACAGGATCTGCACCGCCGCCAGCGGCAGCGGGTAGCCCGCCAGCAGCGCCAGCAGCAGCACCACCACCTCGTCCAGCGAGGTGGCGAACAGGTAGACCAGCAGCTTGCCGAGATTGGCCCGCACCACGCGGCCCTGCTCGACGGCCGCCACCAGGGTGGCGAAGTTGTCGTCGGTGAGCACCACGCGCGCGGCACTCTTGGCCACCTCGGTGCCGGCGATGCCCATGGCCACGCCCACGTCGGCGCGCGCCAGCGCCGGCGCGTCGTTGACGCCGTCGCCCGTCATGGCCACCACCTCGCCGCGCGACTGCAGCGCTTGCACGATGCGCAGCTTCTGCGCCGGCTGCACCCGCGCGCACACGGCCAGGCGCGGCAGCAGCGCCTGGAGCTCGGCGTCCGGCAGCCGCTCCAGCTCCGCGCCGTCCAGCGCCAGGTCGCCGTCGCGGGCGATGCCCAGCTCGCGCGCGATGGCCAGCCCGGTGAGCTTGTGGTCGCCCGTGAGCATGAGGGTGCGGATGCCCGCCTCGCGGCACTCGGCCACGGCTTGCCGCGCCTCCTCGCGCGGCGGGTCGATCTGGCCGATGAGCCCAAGCAGCCGCGCCTGGCCCGCCAGCCCCGCGAAGGCCGCTTCGGCGCCGCCGCGGGCCGCGGCCTGCACGGCGCCGTCCGCCGCCGCGCCGCGCACCTCGGCGAAGGCCAGCACGCGCAGCGCGCGCTGGGCCATCCCCTCGGCCGCCGCACGCGCGGCCTGCACCGCGCCGGCATCGCCGCACAGCCGCAGCAGCGCCTCCGGCGCGCCTTTCAACTGCAGCAGCGCGCCCGCGGCGTCGCGGTGCAGCGTGGCCATGAGTTTGGTGTCGGCGTCGAAGGGAATTTCGCCCGCGCGCGGCAGTTGGGCGCGCTCCTCGCTGGCGTCCAGCGAGGCCTTGGCGGCCAGCACCAGCAGCGCGCCCTCGGTGGGGTCGCCCAGCACGGTCCAGGCGCCGTCCCCGGCGTCCGGCGGCAGCAGTTGGGCGTCGTTGCACAGCACGGCGGCGCGCAGCAGCGGCCACAGGGCTGCTGCCGGCAGGGGCGCGCCCTCGGCGCGCAGCTCGCCCGTGGGCGCGTAGCCGGCGCCGGTGACGCTGGCGCAGGTGCCGCCCGCCAGCCACAGCGTGCAGGCCGTCATCTCGTTGCGGGTCAGCGTGCCGGTCTTGTCGGTGCAAATCACGCTGGTGGCGCCCAGCGTCTCCACGGCGGAGAGGCGGCGTATGAGCGCCCCGCGTCCGGCCATGCGCTGCATGCCCACCGCCAGCGCGATGGTCATGGCCACGGGCAGCCCCTCGGGCACCAGCGACACCATCTGGCTCACCGCCACCATGAGCAGCTCCACGGCCGCCATGCCGCGCGACAGGCCCAGCGCCATCACCCCCGCGAACAGCACCATCCCGGCGACCACCAGCCGGCGGCCGAACTGCGCGATGCGCTGCTCCAGCGGCGTGGGCGGCTCGCGCGTGCCCTCGGTCAGCCGCGCGATGGCGCCGATCTGCGTGCGCGCGCCCGTGGCCACCACCACCGCCAGGGCCCGCCCGGCGGTGAGCTGGGTGCCGGCCCACAGCATGTTCTGGCGGTCGGCCAGCGCGGTGTCCGCGGGCAGCGCGGCAGGCGCCTTCATCACCGGCACCGACTCGCCGGTGAGCGCCGCCTCGGCCGCCTTCACTTGCGCGGCCTGGAGCAGCCGCGCGTCCGCCGTGACGGCATCGCCCGCGGCCAGCAGCAGCACGTCGCCGGGCACCAGCTCGCGCGCCGGGACCAGCGTTTCCACGCCGCCGCGCAGCACCCGCGCCTGCAGCACGGCCAGGCGGCGCAGCGCGGCCATGGAGCGCTCGGCGCGGCCCTCCTGCGCCAGGCCTATGAAGGCATTGACCAGCACCACGGCCAGGATCACGCCCGCGTCGCTGACATGCCCCATGGCCAGCGACAGCGCCGCCGCGCCGGCCAGCAGCGCGATCAGCGGGCTGGCGAACTGGTGCAGCAGTTGCCGCCACCAGGGCGTGGGCGGCGCCTGCGGCAGCTCATTGGCGCCTTCGCGTTGCAGCCGCTGGGCGGCTTGCGCGGCGTCCAGGCCGCGGGCGGCGTCGCCGTGCAGGCGGCGCAGCGCCTCGTCGGCAGGCAGGGCGTGCCAGGGCACGGGGGCGGGCGTGTCGTGGACTTCGGGCATCACTGCGCGCACGTTCCTCATCGTTGGGCCGGGCCATTCTCCCCGGGCCATCTGAGCACGCGCGCCCGGGTGAAGGCCTGATGCGGCGCAAGCACCGCGGCGCCCGCCCGCAGCGGACTTACGATGCCTGGGCGCCCGCGGCGGCGGGGCGGCAGCGCCGCCGGGTGCCGTCCGTTGGTCTTCACCCGTCGCCGCCAAGGAGTCACCGCATGAGCGACTTGCGCAGGATCGTGGTGCACGTCAGCGACAGTCCGCGCGCCCGCGAGGTGGCGCTGTGGGCTGCCGCGCTGGCCGGGGAGCACGGGGCCGGGCTGGAGGCCGTGCATGCCGTGGAAGCCACGCCCACGGCGGCCTACCTGACGCCGGAGGCCACCACCATCGCCACCCAGCTCAGCATGGACAGCGACCGCGGCCGCATGGAGCAGGCCCGGCTGCTGGCCGACGAGATCGCGGCCGAGCGCGGGCGGCCGCTGCCGTTCGAGAGCGTGCTGGGCGACCCGCTGCCCACGCTGCTGCGCCACGTGCGCTGCGCCGACCTGCTGGTGCTGGGCCAGCACGACCCCGAGACGCCGGACGGCACCGAGCCCGGCCTGGCCGGGCGGCTGCTGATGGCCGCGGGTTGCCCGCTGCTGTTCGTCCCGCACACCGACGGCCACGGCGGCCAGCGCCCGCGCGCCGTGCGCCGGGTGCTGCTGGCCTGGAACGGCAGCCGCGAAAGCGCCCGCGCCCTGCGCGACGCGCTGCCGCTGCTGCGCCGCGCCACGAGCGTGGACCTGGTGCGCTACGTGCGCGGCGACGACGAGGTGCCCTCGCTGGAGCCGCTCAAGGCCTATCTGGCCGCGCACGGCGTGCACGCCGCGTGCAGCCTGCAGCGCAGCCGCGAGCCCTCCATCGCCGAGCGGCTGCTCTCACCGTGGACGCCGGACGCCCCGGTGGCCGAGGCGCTGCTGTCGCGCGCGGCGGACGTGGACGCCGACCTCATCGTCATAGGCGGCTACGGCCACGCCCGCGCCTGGGAAATGGCCCTGGGCGGCGTCACCCGCACGCTGCTGCAGTCCATGACGGTGCCGGTGCTGATGTCGCATTGAGGCGGCGCCGCACCGGCCCGCCGGCCTGTCGGCGGGCCGGTTCCAGGGCAGCGGCTTCAGAGCCCTTCGGTCAAGCCTTCCACGCCGTCGCGGCGGATGGTCTCGCGCGCCGTCTTGGTCTTGTCCAGCGACTTGCCCAGGCTGCTGTCGAGCACGCGCAGCAGTTTGTCGATGGCGCCGTCGATGGCGGTGCGCATGTCGCCGCTCTGGTGGCTGGCGGTGAGCTGGCCCTGGCCGGCCACGCGCGCCTCCAGCAGGCAGCGCTTGTCGTCGTCGGCCAGCTTGTCGGCATTGACGTCGCTCAGGTGCACTTCCACGCGCGTGATGTGGTCGGCGTAGCGGTCGAGCTCGCCTTCGAGCATCAGCGCGATCTCGCGCTCCATGTCCTCGCGGCCGGTCACGTGGTCGTCGTGGTTGACTTGAACTTGCATGCTTTTCCTTTGCTGGAGTTGCGGCCCTCAAAAGGCCGTATGTCCAGGGCAGTGGCAAGCGGCGTGCGCCCAAGGCCTCAAGCGGGGCGCGGCATGATCGCCCCATGCGCCTGTTTGCCCAGCTCTACGCCGAGCTCGACGCCCGCACCGCCACGCTGGAGAAGGTGGCGGCCCTGCGGCGCTACCTGGCCGCCGCGCCGCCGGCCGACGCGGCCTGGGCCGTGTACTTCCTGGCCGGCGGCAAGCCGCGCCAGAGCGTGCCCGGGGCGCTGCTGCGCGCCACCGCCTGCACCTTGGCCGGCATCCCCGACTGGCTGTTCGAGGAGAGCTACCAGGCCGTGGGCGACCTGGCCGAAACCATCGCCCTGGTGCTGCCGCCGCCGGCCAGCCTCGGCGGCGAGGACATCGGCCTGGCCGAGTGGATGGAGGCGCGGCTGCTGCCCCTGCGCGGCCGCAGCCCGCAGGACCAGGCGCAGTGCCTGGCGCAGTGGTGGGGCGGCCTGGAGACGGCCGGGCGCTTCCTGCTGTGTAAGCTCATCGGCGGCTCCTTCCGCGTGGGCGTGAGCAAGCTGCTGGTGCAGCGCGCGCTGGCCGAGCACGCCGGGCTGGACCCCAAGCTCATGGCCCAGCGCATGATGGGCTTTACCGATGCCCGCCAGCCGCCCAGCGCCGTGCGCTTCCTGGCGCTGCTGGCGCCGGACGACGGCACCACCGCCCCGGCCGACAGCGGCCAGCCCTATCCCTTCTTTCTCGCCCATGCGCTGGAAGCGCCTGCCCACAGCTTGGGCGTGCCCGCGGACTGGATCGTCGAATGGAAATACGACGGCATCCGCGCCCAAGTGGTGCGGCGCGCGGGGCAGTGCTGGATCTGGTCGCGCGGCGAGGAGCTCGTCACCGAACGCTTCCCGGAGGTCGTGGCCCTGGCGCAGTCGTTGCCGGACGGCACGGTGGTGGACGGCGAAATCCTGGCCTGGCAGGACGGCCGCCCCGCGCCTTTCGCGCTGCTGCAGCAGCGCCTGAACCGCAAGACGCTGCCGCGCAAGCTGCTGCAGGAGGCGCCCGTCACGCTGCTGGCCTACGACCTGCTGGAGGACGGCGGGCGCGACCTGCGCGGCCAGCCGCTGCTGCTGCGCCGCGAGCGGCTGGAGGCCCTGGCCGCCGGCACCGGGCTGCCGCTGTCGCCGCTGCTGGAGGAGGCCACCTGGGACGCGCTGGCCGCGCAGCGCGCCGCCAGCCGCGAGCGCGGCGTCGAGGGGCTGATGCTCAAGCAGCGCCAGGCGCCCTACGGCGCCGGGCGCACCAAGTCCGAAGGCCTGTGGTGGAAGTGGAAGATCGAGCCCCTGACCGTGGACGGCGTGCTGGTCTATGCCCAGCGCGGCCACGGCCGGAGAGCCAGCGTCTACACCGACTACACCTTCGCCGTCTGGAGCCGCTCGCCGCGCGACGCGGCCGAGGCGCAAGCGGTGGCCGACGCCATCGCGCGCCGCGCGCCGGCCGGCGACTTGCAGCTCGTCCCCTTCACCAAGGCGTACTCCGGGCTCACGGATGCCGAGTTCGCCGAGGTGGACCGCGTCATACGCGCCAGCACGGTCGAGAAGTTCGGCCCCGTGCGCAGCGTGCGGCCGGCGCTGGTGTTCGAGCTGGGCTTCGAGGGCATCGCCCGCAGCCCGCGGCACAAGAGCGGCATCGCGCTGCGCTTCCCCCGCATGCTGCGGCTGCGCACCGACAAGCCGCTGCACGAGGCCGACACGCTGCAGGCGCTGCAGGCGCTCCTGAACGCCCACGGCAGCGCCAGCGCGGCGGCGGACGACACATCCAACAACGACACCCAGGAGGACGCTTCCGCATGAGCGATGTGCAACCCTTTGCGCTGGACCTGGCGCTGCAAGGCGGCGGCTCGCACGGCGCTTTCACGTGGGGCGTGCTGGACGCGCTGCTGGAGGACGGCACGCTGCGCTTTGCCGGCATCTCCGGCACCAGCGCCGGCGCGCTCAATGCCGCGGTGCTGGCCACGGGCCTCCTGCGCGGCGGCAACGAGGGCGCGCGCCAGGCGCTGCGCGCGTTCTGGGAGGACGTCTCGCGCGCCGGGCGCTGCTTCGGCGCGCTGCAGCCCCCGGCGCTGCCGGGCTGGACGCAGCCCGCGCCCGCGCCGCTGTGGGGCTGGTCGCCCTCGGACTGGTTCGCCACGTGGGCGCGCAGCTTCAGCCCCTACCAGCTCAACCCCTTGGGCCTGAACCCGCTGCGCGACCTGGTGGCGCGGCACGTGGACGTGGCGGCGCTGCAGTGCGTGGCGCCGGCGCCCACGCTGTTCGTCATCGCCACCTCGGTGCACACCGGGCAGCCGCGCGTGTTCAGCGGCAAGACGCTGACGCTGGACGCGCTCATGGCCTCCACCTGCCTGCCGCACCTGTTCCGCGCCGTGGAGATCGACGGCGAGCCCTACTGGGACGGCGGCTACGTGGGCAACCCGTCGCTGTGGCCGCTGATCTACGAGACGCCGGAAGCGGACCTGCTGCTGGTCAAGATCAATCCGCTGCGGCGGCCGGCTACGCCGCAGACGGCGCTGGCCATTGCGGACCGGGTCAGCGAGATCGGCTTCAACTCGGCGCTGGTGGGCGAGATGCGCGCCATCGCCTTCGTGCAGCGGCTGCTGGCCGAGGAGCGCATAGAGCGCGGGCGCTACAAGGACTTGCGGCTGCACATGATTGCCGACGAGGGCGAGCTGGCCCACCTGGAGGCCGCCACCAAGCTGGACACGAGCGCGGCCTTCCTGCAGTCGCTGTTCCGCATGGGCCACCAGGCGGCGCGGCGCTGGCTGACCCGGCACCGCGCCGACCTGGGCGTGCGCGCCACGCTGGACATCGAGGCCACGTTCCTGGCGCCGCGCTAGGGCAGGGCCTTGTGCGGCGGTGCGCGGCGCCGGCGCTCAATCCACGTGCAGCCGCCGCTGGCCATCGACCAGCGCGATGCCGGCGAAGCGGGCGCGGCCCTCGTGCTTCTGGAACACGCTGTTGGCGATCAGCCAGACCCGCGTCACGCGCGCCGGCAGCGGGCCGCCCACGGCGTGGCGGTAGGCCTCGAGCAGGTCCACCTCCTCGGCCTGCCACTGGCCCAGGCCGGCCGTGCCGCTGCGCGTGACCAGGTGCGTTTCGCGCTGCTGCCAGGCCGGCAGCGGGCAGGCGAAGGCATGGCCCTGCGGCAGGCCCTGGCTCCAGACGAAGCTCAGGTCGCGGCCGTTGTCGAACTCCACGGCCACGCTGAGGTAGTCGTGGGTGGGCACGCTGTCCTCCGGGAGCGCCGAGGGCAGCGCGTCCACGCGCCAGCGCCACTGCAGCCGCGTGCCGGGACGCAGCTCGAAGGGCGCGTCCTTCTGCAGGATGCCCACGTCGTCGTGCGTGTGCACCGCGATGGCGCCGCCTTGCGGGTCGCCGGCCTCGGGGCGGGCGCGGGAGAAGATCTCGGCGCGGCCCAAAGGCCAGAAGTACTGCCAGCCCGCGGGCGGCGGCACGGTGCCTTCGGCCAGGCGGCGCAGCTCGCCTTGCGCCCAGGGGGCCAGCGGCGCGTGCCGGGCCAGCGCCTGCAGCTGCGCGGCGACGTCGGTGCCTGGCTTCCAGGCGAGCACGGCCACGCTGACGCCGCCGCCCGCATCCGGGTTCACCGCCGGCGGCTCGCCCGCGTAGGCGCCATGCGGGTCGGTCCACGACAGGGCGGGAAGGAGCTTCAGGCGCAGGTTGCCCGCGTCCGCGGCGACGAAGCCGTGGGTATCGCGGGTGCCGTTGAAGATCTCGCCCTGCGGGCCCACCTGGGCCCAGACCGCCAGGGCCGGCGACAGCGACAGCCGCGCCGCGCGCGACCACCACACCTGCCCGCGCATCAGCAGCGTCACCGGCTGGCCGGGAGACAGGGCCAGGCCGGTGTCCAGCCAGGGCCCCACGTCGCCGCTGAGATGCAGCACCTTCAGCCCCGCCAGGCTGGAGGCCACGGCGGGCGTCGCGGCCTGCCGCACCGCCTGCTCGAAGCGGTCATGGTCCGGTTCGGCCTCGGGGGTGGCGGCATGGCCGCTGAGCGCTCCGGCCAGCAGCAGGGCGGCGGTGGCGGCACGCAGAAGGCGCAGGCGCGAGCGCGGGGCGGGAGACAAGGGCAGCATGGTGGCTTGCGGGCTGTGGTGGGAGCCGCGCAGTCTGGGCCGCGCCCGCGGGCGGCTCCAGAGCAGGCCGCCTGCGGCGGGGCGGGAAGATTGCCTGCGGCCACGGCCGCCCATCGGTCGGCAAGGACTCCCTTGCGCCGAGGTCAGCAGGCGCTCTTTGCTACCCTCGCGCCCCTGTTCAAGAAGGAGTCGAAGAATGAAGGACCTGCCCGCGCGCGAGAAGATCGACATCGTCGAGAAGGTGGCCCAGTACCTGGTGCTGGCCGGTGCGCTGGACAAGAGCTCCCCGCTGGAAGACTACGAGCGGGCCAACGAACTGTCGCTGGAGCTGGCCATGCTGCTGCCGGCGCCGCTGTACCGCAGCGTGGCGGAGGCCGGCACGCATCCCACCGAGGGCCTGAACCCCGCCACCGTGGCGCTGATGGTGCGCCAGACGCTGTTCACGACGGAAGGCGAGGAGCAGCCCGTGATGCTGGCCGTGCACGTGCCGGGCCTGTCCGACAAGACGCCGCGCAGCAAGGCGCATCACTGAAGCGAATGGGGCAACGCCCGGCAGCAGCGGCCGGGCGGCAACGACATGGAGGCCGCGACAGCGGCCTTTTTTATGGCGCGCGGGCCGTCAAGCGCCGCTTCAGCCGGCAATGTCGTGGCCGGGCCGCGTCGGGTCGTTGTCGGCCCTGTCGTGCAGCCGCTCCCAGGCGTCGCGCGCAGCGTGGCGGGCGTGGTCCCAGGGCAGGGCGGAGCCGGAGGCGGCGCGCTCGGCCTCCCAGCCGTGGCCCAGCTCCGACTCCACCGTGTCGTCCCAGCGGCGCGGGCCGCTCTGGCGGGCGTACATGGCCTCGCCGTAGGCGTAGGCGGGGCCCCAGTCCTCGAAGCGCGCGCCCTCGCTGGCGTAGGGGCGGCTGCCGTAGAGGCGGCTCCAGTGTTCGGTGCCGCTGCTCTTGTGCCAGGAGCTTTCCGCCGAGCCGCCGGCCAGCGCCCCGGCGATGGTGCCCAGCACCGCGCCGGCCAGGCTGCCCACGGGGCCGGCGGCCATGCCCGCGGCGGCCCCAGCGGCGGCGCCGCCCGCGGCACCCAGGCCGGCGCCCAAGGGGTTGGTGGCCGCCTTGGCGGCCAAAGAGTCCATGGGGTCCTGGGGGTCGAGCTCGTCGCGGCGGGCGTCGGCGTCGGAAAGCGGGCGGGAGCTGGTCATGGCGGCGGGCGTTTCGGGGTCGTCTGGATGGCGCCATTGCAACGCCGGCGGGGCTCCAGGCCCATAGTCCGCCGCCGTGCGGACTTGTAGGACGGCGCCGGGCCCGGGAAGGACTTCGTCTGAGCGCGGCGCCGCCCGCGCGCAGCCAGCCTCAGGCGGGTGTCACCGGATGGCCGGCGATGTAGTGCTCCAGTTGCTCGATGAGGAACTGCTGGTCGGAAATGATGTGCTTGACCAGGTCGCCGATGGAGATCATGCCCAGCAGCTTGCCGCCCTCCATCACGGGCAGGTGGCGCAGCCGGTTCTGCGTCATCAGCGCCATGCACTCCTCGGCGGTCTGCCTGGGATTCACGAACATCACGTTGGGCGACATCACCAGGTTCACCCCCGTGCTCTTGGAGGCGCGCTCCTGCAGCACGATCTTGCGGGCGTAGTCGCGCTCCGAAAAGATGCCGACGACGGCGTCGCCTTCCATCACCAGGACGGCGCCGATGTTCTTCTGGCACATCAGCTTGATGGCCTCGTACACCGTGGCGTGCGGCTGCACCGCAATCACTTCCTGGTTGGGCTTGGACTTCAGGATCTCGAGGGCAGTGGTCATCGGCTCTCTCCTTGCACTTGAAGACAGGGGCATGGGGCTGCCCCAGCTCCTTTGTAACCGCTTTTCAAAGGCTCCAGAGGCTGCGCATGGCCCGCTCGAAGCGCCCGGCGATGCCGGCGCTGTGCGCGTGCACGTGGTTGCGCACCACGAAGCGCCCGCCCACCACCGCGTCGCGCCAAGGCCGGCCTGGGCTGCAGAACACCACGGCGTCGAGCAACTGCGGCGCGGGCGTGCCCAGCAGGCTGGCATCCGAGGTGTCCACCACCAGCAGATCGGCCCGCGCGCCCTCGACCAGGCCCCAGTGCTTCATGCCCGCGGCCGCGGCGCCGCCTTGCTGCGCCATGGTCCACAGCCGCCCGGCGCCGGAGGTGCTGGGCGTGTTGGGCCGCGACTGGCCCTGGCGCTGCTGGCGCAGCAGCCGCTGGCCGTAGTCCAGCCAGCGCAGCTCCTCGCGCCAGGTGCGCGTGACCTGGCTGTCCGAGCCCACGGCCACGGGCACGCCGGCCTCTATCCAGCGCGCCAGGTCGGCCAGGCCGTCGCCCAAGTTGGCCTCGCTGCTTGGGCACAGCACCAGGCTGGCGCCGGCTTGGCCCACGGCGCGCACTTCCTCGTCGCTGACGTGGGTGGCGTGCACCAGCGTCCAGTGCGGGCTCAGCAACCCCTGCTGCGCCAGCCACTGCACGGGGCTGGCGCCGGTGGCCTCGCGCCAAGCCCGCACGTAGGCCTGGTGCTCGGCGATCTGGATGTGCAGCCGCAAGTCCGGCCCGGCCTCGCGCGCCAGTTGCGCCAGCGACTGCGGCGTCACCGCCGAGAGCGCGTGCACGCCCAGGCCCACGCACAGCATGGGGCGCTTGCATTCCTGCAGCGCCTGCACTTCCTGCAGCAGCCGCTCCAGGCCGCGGCCGAAGCGGCGCTGGCCTTCGCCCAAGGGCTCGCCGCTGCTGCCTGCGCGCTCGCGCAGCACGGGCAGCAGCGTCAGGCCCACGCCGGCCTCCTGCGCCGCGTCGGCCAGCGCCCAGGCCATGCGCTGCGCGTCGTCGGGGAGGGGGCTGCCGTCGGCCTGGTCGTGCAGGTCGTGGAATTCGCACACGTGCGTGTAGCCGCCGTGCAGCAGCTCCACATACAGGTGCGCGGCCACGGCCTGCAGCAGCTCCGGCGTGAGGCGGGCGGCCACGTGGTCGCGCATGGCGCCCCAGGAGTGCAGCCCGGCACCGGGCGCATCGAAGCGCTCGGCCAAGCCGGCAAAGGCGCGGTGGAAGGCGTGGCTGTGCGCGTCCACCAGCCCGGGCAGCACCGCCCCGCCCAGCGCCAGCGTGCCCGGCGGGGGCAGCCCGGCATTGGGCCGCACCTCGCACCAGTGGCCGGTGGCGTCGCTGCGCAGCAGCACCTGCTCGGCCCAGCCGCCGGGCAGCCAGGCGCGGGGCGCCCACAAGTTGAGCGGCTCAAGGTTCACGAGGGTCTCCATTCGGTGAGCAGCCGCAGCATGCGCCGCAGCAGGGGTTCGATGCGCGCCACGCGCGCGCCGTCGAGCCGGTAGGGGGCGGTCTCGGCCATGTAGCAGCGCCAGCACATCTCCAGTTGCACGGCGTGCTGGCCTTGATCGGGCCGGCCGTAGTGGCGCGTGATGTAGCCGCCCTTGAAGCGGCCGTCGATGACGTGGCTGAACTCGTCCTGGCCTTGCAGCAGCTCGCCCAGGGCCTGGCGCAGCGAGGGCGCGCAGCTCGCGCCGTCGGCCGTGCCCAGGTTGAGTGCGGGCAGCTCGCCCGCGAACAGCCAGGGCAGCGCGGACTTGATGCTGTGCCCGTCGAACAGCACGGCGTGGCCGTGCTCGCCGCGCAGCCGCTGCAGCTCCTGGCGCAGCGCGTCGTGGTAGGGCTGCCAGTAGCGCGCGCAACGGTCCTGCACCTCGGCCGCGTCCGGCGCCTGGCCCTCGCGGTACAGCGGCTCGCCGGTGAAGAAGTTCACCGGGCACAGCCCCGTGGTGTTGACGCCGCTGTACATGGGCGTGTCCTCGCGCGGGCGGTTGAGGTCCACCACGTAGCGGCTCAAGCGCGCGGCCAGCACCGTGGCGCCGAGCTCGCGCGCGAAGGCGTAGAGCGGCTCCAGGTGCCAGTCGGTGTCCTCCACCTCCAGCGCGCGCGGCATCAGGCGCGGCTGCAGATCGGCCGGTATCGCCGTGCCCACGTGGGGCAGGCTCAGCAGCAGCGGCGTGCGGCCGCGGTGCAATGAAAAGACGGGGTCGTTCATCCCGCAAACCTTCCCATGTTGCGGCCGGCGGCGCGGGCCGCGGCCTTGAACGTGTCCGCAGCACGCAGCGCGCCCACGTCCAGCCCCTTCCAGTTGACGAGCGGGCGAGGGCTCCAGGCCGCCACGGCGGCGGCCTGTGGCGCGTCCAGATCCAGCAGCGCCTGCACCAGCGCGGCCAGGGCCACCTCGGCGGCGCGCGCGGCGCCGTCGTCCATCTTGAGCGCCAGGCCCAGGCCCAGCTCCGGCAGCGCGGCGCAGTACATGCCCTCGGCGCCGACCTTGCAGCACAGCCGCTCGCCCAGCGCCTGCATCAGCAGCGTGTCGGCCCGCTCGCTGCCCGCGACCAGGAAGGGGTGTTTCGCGATGGCCTGGCGCAGCCGCCGCGCCGCGCCGGCCATGCCGGGCGGCAGCCCAACGCCGCTGCCGGCGCGGGCGAAGGCCAGCGCGAGCTGGCGCAGCGGAATGGCGTGCGCGGGGATGGAGCAGCCGTCGGTGCCGCAAGGCGCGCGGGCCAGGTCCCAGCCGGTGGCCGCCTGCAGCGCGTGCTCGATCTCGCGCATGAGCGGGTGTTCGCGCCGCACGTAGCCGGCGGCGAAGCCGCGCGCGTCGCGGTCGCCGGCCAGGTGCGCTCCCAGGCAGAGGAAGCCCGCGTGCTTGCCGGAGCAGTTGTTGTGCAGCGGGCAGGGCAGGCGGCCGGCGGCGGCCAGGGCGCGCGCGGCGGGCTCGAAGTAGGGCCAGTGCGCGCCGCATTCCAGCGCCGTGTCGTCCAGCCCGGCGCGGCGCAGCATGGCGGCAGCTGTTGCGGCGTGCGCCTCCTCGCCGCCGTGCGAGGCGCAGGCCAGGGCCAGGGCGGCATCGTCCAGGCCCAGCGCGTCGGCCGCGCCGCTGGCCACCAGCGGCAGCGCCTGCAGCAGCTTGACGGCCGAGCGCGGGAAGACGGGCGTGTAGATGTCGCCCACGGACCACAGCACGCTGCCGTCGGCGTCCAGCACCGCGCAACTGCCGCGGTGGCGCGACTCGACCACGCCGCCGCGCCAGGCCTGTACCAGGACGGGATTGGAATTCATGCGCCTCCCAGCTTGCCGGTCGCTGCAGCCACTGTAGCCATGCCGGCCGGCGCCAGCGCCGCGGCGAGCTGGGTCCTCAAGCCGCGGGGCGGCCGGCGCCGTCGCCGTCGCGGTGCAGCCCCAACTGGTGGCAGAGGTCGCGGATGTCCTGGCGCGCCTCTTCCAGGCCCGGGCGCAGCACGCGGCGCGCGTCGCCGTCGCGCGTGTCCGAAAGCTCGCAGGCCTGCTCGGCCAGCATTTCCAGCTCGCGCAGCGCCGAGGCCACGCCCTCGTCGCGGCTGCGCAGGTGCGCCGCGCGTGCCTGCTGCGATTGCTCGCTGAGCTGCTGCAGGCATTGCCGCAGGTCCGGCGCCACGCCGCGCACCACGGCGCTGGCTTGGGCGGCCTGCACAAGCTCGTTTTCTATCTTGGAGAGGCGGCGGTAAATCTCGGTGTGCGCGTCCGTAGGCATAGGCATAGCGAGAGTCGGTTGAGGGAACCACGATACGGGCAAAGCACATGCCCATGAATGCGGGTGAGGGTGCGCATTGACGCTGTTGGCGGGCGCCGGGAGCATCGCCCGCGCCCGCGGGTGGCTCACGCCGCGATGCCGGGCATTTCAGAGTTGCCGCCAACCCATCGCAAGGGAGAAACCCATCATGGACAACTGGGCCGCGCCGGCACGGCGCCTGGGCTTGCGCGCACTGCTGCTGCTGTGCCTGCTGCCGGCCCTGCTGGGCAGCGCGCTGGCGGCCAACACCGTCACGCGCAAGGGTAAGGGCTGGGAGTACTACCTCACCGGCAGTGCCGCGGACCGCGTGCTGCCTGCGCCGCGGCGCGCGGGCGCGGCGCTCATGGGCGGCGAGGCCGACGTGGACGGCGCCTTTCGCTGGCTGGTGCAGCGCGCCGGGGGCGGCGACTTCGTGGTCATTCGCGCCAGCGGCGACGACGGCTACCAGTCCTACGTCTTCGACACCATAGGCGGCGTGGACTCGGTGGAGACGCTGGTGGTGGCTACGCGCGACGCGGCCAACGATCCTTTCGTCGTGGACCGCGTCTTGCGCGCGGAAGTGCTGTTCATCGCCGGCGGCGACCAGAGCGACTACGTCAAGCTCTGGAGCGGCACCGCGCTGCACGACGCCATCAAGGCGCTGCAGCGGCGCAACGTGCCCGTGGGCGGCATCAGCGCCGGGCTGGCCGTGATGGGCGCCCTGGACTTCGCCGCACTCAACGGCACGCTGGCAAGCTCTGATGCGCTCTCCGACCCCTACAACAAGCGCGTGAGCCTGGACAGCGGCTTCCTGACCGTTTCGGGGCTGGAGGCCGACATCACCGACTCGCACTTCGCCGCGCGCGACCGC
This sequence comes from Azohydromonas lata NBRC 102462, assembly GCF_001571085.1. Classification (GTDB taxonomy): domain Bacteria; phylum Pseudomonadota; class Gammaproteobacteria; order Burkholderiales; family Burkholderiaceae_C; genus Azohydromonas; species Azohydromonas lata. Next base: position 18,508 of record NZ_BCTC01000112.1, read on the forward strand.
ATGGGGCGCATGCTCGCCTTCCTGGCGCGCAGCATCCAGGACCAGCGCGTGAGCGGCTTCGACGCCATCCGCGGCGTGGGCGTGGATGCGGGCGTGGCCGTGCTGCTGGACGGTCTGCAGGCCACGTTGCTCACGCAACCAGGCTACGAGGGGCGCGGCGCCTACTTCCTGCGCCCGCTCATGGCGCCCACGGTGTGCGCGCCCAAGCAGCCGCTGACCTTTCGCAACGTGCAGGTGGACAAGATCACGGCAAGCGGAAACTTCAATCTCTCGACCTGGAGCGGCCTCTCCGCGCGCTACCAGGTGAACGCCGAAGCGGGCGTGCTGACCTCGGAACAAGCCGGCGGCGCCGTGTATTGAAGAAGCCCGTGCCGCAGGGGCCGGGCGCACGCGCGGCGCAACGGATCTGCACTTTTTATGACCCAGGCTCGGAACGGCCAAAAAACTGTTCTACAATGCGCCCCACGCCAACGACGCAGCGATGCTTCAAAGGCTCACCCAGTGAGCCAGCGAGACCAACACATCGCCGCGTCGGCTGTCAGCAAACTAATGCTGGCGGACAAAGCGGTTGCAGTGATGCACCGAATCCCCT
>NZ_BCTC01000113.1 GCF_001571085.1 Azohydromonas lata NBRC 102462
CCGCGGCTTCGAGGATGTCGCTCACGGCCTGGCGGCCCTTCTTCAATCCTTCGATGGAAACGAACGCGGTGCTGTCACTCATGACGAACCTCTGGATGCCGGAAGTGCACTCCGTATTGCCAGAGCCGTGCCAGGCCGCAATCGCAATCAAATCAAGGGCTTAGGCGGTTGTGACCTTGTGAGCATTCAAACAATCGCGACAAGGCCGGCAGGACCTTTCCTTGATCTGGATCGAATTGGGCTGGCGTTGCGTGCGTTATGAACGCAGGCTGAGAGGGGTGCGCCGCCGTGGCAGGCATGCCGCCGGATGCAGCGCGGGTGCCGGCTTGGGGAGGAGAAAAGCCGGCAAATTCCGTCCCGGAAAAAAAGGCCTGCCACGGGAGTCCATGGACCGCCGCGGCAGGCTAAGCGCCCTACGGGCGCCAGGGAGGAAAAACGCGAGGCCGGCGCAGGCCGGGCCCGGCATCTGGCGGTGAGCCCGTCGGGGGTCGATCGGGTCATCGGCAGCGCCGTTGGAGGTGATTACAGGAGAGAAGCCCCCGGGAGTTGTGACAGCTTTGTCAAACAGGGCATCTGTGTATAGCCGCGTTGCGGCGTTGGCGCAGGGTCAGCGTCTAGGATGCCGTCAATCCCCGGAAGAGGTTTCCGGGACCGTTTTTCCGCTCCGCCTCCGCCGCTTCGCATGCAACTGCAGATCCTGGTCGTCGATGACATCGCCGTATCGCGCCGTGCGCTGTGCGCCTTGGTGGCAGAGCTGGGCCACGAGGCCGTGGGCGCCGACAGCGGCGAGGCCGCGCTGTCGATGATGCAGCGCCACCGTCCCGACCTCGTGCTGCTGGACCTGCTCATGCCGGACATGGACGGCTTCGAGGTCACGCGCCGCATGCGCGCGCTCGACGGCGGGCGCTGGATGCCCGTGATCGTGACCTCCTCGCTCGAAGGCGAAGAGCACTTCATACACGCGCTGGAAAGCGGCGCCGACGACTTCCTGGTCCGCCCGGTCAGCCCGGAGCTGCTGCAGGCCAAGCTGCGCCACTACGGCCATGTGCTGGGCCTGCAGCGGCAGATCGCCACGCTGGCGCAGCGCCAGAGCGACATCCTGGACAACATCCTGGACCCGGTGGTGACGCTGGACGCGGCCGGCCGCGTTGAGGAGTTCAACCGCGCGGCGCAGACGCTGGCCGGCGTGGCTGGCGAGCCGCTGGCCGCGGGCGCTTCGTGCCGTGCCATCTTCGGCATGGACCTCAGCGCCCTGCTGGCGCAGCGCGAGTGCCGTCTGCGCCGCGTCGGCGGCCAGGAGTTCGTGGCCGAGCTGGGCCTGAGCGAGTGGCACGAGCATGCGCACGTGCACTTCACGCTGGTGCTGCGCGACCTGACGGAGCAGCGCCAGGTCGAGCGCATGAAGGATGAGTTCCTCGCCACCGTCAGCCATGAGTTGCGCACGCCGCTGACCTCGGTGTTGGGCGCGCTGGGCCTGCTGGCCGGCGGTGCGGCCGGCGCGCTGCCGGCGCCGGCGCTGTCGCTGCTGGAAGTGGCCAAGCGCAACGGCACGCGGCTTGGGCGGCTCATCGACGACGTCCTGGACCTGACCAAGCTCGAAGGCGACCGCCTGGTGCTGCACCAGCGCCCGCAGGCGCTTGGGCCGCTGCTGCGCGAGGCGCTGGCGGCCAACCAGGGCTATGCGGACCGCGCCGGCGTCAAGCTCGCCGTCGAGGGGCTGGACGGCCCCGCGGTGGAGGTGCGGCTGGACGCCGACCGCTTCCAGCAGGTGATGGCCAACCTCCTGTCCAACGCCATCAAGCACTCGCCCGCGGGCGAGACCGTGCAGGTCACGCTCAACGCCGCGGCCCAGGGCGTGCGCGTGACCGTGCGCGACCGCGGCCCGGGCATAGACCCGCGCTTTCGCGCACGCATGTTTGAAAAGTTCTCCCAGGCCGACGGCACCGACCGCCGCGCCCAGGGCGGCACGGGGCTGGGCCTGTACATCACGCGCATGCTGGTGGAGCGCATGGGCGGGCGCATAGGTGCCGATGAGGTGCCCAGCGGCGCCTCGTTCAGCCTCTGGTTCCCGGCCGGCGGCTCCATGCCGAGGTCCGTGGCCCCGCTGGTGCTGCACGTGGACGGCGACTTCGAGGCGCGCCGCCGCGTGGCCAGTTGGCTGGCGCCGCTGTGCCGCGTGCAGGGCGCCGCCACGCTGGAGCAGGCCGCCGCGCTGACCCTGGACGAGCCTCCCGCGCTGGTGGTGGGACACCCGCAGGTGCCGGCCTTGGCCGAGGAGTTCTGCGCCGGGCTGCGCCGCCTCGCGCAGGGCCGTCCGGTGCTGCTGTATGGCGACACGGTGGACCAGGCCTTCAGCGAGCGCATGGGCCTGCCGTCGCTTGACGCCACGCACAGCGGCGCGCAGGAGCTGGCGCAAGCCGTGCTCAATGCCTTGGGCGCACCGGTAGCCCGCGTGGCGCAGGATGTGGGCAAGAGCAGGAAAGAGGAGCTCGCCCAATGAGCGAATTGCGCCGCGTGATGTGCGTCGAGGACGACGCCGACATCCGCATGATTCTGGAATTCAGCCTCGCCACCGTCGGCGGCTACGAGGTCTGCCTGTGCCCGGGCGGGCGCAGCGCCTTGCAGCAGGCGCCGCTGTTCCGGCCGGATCTGGTGCTGCTCGATGTCATGATGCCGGACCTCAGCGGTCCCGAAACCCTGGCGGCCATGCGCGAGATGCCGCAAATGCAAGGCGTGCCCGTGGTGTTCATGACCGCCAAGGCCATGCCCGACGAGCTGGAGCAACTGCTTGAGCACGGCGCCACGGGGCTGATAGTCAAACCCTTCGATCCCATGACACTTCCCAAAGACATCCTGCCGTACTGGGAGCACGGACGCGGTCGCCATGTCTCAGACCGGTAGCCCCAAAGCCCCTCCGCCCGCCGTGCAGGCCGCGCTGGCGCGGTTGCGCGAGCGTTTCATGAGCGGGCTGCCGCAGCGCTGGCAGGAAATACACGGCGCGCCTGACGCCGCCGCACAGGCGGCCGTGCTTCACCAGCTCGCCGGCGTGGCCGGCAGCTTTGGCCTGCATGCGCTGGGCGAAGCCGCGCGTGCCGGCGAACGCGCCGTGCTGGCCGGTGACGAACCGGCCCTGGCACAGGCGCTGGCGCAAATGCGCGCCTGCCTGGAAACCGAGGGCGTGCGGCTGCCCTGAAATTGCCGGCGTCGCGCGGCTGCGGCCGCACCGACCGTGCTCCCATCCAATTGCAGTACACCACCACCTCACCCATGGAACTGAACGGACGAGTCGAAGGCCACGACGTGCTGGTCATCGAGCTGCGCGAGGACAACCTGGACGCCAGCAACGTGCGCGAGTTCCGCGACGCCGTGCAGGCCCTCATGCAGCAGCACACGCGCGTCGTCCTGGACATGGCGGGCGTGAAGTTCGTGGACAGCTCGGGGCTGGGGGCGCTCATCTCCTGCCTGCGCCAGCTCAACGGCCGCCGCGGCGATTTCCGGCTTTGCGAGATGTCGCGCACCGTGCGCGCGCTGTTCGAGCTCATGCGCATGCACCGCGTCTTCAACATCCACGACAGCCGAGAAGACGCCGTCGCCTCCTTCGGCTGACGCCGCGCCTGCTCAACGGCGCAGCCCCGCCCGGCACCCCGGTTGCCCGCGTCGCGGGCGCCGCAGTGGCGCAAGCCAAGGAGATGCCGTTGAGCCCACCGCTTTCAGAGTCCGGGCCCTGCCCTGGGCTCCCTGACAGGCCCTTGCCACCCAACGGGCTGGACGTGGTGCGCCTGCACCCTCCCGACGACGGCCCTGGCGACGGACCGCGCTTCACGCAGATGGAGCTGCTGCCCGACCACGCGTTGATGGTGTGGCAGTTGCGCGCCCGGCTGCCGGGGCTGGGCGAGGTGCCGCTGCTGCACGCGCCGCCCCTGGCCGAGGCGCCGGCACTGCTGGCCGGGGGGCCGCCGGACCGCACGGGCAACAACGCCTTCAAAGTGGGCGGCGCCTTCCTGCTGCCCTTTGCCAACCGCATCCGCGGCGCCTTCTCGCCCGCGGACCGTGCACTGCGCACCACCATCGCCGGGCGGCCGCTGCGCCTGTTCGCCAATGGCGGCGGCCAGCGCGAAGGCGCCGAGCAATACGCCATCCATGGCCTGATCCTTGGGCGGCCCGTGGACGCCTGGGAGCGCGCGGATACCGCCCAAAGCGCCGCCGTGCGCGCCACCTTGCGCGCCGGCGACTTCGGCGGCTGCTGGCTTTCGGACACGCGGGTCGATTTCCACATGGCCCTGCGCGCCGACGCCGTCGATCTCCGCCTCACGGCCACCAACGCCGGCCATGAGCCGCTGCCCATGGGCATGGGCTGGCATCCCTACTTCGCCCTGCCCAGCGGCGTGCGGGAGCAGGCGCGCATACGCATTCCGGCGCGCACGCGCATGGCGGTCAACGACTACGACGAGGTGCTGCCCACGGGCGAGCTCTTGCCCGTGGCCGGCACGCCCTACGACTTCTCCGGCCCACGGGGCGCGCCCTTGGGGGAGCTGTACCTGGACGACTGCTTCACGGACCTGGCCAAGACGCCGCAGGGCGCCACCGTGGTGGAAGTGCTGGATCCGCAAGCCGGCTATGGCCTGCGCGTCTTTTCCTCCTCACCGCAGATCAGCGCCGTGCAGACCTTCGCCCCGCCGGACAGGCCTTTCGTGGTGCTGGAGCCGCAGTTCAATTGGGCCGATCCGTTCGGCGCGTTGTGGCGGGAGCCCGCGGGCAAGGGCATGGTTGTGTTGGCACCGGGCGCATCGGTGGACTACTGCGTGCGGCTGGAACTGTTCACGCCGGCAGCACGCTGACCCGTCCTTGCTCCCACGCCGCCCGCGTGAACTTTGCCGCGAAGTGGGCATGGCCCGTCTTGCCGGGTGAAGTGCGGTGGACGAAGTGGGCTATGGTCCCGGTTTGCGCGCCGACGGTCTGTCGCCGGCAGGCCCAGTCTCGCAGCGCTGCGGTGGCGGCCGCGGCGCTGCCACCATCCATGAAGTGCTCTTCTTGTTTGCGCGCCGGCCCGGCGCCGTTCCTGCCGCTTTGCGCCGCTCGCGCGGAACGTTGCACCGTTCAGAGCTGGCGCCATGGGGAACCGTCAGTGCGGGCAGCAAGCCCCGGCTCGGCCCGGGGCTGGTAGGCGGGTCTGCACGGTGCGCGTTCCCAATTCCTTGATTCCGCGCCGGGACCGGCCCGGCCAGCATGGGGCGGCGGACGAGGCCGCCATCGGCGCGCCCGGCGAGCCGGCGGCGCAGGCTGGCGGCGTGGGCGCGTCCGCGGGCAAGCCGCCGCGGTCCGCTCCAGGAGGTGCAGCGGCGTGGGAAGGGTCCACCGGCGACAGCGGTGAAGAGGGCGCCGCGCCCGTCTCCTGGGAAGCGTCGGCCCGCATGCTGCGCGCGCGTCGGCGCCAGTTGCGTACTGCGGTGGTGATGCTGTGCCTGCTGGTCGCCGGCGTGACCCTGGGCCTGGCGGCCTACGAGCGTGCGGAGTTCCGGCACACCGCCATGACGCAGGCCGAGTTGTATGCCCGCGTCATCGAAAGTCACGCCTCGCGCACGCTCACCGGCGTCAGCGGCACGCTGCGGCTGATGTCGCAGTCGCCGCTGTTGCGCGTGGCGGAGCCGGACATGCGCGCCGTGGCGCAGGTGTTGGGCGATCAGCTCTCGGCCCAGGCCTCGTTGCGCAGCCTCGCGGTGCTGGACGGCAGCGGGCGCGTGCTTGTGAGCTCCACGCCCACCGACGTGGGCCGGCGCATCGACCCCGCGAGGCTGCTGCGCCGCGGCATGGCCAACCCGCCGCGCGAGTGGCTGGGCCCCTTGCTGCAGGTGCGAGATCTGGGTGACTTGGCCATGACGCATGTGCCCACCTTGGGCGCGGTGGCGCTGCCGCTGGTGCGGCGCGTGACGCGCGAGGACGGGCAGGAGCTGTGGCTGGTGGCGCTGCTCAATGGCGACTACTTCGCCACCCAGCATGACCTGGCGGTGGCCGACACGCCCATGCGGCCGCTGGTGACGGACTTGCAGGGACAGCTCATCAGCACCGGCGCGGCCGAGCTGCGGCCGGGCCAGTCCGTGAGCCAGTTGCCGCCCTTCAAGCTCTACCTGCCGCAGCGCGAGCACGGCAGCTACATCGCCGACGGCAGCGACGGCGCCACCGCGGTGGGGGCCTTCCGCACCTCGCGCCAGTGGCCGCTGGTGGTGCTGGTGGAGCAGCCCTACGCGCAGCTGCGCCAGGGATGGCTGGAGCGCACCATGCTGTTCGGCGCCGTGGCCACCTCCATGTGCCTGTTGCTGGCCGTGCTGGGCATGGTGGCCGACCGCGGCATGCGCCGCGAGCGGCAGACGCAGCGCCAGTTGCTGGCGGCGCACGACGAGATCGCCCGCAACCAGGAGCGTTTTCGCGCCACGTTCGAACAGGCCGCCGTGGGCATGCTGGAGCGCAGCACCGACGGCAGGCTGCTGCGCGTGAACTCGGCCCTGTGCTCACTGCTGGGCTACACCGAGGCCGAGATGCTGGCGCTGGACCCCGAGGCGCTGGTGCACCCGGACGACTGCGCCTCCAGCCTGCTCAACGTGCGGCGGCTCTTCGCCGGCGAGCTCAGCAGCCTCACGCAGGAAAAGCGCTACCGCCGCAAGGACGGGCGCTACGTCTGGGTGCGGCTCAACGCGTCCATCGCGCGCGCGGCCGACGGCCGGCCGGCCTTCATGCTGGGCATCGTGGAGGACGTTTCCGCGCGGCGCCTGGCGCTCAAGGAGCTTGAGCGCGCCCGCCAGCGCGAGCTGCGCATCGGCGCGCGCATCCAGCAGACGCTGCTGGTGCAGCCGCCCGACCAGCGCGTGCCCGGGCTGTGGCTGAGCACCTTCAACCAGGCCTCGCAGGGCATCGACGGCGACTTCGTGGAATTCCTGCCCCTGGGCGACCGGGGCATAGACATCGTCGTGGGCGACGTCATGGGCAAGGGCGTGAGCGCCGCGCTCATTGGCGCGGCCACCAAGATGCAGATCAGCCGCTGCCTGGCCGAGCTCATGGCCAGCCCCGATCACCGCGACGAGCTGCCCACGCCAGCGCAGATCGTGGGCGCGGTCAGCCGCGCGCTCACGCCCAACCTGCAGCAGCTCGAAGCCTTCGTGACCCTGTGCCACCTGCGCATAGACAGCCGCGCCGGCAAGCTCACCTGGGTGGGCTGCGGGCACGAGGAGCCCATGCTCCTCACGGCCAAGGGCTCCATCAAGGTGCTGGCCAACCAGCATCCGCCCTTGGGCGTGCTCGACGAGGACAGCTTCCAGCAGGACACCATGGACATCGCCTCCGACGAGGCGCTGTTCATGTGCTCCGACGGCGCGGTGGATGCGCTGCTGCCCGACGGCAGCCGCATGGGCCGCGAGCAGATCACGGCGCTGGTGACGGAGCTGCTGCAGTACATCCACACGCCCGCGGCGCTGTTGCACAAGCTGCGCCAGCGGCTGCAGGAGTTGGGCGCCATCTTCAAGGACGACCTGACCATGGCGCTGGCCATGCGCACCTTGGGCGACCCGCTGCGCAGCCGCCGCGAGCTGCCGGCACGGCTGGAGGCCATTTACGACGTGCGCGGGCTGGTGGAATACCGGGCGCGCCAGGCCGGGCTGGCCGACGACGAGGTGGCGCTGTTCGTGGTGGCCTGCGTGGAGGCGTTCACCAACGTCGTGCGCCACGGCCAGGGCCGCCCGGGCGATTCGCCCATAGAGCTGCTGGTGTCCATCACCGACGAGGCGCTGGTCGTGGAGCTGGTGCACTTGGGCGAGGCCTTCGACGCGCCCGTGCCCACGGCGCTGGCCGAGTTCGACGACTATCCCGAGGGCGGCTTTGGCATGTTCATCATGCATTCGGCCACCGACAAGGTGGAGCACCTGCACGACCGCGGCATCAACACCGTGCGGCTGACGCACCGGCGCGCCTTGGGCCACGTCTGATCCAGGATGCCTGAGGGGTTCCCCAGGTTTTTCCTGGGTGTCCTCTCAGGGAGCCGGAAACAATGTTGCACGGCCTCTCCGCTCTGAAGTGTGATTGAACTTCACACTTATGTAACGACTTCTCACACAGCAGTTTCTAGAGTGGTCCGGTATGGAGCCGGCATGCCGTCGGCGTCTTGCCGACGAATGACCTTCACCACGTTCAATCCTCAAGGCGACAGCGCGCCGCGTGCCTCTTTGAAAGGTGCGCTCATTGCGTTTGTTGCCGCGCTGCTGCTGGGCCTGTCGGCCTGGGCTGCGGTGCAGGTGAGCGAGGATTCGCAGGACGTCATGGATCAGGGCCGCACGCGCATGGACAACCTTGCGCGCTCCTTCTCCGAGCACACGGCGCTGACGCTGCAGAACGCGGACCAGGTGTTGCGCATCATCCGGCGCGACTACCTGGAGGACGGCGCGTCGCTGGACATCGCGGCCTGCCTGCAGCGCGGCGACGTCATTGATTCGCAGTTTCACCTGCTCTCGGTCATAGGTGCCGACGGCGTGGTGCTGAACTCGTCACAGCCTTTCCAGCGCGTGAACGTGCGCGACCGGGAGCATTTCCGCGTGCACGCCCAGGGCCAGGGCGACCGCCTCTTCATCAGCCGCCCCCTGGTGGGCCGGGTATCGGGGAAGGCTTCCGTCCAGGTCACGCGGCGCGCCACGGATGCCGAGGGCCGCTTTGCCGGCGTGGTGGTGGTGTCGGTGCAGCCGGAGGTGTTCACGGGCTTCCGGCGCTCGGCGGACGAGGCCCGCGGTGACCTGCTGCTCGTGGGCTACGACGGCATCGTGCGCTCGCACCTGGCGGGCACGGACCGCGAGGTGGGCCAAAGCATGGCGGGCAGCGAACTGCTGGCCGAGGCCCTGGAGCACGGCAGCGGCAGCATCGTGGCACGCTCGCCCATAGACGGGCTGGAGCGCCTCTACGCCTACCGCACGCTGGAGCCGTACGGGCTGGTGGCCTTCAGCGGCATGCGCACGGAATTGCTCCACAAGGAGATGCGCGAGCGGCAACTGCGGGTGGTGGGCGCCGCGGTGCTGGCCGCGGTGGCCTTGCTGGGCTTTCTGGCGCTGATGCTGCGCGCCGAGCGCCGCCGCCAAGCGGTGATGGAGCGGCTGCAGCGCAGCGAGCGCGAGGCGCATGCGGCCAACGAGACCAAGACCCGCTTCCTGCGCACCATGTCGCAGGAGCTGCGCACGCCGCTCAACGGCATCCTGGGCTTCTCGGAGCTCATCCGCGACACCTCCACCGATCCCGAGGCGCGCGAGTTCGGCGCCATCGTCCACCACAGCGCCGAGCAACTGCACGGGCTGCTGAGTACGCTGATGGACTTGGCCAAGCTCGAGACCGGCCGCATGGGCCTGCAGGCGGAGCCGGTGGAGCTGAACGCCCTGCTGCGCGAGCTGGTGGACATGCACTTGCCCAGCGCCGAGTCCCGGGGCCTGACGCTGGCGCTGTACGTCGCGCCAGACGCGCCTGCAACCGCCGTCACCGACCGGTTGCGGCTGCTGCAGTTGCTCAATCATCTGGTGACCAATGCCCTGAAGTTCACCGAGCGCGGGCGTGTGCGCCTGTCGCTGGCGGCCGACCCGGCCGGCGTGCTCATCCGTGTACAGGACAGCGGCATTGGCATGTCGCCACTGCAGTTGCGCGCGCTCCAGGACCGCTTTGGCCCGTTGGCAGAGGACTACGTCCATCACGCTCAAGGGCCTGGCCTGGGGCTGCCGCTGGCGCGGGAACTGGCCGAAATCCTGGGCGGCTCGCTCGGCATCGACTCCACAGAGGGCGAAGGCACGCTGGCCGAGCTCAGGCTGCCCCTGCAGCTGGAGGCACGCCCCGGCGTCGCTGCGCCCACCCACAAGGATCGTCCCCTCGCTTCCACGACGCCCTATGTCGCCGCACCCGCGGCCGCAGCGGGCCGTGTCCAAGGAAATCTCACATGAAAGAAGTACCGCTCGCCCTCGTGGTGGACGACAACGCGCTCAACGGCCGGCTGGCCTCCGCACTGCTGCACCGTTTGGGCTGGCAGGCGCAGGTGGCCCAGGACGGCCCGCAAGCCCTTGAACTGCTGGAACGCCAGCGTTTTGACCTGCTGCTGCTGGATCTGCGCATGCCGTCGCTGGACGGCGCGGAAGTGTGCCGCCGCGTCCGCAAGGAGCTGCGCCTGAGCTCGCTGCCCGTGGTGGCCTACACCGCCCATGGCCTGCGGCAGGAACGGGCGGACCTGTGCGCCGCCGGCTTCGACGACCTGCTGCCCAAGCCCACCACGTTCGACGACATGCAACAGCTTTGCCGGAAGTACGCCCCGGAGGTATCCCTGTGAAGTCTTCCTCCTCTTCCCGGGCGCGCGCCGACACCACGGACGCCAAGCCGGCCACGCCCAAATCTCAAGCTGCCGCAACCGCTGCGGCAGGCCAGGGCCGCCGGGCCTGGCTGCTGCTGACGGATACGGCGCATGCCGACCAGGTGGAGTCCGAGCTGGTGGCCGCGGGCTGGCTGGTGGAGGCGCGGCACACGCAGATGCAGCACCTGCTGCTGCAACTGCATTGCGAGCCGACGGCGCCGGACGTGGTGGTGTGCGGCCTCAACTTCGAGGACGGCGACGCCTTCCGGTTGATGCGGCTGCTCAGCGGCGACGCGCGAGCGCCTGCGCTGTTTTTCTCCTCGCGGCAGCCGCGCGCGGTGCTCAAGAGCGCTTTGGCCATGGCCGCGGCCTGCAAGCTGCAGGTGGCCGGCGGGCTGGAGCGGCCGGTGGAGCCCGGCGGTGTTGCACAGGCGCTGCGCGGCTGGAACGGTGTCGAAACGGCGCAGCAGCCCGCACCGCAGACGGATCTGTCGGCCACCGCGCTGCGCGCCATGCTCACGCGCTACCGGCTGCAGGCGTGGATGCAACCGCTGCTGCGCCTGTCCAGCCGCGAGGTGGTGGGCGTGGAAGCGTTCATGCGCGGCGTGGGCGAGGACGGTTCCCCGGTGATGCCGGCCGAGCTGCTGCCCGCGCTCAAGCTCCACGGGCTGCTGGAAGAGGCAACGCTGGCCATGGCGCACCAGCTCAGCAGCTTTCTGGTCGAGTGCCTGGAGCAGGGCATGCCGCTCAGCGGCTCGCTCAACGTTTCGCTGCACTCGCTGTCGGACCCGGGCTTTTGCGGCGAGCTCTCGCGCATGGTCCACCGCAGCGGGCTGGACGCGAGCTGGATCACGCTGGAAATCGCCGAGCGGGACGCGGTGGGCGACCTGCCGCTGGTCATAGAGAACACGGCCCGCATCCGCATGCTGGGCTTCAACCTCGCGTTGGACAACTTCGGCACGGCCTATTCCAGCCTGCTGCAGTTGTCGCAACTGCCCTTCTCCGAGCTCAAGCTCGACCGCACGCTGGTGGCCGATATGGACGCCGACCTCACCAAGCAGGTCGTGGCCGGCGCTTCGGCCAGTCTGGCCCGCGGCCTGGGCATGCGCGTGGTGGCTTCCTGTGTGGAAACGGCGGCCGAGTTGCGTGCGGCGCAGGCTGCGGGCTGTACGGACGTTCAGGGCCACCTGCTGGCGCGGCCCATGCGCGTGGAGGCCATGCGCCAATGGCTGCATGGCCTGGACGCGATGCGGTTGCCGCCGGGCAGCCTGCCGGACCTGCAGGCCTGATGCTCAACCGCACCGAGACCCGCGCGGCCTACTTGGGCGAAGGCGCCCGGTGGCACGGGTGCGGCCCGGTGGTGTCAGGCGGCGATGAGTTGCTGCAGGGCTTTTGCGTAGCGCTGCAGGAGGTGCTGCTCCTGCGTGGAGAAGCGGCGCGGCTGCCTGTCCAGCGCGCACAGCGTGCCCAGCACGTGGCCGGCAGCATCGATCAAAGGCGCAGAGACGTAGGAGCGTATGTAGGGCGTGCCTGTCACCAGCGGATTGGTGGCAAAGCGCGGGTCCTGCCTGGTATCGGGCACGTGCAGCATGCGGCGCTCAGCCACCGCGTGGGCGCAAAAGGCCACCTCGCGTGGCGTCTGCCGCGGCTGCAGGCCGACGCGGGAGAGAAACCACTGGCGGTCCTGGTCCACCAGCGACACGGCCGCCATGGGCACGCGCAGCTGTTCGGCCACCGAGGCGGTGATGCGGTCAAAGGCTTGTGCAGGCGGCGTATCCAGCAGCCCCGTGCGCCGCAGCGCAGCCAGGCGCTCTGCGTCGTTGGTCGGTATGGGAGCAGGCTGAAAACACATGGGATGTATTGTCGTCTGCCCCGTTGGACGCTTCGTAACCGCTTGCCAGGCGTTGGCGTTGCACAGGTTTCAAGCCTCGGCCTGCGTACCGGCGTGGCGCTACCGTGAAATATCAAGGAAGGATTGGGGAAGGCCTGGCGTGCACAACGTCGGCTATTGCCCAAAAATTACAAGGCATGAACACGAATACCGTTTGGACTGCCCTGCGACGCCTGTGGCAGCCGTCATCGCTGGCGCCGGCCGGTATCGCGGTGGACGATGCCCATATCACGGGCGATACGCCGATTCGCCGCATCTTCGAGCGGCTGTCCCGTGCCAACACGCTGATGTCACTGCGCAGCGAGGACGGCGACTTTGATGCCTTGGCCAAACTGCTGTCCGCCGGGCGCACCGGCCTGACGCTGCAGTTGCACGCGCGCGAGGGCGTGCCCGTCGACGCCATACCGCCCGTTTTGAAGGCCACGCTGTGTTGTGACATGGGCGTGCTGTTGTTTGCTCTGTCCGGCGCGCGGCTGGACCGGCACAGCGGTGCGGTGCACGTGCCCTACCCGCGGGACATCGAGCAGGTGCAGTCGCGGCGGCATTTCCGCGTGACGGCGCTCAACGGCTCCCAGTACCGTGCGGAACTGCTGCTGCCCGGCTTGGGCCGGGTGCCGCGGGTACGCAACCTCAGCGAGGAGGGCGTGTCCTTCGAGGCCAACAACGCGCCGGCCCTGGCTCAAGGCACGCTGTTCCATAACGTCATCCTGGAGCTTGACGGCGAGCCGCTGGAAGTGCCCGTACTGCAGGTGGTGCACTGCCGCGACTACGGCGACTACTGCACCGTGGGCGCGCACTTCGAGATCGTGGTGGCGGACGAGGCGAGGCAACTGCGGCGCTGGATCGCCGCGGCGCAGTCAGGCATGCTGACCAAGGCCTCGGAAGACGACGTGTGAGGCGCCGGAGCGCGGCGCGCAGGGCCGCGTCACGCGGCCCTGAAGGCGCTCAAGCCGGCTGCTCGATGCGCTCGAAGCGGTAGCCCACGCCATACACCGGGACGAGCTTCCAGCCCTTGCTGCCGTCCAGGCCCAGCTTTTTGCGCAGGCGGCTGACGTGGGTGTCCACAGTGCGGGTATCCACCTCGGCGTTGAGCCCCCAGATCTTGTTGAGCAGGTGGTCGCGTGACAGCAGCTTGCCTGGGTTCTGGAAGAGGTAGGCGCTGAGATCGAATTCCTTTTGCGTGAGCATGACCGGCTCACCGTCGAGCGACAGGCGCTGGCGCTGGATGTCGATTTCGAACGCACCCAGGCGCAGCACCGGCAGCGCGCCGGAGCGCACGCGCCGGCCCAGGGCGGCCACGCGCGCAAGCAGCTCTGCCGGCTTGGGCGGCTTGACCACGTAGTCGTCCGCGCCGGCCTGCAGCGCGGAAACGACGGTTTCTTCGTCGTCGCGCGCGGTCAGCACAAGGATGGGCGTTTCCCAGCCCAGGTTGCCGCGAGCCCATTGCAGCAGGTCAGCGCCGGTGCCGTCAGGCAGCATCCAGTCGATGAGCAGCATGTCGAAGCGCTCTTTCTTGAGCGCGTCGATGTACTGCGCCACGGTGCCATGGGCTGCCACTGTGTGGTTTGCTTCCTCCAGCCACAGCCGCAACAGGTCCTGCTGGTCCTGGTCGTCTTCTGCAATGCCGATGTGCATGGCGTCTTGAATACTTCTTCGGGTGAATCGAAACAGGATACCGCAGCGTCCTGTCCGCGCCGCGCGGGTCGTGCTGGCACATCTGCCAGTCCGGCCCTTGATTGACGTCTCTCAACGCCTGTCAGCGACTGTACGACCGCACGATCTCATTGCCACATACAAGTTTGATCCAAAAACCAAACTTCTCACGATGACACGCTCTTCTCACACGCCCAAACGCCGCGTCGTATTGAAGAAAATTTAAGGCTCCGCACAAAGGGAAGGCAGGCTTTGTGTCGGTATGCGCAGGACTCCTCCCAAAGAAAGGGCCAGCGTCGATGAGATGTGGGTTGCGTGTATGTTGTTTTCGTGACGCCATCCGATATTCGGAACGGCGCTGAAATTCAACGCGCCGCGAAAACCGGCTGGCAGCCTGGTGGACCGCACCGTTCGGTCTTCAAGGCCGGCGCACGGCCAGCAGCCGTCGGGACCAGTACGGCGCCGAGATGTGCTCCAACCGCACCTGGCCGCCCGTGGACGGTGCATGCACGAAACGATCGTTGCCCACGAATATGCCGGCATGCGTCACCTGGCTGGTGGCGCCGAAAAGCACCAGATCACCACTGCGCAGCTCTTGCGGCGGGATGTCGCGCCCCCAGTCCCGCAGGCCTGAGGTGGATCGCGGCGACACCACGCCGGCGGCGTGCCGGTACACGTGGGCAATGAGCCCGCTGCAATCGAAGCCGGACTCCGGCGTGTTGCCGCCGTAGCGGTAAGGCGTGCCGACCAAGCCCAGCGCGTACACCGTGGCGTCGCGGGCCTGCTCCTCGCTCAAGCGGGAAATGCCGGGATCGGACGGTGTCACCCGTGAGCGCACAGCGCCTTGTGCAGGCGGCGGCGCGGTGGCACAGCCTTGCAGCAACACCACCAACGCAGCCGGGACCAGAACAAAAAACGTGGAAACGCGCATGAGACGGATTCTCCCCGCCGACCCGCGCTGCAGGCAACGCTGCCACAGCCATGCCTGCGCGCACGCGACACCCGTCACACTGCGGCCTTGGATGCCGGCGCAACGGCGACGGCATCCAAGGCCTGAAACTCAGTTGCGGAAATTCTGCGTCACCATCAGGCCGCGCCGGCCACCGTCCAGCACGCCTATGCCCACGCGGCCAAAGCCCGGGCGCAGGATGTTGGCGCGATGGCCGGGCGAGTTCATCAACCCGCGATGCGCCAGCTCCAGCGTGGGCGCCAGCGCCAGGTTCTCGCCCGCAAGCAGGAATCGCACTCCACCGCGGCGCATGCGGTCGAAAGGATCGCTGCCCTCCGGCGTCACGTGCGAGAAGTAGCCCCGGGCAAACATGTCGCGCGAGTGGGCGCGCGCCACTTCGGTGGCCTCGGGGTCGGCACGCAAAGGACGCAGCCCCTCCTTTTCCCGCTCCTGGTTCACCAGCTCCAGCATGCGCGCCTCCAGCTCCGGCCTCGGCCGCGGGTTGGCCACGGTGTAGGACAGCGTGATGTGCTCGTCGGACTCCGGCTTGACCGTGAGCAGGTTGAACGTGCGCCCGGCCGCCTCGTCGAACACCGGCCCAAGGTGCGCCTCCACCCACTGTGCGGGCAAGGACAGCCGCTGCGCCAGGCGGCTGTCGCGCGCGGCGGCGTTGAAGCCCTCCGGCAACGGCAGGGCCAACAGCAGCATCACGGCCAGCGTGGCGTCGATGAGCCCATTGCCCAGGCCGGGCAGCAAGCCCAGCGCACGGTTGGCGCCATGGGCGTGCTCGCGCTGCGGCAGCGTCTGCGCGCGGCCCAGCAGCAAGCGGCCCAAAAGAACGCGCACGAGCATGAAGATGAGCAGGAAGGCCAGCGGCTGCGCCCAAGCCGCATCCATGTAGCGCTGCAGGTTGGGCGCCGCGCGGGCATAGCCCCACAAGGCCGCGAACAAGGCGGCGGCCAGGCTCAACAGGTCCAGCGCGGACAGGATGAAGCCCCGGCGCCAGCCGCTCCACAAACCCAGCAGAACGATCAGGCCCAGCAACACGTCCACGAGGTTCAAGGGTGGCATGGCAAAGCGGGCGGCTCGTCGGAATGCGCGACTTCGGCACGCCCCGTGCCCGCAGCCTGCGTCATAGCGGCAGCGGCGTGTCGCGCCGGCCTGCTAACGGGCATAACGCTTGCCGCGCCCGTGATCCGCCGCCCCTACCCGACGGGTGGTCCGCAAACCCGACCTGACGGAGAAACAGCCCGTGGATTTCGGCTACCCCCGCCCGCAGTTGCAACGCAAGCATTGGCAATGCCTCAACGGCCCCTGGCGCTTTTGCTGGGACGACGAAGGCCGCTGTGCCTCGCCCAACGACATCGCTGACTGGCCGCTGGAAATCCAGGTGCCTTACCCGCCGGAGGCCACGGCCAGCGGCATAGGCGACCGGGGCTTCCACAAGATCTGCTGGTATGAGCGCGACGTGGACATTGCGCCCGGCAACGATCGCGTGATCCTGCGCTTCGGCGCCGTCGACTACCAGGCCAAGGTCTGGGTCAACGGCAGCCTGGCGGCCACGCACGAGGGCGGGCACACGCCGTTTGCGGCCGACATCACGCGCATGCTCTCGGCCGACGGCCGCCAGCGCATCACCGTGCAGGTGATGGACGACCCGCACGAGCTGACCAAGCCGCGCGGCAAGCAAGACTGGCAACTGGAGCCGCACTCCATCTGGTATCCGCGCACCACCGGCATCTGGCAGACCGTGTGGGTGGAGCGCGTGGGCCGCATCTACGTCGACAAGATCCGTTGGACGCCCAAGGTGGAGGGCTACATGATCGGCTTCGAGGCCCGCATCGTCGGCGACGAGCTCGGGGACGATCTTTCCGTCGAGGTCGAGCTCAGCCACGGCGAGCGGCTGCTGGCGCGCGACCGCTACCGCGTCGTCCAGCACGAGGTGGACCGCTTTGTGGTGCTCTCCGATCCCGGCATAGACGACTACCGCAACGAGTTGCTGTGGAGCCCCGAACGGCCCACCTTGATTGACGCACGCATCCGCCTGCTGGCGGGCGAGCAGGTGCTCGACGAGTTCAGCTCCTACACCGCGCTGCGCTCGGTCACCATCCTGCGCGACCGGTTCATGCTCAACGGCCGGCCATACACCTTGCGCATGGTCCTGGACCAGGGCTACTGGCCCGACACCCTGCTGGCCGCGCCCAACGACGCCGCGCTGAAGAAGGACGTGGAGCTGGCCAAGGCCATGGGCTTCAACGGCGTGCGCAAGCACCAAAAGATTGAAGACCCACGCTACCTCTATTGGGCCGACCGGCTGGGCCTGCTGGTGTGGGGGGAAATGCCCTCGCCCTACCGTTTCACGCGCACGGCCATCAAGCGGCTCATACGCGAGTGGACGGAGGCCATAGACCGGGACTACAGCCACCCCTGTGTCATCGTCTGGGTGCCGTTCAACGAAAGCTGGGGCGTGCCCGACCTCACCGCGATACGCGAGCACCGGCACGCGGTGGAAGCGCTCTACCACCTGACCAAGACGCTGGACGCCACGCGCCCCGTCATAGGCAACGACGGCTGGGAATCCAGCGCGACGGACATCATCGGCATACACGACTACGACGCCAACCTGGACCATATCCGCCAGCGCTACGGCGGCGAGACCAAGACCGAGCAGCTCTTCGACCGGCGCCGCCCGGGCGGGCGCATCCTGACGCTGGACGGCTACCCGCACCGCGGCCAGCCCATCATGCTCACGGAGTTTGGCGGCATACGGTTCATCAAGAAGCCGGAGCCCGGCGTGAAGTCCACCTGGGGCTACAGCTCGGCGATGGACGAAGAGACCTTCGCGCGCCAGTACGAGGAGTTGCTGCACACCATCATCCACACGGCGCTGTTCAGCGGCTTTTGCTACACGCAGTTTGCCGACACCTTCCAGGAAGCCAACGGGCTGCTGATGGCCGACCGCACGCCCAAGGTTTCGATGGAACGCATTGCCGCAGCCACGCGCATTTCCGCCACGCACATCCCGGGCGTGGTGTGACGCACGCCGCCGGCCACGAGGTTTTGACGATGACCACAGCCACCACTTTCCAGGACGTTTTCGGCAGCCCGCCGGCCGTCTACGCCCGCGCGCCCGGCCGCGTGAACCTGTTGGGCGAGCACACCGACTACAACGAAGGTTTCGTGCTGCCCATCGCCATCCCGCAAAGCACGCGCGTGGCCATGCGGCGCGCGAGCGGGCCGCGCTCGCGCGTGCATGCCGCCGCCTATGGGCGCACGGTGGAGTTCGCGCCGGGCACGGACGCACCGACGGACGAAGGCAACCCGTTTGCGCGCTACGTCAGCGGCACGCTGCTCGAAGCCGCCCACGAGGGCCTGGAGGTGCCGGCGCTGGACATCTTCGTGGTGTCGGACGTGCCCATAGGCGTGGGCTTGTCCTCCAGCGCGGCACTGGAGGTGGCGGTACTGCGTGCGCTGCGGGACCTGTTGGGCGCTGAAATCGACGACGTGCGCATCGCCCAAGTGGCGCAGCGGGCGGAGATCGAGCATGCGGGCGTGCGCTGCGGAATCATGGACCAGATGGCCTCCAGCCTCGCCGACACGAGAAGCGCTTTGTTCCTGGACACGCGCACGCTGCGGCGGCAGCTCATCCCACTGCCCGAAGGCAGCTCGGTGCTGGTGATGGATTCGGGCGTGGCCCGCTCGCTGGCCACCAGCGGCTACAACCAGCGCCGCGCCGAATGCGAGGCCGCCGCTGCTGCGCTGGGTGTGCCGGCGCTGCGTGACGTGGACTACGTCTCCGCCGTGGAACAGCTTACCGACGACACGCTGCGTCGCCGTGCCCGCCATGTGGTGAGCGAGAACCAGCGCGTGCTCTCCGCCGCTGCGGGCGTGGATGCCATCGGCTTCGGACAGCTCATGAACGCCTCGCACGCCAGCCTGCGCGATGACTACGAAGTCTCCGTGCCGGCAGTGGACCGCCTGGTGGAGTTGCTGCAGCAGCATCCCGGTGTTTTCGGCGCACGCATGACTGGCGCGGGCTGGGGCGGCGCCTGCGTGGCGCTGTGCCGTTATGGCGAGCAGGAAAAAGTGGCGCGGGATGTATTACCGGCTTATGCGGACCTGGGAGAAACGGGGCGGGCGCTGGTGCCGGAATTGGATCAAGTTTAAAAGGGGCGGCATGGAAACAAGTTGGAGTTTCCGGCCCCC
>NZ_BCTC01000114.1 GCF_001571085.1 Azohydromonas lata NBRC 102462
CCCGCCGGCCTGGGGGCCGCCTGGGCTCCCGCCTGCGCGGGAATGACGAAGTAGAGGGCGCGGCGCCCCGTCTCACCGGATGCGGCAGCCGGCAGGTCATTCCCTACCGGCCACGCAGCAAGAGCGCAGCGCACCCACACCCGTCATGCCCGCGAAAGCGGGCATCCACGCCGGCCGGGATGCCGGCACGCCGCGCACCCTATGTCGTCATTCCCGCGAAGGCGGGAATCCAGGCGGCCCCCAAGTCGGCCGTCAGCTCTTGGGCCGGCGCCACAAGGCCCCAAACCGCGGTTTTCCTGCGTCATCCCTGCGCTTTGGCGTGGGGCCGCCTGGATGCCCGCTTTCGCTGGCATGACGGAACGGGGAGCGCGGCGTCTCGGCTCACGGGATGCGGCAGCCGGCCGCCGCGTCCCCGCCAGCCCAACTTCCGCCCAGCCTGATCCCCGCCCACCGCCTCCAGGAGCCCCGCATGAAACTGCAACTCGACCGCCCCCACGCCCTGGCCCTCGCCGAGGCGCATCCGGAGCTGGACTGGCTGCACAGCCAGTTGCGCTTTGGCCACCGCATCGAGGTCGCCTCCACGGCCATGCCGGTGGCGGCGCTGGAGTCGCTGGCGCAGCTGTACGAGGACGCCGGCGCCGCCCTGGCCGGGCGCGCGGCGCAACTGCGCGCCCTCGTGGCCGCGCTGCGCTCGGACGAGCCCCGCTTCAAGCCCGGCGACGAGCTCGAAGCCCTGCTGCCCGCCCTGGTGCGCCACCTCGCCCGCGACGCCCAGGCCACGGGCGCGCGCGGCTGGCTGTTCGCCGCCAACGCCCTGGGCAAACCGCTGGCGTGGCTGGTGACGCGGCTGGACTTCATCCCGGGCTCGCAGGAGGAAAACGCCAAGCTGGTGGTGGAGCTCAAGGCGCACGCGCGCGCGGGCGTCATCACGCAGACGCTGCGCCTGGCCGAGGCCGACCTGCGCGCCGCGCCGGCGCAAGGCCTCACCATCGCCGCGCTGCTGGCGGCCAAGGGCTTTATTCGCGAAACGCCCCAGCTCCTGGCTGCCTACGACGCCACGGCCGAGCGCTACTTCGAGTGGCGCGGGCGCTACGGCGCGCAGTTCTCGGGGCAGGGCCTGGGCTTCCACGCCGAAGACCCTTCGGCCACGCACCGCGACACGGACTGGGCGCGCAAGGACCAGATCGTCCTCAACAGTGGCGGCGGCGCGGCCCGCCTGGTCAACGACGAGGGCGTGCTGCCCCCGCGCGGCGCGCTGCTGGACAGCCCCGGCGACATCCTCGGCCCCTACCTGCGCCGCGCCGCCAAGAGCAGCGACTTCGATTGCGAGGACGAGGTCAAGGCGCTCAAGGAGAGCCTGCCGCCCGGCCTCTTCACCGCGCTGCCGGTGCACGCCTACCTCTTCATGTTCCACCTGGGCCTGCACCAGCACCTGTGGGTGCACGCCGACGACGTGCTGCCCTACGTCTACACGCCCGCGCTCAAGGACAAGCTCGTCCTGCCGCCGGAGCAGACCGAGCTGATCGACATCCTCACGGCCGAGATGGACGTGCTCATGGACGATGTGGTGGCGGGCAAGTCCGGCGGCACCACGGTGCTGTGTGCCGGCCCCGCGGGCGTGGGCAAGACGCTCACGGCCGAGGTCTATGCCGAGGTGATCGGCCGGCCGCTGTACCGCGTGCACTCGGGGCAGTTGGGCCTGTCGGTGGCCGCCATGGAAACGGCGCTCAAGGAGGCGCTCACCCGCGCGCAGCGCTGGGGCGCGGTGATGCTCATCGACGAGGCCGACGTCTACATCCGCAAGCGCAGCGACGACATCGCCGCCAACGCCGTGGTGGGCGTGTTCCTGCGCGTGCTGGAGTACTTCGACGGGCTGCTGTTCCTCACCACCAACCGCATGGACGACATCGACGAGGCCATCCTCTCACGCTGCATCGCCCTCATCCGCTACCACGCGCCGGACCTCGCGGCGCGCGAGCGCATCTGGGGCGTGATGGCGGCGCAGTTCGGCCTGGCGCTGCAGGAGGGCCTGTGCGCGCAGCTCGCCGCCACCTACCCGCAGGCCACGGGGCGCGACATCAAGGGCCTGGCCAAGCTGGTGGCCAAGACCTGCCGCCACCTGAACCTCCAACCCACGCTGGACGTGTTCGCCCGCTGCGCCATGTTCCGCGCCCTGGACCCGGCCGCGCCGGCCCATGGCTGAGCCCTCCCTGAACCCCTTACGCGCCCCGCGCCTGACCCATGTACCACCGCTCGCTCTACGACATCGTGATGGACACCGGACGCTCCATCCAGGAGCTCACGCGCGAGATGCAGGGCGAGGAGGAGCTGTTCGCCAGCACGCTGACGCTGCGCGCGGTGGAGGCGCAGCTTTTGATCATGGCCCACACCCTGGGCAACATGACCCCGGCGCTGCACAGCCGGCTCATGGAGGTGGACTGGATCGGCTGGGCCACCCTGCACGACAAGCTGCGCCGCGGTATTCAGCCCCGGCGCGAGGAAATCTGGTATGCCGTCAGCGCCCTGGTGCCCCAGTCCATGACGCTGCTGTCCGAACTGCGCCGCAAGCAGCCGGTGTGGTTCGAAATCAATTACTGAAAGGGAATTTCCCGTGAGCGCCACCCTGGAAACCACGCCGCTGTCCGACCTGGAATACCGGCAAATCACCAGCGCCATACTCTCCAATATCGAGACAACGCTGGACCGCTGGCTGGAGGAAATCGACCTGGACGTCGATACCCGCCGCAGCGGCGGCCTGCTGGAATTGGTGTTCCCCAACCGCACGCACATCGTGATCAATACCCAGCCGCCGCTGCAGGAATTGTGGATGGCGGCCAAGAGCGGCGGTTTTCACTACCGCTGCGTGCAGGGCCGCTGGCTGGACCGCGAGGGCAAGGAGTTTTATGAGGCCCTGTCCGAATGCGCCAGCGAGCAGGCGGGCAAAACGCTGAAATTCACGCCGCCGAATTGACGGTACCGGCAAATATTTGAGTTTTCGCGCCATGGCCATCATTCAACCCAGCACCCTGGTGATCGCGGAAATGATCACCCACGATTTCATCTGGCACGGCGCGGGCGCCACCTGCGACGAGGCGCGCGAGGCGCTGCTGTCGGCTTGGGCGCGGCACCGCGGCGAGGTGACGGCCCAATTCCCGCAACTGGAAGCGACGCTGCCGCCAGCCGGGAAAATGCAATCCCACTTCAAGATCACTTACCGCGAATACGAGCGGGGCGGCGGGTATCGCGGCGACGATCGCCTGGTTTGAAAGCCGTGGGCGCCGGCCTGTGCCGCGGCCCACGGCACAGGGGTGCGGCGCGGCCGGCTTACTTGCTCGCCAGTTGTTCCCGCAGCCCGTCAAACCCGGCCTTGTAGATGCCGGCAACGATGTCCTTGGCCTTGGCGTCGTCCACCGCCTCGGAGCGCACGGCGTCGAAATCGCTTTTCCAGGTGATGCGGCTGCCCTTGCCGGCGGCCTGCACGCTCAGCGTGGACACATAGTGGGCCACGGGCAGCGGAGATTCCACGATCTCATAGCGCATGCGGTGCGCACCGGCATCCAGCGCCTGCAGTTTCTCGACGATGACGGCGCCGTCCCGGGTGGTGACTTTGCGCACCGCGCCTTTCTTGTTGTCCTGGCCGGCCGTCAATTGGGTTTGGGCCACGACGGGGTGCCAGGCCAGGCTGGAGAATTTTCCAATCACCTGCCAAACCACGGCGGGCGGCGCGTCCAGGGTCGTGGTTTCTTCGACATGCAAGGCGCCGGCCGCCGAGGCGGTGCCCGCCAGCAGGCCCAGGCCCCAGGCGCAAGCCAGGCCCAAGATATTCATGCGGTATTTCATGCGCGTGTCTCCCGTGTCGTGTGACATGACGGGCGGATTCTAGGAAGCGGTTCTCCACAAAAGCCCGGCCCGACCGGCCGCGGGTAAATGACTCCCCAGGGCGCGGGCAAATTGCCCGCCACCGGTGCGTTCAAGCCCAAACCAGGCCGCAGCTTTTAATTCGCCGGCCTTGCGCAAATTCATTTTCTGGGCCAGAGGCGCGGACACGGCCGCGCGGCGCCAGGCTTGGGCCGCCGCAGCGCTGCGCCTCAGGCCCTTTGCGGCCGCAACGCCCGCGCACCCGAAAGCGCCAGCAGCAGGGAAAAGACCACCACCGTCGCCAGCCCTGCCGTGAGCGAGAGGTGCTGGGCGATGAAGCCGATCACCGGCGGCCCGGCCATGAAGCCCAGGTAGCCCATGGAGGACACCGCCGCGATGCCGTTGGCCGCCGGCACGCCCGGCACCCGCGACGCGGCGGCAAACAGCACCGGGATGACGTTGGCCAGCCCTAAACCCACCAGCGCGAAGCACGCCAGCGCCAGCGCCGGGTGGCGCCCAAGCAGCGCCACGGCCATGCCGGCGGCCGACAGCAGCGCGCTGGCGGTCATGAGGCTGTGCGCGGGCCAGCGCGCGCGGGCCCAGTCGCCACCGAGCCGCGCCAGCCCCATGGCCACGGAGAAGCTCGCGTAGGCCAGCGCCGCCAGCGCGGGCGCGCTGCCGAGCTCGCGCTGCATGTAGAGCACGCTCCAGTCGTACATGGCGCCCTCGGCCACCAGGCCGATCGCGGCCAGCGCGCCCAAGGCCCACAGCACGCCGCGCCCGCGCGCGCCAAAGCTGCGGCTGTCGGCCGCGGCGTGGGCGTCCGGCGGCGTCACGGGCAGCGTTGGGCGGGTGGCCCACCACAGGGCCAGCAGCGCGGCTGTGCCGGTAGCGGCCAGGTGCAGGGCGGGCTCGGCCTGCAGCCGCAGCAGCAGGCTGCCGAAAGCGGCGCCGGCCATGCCGCCGAAGCTGAAGAGGGCGTGGAAGCGGCTCATCAGCCGCTGGCCGCTGGCGTGCTCCAGCGCCGAGCCGCCGGCGTTCATGGCCACGTCGTAGACGCTGCCGGCCGCGCCGAACACCATCATGGTGGCCAGCAGCAAGGGCCAGGCGTGGCTGGCCAGCAGCAGCGTGAGCGACAGCGCCGCCACCACGCCCGTGAGCAGCGCCACGCGCTGCGGCCCCCAGCGGCCCACCCAGCGCCCGGCAAAGGCCAGCCCGCCCAGGGCGCCCACGCCGGCGGCCAGCATGGTCAGCGCCAGCGTCTGCTCGTCGAGGGCGTAGTGCGCGCGCACCGTGGGCACGTGCACGCCCCAGGTGGCGAAAAGAAAACCGCTGACGAAGAACTGCAGGCGCACGGCCCACACGGGCCGATCAAGAGACAAGGGCATGGGGAAGACAAGACGCGGAACGTGGGAAGGGCAGGCGGGCAGCGGCGCGGCGCCATGCCGGTGCGAGGCCCACCGGGGGCAAGTGTCGCGCCCGGCACGCGGCGGTACCGGGGGCCGCGGCGTCCTTATGCCTTCCTGATGCGGCCGCTGCTACGGTGCGCACCATGGACACAGAGCATCACTTCCCGTGGCGCGCCTTGCGCCGGCTGCCGGCCGCCGCGGTGTGGGCGGCGGCTTGGGCCGCCATGCTGGCGCTAGACGGCCGGGTGGACCTGGCCAACCTGGCCATGCTGCCGGTGCTGGCCTCGGCGCTGGCCACGCTGTGGCTGCCCATCGCGCCCTCGCTGCTGCTGACGCTGGCGTCGGTGCTGGCCTTCAACTGGGCCTTCGTCCCGCCGCGCCACGACTTCACGGTGGACCTGCGCCAGGACGCGCTGCTGTTGGGCGCCATGCTGCTGGTCAGCGCCCTGGTGGCGGGGCTGGTGGCGCGCCAGCGCCGGCTGGCCGACAGCGCCCGCCACCACGCCGCGCAGGCCGAGCAGTTGCGCCGCTTCGCCGAGGCACTGCGCGACGCCGAGGCGCCCGCGCAGCAGGGCGCGCTGCTGCGCCAGGCCCTGCAGCAGCTCTGGGGCGCCGAGCCCGCGCTGCTGCTGCTGCAGGACGCGCTGCCGGACAGCGACGACCCGCAGGCCGTGCTGAACCTGGGCACGGCCGACGCCGACGCGCGGGCCGGCCTGTGGCAATGCCTGCGCCAGGCGCGCGCCTTCGGCCCCGGCACGGGCGCGCACGGCGAGCTGCGGCAGTGGTATTTGCCGCTGCGCGGGCGGCAGGCGGCCTTTGGCGCCGCGGTGCTGGCGCTGGACGCGCTGCCGCCCGCCACGCACGAAGTGGAGGCGCTGCGCCGCCAGGCGCAGGCGCTGTGCGACCAGGCGGGGCTGTCGCTGCAGCGGCTGCAGGCGCAGCGCGCGGCCGAGCGAGCGCGCGAGCAGGCGCAGGCGCAAGGGGTGCGCAACGCGCTGCTGGCGGCCATCTCGCACGACTACCGCACGCCGCTGGCGGCCATCCTGGGCGCGGCCACGTCGCTGCTGGAGCAGGGCGAGCGGCTGACGCCAGCGCAGCGCGGGCGGCTGGCGCGCAGCATCGTGGACGAGACCACGATGCTCAGCCGCCTCACCGACAACACGCTGCAATTGGCGCGGCTGGACGCGCCGGGCGTGCAGTTGCGGCTGGACTGGGAATCGGCCGAGGAGATCGTGGGTGCGGTGCTGCGCCGCGTGCGCCCGCACGACCCGGGCCGGCGCGTGCGCGCCTGGCTGGCGCCGGGGCTGCCGCTGCTGCGCTGCGACGCGCTGCTGCTGGCCCAGCTGCTGGAAAACCTGGTGGACAACGCGCTGAAGTACAGCGAGGCGCCGGCGCCGGTGGAGCTGGCCGTGCAGCCGCGCCCGGGCCACGTGGTGCTGGCCGTGCGCGACCGCGGCCCCGGCGTGGCACCGGGCTGGCGCGAGAAGGTGTTCGAGGTGTTCCAGCGCGGCGAGCCGATCTCGGCCGCACCCGCGGGCGAGCGGGCGCGGCGCGGCGCGGGCGTTGGGCTGGCGGTGTGCCGCGCCATCGCGCGGGCCCATGGCGGCGAGCTGCGGCTGCGCCCGCGCAACAACGGCGGCACCAGTTTCGAGTGCTGGCTGCCCGCGTCCGAGCCGCCGCGCTCGCCGGGCGAGGCGGACGTGGCGGACGCAGCGGCCGAACAGGCGGCGCTGGACGCCCCCGCGCCGGAGGGCGCCCAAGCCCAAGCCCAAGAGCCGCACGGCACCGGCGCGCAGGCGGCCACTTCAAACGGCACCGCCGCGGCGCGGGGGACGCCATGAGCCTGCGCGTGCTGCTGGTGGAGGACGACCGCGAGCTGCGCGCCACGCTGCGCGACGCGCTGGCGGTGGAGGGCTACGAGGTCGTCACCGCGGCCAGCCTGGCCGAGGGCCTGGCGTTGCTGGCGAACCTGGGCAAGCGTCCCCGCCACGCGGGCGACGCGGGCGTGGACCTGGTGCTGCTGGATTTGGGATTGCCCGACGGCGAGGGCGAGACGCTGCTGGCTGCCCTGCGCAGGCGGCACGCGCTGCCGCTGATCGTGATTTCCGCGCGCGAGAGCGACGGCCAGAAGATCCGGCTGCTGGACGCCGGCGCGGACGACTACCTCGTGAAACCCTTCGGCATCGGCGAGCTGCTGGCGCGCATGCGCGTGGCGCTGCGCCACCACGGCACGCGGCTGGCGCCGGCCGTGCTGCGCTATGCGCGCGGCGGGCTGCTGGTGGACCTGGAGCGTCGCGAGGTGCGCCTGGACGGCGCGGCCGTGCACCTCACGCCCACCGAGTTCGAGCTGCTGGCGCGCCTGGTGCGCAGCGCCGGCCGCGTGGTGACGCACCGCCAGTTGCTGGTGGACGTATGGGGCGCGCAGCACGCCGCGGACACGCACTACCTGCGCCTGTACATGGGCCAGTTGCGCGCCAAGCTGGAGGCCGAGCCGGCCGAGCCGCAACTGCTGCTCACCGAGCCGGGCGTGGGCTACCGGCTGGCCGAGGCGCAGGCGCCGGACGGCGCGGCCGGGGCGGCGGCGCACGGCTGATCCTTATGCGTTCCTGATGCCCCGCGCGCCAAGCTGGCGCGCATGGACATTCACCCAGCTCCCTCCCTGCCCGCGGCCGGCCTGGCCGCCGCGCCGGCCGTCCACACCGGCCCCACCGGCCCCGCCAACCCTGCGGCGCCCTCCGGGGCGGCCGGCCTGGCCGCCCCAGCCCGCCACGGCCTGCCCGCGCTCACGCTGGGCGCCATAGGCGTGGTCTTCGGCGACATAGGCACCAGCCCGCTGTACACGCTCAAGGAGGTCTTCCAGCCCGCCACCGGCGTGCCGCTGGACGCGGTGCACGTGGTGGGCGCGTGCTCGGCCATCTTTTGGGCGCTGATGCTCATCGTCAGCTTCAAGTACGTGGTGCTCATCCTGCGCGCGGACAACCGCGGCGAGGGCGGGGCGCTGGCGCTCACGGCGCTGGCCGCGCACGCGGTGCGCGCCCACCCGCGCCGGCGCCGCGCGCTGCTGCTGCTTGGGCTGTTCGGCGCCACGCTGTTCTATGGCGACGGCGTGATCACGCCGGCCATCTCGGTGCTGGGCGCCATGGAGGGGCTGCAGGTGGCCTCGCCTGCGCTGCAGCCCTGGGTGGTGCCCGTGTCGCTGGCGGTGCTGGCGGCGCTGTTCGCGGCGCAGCGGCTGGGCACGGCGGCGGTGGGCGTGGCGTTCGGCCCCATCATCACGCTGTGGTTCCTGACGCTGGCAGCCACGGGCGTGCAGCAGGTGGCGCACGAGCCGGCCATCCTGGCCGCGCTCAACCCGCTGCACGCACTGGCCTTCCTGCAGGAGCGCGGCTGGCAGGTGTTCGCGGCGGTGGGCGCCATCGTCCTGGCCATCACCGGGGCCGAGGCGCTGTACGCGGACATGGGGCACTTCGGCCGCGCGCCCATACGGCTGGCCTGGACGGCGCTGGTGCTGCCGGCGCTGGCGCTGAACTACCTGGGCCAGGGCGCGCTGCTGCTGCGCGACCCCTCGGCGCTGGAGAACCCGTTCTTCCGCCTGTTCGCGCCGCAGTGGGTGCCGGCGGCCATCGTGCTGGCGACGCTGGCGGCCATCATCGCCTCGCAGGCCGTGATCTCCGGCGCCTATTCCATGACCAAGCAGGCCATGCAACTGGGCTTCCTGCCGCGCATGGCGCTGCGCAATACCTCCGAGCGCGAGGCGGGGCAGATCTACATCCCGGCGGTGAATTGGGCGCTGCTGGCCGGCGTGGCCGCCGTGGTGCTGGGCTTCGGCAGCTCCTCGGCGCTGGCGGGCGCCTACGGCATCGCGGTGACGGTGACCATGCTGGTGACCACCGTGCTGACCTACTTCGTGGTGCGCCACGGCTGGGGGCTGCCGCGCGCGGTGGCGCTCTCGGCCACGGGCTTCTTCCTGGTCGTGGACACGCTGCTGGTGGCCGGCTGCAGCGTGAAGTTCCTGGACGGGGGCTGGTTCACCTTCGCGGTGGGCCTGGGCCTGTTCACGCTCATGAGCACCTGGGCCCGCGGGCGGGAGCTGCTGCTGCAGAGCATCCGCAGCGAGGGGCTGCCGCTGGAGGGCTTCGTGCAAGGACTGGGCGCCTCGGTGTCGCGCCGCGCCGACCGCGCCGCGGTGTACCCGGTGGCCGACCCGGCCACGGTGCCGCACGCGCTGCTGCACAACCTCAAGCACAACCAGGTGCTGCACGCGCGCAACGTGGTGCTGACGGTGGTGTTCCACGACGTGCCCTGGGTGGAAGAGGCGCGCCGCGCCGAGGTGCGGGCGCTGGACCACGGCTTCTGGCGCGTGGCGCTGCACTTCGGCTTCATGCAGCCGCCGGACGTGCCGCGGGCGCTGGCGCTGTGCGAGGCGCAGGGGCTGCGGCTGCCGCCCTTCGAGACCAGCTACTTCCTCAGCCGCGAGACGGTGGTGCCCACGCCGGGCGCGGGCATGGCCGGCTGGCGCGAGCGGCTGTTCGCGGCCATGAGCCGCAACGCCGCCAGCGTCGCGGACTTCTTCAGGCTGCCGGACAACGCGGTGGTGGAGCTGGGCACGCGCATACAGATCTGAGCGGCAGGGACCGCGCGGGCGTGGCCCACAATCCGGCCCATGGATGCCGACACCTCCTCCCTGCTGCGCCGGCTGCTGGCCGAGCGCCCCGTGGCCGCGCTGGCGACCCTGCACCGCGGCGAGCCCGCCGTGTCCATGGTGCCCTTCGTCCTGCCGGCGCAGGACACGCGGCTGTTCATCCACGTCAGCGGCCTGGCCACGCACACGCGCGACCTGCTGGAGCACCCGCGCGTGGGCCTGCTGGTGACGGCCGCCGACGGCGGCCCCTGGCCCGCGCAGGCGCTGCCGCGGGTGTCGCTGCAGGCCGACGCCGTGCCGCTGCCGCGAGAGGGCGGGGACTACGCCGCCGCCAAGGCGCTGTACCTGGCGCGCTTTCCCGATTCGGCCCAAACCTTCGAGCTGGGCGACTTCGGCATGTTCGCGCTGCAGCCGGTGTCGGCCCGGCTCATAGGCGGCTTTGGCCGCGCCCACAGCCTGGTGGCCGAGGGTTTGGGCACCTGGCTGCGCGAGCCGGCCTGAGGAAAGCCCTCAGATGTCCACGCAACGAAGCCTTCGCATAGAACCCTTGGGCCGCACCGTGCCGGTGGAGGAGGGCCGCACGCTGCTGGAGGCGGCGCTGGCCCAGGGCATCAAGCTGCGCAGCAGTTGCCGCAACGGCACCTGCCGCGAGTGCCTGGCCCGCATCGTGGAGGGGAGCGTGCGCTACCGCGTGGAGTGGCCGGGACTGTCGCCGGACGAGAAGGCCGAGGGCTGCACGCTGCCCTGCGTCGCGCTGCCGCAGACGGACGTGGTGCTGCTGCAGCCGCGCCTGGAAGTGCCGGGCTGAGCCGCGGCGCGGCGGGCGCAGCGCTTACTGCGGGCGCAGCGCGTCAAAGGCCGCGGCCATTTCCTCGGCCGGCACGTCGTTGAGCGCGGTGGCGGCGAAGACGTCCTCGCCATCGAGCCAGCGGCGCTCGCTGCCGGCGTCGTCCAGCGCCATGAGCAGCGAGCGGTTGAGCTCGTACACGCCCCAGGCCAGGCCGGCGCTGCGCAACGAGGACTGCATGGCGTTTTGCACCAGCGAGCGCACGCGGCGGTGGCCTTCGCTGTAGGGCACCTGCAGCACGCGGCCGGAGGCCGCGTCCACGCAGGCCTTCAAGTCGTGCGAGGCGTGTCCGCGGCAAGCCAGCGGGCGCACGGTGTAGATGACGCAGGCGCCCTGCGCGATGAAGGGGCAGCGCTGGCGCAGCCGCACGCGCGCGGCCTCGGTCAGGCCGGCGGTCTGCGCATCGGCCTCGCGCAGCGTGGCCACGAGGTCTATGCCGCGCTCCAGCAGCCGCGGCGTCACCGCGCGCAGGAAGCGCGCCACCAGCAGCACTTCCGGTGCGGTCGCACCCACGCGCAAGGTGCAGCACGTGGCGCAGCCCTTGCCGCAGGCCAGCGGCGGCTCGTCCTCGCACTGGATGGCCACATTGCCCGCGAAGCTGTCGAAGGCCTGCCCCAGCAGGGCATCGAGCAGCAGCGGCGCGCGCGCGCCGTCGGCCAAGGTGGTGTCGAATGCGCGGTGCAGCGCCTGGAAAAATTCGCGGGAAGGGTGCATGGTGGGCGCAAAGTTAGAGACTTCGTGGCCTGCGCAACTTGAGCTGTCTCAACCTGCCCCCGTGCATAAGTCTTGCATTGGATCACTTCACGACCGCACGCCGGACGCGGCCTTGTCACGTTTGTACGGTTCACGCTGCACGCAGCGTTTCTTGTGAAGGCTCTCATGGATCTCACGGAACAGGCCCCCTTGGCCGAGCAGGTTTCCCCGCTGGACGAAGAAGACTTGCGCCGCTGGCGCGCGTGCGCGCGGCGCTTCTGGTTGCACCGCCACGGCAACGCCGAAGCGCCCCAGGCGCCGGCCGAACCGGGCGCGGACCGCATGGTGGACGGCCCCGCCGCCACGCAGGCGCTGCGGGCCTGCTGCCCCGCGCTGGTCAGCATCGAGGCGCCCGCCGGCGATGACGAATGGCAGGCCGCCATCGACCTCACCGAGCGGCTGGTGGTGGACGTGGGTGCGCAGGACGAGGCCTGGGGCATTGCCGGCGCCTGTTTCGCCAGCGACGAGGGCGTGCGCGTGCGCGTGGACCTGCTCACGCGCGGCAGCGCCGGCTTCAAGCTGTTTCGCGTGCGCCACGCCACCGCGGGCAGCGAGGCGGACGTGGACGCCGTGGCGCTGTGGGCGCACGTGCTTTCGCGCAACGCGCTGCGGGTGCAAAGCGCGGGGCTGATGCTGGTGGACACGGCTTTCGTCTATCCCGGCCACGGCTGCTACGCGGGCCTGTACCGCGAGGTGGACCTGGCACCTGTGCTGGGCACGCGGCCCGTGGGCGACTGGATCGTGGCCATGCGCCGCTGCGAGCGCGCGCAGATGCCGCCCGTGCCCCTGGGCGCCCCGTGCGGCGCCCCGGCCGCCGGCGGCGGGCTGTGCGACTCCATTGACCGCTGCGGCGTGCCCGCCGTGGAGCCCACGCTGGCGGACCCGGCCTACAGCCTGGACATCGTGGGCCGCGAGCTGGCGGCGGAGTTGCGCGCCGAAGGCTACGTGGACCTGCGCAGCGTGCCGCAGCACAGGCTCATGGCCGAACGCCACCGCCGCGCCGCGCGCGCGGTCAAGCACGGCGAGCCGGTGCTGGACCCGGGTGCCGGCGCCGCACTGCGCACGCTGGCCGGTCCTCGGCGCTGGCTGCGCTTCGAAACCATCGGCTTTGCCGTGCCGCCGTGGGCGGGCACGCAGCCCTACCAGGCCTTGCCCTTCCAGTGGAGCTGCGCGCTGGCACAGGAAGACGGGACGGTGCGGCACGCGGGCTTCCTGGCCGGCCCGGACGGCGACCCGCGCCGCGGCTTTGCCGCCTCGCTGGTGGAACAGTTGGGCCGCGAAGGGCCGCTGTTCGCCTACAACGCCGGTTTCGAGCGCAACCGCATACGCGAGCTGGCGCAGCGCTTCGACGACCTGGCCCCCGCGCTGGAAGCGCTGCTGCCGCGCTTCGTGGACCTCTTCGCGCTGCTGCGCGACCACTACTACCACCCGGCCATGGCCGGCTCGTGGTCGCTGCGCTCGGTGTTCAAGGCCGTGGCGCCGCAGGCGGGTGCGCACGAGTTCTCGCTGTCCTGGCAGGGCCGCGCCATGCACAGCCCGCTGGAGGCCTTCGCGGCGTCGCTGGAGCGCGGCCTCACCAACGGGCAGGCGGGCCAGTTGCGCGACGCGCTGTGGGCGCACGGCGAGCGCCATTGCACGGCGCTGCGGCACATCACGCAGGCGCTGGAGCAAGCCTGATCCCGCCTCCCGCCTGGCGCCGATGCCGGCATCACGGGCTTGGCGCGATGCGGGTGGACATGAAAAAGAGCCATGCCCCCGTCAAAGGGCATGGCCTGCAAAGGAGTCTGTCAGAGCGAATGCGCGGCGCGTCAGGAGGCCGCCTTGGCCTTGAACGAGCCCAGCAGGTGCTCGGCGGCCACGGCCAGGCCGGAAGCGTCTATGGCCTTGCCGTACAGCACGTGCCAGGTCAATTGCGACAGCGACTGCTCCAGTTGCTCGGCCACTTCGGCGGACACATAGCGGCCAGCCGGGGCAGCGGCGGATTCAGTGGCGATGTTGATCGAAGGCAAAGACATGAAGGGCTCCACGTGGTAGTTGCGGGAGCCACAAAATTAACCCAAGTCAAAACCCAACAGGCAAGCTCGGCCATAAGACCCCAGCAAATCCCTTCCCGATAGGGACTTTTTGCTTGGATGAAGGAACGCATTGCGCTCCGCGGTGGGCCCCGATGTTGCTTTCCCGCCTGGGGCGCCAAACCTTGGAGACCTGTGGATGACGGTACAACAACTCATGCAGGCGCTGGCCTCGCTGCCGGCCAGCGCCACGGTGCTGCTCGAAGGCGATAGCGGCCTCTCGCCCCTGGGCTGTCTGCAATGGCTGCCCGGCGTGGGCGGCCAGCCCGACGAGGTGCTGCTGCAGCCCGACATGACACCGGACTGACCCTGTCGCAAACCCGACAATGAACACGATTCGCCCCGACGACGACCTGCTGTTTTGCCTGGAACAGAGCAGCGCTTACCCGCCCGATGCCGTGCACGTCACGATGCTGGCCCTGGCGGCAGCTTCCGGCCGGCTGCGGCGCATGACGCGCCCGGCGCGTTGGGCACTGCTGGCCACGGCGCTGATGGCGCCGCGTCCCTCGGCTGCCTTCGAAGCGCTGCGGCTGTCGCGCGCGCTGGCGCAACTGCTGCCGGAGCTTGACGGCCTGTTCGGCGTGCCGCAGTTGTCGGACGGGCCGGAGTGGGTGGACGTCGGCCTGCACCAGTGGCGCTTCATAGACGAGGCCGCGCGCGTGAACGCGCCGCTGGCGTTGCGCTTTGCGGCGCTGATGCACAAGGTGGGCAAGGCCGGCACGCCGCGCGAGATCTGGCCGCACCACCACAAGCACGATCAGCGCGCGCACGCGGCCATCGAAGCGCTGGCCAGGCGCGCGGCGGTGCCGGCGGATGCCGTGGCGCTGGCGCACCTGGCGGTGGACGAGTGCGACCGCATACACCGCGCCAGCGACATGCGCGCCGGCCCCATCGCCGTGCTGCTGGAGCGGGTGCAGGCCCGGCAGCAGCCGGCCCGCCTGGAGCAGTTGCTGCTGTTGTGCACCTGCGATTGGGCCGCGTTCGAAGGCCACCATGCCGAGGAGTACGTCAAGGCCGACCGCATCAGGCTGGCCCTGGCCGCCAGCCGCGCGGCCGACGTGGCCGGGCTGGACGAGGACGCGGCGCTGCAGGCGCGGGCCGAGGCCATCGCCGCGGCGCTGGGCAGCGGCGTCAGGAAGTAGGCTCAAGGCCCTGGGCCCTGACCCGGCGCAAGGGCGGCGGGTCAGGGCCGGGAGTCCGTCAGAAGGTCAGGACCTGGGGCTCGTCCTCGTCGGACGAGGTGACGATGGCTTGGCGCAGCGTGCCGTCGTCGTTGTAGAGGTAATCGTGGCGCATCTCGACCTCGCCGTAGACCATCTTGTCGCAGCGGCGCATGCGCCCTTGGGCGTCGTACTCGGCGCGGAAATAGGTGTTGCGGTGGCGCAGGGAGGCCATGTCCAGCTCCTGGCTGAGCTGCAGCGGCAGCTTGATGCCGCTGTAGGTCAGGAAGCAGCGGACGGTGCGTTGCGCTTCGGTGGTGTCGGTGCTCATGCGGCGGGCGGGGTGTCGAGCACCGCGCTCAGGTTCAGGGTGATGTTGTTCTTGGTGGCGTCCACGTAGGGGCAGATGCCCTTGGCGCGCTGCAGCAGGTCGTCGGCGGAGGCCTGGTCCAGCGGGCCGGCCATGTGCACGACCAGTGTCAAGGCCATCTTGTAGGTGTCCTCGAAGGTGACGTAGAGCGAGAGGTCGGCCTCGACGTAGCAGCCGCGCAGCGGCGCGTGGCTCTTGCGGGCGATGTGGCGCACGGAGTGCTCGAAGCAGGCGGCGAAGGCGCCGGCGAAGAGCTGCTCGGGGTTGGGGCCGTCGCCCTTGCCACCCATGGAGGCGGGCACGGCGAGCTTGAGCTTGAAGCTGCCGTCCTCGCTCTGCATGGTGCCGCTGCGGCCGCCCTGCGTGAGCATCTGGGCTTTGTAGACCATGTCCATGGCGGCGCTCCTCAGCCCTTGAGCAGTTTGTTGCGCTCGGAGGCGCTGTAGTTGCTGAAGTGGCCCTCGCGGGCCGCGGCGCGGCGGTTGGAGGCGATGATGGCCTTGATCTTGCCCTGGGGCGCGGTCAGCGAGACCTGGCGCTCCAGCCCGGTGGAGGCGCAGTGGGGGCAGGCCGGCGTGGTGCTGGAGCGCACCAGCAGCTCGAAGTCCTGGCCGCAGGCGGGGCAGTGGTAGTCGTAGAGGGGCATGTCGGCCTCAAGCGTTGGTGGGGGAAAGGGAAGCGCTGGCGGGGCGCGGGGAACCGGCACGCGGCGTGGCCGCGCGCAGCAGGCGCAGGCATTCCAGCGAGGCGGCCATGTCCAGGGCGGTGAAGCCGTCCTGGGACTGGAGGGCGGGGTCGGCGCCCAGCTCCAGCAGCCGCTGGACGATGGCGGGCTTGCCGCTGGAGGCGGCGTACATCAGGCAGGTGGCGCCGGTGGCGTTGGCGTGGTTGATGTCCAGGCCGGCCGCCACCAGAGCGGCCACGAGGTCGGGGTCGTTGGCCACGCAGGCCAGCCACAGGGCGGTGTTGCCGTCGCCGTTGACGGCGTGCAGCTCCACGCCGCAGCCCAGCAGCGCTTCCACGACGGCCGTTTCGCCCTTCCAGGCCGCATGCATGAGCGGCGTGTTGCCGTGGCTGCCGGGCGTGTTGAGCCCTTCGAAGCCCTGGCGCTGCAGCCATTCGGCCAGCCACAGGGCCTGGGCCTCGTGCGATTGCCGGCGCTCCCAGGCCTCGAAGCCGCCCATGAGGTCGCAGACCTGCTGGAAGCCGAAGTCCACGAACATCTGCGCGTAGGTCTGGCTGGCGTTGCCGTGGTAGCAGTAGACGAACACGGGGCGCGAGCGCGGCTCGCGCAGCAGCAGCATCTCGTGGTTGCGCCCGTCCAGGCGCACGCTGCCGCTCAGGTGGGCTGCGGCGTGGTGCTGGGCGGCGCGTGCGTCGAGGATGAGCGCATCGGGGTGCGCGTTCAACCACGCCTGCGCCTGCGCGGCACTCAGGCGTTGGAAGGCTCTGGCGTCCATGCGTACTCCTCTCGCCCGGCGTAGGGCGGTGTGCTCTGGATGCGCGGGTCGTGCTGGCCCGCGCCGATGGTGAAGTGGTAGACCGACTGCAGGCGCGTGCCTTCCATGCCCAGCAGCTCGTGCAGCGCGTCGTCGAAGTAGCAGCCAATGCCCGTGCCGTTGAAGCCGCAGGCTTGCGCCTCCAAGTACAGCACCTGGCCCAGCAGGCCGGCTTCGGCGAGCAGGTCGCGGTAGCTCCAGGGAGCACCGGCCAGGGCGCCGTCGTACTCGGCCAGCATGGCCACGGCCAGCGTGGCGTCGCTGCCCAGGGCCTGGTGGCAGTTGATGGTGCGCAGCGTGCCGGCCAGCGCGGGGTTCTCGGCCAGGCGCCACAGCGGCAGCCCGTCCACGGGCAGCCACTCCATGCCGGCGCCCAGCGCCGAGCGCAGCAGGGCTTCGCCGGCTGCGCTGCGCGGCAACACGTAGGCGCCGGGCGCCAGGCCCTCCACACGGTGGGCGAACAGCACGGGGTGGATGCGCGCCGGGCCGGGCAGCAGGTCCCAAGGCAAGGCAGCGGTCACAAGGGCTCGCACCAGGCGGGCCAGCGCCGAAAGCGGCATGACGGCGCGGCGGTCGAAGCGCTGGGCGCTGCGCCGGGTGCGAATGATCTCGACGGCCGGCTCGGCGGCGGCGGCCGGCGCGCCCGGGATGTCCGGCGGCCGCGCGTCCGGCACGCCGGCGCAGGCGGCTTCAAGTTGCGGCCGCGACGACGCAGCCGACGCATCGGCGATGACGGGCCAGCGGTACATGGGGTGCTTGTCCAGCCGGTTGGCCTTGCCGAGCCAGGTGCCGGCCATGAGCCACTGCGCCGGATCAGGCGCGGCGCCGGC
Organism: Azohydromonas lata NBRC 102462; assembly: GCF_001571085.1. Classification (GTDB taxonomy): domain Bacteria; phylum Pseudomonadota; class Gammaproteobacteria; order Burkholderiales; family Burkholderiaceae_C; genus Azohydromonas; species Azohydromonas lata. Next base: position 17,441 of record NZ_BCTC01000114.1, read on the forward strand.
CGGCGCCGCAGGGGCGGGCAGCAGCTCGACCAGGCAATCCGGCGCCTCGCGCTCGGCGTCCTGGAAATCGCCGTCACGGTCCAGGCCCAGCAGCGCGGCCAGTTCGGCATCGCCCAGGCCCTCGACCACGCGTGCGCGCCAGCCCAGCACGGCGGCGGCGTAGCGCAAGGCGCCCAACGCATGGCCGGCATCGAGCTGGCAGTAGCGGAAGGCGCGCTCACCGTACTTCCACGCTTCGCGCCAGTGAATGGAGGCGAGGCCTATCCACAGCCGCGTTCCCTCGCCGGCGGCGGCACGGGCCTGCGCGCGCCGCTCCAGCGCGTGCTCACGCGGTGCGTAGTGGTAGAGGCCGTCGTCCAGGCCGCGCACGCCTTGGGCGAGCAGGTAGGCCTCGGTAGGGTGCAGGTTGCCGCTGGAGGGGTTGACGCGCACGGCCCAGCGGTCGGGGCCATGCTGCTTCCATGCGGCCAGCGCGAAGCTCAGCTCGAACAGCAGGCCTATGGCGTTGCGGTCCGCCGGGCGCGGCGGCACGGCGCCTTCGCGAAAAAGCGCTTCCCAGGCGGGCGATTCGCCTTGCGCCAATGTCGCAGCCGGCAGCGGCAGCATCGTCACCACAGCGCCCGCCCAGCGGCGGAAAGGGTCGGGCTGCGCGTCCCAGTCCAGCGTTTCGGGACCGGCCGCGTAGCGCTGCAGGTGGTGCTTGGTGCGCTGGTGGTAGGCACGCACGCGGCCTTCGGCCGTGGGCGCCGGCGTTGCGGCCGCACCGGGCGAGGCTAGGGCAGTGGCGGGCTTCAAGGCCGTCAGATGGTGTTCTTGATGTGGTCGGCGATCTTCCAGAACGCCGCATCAAGCTCCTGGCGCAAGCCTTCGTCGGGGCACGTTTCGGCCAGCGCCTGGCGCATGCAGGCCATCCAGGCATCGCGCGCGGCGGCGTCGATGTCAAAGGGATGGTGGCGGCGGCGCAGCATGGGTGAGCCGCGGTCGGCCGAGTAGACCTTCTCGCCGCCCATCCATTCGATGAAGTACTTCACCAGGATGGCCTTGGTCGGCCCCAAGTCGGGCTCGTGCATGGCGCGAATGGTGCGGGCGTCCTCGCGCGTATCCATGGCCAGGTAGAAGGCATCCACCAACTTCTTCACGGCCTCGGGCCCGCCCAACCGCTCCAGGTGCGGATTGCGGGTGCTGCAGACAACGGGAATATGAGCGCTCATGCCCGGTGCTCATGCAACAGCCGTACCAGCCAAGGCCGACCCGGGCCGCACAGCGCAAGCCTGTGGCGCACCCGGAGAAATCTCCAATCACCACGGTGGGAATTGAGCGGCGTCATGTGCGCAATGGCCGCCGGCACGCCGTGCTTTGTCGGATTTCAAACAAATCCGTCGGAGCCCCAACGCCGTCGACCAGACACCGACAAAACCGTGTTTTCCCAATCGAATCAATTACTTACCCAGTGACCACAGGCTTGGCACGGGCATTGCGATGGAGAGGCTGCGCGCAGCCCGACTCCGGCTTCGAGGGAGCTTCAAAAGAAGACCCACGAGCAACCGAAGGAAGCACTGAGGACGACAGCGCCGGTCTATTCGTCAACTCCGCAACGG
>NZ_BCTC01000115.1 GCF_001571085.1 Azohydromonas lata NBRC 102462
GAATAAACCTTGCGCAAATGACACTGGTGGGTTGTGCAGGATTCGAACCTGCGACCAACGGATTAAAAGTCCGCTGCTCTACCGGCTGAGCTAACAACCCCTGCGTTGTCATCCGCGAAGCCTTGCATTCTAGCAGGGGATTTTTGGCTTTGCAAACCCCTTGCGAATGTTTTTTTGAAGTTTCGCGTTCGGCGCCCAGAGCGGGCGCCCTCGCCGCCTTCAGCGCCGCGCCAGCACCAGACGGATGAGCTCCGCCGCGGCCACCATGCCGAAGGTGGCGGTGACGGTGACGCTGGAGCCGTAGCCGTGGCAGTTGAGGCTGCCGTCCACCGAGCAGGCCGCGTCCTGCGGCGGCAGCACGCTCTCGCGCGAGAACACGCAGCGCACGCCGATGGCCCCGCTGCGCGGCGCACCCAGCTTGCGCAGGCGCTGGCGCAGCCCGGCCAGCAGCGGGTCGTGCGTGGTGTGGGCGAGGTCATCGACCTCCACGCGCTGCGGCTGCAGCTTGCCGCCGGCCGCGCCCACGGCCACCAGCGGCACGCGTTCGCGCAGCGCCCAATCGGCCAGGGCCAGCTTGGCCTTGGACTGGTCGCAGGCGTCTATGAGCCCGTCCACCGGCGCGGGCAGCAGCGCGGGCCAGTTGCCGGGCTCCACGAACTCCTCCACGCCGTGGACTTCGCAGCGCGGGTGGATGTCGGCGATGCGCTGCCGAAGCGCCTGCACCTTGGCCATGCCCAGGGTGGAGCCCAGGGCCTGGATCTGGCGGTTGATGTTGGATTCGGCGACGTGGTCCAGGTCTATGAGCGTGAGCGAGGCCACGCCGCAGCGCGCCAGCGCCTCGGCGGCCCAGGAGCCCACGCCGCCCACGCCCACCACCGCCAGCCGCGCGCCGCGCAGCCGCGCGTAGGCCGCCTCGCCGTGCAGCCGGCGCAAGCCGCCGAAGCGGCGCTCGTCGTCCGCCTCGTCCAGGCCGGCCGCTTCCGGCAGCGCCAGCAGCGGCTCGCCGCCCTGGGCGGCGGTGGCGATGCTCACTTGAGCACCGCCAGGCGCTCCTTGCCGGCCACGGCGGCTTCGGACTGCGGGTAGTTCTTCACCAGGTCGCCGAGCGTGGCGCGGGCGGCCTTGGTGTCCTTGGCTTCGATTTGGGCGTTGGCCGCGGCCAGCAGCGCCTCCGGCGCGCGCGGGTGCTGCGGCGCGGCGGCGACGAAGGCGCGGAAGGTGGCGATCGCCTCCTTGTAGTCGCGCTTGCCGTACAGGGCGTTGCCCAGCCAGAAGCGCGCGGCGTCGGTGTAGCCGCTTTGCGGCCAGCGCTTCATGAAGGCGGCAAAGCCGGCGGCGGCGCCGTTGAAGTCGGCGTTGCGCAGCAGCGCCACGGCCTCGTCGTACTGGCGCTTCTCGTCCACCTCGGCCGTGAACTCCTTGCCGTCCACGGTGACCTTCTGCGGCTCGAGCTTGCGCATGCGCTCGTCCACGCCTTGGGCGATGTCCTTTTGCCGGCGCTGCAGCTCGGCCACGTCGCGGGCGAGCTGCTCGTTGGTGCCGCGCAGCGTCGCCATCTCGGCGCGCTGCGTCTCCATCTGGTTGTTGAGGTCCACCAGGCTGCGGCGCAGGTTGGTGAGCTCCTCCTGCATTTGCGCGTCCAGGGCCTTCTGGGCCTTGGACGCGTCCTCGACCTGCTTGCGCAGCTCCAGGATGGCGCGCCGCGCTTCGTTGTCCGGGAACATCTCGGCGCGTGCCGCGGGCAGCGCCAGCGCAAGCGCGGCCGCCAGGGCCAGGAAACGCGGTGCCTTGCTCATGGTCAGCGGTCCTTGATCTCGGCGCGGCGGTTCTTGGCGAAGGCCGCCTCGTCGCTGCCCTGCACGGCCGGGCGCTCCTCGCCGAAGCTCACGGGCTCGACCTGGTTGGCGCTCACGCCCAGCAGCGTCATGGCGCGGGTCACGGCCTCGGCGCGCTTCTGGCCCAGGGCCAGGTTGTATTCGCGGCCGCCGCGCTCGTCGGTGTGGCCTTCGACGCTCACGCGCTTGGACTTGTCGGCGTTCAGGCGCTTGGCTTGCGTCTCGACCACGGAGCGGTACTCGTCCTTGACCACGAAGCTGTCGAAGTCGAAGTACACGACGCGCGGCGCGTTGGCCAGCGCGGCGTTGGGGTCCACGTTCACGGTCGTGACCTGCGACTGCGCCGCGCCGTTGCCCGCACCGGCGGCGCCGGCATTGGCGTCGGCCGCCGTGGGCGTGCGCGTTTCCACGGGCGTGTCGTTGAGCTTGACGCCGGAAGCGCAACCGGCCAGCAGGGCCGCTACGGCCAGGGCGCTCAGGCCGCCACGAAATGCTTTCATCTCTACCTCTCCTTGAAGATCCAAAAATTTTGTCCCATCCACCTTGCCGCTTCGTGAAGGAGAGCGGCTGAGGTCACGCGGCCGGCCGGGAAGTTCCGGCACGCGCTCCGGCCCGGGGGCCGGTTGTTCAGGGCCGCTCAGCGGCCGAAGGGCCCCCAGGCCGGCTCGCGCACGTCCAGACCCGAGGACAGCAGCCGCGTCTTGATGCGGCCGTCCAGCGTGGTGGTCATGAGCAGGTCGCGCCCGCCGCCGCGGGTGGCGTAGATGATCAGCCGGCCGTTGGGGGCGAAGCTGGGGCTCTCGTCGTCCGTGGAGTCGGTGAGCGCGCGGGTGTCGCCGCTGCCCAGGTCCATGAGCATGAGCTTGAAGCCCCCGCCCTGGCGCGTGACGTAGGCCATGGAGCGGCCGTCGGGGCTGATGGCGGGGCTGATGTTGTAGCTGCCGTTGAAGGTCACGCGCTCCGGCGAGCCGCCGCCGGCACCCATGCGGTAGATCTGCGGGCCGCCGCCGCGGTCGCTCACGAAATAGATCCTGCTGCCGTCGGGGGTGAAGACGGGCTCGGTGTCGATGGCCGAGCTGGTGGTGAGGCGCCGCGGCTCGCCGCCGTTGCGGCTGATGAGGTGCAGTTGCGAGCCGCCCTCGCGCGAGAGCGTCACCGCGAGCTGGCTGCCGTCGGGCGACCAGGCCGGGGCGCTGTTGGTGCCGCGGAAGTCGGCCACCTTGCGCCGCGCGCCGCTGGAGATGTCCTGCACCCAGACCACGGCCTTGCGCGTCTCGAAGCTCACGTAGGCCAGCTCGCGCCCGTTGGGCGACCAGGCCGGCGAGATGATGGGCTCCGGGCTGGCCAGCGCCACCTGTCCGCCCTCGCCGTCGGCGTCGGTCACGCGCAGCGTGTAGCGGCCCGCGGCGCGGGTGACGTAGGCGATGCGGGTGGAGAACACGCCCTTCTCGCCCATGAGCCGCTCGTAGACGGCGTCGGCCACGCGGTGCGCAGCCAGGCGCAGGTCCAGGGCCTGCACGGCGAAGGCCTGGCCGCCCAGGTCCTCGCCCTTGACCACGTCCCACAGCTTGTGGCGCACGTCGAAGCGGCCGTCGGCCAGGCGGCTGACGGAGCCCGCCACCAGCGCGTCGACGTTGCGGCCCTTCCACTCGTTCATGACGGGCGTCGAGCCCTCGTCCAGCGCGCCGGGCGCTTCGGAAGCGCGGAACAGCCCGCTGCGCTCCAGGTCGGCGCGCACGATCTCGCTGATGGGCTGGCCGCCCAGCTTCTCGTCGCGGAAGCGGCCGATGGCGATGGGAATCTGCGTGGCGCCGACGCCGCTGATCTCGACACGGAACTGCGCCAGCGCCGGTGCGCAGGCCGTCGCGCCCAACGCGGACAACACGGCACGCCGGCGCCAGCTCGGGGCGCGCAAAGCAACAGGTGTGGACATGAAGAAGGCAGGCAGCCAAAAGCGCAGGATTCTAGGCAAGCGCCGGACCGGGGCCGGCCGCGCCAAGGTCATCGGACGCAAAAGCGCAATTCGGAGTCGCCATGAGATCGACGCCGAACGGTGGCGCCGGATGACGACGCAACGCCGCGCCGCGGCCCTGCGGCCCTGCGGGCGGTGGGCGTCGCGGGCCGCTCAGCCCGCCCTCACCGCGGCCCGCTCCATGCGCCCGCCATGGGCCGCCTGGGCGCCGAACAGGCCGCCGGGCAACTGGAACGCGGCCACGGCCTCGACGAGCTGCTCGGCCTGGCGCTGCAGGCTGCCGGCCGCCGCGGCGGATTCCTCCACCAGCGCGGCGTTCTGCTGCGTGGTGCGGTCCAGCTGCGTCACGGCCTCGTTGATCTGGCCGATGCCGTCGGCCTGCTGGTTGGTGGCGCTGTTGATGTCGGCGATGAGCTGGCGCACGCGCTCCACCTGGCCCACGATCTCGCCCATGGCCTGGCCGGCCTGGTCGGCCAGCGCGCTGCCGGCCTGGGCCTTGGTCAGGCTCTCCTCGATCAGGCCCTTGATCTCCCGGGCCGCGCTGGCCGAGCGCTGCGCCAGCGTGCGCACCTCGCCGGCCACCACCGCGAAGCCGCGCCCGGCGTCGCCCGCGCGCGCGGCCTCCACCGCGGCATTGAGCGCCAGGATGTTGGTCTGGAAGGCGATGCCGTCGATCAGCCCGGTGATCTGGGCGATCTTGTGCGAGGCGTCGTTGATCTCGCGCATCGTGCCCACCACCTGGCCCACCACCTCGCCGCCCTTGGAGGCGGCGCGGCTGGCATCGCCGGCGAGCTGCGTGGCCTGCTGCGCCGTGTCGGCGCTGGTGTGCACCGTGGCCGACATCTGCTCCATGGAGGCGGCCGTCTGCTGCAGGCTGCTGGCCTGTGCCTCGGTGCGCTGCGACAGGTCGGCGTTGCCGCCGGCGATCTGGCGCGAGCCGGTGGCGATGAGGTCCGTGCAGCTGCGCACCGAGGACACCACGCGCGCCAGGCTGCCGTTCATGGTGCCCAGCGCCCGCAGCAGCCGGCCGACCTCGTCGCGCCCGCCGCCCTCGATGCGGTTGTCGAGCTTGCCCGCGGCCACGGCCTCGGCCAGGGCCAGCGCGTGGGCGATCGACCCGCTGATGCCGTGCGTGACGGCCCACATGATCCACAGCCCAAACAGCAGCAGCCCGGCGGTGGCGCCCAGCAGCACCGCCAGCGCCTGGCGCGCGCTGCCGACGCTGTGCTGCAGCTGCGCTTCGAGCTGCTTGAGCGAGGCGTCGATGAGCGTGAACTGCTGGTCGATCACGCGCGTGATGCCGGCGCTGAACTCCGCCGCGGGCTGGGTCAGCGCCTCGGCGCGCACGATGCGCTCGTCCACCAGCTTGACGCCCTCCTCGGCGGCGACGCGCGCCGCCGCCAGCGGCGCGGCGATGGCCTGGCCCAGCGCGGCGTCGCGCTGCCCGGCCAGCGCCAGCGCCTTGGCGGCGTCCTCGGCGTGGCGGCGCGCCAAGACCATCAGCATGTCCACGCGCGCCTTCTGCTCCGGCGTGGCCTCGCCCTTGACCAGCAGCCGCACGCCCTGGGCACGCGCCTGGCCCAGCGCCTCCGTCAGGCGCGGCAGGTGCGTGAGCACGCCGAGCTGCAGGAAGTAGCCCGGCGCATCCGGGTGCAGCACGATGCCGCTGGCATTGGCCACGTCCTCCAGCAGCGCCAGCTCCCGCCCAATCAGCGCGGTGTGGCGGGCGAAGCTCTGCGGGCCCTCCACGCGCTGGCCGCCCACGTCGGCCGCCAGCGCCTGCCAGTCGCGCTCGATCTCGCCCACCGCGCCGGCGAGCCCGTCGTTGCCCAGCGTCGCCACCGAGGCCCTGGCCTGGCCCAGCGCGCGCTCCACCAGCGCCTGCTTCTCCTGCCGCGCCGCGGCCACCGAGGCGTCGCCACCGAGCACGGCCGCCGACTGGCCGCGGTGCTGCTGTGTGAGCTGGATCAGGCCCAGCAGGTCGCGCGCGGGCGCCATGCCCGCGAGCTCCGACTTCGCCAGGCCCAGCTGTTCCAGGAAAGTGTTGACCGCCAGCACGCACGGCAGCAGCGCCATCAGCGCCGCCACGGCGCCGATGAGCATGAACTTGTGGGCCAACTTCAGGTTGGCGAGGAACTGACGCATGAGCGCTCTCCGCGGGAGGTTTTTCGAGTTCGGTACGGGTTTGGCCCAGTATCCGGGCTGGCCATTTCGTCCAGCGCCCCGATGGATGGGCAGTTGATCGGCGGTTGATGCGGGTCAAGACCGGAGCGTGACCAAATTCCCGCGCCGGGCGTCGGACGGGCAGCCGCGGCGCCTCCGCTACACTGACGGTCCGCGCGACTGGCGATAAGGGGCTGCACCGCAAGCCCCGAGGTGGAGGACCACCGTGGAGCGCGGGCGGTTGAAGGGCACTTGATCCGGTGTCCGCGGCCGTTTCAAGCCGTTCGCCTGGGCAGCCCTTTTGTCCGTGCCGCCGCGTGCCGGACACCGGGACCTCCACACGCATTGCTGAGGACTGCCATGTTCGACCGCACCCAATCCACTCTTGCCAACGTCGACCCCGAGCTGTTCGCCGCCGTCCAGGACGAGAACCGCCGCCAGGAAGAGCACATCGAGCTCATCGCCAGCGAGAACTACACCTCGCCGGCCGTGATGCAGGCCCAGGGCTCGCAGCTCACCAACAAGTACGCCGAGGGCTATCCCGGCAAGCGCTACTACGGCGGCTGCGAGCATGTGGACGTGGTGGAGCAGCTGGCCATCGACCGCTTGAAGCAGCTCTTCGGCGCCGAGTACGCCAACGTGCAGCCCAACTCCGGCTCGCAGGCCAACCAGGGCGTGTTCTTCGGCCTGCTCAACCCCGGCGACACCATCATGGGCATGAGCCTGGCCGAGGGCGGCCACCTCACGCACGGCATGCAGCTCAACATGAGCGGCAAGTGGTTCAAGGTGGTGAGCTACGGCCTCAACGCCCAGGAAGACATCGACTACGACGCGATGGAGCGCCTGGCCCACGAGCACAAGCCCAAGCTGATCATCGCCGGCGCCTCGGCGTTTGCGCTGCGCATCGACTTCGAGCGCTTTGCCAAGGTCGCCAAGGCCGTGGGCGCCTACTTCATGGTGGACATGGCCCACTACGCCGGCCTGATCGCCGCGGGCGTCTACCCCAACCCCGTGCCGCATGCCGACGTGGTGACCTCCACCACGCACAAGAGCCTGCGCGGCCCGCGCGGCGGCATCATCCTCTGCAACGACGAGGCCATCGCCAAGAAGATCAACAGCGCGATCTTCCCCGGCATCCAGGGCGGCCCGCTGATGCACGTGATCGCCGGCAAGGCCGTGGCCTTCAAGGAGGCGCTGTCGCCGGAGTTCAAGGCCTACCAGCAGCAGGTGGTCAAGAACGCCGCGGCGCTGGCCGAAACGCTGGCCGCGCGCGGCCTGCGCATCGTCAGCGGCCGCACCGAGAGCCACGTGATGCTGGTGGACCTGCGCCCCAAGAACCTCACGGGCAAGGAAGCCGAGGCCATCCTGGGCGCCGCGCACATCACGTGCAACAAGAACGGCATCCCCAACGATCCGCAAAAGCCCATGGTCACCAGCGGCATCCGCCTGGGCTCGCCGGCCATGACAACGCGCGGCTTCAAGGAAGAGGAAGCCCGCCTGACGGCCAACCTCATCGCCGACGTGCTGGACAACCCGCACGACGCCGCCACCATCGAGCGCGTGCGCGAGCAGGTGAAGGCGCTGACCGCGCGCTTCCCCGTCTACGGCGGCTGATCGTTTGTCATTGAGTTGAGGCGGCGGCCGGCGGTGCAGTGCACCGGCCGGCCGTTTGCTTCGTTGCACACACACTTTCAAGGCCCACAGGCTCCCATCCCCCATGCGATGCGTCTTTTGCAGCCACGGCGAGACGCAGGTCGTCGAGACCCGCGAAACCGACGACGCCGTGCGCCGGCGCCGGCGCTGCCTGGGCTGCGAGCGCCGCTTCACCACCTACGAGCGCGCCGAGATCACGCTGCCCGCCGTGGTGAAAAAGGACGGCTCGCGCGTGGAATTCGACCGCGCCAAGCTGCGCGCCTCCATGCAGCTCGCCCTGCGCAAGCGCCCGGTGGGCATCGAGCAGGTCGAGGGCGCGCTGGAGCGCATCCAGGAGCACCTCCTGCAGGACGGGCAGCGCGAGGTGTCCACCTCCCGCCTGGGCGAGCTGGTCCTGCTCGAATTGCAGAAACTCGACAAGGTGGCCTACGTCCGGTTTGCTTCGGTATACAGAAGCTTCAAGGACGTGGACGAGTTTCGACAGATCATTAAAGATATTTAAGGCAGCCCCCTGCGGCGGATTTGCCGCATTCGCCGATCTATATTCATTCCGCAATCCATTCGAATAAACCCTTTCCCGCTTGATTTCCCTGCCGCCACCGGTTCATTCCTCCCATGTGAATTCCCCATGCCGCCGAATAAATTGCGGCCATGGGAATACCAGCCTCGAATAAACCCGCAGTTTCCAAGCCGCGCGGCCTGAGCCTGGTCGAGATACTCGTCACGCTGGCGGTGCTGGCCATTGCCGTGGGTGCGGCGCTGGCCTCCTTTTCCGCCATGGCCGAGAACCGCCACCTGCAGGGCACGGCGGCGCAGTTCGAGGCCGACGTGGCCTATGCGCGCGACGCGGCCGAGCTGCGCTCGCAGACCGTGCGCCTGAGCTTTCTGGCCGACGCCGCCGACGCCCGCTGCTGGCTGGTGCACGTCGGCGAGCCGCAGGGCTGCCGCTGCGACGCCGCCACCGGCGCGGCCGCCTGCGACGCGCCCACGCAACTGCTGCGCGCCTACGTGCTCGGCGCCGACACGCCGCTGCGCCTGTCGAGCAACGCGCCGTCGCTGCGCTTCAGCGCGCCGCGCCACACCGTCACGCCCTCGGCCTCGCTGACCCTCACGGCACGCAGCGGGCGCGGCGTGAAGGAAATCGTGAGCGTGGTCGGCCGCGTGCGCGGCTGCTCCCCCGACGGCGCCGTGCCGGGTTTCACGGCCTGCTGATCGCCGCCATGCGCCGCCAGCCCCACACCGCCGGCATGACGCTGCTGGAGGTGCTGGTGGGCCTGGCCATCGGCCTCTTCGTCGCGGCGGCGGCCACGGCGCTGCTGCAGCAGTTCCTCTTCGACAACCGCCAGTTGCTGCTGCGCATGCGGCTGGAGCAGCAGATGCAGGCGGTGGCCGACGCGGCCGTGCACGAGCTGCGCCGCGCCGGGCATTGGGAGAAGGCGCAGTTGGGCGTCGCCGACAACTTCGACTTCGCCCGCGCCAACCCCTATGCCGCGCTGGACGACGCCGAAGCGGAGCGCCCAAGCGACGGCATCCGCTTTTCCTGGTCCGGCGGCGGGGCGGAGGCCGACCCCAACGGCGTGAGCCAGGCCGAGGCCACGGGGCTGCGCCTGGTGGAGGGCCAGGTGAAGCAACTCAAGGGCGGCAACTGGCAGCCGTTGACCGATGCGGCCTTCATGACCGTCACCGCCTTCGAAGTGACGCTCCGCCAGCGCGCGCTGGACCTGGAGCGCCACTGCGAGCGCCCCCGCCCCCAAGGCAGCTGCGCCACGGGCGCCGGCCGCATCTGCCCGCCGCGGCTGCTGAAACGCAACCTGGACGTGCGGCTGGAAGGCTTCGCCACGCGCGAGCCCACCCTCACCCACGCGCTCAACACCCAGGTGCAGTTGCGCAACGACGTGGTGGAGGGCGAATGCCCGCACTGAAACGCCACCGGCGGCGGCCGGCGGCGGGGCGGTCCGCACGCCCGCGCGGCGCCGTTGCCCTGGTCACCGTGCTGCTGCTGTGCGCGCTGGCGCTGCTGGCCAGCCTGCACGCCCACCGCGCGCTGCTGGCCGAGCTGCGCGGCGCGCGCGTGCAGCAGCGCAGCGCGCAGGCGCACGAGGCGGCGGAATCCGGCCTGCAATGGGCGCTGGCGCAACTCAACGCCGGGCGGCTGGACGGCGCCTGCGCCCCCAGCAGCGAGGCCGGCGCGCAGCGGCTGCGCGAGCGGCTCATCTTTTCCCTGGCCGGCCTGCGGCTGTCGCCCGCTTTGGAGGCCGACGGCCAACCCAGCCGGGCCGGCTGCACGCTGGATGCCGATGGCGCCTGGGCCTGCGCCTGCGGCGGCAGCGGCGCGCCGGCATCGGCGCTTGAAACGCCCTCCTTCAGCGTGCAGGTGGCCGTGGGCCCGCGCGCGGACCTGATGGCGCTGCGCTCGCGCGGCTGCCTGGGCTGCGGCGAGGGCGAGCTGGACGCGCAGGCGCCCGCCGAGTGGCTGCTGGCCCTGGTGCCGGCGATCACCGGCTTGCCGGCGGCGCCGCTGACCGTGCGCGGCACGGTGCGGCTGCCGGGTTTCAACTTGCACCTGTCCACCCGCGAGCGCGATGCCCAGGGCCTGCTGCTGCATGCGGGAGGCGTGGTGGACGCTTCTTCCCTGCAGCCGGGCGAGGACCGTGCCCAGACCCTGCGCCTGGTGGCCGAGCGCGACCCCGAGCTGGCACGGCTGTCCGCGGGCCGGTTGCTGCACCGCCACCTGGGCCTGGACCCGCTGGACCTGGCGCGCGCGCCCGGCATGCAAATAGTGCGCTGCGACGGCGATTGCGCCGACGCCCTGCGCACTGCCGTCGACCGCGGCGCACAGGCGCTGTGGGTCGACGGCGACTTGTCGCTGCCCGCCGGCCTGACGCTGGGCAGCGTGGACGCGCCCGTGCTGCTGGCCGTGCAGGGCGCGGCGCGGCTGGGCCCGGGCGTGCGGCTGCACGGGCTGCTCGCGGCCGCGTCGCTGCAGTGGCATGCGCGGCCCGGCGGCGACTTCATCCGCGGCGCGGTGCTGGTGGATGGCGACTGCTGCGAGGGCAGCGGCGCGCCCACCCTGGAGCGCGACGCCGCGCTGCTGCGCCGCCTGGCGCGCCAGGCCGGGCGCTTCGTCACGGTGCCCGGCAGTTGGAAGGATTTCGAATGAAGCGACGCCAACGGTGCGAACGGTTCGAGCGCCAGCGCGGCATGACGCTCATGGAGGCGCTGGTGGCGGCCGTGGTGATGGGCATAGGCCTGCTGGCGCTGCTGCAGGCGCACCTGGCGCTGCACGGGCAGGCGGAGTCCGGCCGGCTGCGCCGCCAGGCCCTGGCGCTGGCGCAGCGCGAGCTGGAGACGCTGCGCGCCGCGCCCATGGCGCCCACGCGGGACGCCAGCCTCGACGCCGACCCGTTCACGTTGCAGCGCCGCGTGCGCGACGCCGGCACGGGCCTGCAAGCGGTCACGGTGCGCGTGGCCTGGACGGGCCGTGACGGCGTGGAGGACGCCGTGGCCCTGAACGCCCTGCTCGCGCCGCCGGACCCCGGCTTCAGCGGCACGCTGGCGCTGGCCGTGCCCGCCGTCACGCTGTTGCCGCCTTCGCCGTCCGCGGCCGCGCCTTCCAGCGCGCCTTGACTTCGGCCAACCCCGCGATCGTCCGGTTGGGCCGCGGCGCTGGGCACAATCCCGGGCATGAATTCCCCCACGGACTTTTCCGCCTTTGATGAGTTGGCCATGGCGCAGGCGCTGCGCCTGGCGCACGAGGCCATAGGCCTGTCCGAACCCAATCCCCGCGTGGGCTGCGTCATTGCCGGCGACGGCTGGCAAGTGCAAGGCTTCACGCAGGCCGCGGGCCAGGCCCATGCCGAAGTGATGGCGCTGCGCGCCGCGCAGGATGCCGGCCACGACGTGCGTGGCGCCACGGCCTACGTGACGCTGGAGCCCTGCGCCCACCACGGCCGCACGCCGCCGTGCTGCGACGCGCTGGTGGCCGCGGGCCTCTCGCGCGTGGTGGTGGCCGTGGGCGACCCGAACCCGCTGGTGGCCGGGCAAGGCATCGCGCGGCTGCGCGCCGCAGGCATCCGCGTGGACGAGGGCCTGATGGCCGCGGCGGCGCGCGAGCTCAACATCGGCTTCTTCTCGCGCCAGATCCGAAAGCGCCCCTGGGTGCGCATGAAGATCGCCGCCTCGCTGGACGGGCGCACGGCGCTGGAGAACGGCGTGAGCCAGTGGATCACCGCCGAAGCCGCCCGCGCCGACGGCCACGCCTGGCGCAAGCGCGCCGGGGCCGTGCTCACCGGCATGGGCACGCTGCTGGAAGACGATCCGCGCCTGGACGTGCGCCTGGTGCCCACGGCCAAGCAGCCGCTGCGCGTGGTGGTCGATTCCCGGCTGGAGACGCCGCTGGGCGCCAAGCTGCTGCAGCCGCCGGGCGAGGTGCTGGTCTACGGCGCCGTGCCCAACGCCGAGCGCGAGGCCGCGCTGCGCGGCGCGGGGGCGGACGTCGCCTTCTGCCCCGAGAGCGGGCGCGGCAAGGTGGATTTACCAGCCATGCTCGCGGACCTGGCCGCGCGCGGCGTGAACGAGCTGCACGTCGAGGCCGGCCACAAGCTCAATGCCTCGCTGCTCAAGACCGGGCTGGTCGATGAGCTGCTGGTCTACCTGGCGCCCAAGCTGATCGGCCTGGGCCGCGAGATGGCGGCCTTTGGGCCGCTGACGACGCTGGCCGACGCGCTGGAGTACGAGTTCCGCGAGTTCGAGGCCGTGGGCCGCGACCTGCGCATCCTGGCGCGCCCGCCCGGCCGCGGCGCGTTCTGACCTGCTTTCCTTCTGAACCTTTTTTCTACCCGTTCCCCGACCCTTTCCCCCAAGAGAGACACACCATGTTCACCGGCATCATCAGCGGCGTGGGCCGCATCAGCGACGTGCAGCCCCTGGGCCCGGACGGCACGCACGGCAAGCGGCTGCGCATCGAGCCGCCCGCGGGCTACCTGGACGACGTGGAGCCGGGCGACTCCATCGCCCTCAACGGCGCCTGCATGACCGTCACCGCCTTCGACAAGGCCGCGCCCTGGTTCACCATCGACATCTCCGCCGAGAGCCTGCGCCTGACGGCCGGCCTGGGCCAGACCGGCCGCGTCAACCTGGAAAAGGCGCTGCGCGCCAACGACCGGTTGGGCGGCCACCTGGTCAGCGGCCACGTGGACGGCCTGGGCGAGGTCACGCACTTCGCGCCCGTGGGCGAGTCGTGGGAGCTGCGCATCCGCTCGCCCAAGGAGATGGGCCGCTTCCTGGCCTACAAGGGCTCCATCACCGTCAACGGCGTGAGCCTGACGGTCAACCGCGTCACGGACAGCGACGCGGGCTGCGAGTTCAGCATCAACCTCATCCCGCACACCATCCAGGAAACGACGCTGGGCGACTTGAAGCCCGGCAGCGGCGTGAACCTGGAGATCGATCTGATTGCGCGGTATGTGGAGAGGATGTTGAGCGCGGGGAAGTAAAGGGCTGGGAGGCTCTGCTCAAGGCGGCCTGATCCGGCAATAAGCGCCGCGGGCGTTGGCTGCTTGCAAGGGTTTGACAAGGCCCGACCCCGGGGCCCCGCCTACAATCGCGGGATGCCCATTTCACCCGTTCCCGAGCTGGTCGCCGAGCTGGCGGCCGGCCGCATGGTCATCCTCGTGGACGAGGAAGACCGCGAAAACGAAGGCGACCTCGTCCTGGCCGCCGATCACGTCACGCCGGAAGCCATCAACTTCATGGCCAAGCACGCGCGCGGCCTGATCTGCCTGACGCTCACGCGCGAGCGCTGCGAGGCGCTGCAACTGCCGCCCATGGCCACGCGCAACGGCACGCCGCACGGCACCGCCTTCACCGTTTCGATCGAAGCGGCCACGGGCGTGACCACCGGCATCTCCGCCGCCGACCGCTCGCGCACCGTGCAGGCGGCCGTGGCGCGCGACGCCGTGCCTGCCGACCTCGTGCAGCCCGGCCACATCTTCCCGCTGCAGGCCCAGGAAGGCGGCGTGCTCATGCGCGCGGGCCACACCGAGGCCGGCTGCGACCTCGCCGCCATGGCCGGGCTCACGCCCGCGGCCGTGATCTGCGAGGTCATGAACGACGACGGCACCATGGCCCGGTTGCCCGACCTCGAAATTTTCGCCAGGGAACACGGCCTGAAGATCGGCACCATCGCCGACCTGATCCAGTTCCGCAGCCACAACGAGACGCTCATCGAGCGCCTGGGCAAGCGCGAGCTGCAGACGCCCCAAGGCGCGTTCGACTGCCACGCCTACCGCGACCGCTCCGGCGCCCTGCACCTGGCCCTGACCAAGGGCCAGTGGAAGCCCGGCGACGAGGTGCTGGCGCGCGTGCACGAGCCGCTGTCGGTGCTGGATCTGCTGGACACGGGCGCCAGCCGCCACTCCTGGCCGCTGCCCGCGGCGCTGGCGCGGCTGCAGGCCGCCCCCGCCGGCGTGGCCGTGCTGCTCAACTGCGGCGAGGACGCCGCCGCCCTGCTGCCCGGCGTGCTGCCGCCCGCGGGCACTACCATCGCCCCGCGCACCGGCCAGATCGACCTGCGCACCTACGGCGTGGGCGCGCAAATCCTGCGCAGCCTGGGCGTGACGCGCATGAAGCTGCTGGGCAACCCGCGCCGCATGCCCAGCATGACCGGCTACGGGCTGGAGGTGACGGGCTTCGTCGCCGCTCCCAACGACAAGGACGCTTAATCAACATGCTGGACGCGGATCAAGGCCAACCCCTGGGCCTGGACGGCAAGGGCTTAACCATTGGCATCGTGCGGGCGCGCTTCAACGACGCCATCACGAAAACGCTGGAGCAGGCCTGCATCGCCGAGCTGCGCGCGCTGGGCGTGGAGGAGGACAGCATCCGCCTCGTCACCGTCCCCGGCGCGCTGGAAGTGCCGCTGGCCTTGAAGGCGCTGGCCGCCGGCGACGAGCACTTCGACGCCCTGGTCGCCCTGGGCTGCATCATCCGCGGCGAAACCTACCACTTCGAGCTGGTGGCCAACGAAAGCGGTGCGGGCGTCACCCGCATCGGCCTGGACCACCAGATTCCCATTGCCAATGCCATCCTCACGGTCGAGAACGAGGATCAGGCCTGGGTTCGCGCCGAACCCAAGGGCCGCGACGCCGCCCGCGTGGCGGTGGAGATGGCCAATCTGCTGGACGAGTTGTTGTGAATCCCCCCCAAAAGAAAGCCCCGGCGGCCAAGTCGGCCCGCCGCCGCGCCCGCGAGTACGCGCTGCAGGGCCTGTATGAATGGCTCATCGGCGGCGCGGACGCCGGTGCCATCGAAGCCCACCTGCGCGAGCAGAACGAGGGCGAGTTCGACAAGTGCGACCGCGCCCACTTCGACGCGCTGCTGCACGGCGGCATCAACGATGCGGCCGAGCTGGACGCGGTGCTGGCCAAGCACGTGGACCGCAAGACCACCGAGCTCTCGCCCGTGGAGCACGCCGTGCTCATGATCGGCGCCTACGAGCTCAAGCACTGCCTGGACGTGCCCTACAAGGTCGCCATCAACGAGGCGGTGGAGCTGGCCAAGAGCTTTGGCGGCACGGACGGCCACCGCTACGTCAACGGCGTGCTGGACAAGGCCGCCTTGGAGCTGCGCCCGCAGGAAGTCGCCGCCGCGCGCGCCCGCGCAGGCCGCTGAACGGTTGGGCGCGCCGCGCCCGCCTCCCCTTTTCCTCTTCGACGATGAAACTGGCGCAAAGGCTCGACCGCATCGAGCCCTTTTACGTCATGGAGTGCGCCAAGGCCGCCGCCGAGATCGCGCGCGGCCCCCTGTGCGACCCCGCGCAGGGCGGGCGCCCCATGCTCTACCTCAACATCGGCGAGCCGGACTTCACGGCGCCGCCGAGCGTGCTCGCCGCCGCCCAAGCCTGCCTGGACGCGGGCCGCACGCAGTACACGCCCGCGGCCGGGCTGCCCGCGCTGCGCGAGGCCATCTCGGCCTGGTACGCGCGGCGCTTCGGCCTGGACGTGCCGGCGCGGCGCATCCTGGTGACGGCCGGCGCCTCGGCCGCGCTGCAACTGCTCACGCAGGTGCTGTTCGAGCCCGGCGACGAGGTGCTGCTCTCCGACCCCGGCTATCCCTGCAACCGCCACTTCGTCACCGCCGCGGGCGCCACGGCGCGGCTGCTGGAGACGGCGCCGGCGCACCGCTTCCAACTGGACGCCGCGGCGGTGGAAGCCGCCTGGACGCCGGCCACGCGCGGCGTGCTGCTGGCCTCGCCCTCCAACCCGACGGGCACGTCCATCGACCCGGCGGAGATGCGCCGCATCGTGGACGCGGTGCGCGCGCGCGGCGGCGTCACGGTGGTGGACGAGATCTACCTGGGCCTGAGCTTCGACGAGCGCTACGGCGACAGCGCGCTGCGGCTGGGCGAGGACGTCATCAGCGTCAACAGCTTCTCCAAGTACTTCAGCATGACGGGCTGGCGCCTGGGCTGGCTGGTGCTGCCGGACGAGCTGGTGGCGCCGGTGGAGATGCTGGCGCAGCACCTCTTCATCTGCGCCTCCACGGTGGCGCAGCGCGCGGCGCTGGCCTGCTTTGAGGACGCGTCGCTGGCCGAGTACGAGGCGCGCCGCGCCGAGTTCAAGCGCCGGCGCGACTGGCTGGTGCCCGCGCTGGAGGACCTCGGCTTCAAGGTGCCGGTGGTGCCGGACGGGGCCTTCTACGTGTGGGCCGACGCCAGCGCCTTTTGCGACAACACCTGGGACTTCGCCTTCGAGCTGATGGAGAAGGCGCAGGTCTGCGTGACGCCGGGCAAGGATTTCGGACACGCGGGTACGCAGCGCTTCGTCCGCTTCAGCTTTGCCAACGCGATGCCGCAACTGCACGAGGCGGTGAGCCGCCTGCGCCAGTTGCTGGTGCGCTGACCAAGGGAAAAGCGCATGAGCGGGTCAACGAACCTGGACGTGCGCGCGTTCCGTTTTCCGGTGCGCGTGTATTGGGAGGACACGGACGCGGGCGGCGTCGTGTTCTACGCCAACTATTTGAAATTCTTCGAGCGTGCTCGCACCGAGTGGCTGCGCCACCTGGGCTTCAGCCAGGAGGCGCTGCGCACGCAGCAGCGGCTGATGTTCGTGGTGGCGGAGACCTCGCTGCAGTACCGCGCGCCGGCCCGCCTGGACGAGCTGCTGCACATCACCGCGCTGCCGCAGCCCGCCGGGCGCGCCAGCCTGGTGGTGAACCAGCAGGCCTGGCGCGGCGACACGCTGCTGGCCGAGGGGCGCATACGCATCGGCTGCGTGGACGCCGACACCTTCCGCCCGCGGCGCATGCCTGACGAACTGATCAACACCTTAACGAGCCAAGCCGGATGAACCAGCAGGATCTCTCCATCGTCACCCTGGTGCTGCACGCCAGCCCCATCGTCCAGCTCGTCATCGCGGGGCTGATGGGCATGTCCATCGCGAGCTGGACGGTGATCTTCGCCAAGCTGTTCGGCTTGAAGCGCGTGCGCGGGCGCAACGACGGCTTCGAGCGCGAGTTCTGGTCCGGCCGCAGCCTGCAGGAGCTGCACGAGGCCGCCGGCACCAAGACCGACGGTGCGCCCATGGAGCGCATCTTCGCCAGCGGCATGCGCGAATTCCTGAAGCTGCGCGAGCGCCGGCTGGACGCCGGCGCGCAGCTCGACGGCGCACGCCGCGCCATGCGCGCGAGTTTTCAGCGCGAGCTGGACGTGATCGAAAGCCACCTGAGCTTCCTGGCCACGGTGGGCTCCATCAGCCCCTACGTGGGCCTGTTCGGCACGGTGTGGGGGATCATGCATGCCTTCGTGGGCCTGTCCAACCTGACGCAGGTGACGCTGGCGACCGTGGCGCCCGGCATCGCCGAGGCGCTGGTGGCCACGGCCATCGGCCTCTTCGCCGCCATCCCCGCCGTGATGGCCTACAACCGCTTCGCCCGCGACATCGACCGCCTGGCCATCCAGCTGGAAACCTTCATCGAGGAGTTCTCCAACATCCTGCAGCGCAACGTCGGTGCGCCCGCGACCGTGACGCCGGTGACGGCGGCCCAGGGGCGCTGACATGCCAAGCGTTGCAGCCCGGGGCGGCGGACGGCGCCGCCGCACGGTGAGCGAGATCAACATGGTCCCGTTCATCGACGTGATGCTGGTCTTGCTGATCATCTTCATGGTCAGCGCGCCCTTGATCACCACCGGCACCGTGGACCTGCCCAGCGTGGGCAAGTCCAGCCAGCGGCCGGACAAGGTGATCGAGGTCATCGTCGGCAAGGACGAGAAGCTCAAGCTCAAGATCAACGGCGAGGCCGAGGAGCAGCCGCTGGCGCTGGGCGACCTGCGCGAGCGCGTGCTCTCGGCCCAGGGCGGCGACGCCAACGTGCCGGTGGTGATCTCCGCCGACCGGCAGGTGAAGTACGAGAGCGTGGTGCAGGTCATGGACAGGCTGCAGCGCGCGGGCGTGCAGCGCGTGGGCCTGTCGGTCAAGCAGGGCGGCTGATGGCGCTTCCGGCTGGTTCTCCCCCTTCCGCGGCACCGGCACCGCGCCAGGCCACGCACGACCCCTTGCGTCCGCCCACGTCGGACCGCTTGGGCCGCGGCGCGGCCATCTCGGCGGCCGTGCACCTGGGCCTCATCGGTGCGCTGGCCCTGGGCGTGAGCTGGCATGCCGAGGCGCCCACGCCGGTGAGCGCGGAGCTGTGGACGGCCGTGCCGCAAGTGGCCGCGCCACCGGCCGCGGCCGAGGCCGAGGCCACGCCGCCTGCACCGGCGCCGGCGCCGGCGCCCGCGCCAGCCCCTCCGCCACCGCCACCACCGCCGCCGGCCAGGGTTGCGCCGCCCCCACCTCCCCCGCCACCGGCCAAGGTGGCACCGCCTCCGCCGCCGCCCAAGGCCGCCGCAGCGCCTTCGCCGCGCGACGCGCAGATCGCACTGGAGCGCGAGCGCCGCGAGAAGGAAAAGGAACGCCAGGAACAGCTCGCCGCCGACAAGGCCCGCGCGGAAAAGCTCGCCAAGGACAAGGCCGAGAAGGCCGAGCAGGAGCGCCAGGCCAAGCTCAAGGAGCAGCGCGAGCAGGCCGAGAAGGACAAGCGCGCCAAGGCCGAGGAAGCCGAGAAACGCGCCGCCAAGGCCGCCGAGGCCGAGAAGCGCGCCAAGGCCGAAGAGGCTGAAAAACGTGCCAAGGCGGCCGAAGCCGAAAAGCGGGCCAAGGCCGAGGCGGACGACAAGCGCGCCAAGGCTGCCGCTGAGGCGGACAAGCGCGCCAAGGCCGAAGAAGCCGAGAAACGCGCCAAA